>RECP01000089.1 GCA_007693945.1 Spirochaetaceae bacterium
CGTCAAACGACCACTGCTGCGCTCCATCCGCCGCAATCCGGCGCACCGTGGTATCTTCGGAGCCGCTGAAGACCGCAGTAGTGGTACTCGTGTTGCTGCTTCCAACGGGGCTGGAGCATGACCCAATCGCGGCGAGCACGGCTGCCGCCAGCAGCGGGAAGAGAATTTGAATCCGTGGGGGCTTCACTGTGCACCTCCCTGGCGCCGGACGGGCTCCGCTTCCGCCGTTTGTGACGGTGGGGCGGTTTTCCGTCCCTGACGGGACCTGTTTTTATATACGCTTTTACTATAACGCAGAAGCGGTTGTGAATCCATATTGATGAACGATCCCGTAATGCGGTTTTCGGCGGCAGTAGGTCGCTGCGCGCTGCCCGTGGCGGTTTTGATTGTGGATTTTGGAATAAAAGGGCAGAATGGGATACAGTGAAAGCATCGTTGCTGCAACGTGAAGCTGCCCTAAGACACCGTAGGCCAGGAGCCGCCGACACCATGAGCCTTCGCAAGGCACGGGACTGGTCTGGTCCCGTTGAAATGCTTGAGTCCCACCGTGGCGTGTCCCCTAAAGCGCCGTTTCGGACCGCGCTTGTGTTCCTGCTGCTGTTTGCGGTTTCGCCGTGGGCGGCCGGTCAGCCGTGGTTCGACCCGGACTGGCGGTTCCGTCAGCCGGTAGCGGCGGACTCCGCGCTCACCGATGAGACACTGGACGATTACCCGCTGCTGGTTCTGATAGACGATGCCGACAATCCCGTGTTTACCTTCATCGCTGATCCCGATGACCACACCGACCTGCGGTTTGTGGACGCCGGCGGGGTCTCGCTGCCGTATGAGATGGAGCGCTTTGACGCCGGCGCGGGCGTTCTGCGCGCGTGGGTACGGGTCCCCGAAGTGCCGTCGGCCGGAGCGACCATTCGCATGTACTACGGTAACCCCGACACGGTGACTTCCACCGAGGATGCCCCCGCGGTATGGGACACTCATCAGTTAGTGATGCACATGGAGGTTCCCGATCTTGACTCCAGCGGTACGGTCGGCAGTTTTACGCTCTCCCATCCTCAGAACACGGCCAACAGGATCGAGGATGTCGCCGGCCAGATCGGTGGTGCCCAGCGCTTCAATCGGACGGTCACCAGGGCTTCAGCCACCGGCGATCAGGCCTACATCAACGTGAGTCCGGTGCCGGCAGCACTCGACGTGTCGGGATGGGACACGTATACGTTTGAGGCCTGGATACGGCCCGAGGCGCTCACGGAGGACTACCCCAGAGTACTGAATTTCGGCCGGGTTGCGGATCCGGCGCCGACCGCCGCGGCCGACGCTCAGGCTTCCGTCATGCTGCGCAGCGCGGGCAACCTGCGCGTTTCGTATTACCGCACGCCTGCTACCGGTAGTGGCTACGATAGCAGTGCGAGCCCGATTACTGCGGGAGACTGGTACTACATCGCGGCGCGGCTGGACATCAGAGATGGCGGTGATGGTGCCACGCTCGTTATCGATGACACCTTCGAGACGTTTGCGGACGCAACTGACCAGCAGCTTGAAGACGACGTGTTGGAACTGCGGATTGCCAACTTCGTTGGTGCCGTTGATGACAGCAACAACCGCAGGCCCTTCGACGGCAGAATCGATGAGCTGCGATTCAGCCAGGCATTGCGCTCCGACGCGTGGCTGTTGGCCAACTACCGTACCCAGAACCCGGCTACCTATTCGACATACATCACACTGGGCGACGTTGAGGTTCCGCCGGATACCAGAGTGTGGACCGGACAGCTGAGTGAAGACTGGTTTACCGGGGGCAACTGGCTGCCTACGGGCGCCCCGGGAAGCGGTGATACGGTCATAATCCCCGCCAACGCCACACGGCAGCCCGAAATCGGGTCCGCCGGCGCGCTGGCGGGCAGAATGCACATTGAAGATGGAGCCGAACTGACGTTGCTGAGCGGCGCCGAGATCACGGTCAGCGGCAACTGGACCAACGAGGGGGCAGGGGTTCTGGCGGCCGACCCGGACAGCACGGTAATCATTGACGGCGGCAGCTTCATTACGTCGGCCGCTAACCCGTTCGGCAACCTGACGGTCACCGGCGGAATCACTGCGCGGGCGGTGGACAACCTGAGGGTAACAAACGCGTTTATGGTGCAGGGTGCGGCCACCTATCGGGACAACCTCAACACTACTACCGTCAGCGGAGATGTTGACCTGTCGGCCGGTTCGATCATCCACAGTGCGCTGCTGATTCTGGACGGCGTGACGACGTTGACTACGTCTTTCGATGATCAGCTGCTCAATATCACGGTCACCGGCCAGCTGTCGTTGGGCAGCAACATTCGAGTCCGCGGCAACCTGACCGTTGAGCCGGCAGGAGTGCTGGTCGTCGCGGGCCGCACGGTGACGTTTGAAGGCGGCCTGGCCCAGAACATCACCAGCAACGCACAGGAGTTTCACGCCGTAACGCTGACCAAGAGTGCGAGCGGGATTACCTTTCTCGACGGACTGACGGTCAGTAGCCAGATGACCGTCAGCGGCGGACCCTACAACGTGACGTTCAACGGGGCGGTCAACTCAATAGCCGGAGACACCACCTTTCTGAATACCGGGTCGCTGGTTCTGGGAAACGACGACGGACATCTGACCACCTTCATCGGAGGCGTAACCGCCGTAGAGCCGGCGAGTCGCACTGTGCGCGGTACGCTGCGCACTGCCGGCGCGCCGATGACCCTGGGGAACGTGGCGCTCGGCGGCAACTCGACCCTGCGCACGGACCATACCGCACCGGCCGGTGCAGATCTGACCCTCGGCACACTGAACGGTAGTGCAACAATTGCACTCGCGGCCGGCACCGGCGGCGACATCGCGCTTGGCGCCGTTGGCGGCACCACGCCCCCGACCGGCATGACCGTCACAACCGGCCGGCCGCTGGAGCTGCCGGCGGTCACGCTGGCGGCAGCCTCCGACCTGGAGACAGACAGCGGCGAGCTCACCCAGAGCGGTGCGTTGAGCATTCCGGGCACAACGACGATCAGCGCCGGGGCATTCGATGTGACGCTTGACAACGGGGCGAACGATTTCGGCGGGGCGGTGTCGGTGCTCAGCGCCAGGGATGTGGTGCTCGAAGATGTGAACGCGATAGTCCTTGGCGCGTCGACGGTGAGCGGTGACTATGCGGTGCGAGCGCGGGAGACGATCAGCCAGACGGGGATTCTGGCGGTCGACGGAGCCTCGACGTTTACGATACGCGATAGTGCGAGTCAGGACATCGTGCTTGACACGCATGCCAACGACTTTGCCGCAGGGGTGACGATCGGCACCAGCGGGGGCGGCACGATACGCGATCTGCGGCTGCGCAACGTGAACGCAGCGGCGACGCTACCGTTGCTGGCGGCGATTGAGCGCGATGTGATTGTGACGTTTGACAACTCGGCGATAGCGCTGCCGGCGGCGACGATTGGGCGGGATCTGTCGGTGAGTGCCGGGGGGAACATCACGCAGAGCGGAGTGCTCGATGTAAGCGCGGGAACCGCGAGCTTTGCCCCCGGGGCGGGCAACTCGACACTGCTTGATACGCATGCCAATGACTTTGCCACCGTGGCGGTCAGTAACGGGGTGAACGCGCGCTTTC
>RECP01000139.1 GCA_007693945.1 Spirochaetaceae bacterium
AGCACGGTGATCGCTTCGCCGGTCTTGACGGTGCCCGAGGCGACGCGGCCGGCGAAGCCGCGGAAGTCCTGGTGCGGCCGGATGACGTACTGCACCGGGAAACGGAAATCGACCAGGTTGCGGTCGGCCGAGATGGTGACGTTCTCGAGAAGGTGCAGCAGTGAGTGGCCGTCGTACCACGGCGTGTTGCTGCCGGCCTCAACCACGTTGTCGCCCAGCAGTGCCGAAATGGGAATGAAGCTCATGTCGTGCACCCTGAGCTTCTGGGCGAAATCGGTGTACTCGTCCACGATCTGGCGGTAACGCGCTTCGGAGTAATCGACGAGGTCCATCTTGTTGACCGCCACCACGATGTGCGGGATGCCGAGCAGCGACGCGATGATGCCGTGGCGCTTGCTTTGAGTCAGAACGCCGTTGCGGGCATCGATCAGCACAATTGCCAGGTCGGCGCTGGAGGCGCCGGTGACCATGTTGCGCGTATATTGCTCGTGTCCCGGCGTGTCGGCGATGATGAACTTGCGCCGGGCGGTCGAGAAATAGCGGTAGGCTACGTCGATGGTGATGCCCTGCTCACGCTCGGCGCGCAGGCCGTCGGTCAGCAGCGCCAGGTTGACGTACTCCTCGCCGCGCAGCTTGCTGGCACGCTCGAGAGCGTCCATCTGGTCCTGGAAGATCTGCTTGCTGTCGTACAGCATGCGCCCGATCAGCGTGCTCTTGCCGTCGTCAACGCTGCCGGCGGTGGTGAAGCGCAGCAGATCGCGTTCTCTTTCAACCAGGGTTGTCGCGGGGCGGGAGCCTGTCCTGTCGCTCATCAGAAGTATCCCTGTTTCTTACGGTCTTCCATGGCGGCCTCGCTGCGCCGGTCGTCGGCGCGGCCGCCGCGTTCGGTGACGCGGGTGGCGGCAATTTCGTTGACGATGTCCGTCAGGACGGAGGCCACCGATTCGGTGGCGCCGGTGCAGGTGGCGTCGCCGATGGTGCGAAACCGCACGCGCGTCGCCTCCCAGCGCTCGCCGTCCATCAGCGAGATGAACGGCGTGCGGGCGAGGATCATGCCGTCGCGCCGGACGATCTCGCGCTCGTGCGAGAAGTAGAGCGACGGCATCGGGATCTTCTCGCGCTCGATGTACTGCCAGACATCGAGCTCGGTCCAGTTGCTGATGGGGAAGACGCGGAAATGCTCACCGGGACGCTTGTGGCCGTTGAACAGGTACCAGAGCTCGGGGCGCTGGTTCTTGGGGTCCCACTGGCCGAAGCGGTCGCGCAGCGAGAAGAAGCGTTCCTTGGCGCGCGCCTTCTCCTCGTCGCGGCGCGCGCCGCCCATCGCGGCGTCAAACTTGAACTCCCTGATGGCGTCCAGCAGCGTGACCGTCTGCAGCGCGTTGCGGCTGGGATTGGGCCCCTCTTCCTCGGCAACCCGGCCGGCATCGATGGAATCCTGCACGAAGCGCACAATCAGCTGCGCGCCGATTTCCTGCATCCACCAGTCACGGTACTCGAGGGTCTCGACGAAATTGTGCCCGGTATCGATATGCATCAGCGGAAAGGGGATCCTGCCCGGATAGAACGCTTTCTTGGCGAGGTAGGACATGAGGATAGAGTCCTTGCCGCCGGAGAAGAGCATTACCGGGCGCTCGAACTGGGCGGCCACCTCGCGGATGACGTAGATCGCCTCGGATTCCAGCAGCTCGAAGATGTTCATTCGATACGATGGCATTATTGGGGCTTCCTTACGGTTGAGTCACGGCGAGAAATGGCGGAAGTCAAGTTCCGGTATCGGCGAGAAAGGCTTCCGGTTTGCCGAACAGAGAGTGATTCCGTTTCATCGAGTGGTAAATGTATAGCATACGTGCGTGATTCTCAAGAGCGCTGCCCACCGCGCGAAACCAGAAACCACGGATTGACCAGCTGCGGTTTGTTGTATTCCAGCGGTTCAGCCGCGGGCCACGAATTGACCGTCAGACCGGCGGCCAGGCAGACCGCGTGTCCGGCGCCGGTGTCCCACTCCATGGTGGGGGCGAAACGGGGGTAGACGTCGGCTGCGCCCTCGGCCACCAGACAGAGCTTGAGCGCGCTGCCGGCCGATATCAGCTGCAGGTCGGGATGATCCGCGCGCAGCTCGTCGATATAGGCTTGCGTCTCCGGACTCATGTGCGAACGGCTGGCGACCACCGTGAACGGCCGGCGGGCACCACCGTTGGCGGTAACGGGCAGGCGCGTCGCGGCGGCCACGAAATCGTCCCACGACGCCGTCCGCGCAGCCCCCGGCGTCCCGGATGCCACGTCCGCCGGCAGATCGTCGATACGCCAGGCCCCCAGGCCCACCACGCCGACGTAGGCGCGCTGCAGGTCCGGTGCGTAGACCACGCCCGCCACGGGCAGCCCCCCGCCGTCAGCGCTCTGTTCGACGAGGGCGATGTTGACGGTGAACTCGCCGTTGCGCTTGATGAACTCCTTGGTGCCGTCCAGCGGATCGACCAGCCAGTAGCGCCGCCAGCGTTCGCGCCGGTCGAACGGGATATCGGAGGCCTCCTCGCTCAGGATCGGGTTCCGGTCGCCGGCCGCCTCGAGCAGCGCGACGATGCGCCGGTGGGCACGCATGTCGGCCTCGGTCAGCGGCGAACGGTCGTCTTTGAGTTCCACTGCGATTCTGCCGCGGTAGACGTCGAGGATATCGGCTCCGGCGGCCACTGCCGCGCGCAGCGCGAGCAGGGCGTAGTCTGTAGCACTATTGGCGATCATTGGGTCTCCAGTAAGGGGGTTTGAAACCCGAGACTTGCGGCGCACAGGTTCATCTGATAGTCGAAGGTCCAGACGGCGAGGTCCGTGGCCGGCGCCCCCTGCAGCCACAGCTCGGCCGAGGCGAGATGAAGTGCGTCGAGGGTTCTGATCACCATCGGGTACGGCCCGGCCGCACGCAGAAACACCGGATCATCGAGTTTCAGCTGCGCGAGGCCATCGGCGAGACGCTCGAACCGCCGACGTACAGCCACCGAATCCTCAGCGCCGAGCCGATTGGTCCGCACGGCGCGTTCTATGACTCGAGGCACTTCAATCCACAAGAGTCTGCTCGATGCGACTTCCGTCTCGTTCTGCAAAGGTTGTAAGACCGTGCTGCCTTCCAGCAGCGCCGCGAGCACCACGCTGGAATCCAGATAGTGCCTCACGATTCGCCGCGCTCCTCGGTGAGCAGTTCGGTTACCGGCCCACGGAAGCTCGAAACTGCGGCCGGTTCGGGTGGGTCAAACGCATGTCGGGGAGGCCGCTCCACCGGGTTGTCGCCGGAGACGGGAACGATCACGGCGATCGGACGCTTATGATCGGTCAACACGATCCGTTCACCGGACTGCACATCGCGCAACCGCCTGGCCATGGTCGTCTTGAATTGGGACACGCTTAGATCTATCACAGGTCAATAATAGGTCAAAAACGAACCATCGTCAAGCCCGGGTCTCCATCCATTCTTCTGTGGCGGCGATCAGCGCGAAGTAGAGCGTGGTGGCGTCGGGCCGCTCGAGATCGATCTGTGGTCATCGCGACGGCTGCCTACCGCGGGTCGGCCGACGAGGGGATAGTGAGCGAAGCACGGGCATCCT
>RECP01000100.1 GCA_007693945.1 Spirochaetaceae bacterium
TTCCAGGTGTGCAGCGCCATGTCGGTCAACAGGCGTAGCGCATTCTGCTCGAGATCACAGGGAATCGAGAGCGTTCCGCTCACCGCCGGCATACGGGCCGGCGGCGTGGTAGTGACATCCTCAACTGTCTCGAGCCAGCTCTTCATTCCCGAGCTCATGAACAGCAATTGTGAGCGACTGTGTAGTGAGCGCGGTGATTCCCGTGCCTTCATGCGCAGCTCCTCATAGGCATGCTCAAGTCCGCGCGCTCGATGAATCGTCTCCGGAGCCGGGCCGTTTTTTTTTACTTTGCAAGACACGCTCGACGGTGCGTTTGTGAACCGTAACACCGAGATGTTCGGCCAACAGCGCCTGCACGTGCGCCGCACTCGGCGGCGGGGTCTGTTCTCGTTGCTCGTCGATGAATGCGATGACCGTGTCGGAGAGTTTGGTCGGTTGTTTCGGCCCGCGCTTTCTCGGCAGCAGCCCTGGTAACCCTTCGGCATCGAATGCGCGTTGAATGGCGTAGTAGGAGATGCGAGAGAAACCGAATGTGTCGGCGGCCCGAGTGACCGACCAGTTATCCGTACGTACCCGACGCAGCATCTCGTACTTGACCTGGATCAGATCGTGGGGGTCGAAGAAATCCTCGGTCTGAAACAGCTCATCGGTGACCGACTCGGCGTTGTGGTAGAGCACGTTCTGCCGGCTCATCGCCTCCTGTTTTGCGCGCCCTTCCCGGGGTGTCCTCATGGGCAGCCTCCTCACAAGTGTTAATACTATTATACCATATACACAGACCATTCTCAACCATGCTTGGCATCGTAGGGCTATATAACTAATATAAATACAATTATGAGCACCCTTGTTGTCCTGACTGAACAAGTGCGACGAAATATGGTTAACATATACGGCATAATTCCCTTTACGCTTCCGCCGGCTCATGAATGCCCCTCCCGGCCCCCTGCGCTTTGTGCCCACAGCGAGCCCAACAGCTGCCGGATTCCCGAGATGTCGTCGATGTGCAACACCGAACGGCCCGCCGACTGTTCGCAGAACATGTCGGGCGCCTTTCTGCCGGTCCACGACAGCGGCACCGTGCGCACCGACCCAGCCTCGTCGCGATAGCTCACCCTGCCTTCCCCCCAACAGTGCTGAACGGCAAGAAGCTCAAACTTCATGCCGAAATGAGGATGAAACTGATGGATGATTCTCACCGTGTCGGCGGATGAGCTGTTGCCACCGGCTGCAGTCAATTGCTTACGTCTGGTGGGCGACAATTATACCCGTAAGAAGCGGTCTGCCCGCGGCCTCGTGGTAGAACTCGCGGAGGATGTCGTAGATCAAACGAGACACTTCGGCGAACAGGCGTCGATCGTCGCGGAAGAACGGCCGCAGCGCCTTGGGTAGAGTGAAGACGAACTGGCGATGTGGCAAACGAAGGAGAACCTCGCTGGTCAGATGCTCGGCGAAGAGGAGCGTGCGTTTCCGGCTACACGATGGGCACAGATAGAAGCCCTTGCATGAAAAGGGTCGGAAGCAGTCGTGCCCGCACTCCGGGTTGGTACAGCGGATCCGTGCGACGCCCTGGAGATAGTCGCTACAGGTCGAAAACCGCTCGCCGATTTGCTGGATACGCTCAAGGCGGTACATGCCGTAGGTGGCGGCGTACTTCTCATCGTATTACTCGCAGAAGTCGGCGAAGTGGCGCTCGAAGATGGTATGGAGCTCGTTGCGGCCACGGGGAACGTACCGGTTTGTCGCCATGGTCGCGAAAGAGATTGCCGTGCTCACATAAATATATGCGGGCGAAACGAGCTTCCTGCTTCACGGAGAGGGTGGATTCATTGATCGCAACAGCTTTACAAAAAGAATATACATAGTATATCCTTGTATTAGAGGGTGCCGATGGAAACGGTGGTTCAGAAATGGGGAAACAGCCTTGGAATACGGATTCCGTCGCTTTACGCGAAGGAGCTTAACCTGAAGAATGGAAGTACCGTCGAGATCCGTGAAGAGAATGGCGTAATCATTATTGTTCCCAAAAGACAGGAATTGGCAGACCTGCTGTCGCGAGTCACCGCCGAGAATCTGCACGAACCGATCGATACGGGAGCACCTGTCGGGACGGAGGAATGGTGAAGCGTGGCTACGCACCCGCGCAGGGCGATATTGTCTGGCTTGATTTCAATCCCCAACAAGGACATGAACAAACAGGACGGCGACCAGCGCTGGTGATCTCGCATCAAGAGTATAACGAAAGAGTAGGACTCGCTTTGTTCTGTCCGATAACCTCGAAAGTGAAAGGCTATCCGTTTGAGGTTGAAGTGAAAGACACCAAGGTCAACGGCGTTGTATTGAGCGACCAGGTAGAGAGTTTCGATTGGAAAGCGCACAGAATAGAGTTTATCGAAAAGATCGGGTCGGAAATCTTCGCCGAAGTGAAGTCCAAGCTTATGTTGCTGATGGATTAGCGACGCATCGAACAAGCGCCTCAACACGGACTCGCGGGACTGCGCCCGCTCGCCGGTTACGCGCAGCGTTACATTGCCTCGAGTCTCGGCTGAGCCTGGCCGAAGTGTGCAGAAACCCTGGGGCGGCGGGCCAAGAATGTATTGACAATCGGCACACACGTAGTACACTTTTGGTGTGACGTTCAATTGGGATGACCAGAAGAATCGGCTCCTGAAACGAACACGAAACATAGGCTTTGAGGAGATTGTCATAGCAATCGAGGAGGGAGATCTTGTCGATGTGCTGGAACATCCGAACAAGGATCGGTACTCAAATCAATGGATATACCTGGTAGCGCACCAGAACTACATCTACGCAGTCCCGTCGGTGCGGAACGCGGAAACAGGGGAGATATTCCTCAAAACGATCTTTCCCAGTCGGAGATACACAAGAGTGTATCTCCGTTCGGAGGGTGATATCCATGGCTGAAGGAAAACACAACGAAGAGATGAGATACCTGGATGAGGAGGAACGCCAGCTCATCGAGAGCCTGGATCGCGGAGATTGGAACTCTATTGATGATCTGGAGGAGGCCAAGTCAGAGGCTCGGCGCTACGCAGAAGCGACGTTGCGAAAAGACCAGCGGATGAACATACGCATGACTGAAAGAGATCTGAGGAACCTCAAGATACGGGCAGCAGAAGACGGCCTCCAGTACCAGACACTGGTGACGATGATTCTCCACAAATATGTTACCGGACAGCTGGTGGAACGGGACGAGGATCAGTCCTCACCGGATGGCAACGTAACATCGTCACGGAACTGACAACGGGCGCACTATGGGAGGCGCTGGGCTGAGACGGCACGGTTTAGTCTTCACTGTTTCCGGCGGCGTCCTTCGCCTGGAACCGTTGCAGCCCAGGACGTCGTTATGACTCCAGAGCCTTAAGGTTCGGCTCTTCGAAGAGCAGAAGAAATACGAAATCTGCCGGAATCAGTACCAGAAAGCAACGCGTACATGGGCAGGTCTGAGGGCCCGACGTGGCCGGTTGCCGATCCTTCCTTACCCAATCTTCACGGGATTAATGGCGCTTAGCCTAAAAGGGGATGCAATCGATTCGAGAGACCCTTTGCACGCCGGTCTCAGCGGTCAGTGTGTCGGAGATGGGTTCGATCGGGGTGTGTCCGCGATCGAGTACAAACCGCGCGTTATTTGCTACTTATTAGACTTCCCCGAGTGTTCACAATTATGCTAACTTAGAGTCGGTATCATTGCGGACGGTTCGGTTCTATCGAAAGGGGAACGGCGAGTGCCCGGTTGAAGCGTTTCTCGAGGGGCTTCCCGCCAGGAGTGCTGCCAAAGTAGTGGCGGTGCTCAAACTCGTGGAGCAACAGCCGACGCTCTCGAACCGGTTCTTGCGGAAACTGAGAGGAACTGAGCTATTCGAAGTGAGAGTTCTGGCGTCGAAGCAAGCGTATCGGCTTCCGTGCTTTTTCGCCGGAGAGAGGTTAGTCGTGCTTACGCATGGGTTTAATAAGAAGACCGAGAAGACACCGAGGGCCGAGATACGCCGTGCGGAGGAATATCGAGAGGATTATTTGAGGAGGCAGAAGAATGAGTGATCTCGACCGTTACATTGAAACCCGCACCGAACGGGAGCCCGATTTTGCCAGTGTTGTGGAGCAGGAATACGAGAATCTTCGGATCGGTGAATTGATCCGTAACCTTCGCGAGGAGCATCATCTGTCTCAGGAGCAGCTGGCAAGACGCTTGAATACTACTAAGAGCGCTATCTCTCGACTGGAGAATCATGCCGACAGCATCCGACTCTCGACGCTCGAACGAGTAGCGAAGGCATTCGACCGAAAGATGAAGATAAGCATTGAACGGTGATCGGCCGGAACTGAAACGTTCGTCTCCATGACTCAACTCGGTCAAGCGTTTCGACTGGAGTGATAACCTTCAGGATTGAGACGACCCGCAGGGTCGATTCAATCCATTGTTCAAGAAGCCCGGGATGAAACAGGTTGTCTGTTATATAGGGCAATGCTCGCCCAGTCGGCGGGGAAAATAACCGGAAATCAACCGATCACAGAGTACACCGGAATCACCGTCCGGAGAACGATTATCCGGGAACAGGGCTGCGACGGGGACAGACCACCGGTGAGCCGGAGAAACACGGGAGAAGACAGAGAACCGGTGTGCAGCTGGAAATCAGGCACAGATGATTGCACTCGGGGAAATCAAGCTATGTGAATCCCGGTTTGAGTACAGGTACCGGCCTCGGTGAGAACCGCAGGAAGTGTCCGGGACCACTACACCGTGGGCAGAACGGACCGGCTGCCTGATGGTTGCGTCGTACTGCGGCACGGCGGATGCGGGATGCAGGAAGCCGTAGTAACGGATCTTCATGAAGCCCGACGGTAGTACGTGCTGGAGAAATCGTCGGATGAACTCGGTGGGATCGAGGGACATCAGTTTTCCTTCCCCTGATTTTGAATCGGTATAGCGGAAGGTGATGTTCCCCGCCAGCTTGAGCCTCCGGTGAAAGTGCAAACTTGCCGAAACTGAATACCGTCGGCTGACCAGGAAGTTTTCCTCCCTCGCCGACAGAAAGAAATGGCGCCCCAAACAGTCGGAAATTCGCTTGCCTCGCTATACCAAATATGACATTCTTACCTCGTGCAATACGAGGTGCTTCTGCTGCAACCTGCGCAACGCTTGATCTGGAAGCTTGCGCCGAAGTTCAAGAAGAAGTCATTCCGGACGGTTGAACTTCTCGCTCGGTTTGGTCCCGGCTGTCCATGCCGTACGCATAGAAACTCAAGCGACCCACAAGCCGTTCGGCGGCACGCGGTGGAGCAGGCACTCGATGAACGCTTTGAGATCAACGAACACGAGCTGGCCGAAGTCCGCCTGTCGGAGTTCAGCGCTCAAATGCAATTGGAGGCCCTGTAGATGACAAACCAGACACAAACGGAGATCAACCGGGGACCGCGACCGGCCGATCCGGTGCGCAGCTTTGCCCGGCAGGGTGACGCGTACCGCTGGGACGGCCTGGAGGCCAAGACGTACAACGCCGCCGAGAGCCAGTCGCGCGGCATGTCGAAGCAGATCCTCTTCGAAGCCGATGAGCACCTGCCCTCCGAGCTGCGTTACTTTGAATCAGAACCGGGCGGCCACTCGGCGCTTGAGCGCCATCACCACGTGCACGCGGTAGTGGTGCTGCGCGGATCCGGATCGGTGATGCTCGGCGATCACGTGCGCTGCATCAAGGCCTTCGACACGGTCTACGTGCCGCCGGACACCTGGCACCAGTTCTACGCCGATGCCGATTCGCACCTCGGCTTCCTGTGCCTGGTCAACTGCGACCGCGACCGCCCCGAGCGGGCCTCAGAATCCGACATTGCGGCACTCAAGCAGATTGCAGCTATCCGCGACGTGATCCGCTACTGAGTCTGCTGGACTGAGTCTGACAGGTTGGCGCGTCAGCGGCCGCCCGACGTCAGCCGGACCGGTCCGTTGAAGCTGATCGGCTCGGCGGCCGGGTCGGCGGCCGGGTCGTAGGTTGCGCACTCGCTGCCTAACTCGGTGTACGCAAACAGCGACCGCGCCTCGGCCATCGCACTCTGCGGTATCTCCCCGCAGCGCGGCAGATGAACCAGCAGCAGCCGCCGCGCGCCGGCCTGCACGGCGGTACGCGCCGCATCCGCGGCGCTTGAATGGCCGGGGGCGGCACCGGTGGCCTCATGCACCAGGATGTCGGCACCCTCGGCAATGGCGACGATGGACGGATGCGGTTCGGTATCCGAGGAGTACGCCACTACCCGGCCGCCGGTCGGATCGCGGAAGCGGATCGCTACGGTATCCGGTTGGTGAACGGCGCGCACCGACCACATATTCCAGGTTGACAGCGACGCCGGCTGGATCTCGGGCCCGGCCGGCAGGGGCTGCCACTCGATGCGCGGCATGCCCTCGTGAGCATCCATCCCGAACACCGCCCACAGGCGGCGGGCGGTATCCAGCGCGGCCTCAGGTCCCAGCACCGCGAGCGGGCGGCGTCTGCCGTGCAGCCAGAGACGCTGCATCACCAGCGGAAACCCGACTACGTGGTCCGGATGCCCGTGCGTCACGACCAGCGCCTCGAGCCGTTCCAGCGAGCAGCCTGCCAGCAGCAGCCGCTGCACCAGGTCGCCGCCGCAGTCAACGGCGATGATCCCGGCATCGTTCTCGACCGCCAGCATGGTGGTTGTCCGATCGGCATCACTGACCGACGATCCGGTCCCCAGAAGATGCAAGCTGGAAATGGGAGCCTCCTCCGAACCGCGCCACGCGTCAGGCACGCAGCGGCAACCCCAGATCGACCAGCGCACGGCGCAGGTCGATGGCGCCGTCGTAATGAACACCGCTGAACCCGAGGACGCGCGCCGCCTCGACGTACGCCGGAACGTCATCGATGAAGACGCACTGCTCGGCGGGAAGCTGCAGCTGATCGAGCACCTCGCGGAATATGGCCTCGGCGGGCTTCATGGCTCCCACACGGTGCGACAGACTTACCGCCGACATAAGCTTGATGGCCTCGGTGTGCTTCATGTATTGCTCGTAGTGTATCTCGTTGGTATTGGAGAGCAGCGCGATCGGAACCACCGCCGCCAGCTCCGCGGCGAGGTCGACCACCGGAGTGTTGGGCTCGAAGATATCGACAAAGTGCCGCTCGAGCTGCTCGGGCGGCAGGTCGATCTGAGCGCGCGAGCGCAGAAGCGAGATGAACTCATCGCGACCGATAGTGCCGGTCTCAAGACGCCGCGAAAGAGCGTCCTCCCCGTCGTACAACACGTCCCGGATCTGGTCGGCCGACAACGCCGAATGCTTCTGAACTAAATTGTAGAACCGTGAGTAGTCGAACCAGTACAGAACATTGCCGAAATCGAACACAACGCACCTGATCACTCTGCGCTCCTTGTCACAACTATACCCCAGCCTGTACGCTGATGCACCTTAGCCCTTCAGCGCCCCGGCGCCCGCGAAGCTCTCGATAAACGGCTTCTGGAACACAATGAACAGCATAAACAGAGGCGCGGTAATCATGACCGCGGCGGCCATCGTAATGGTTATTTCGGGGGTACTCTCGGTGGCCTGCGTCAGCATCGCGAGGCCGACGGTGAGAGTGCGTGCCCTCACGGTATCGGTGACAAGCAGCGGCCAGAAGAAGTTGTTCCAGTGGAACGTGCCGCTGACAAACGCAAACGCAATCAGAGACGGCTTGGTCAGCGGTAACAGCACATGGCGAATGACGCGTGGCCCGTTGCAGCCGTCGATCTTGGCGGTGTCTTCAAGGTCCCGCGGCACCGCGCGAAACGCCTGGCGCATCAGAAATGTCCCGTAGGCGCTGGCAAAATAGACAATACCGACCGCCAACCTGCGGTTGAGAATACCCAGGGTGCGGATGGTCTGGTAGTTGGGAATGATGATGCTGGTGGCGGGGATCATCAGCTGCACGAGAAACAGGAAGAACAGCAGATCACGGCCCTTGAACCGCAGGCGGGCAAACGCGTAGGCCGCGAGCGATATTGTGATCGACTGAACCAGGAAGGTCATGGCGACAATTGAAGCGGTGTTGTACAGATACCGCGCGAACGGCATGATCTGCAGCACACGGGTGAAGTTCTCGACCGTGAACTCGCGTGGCACCCAGCGAAACTGAAGACTCAGAATATCGCCCAGGGTCTTGACCGATGTCGTGAACATGAAGACCAACGGAACAACCATCAGCACGGCCAGCAGCGTCAGAAGAACGTAGCTCAGCCAGACGTAACGTTCAAACTTCATAGTAGACCTTCCTGCCCAGGGTCAGGAACAGCGTCGAGACAATCAGCAGCA
This sequence comes from Spirochaetaceae bacterium, assembly GCA_007693945.1. Lineage (GTDB taxonomy): Bacteria > Spirochaetota > Spirochaetia > DSM-27196 > PWMO01 > PWMO01. The sequence goes on from RECP01000100.1 coordinate 8,315, forward strand.
GTGAAACCACCAGCAACGCGGTGAGTGCCGATGCGAGCCCCATGTCCCAGAACCGGAACCCGTTCTGATAGATAAAATAGACAATCAGGTTGGTCGAGTTGGACGGGCCTCCCTGCGTCATGATATAGATCTGATCGACCGCCTCCAGGGCGTTGATTATGGCAATGATCAGTATAAAAAACAGGTGCGAGGATATCAGCGGCAGACTGATCTTCAGAAGCCGCTGCCGACCATTGGCCCCCTCGATATGGGCAGCATCGATCAACTCATCCGGCACGTTGCGCAGGCCGGCCAGAAACAGGATCATGTAATAGCCGGTGTACTTCCAGATCCCGACCATCGTGACGCTGAACAGCGCGATGCTGCGGTCATTGAGCCACCCGACACTGCTGAAGCCCAGACGACGCAGGTAGTAGTTGATCAGCCCGTAATCCGGCAGGTACATGAACATCCAGATCATGGCCGCGGCAGCCATGGGTATCATTGTGGGATAGAAGAACGCCGCTTTGTAGAGTGAACCACCACGCTTGACTCTGTCGATCTGCGTTGCAAGAAAGAGCGCCAGCAGGACGCTCGCCGCGATGAAGGAGAACGAGTAGACAACCGTGTTGGTAACAACCTGCCAGAAGCGCCGCGACTGCAGTAACTGCCGGTAGTTGTACAGGCCGGCAAACTCCGGCTGGATGAACGAGGTATTCCAGTGGAAGAAACTGCGATAGAAGGCAAACCCTGCGGGGTAGTAGGTGAAGAAGAACAGGAAGACAAACGCGGGCAGTATGTAGAGGTATGGTCTCAGGCTCTTTGCGTGCATCAAAACACTACTCCAAATGACTGTGCATGGCACAGGATCAGGCCCGGAAGGCCCCGATGCGGGGCCTTCCGTGACCAGACTGCCGTGAATCCACCTCAGCGCTGGAACCGGGCCAGAATAGCGTCCGCGGCCCGCTGAGCCTCTCGAAGAGTGGTGTCCACATCTGCACCGCCCAGTATGTCCTCTTTCATCTCGTTGAGCAACTCGGCCAGCTGTGCCTGCTGATAGGTCATGAAGTTACGCTCGATTTCAACCTGCTGCAGCTGGTGAAACGCCGTTATTGCGTTCGGCGTGCGTTCGACGTGTTCGCGGTACAGGGGCAGATCGTACGAGTCTTCGCGCACCGCCACGTAGCCTGAGCGGATGCTCCAGCGAGCTGCGTTCTCCGCGTTGGTCATCCATGTGATGAACTTCCAGGCCGCCTGCTGCCTGCGCTGGTCGGTGTTGAAGATGAAGAAGTTACCGCCGCCCTCAATCACAACCTGGCGCCTGTGTACCGGCAGGAAGGCGGTTCCAACCTCAAAATCAGACGAGTTTTCGATATGCGTCAGCGAACCGGTTGAGTTGTACAGCATCGTAACGTTGCCGGCAATGAAATCGCTGACCGACGGCGCCCACTGCCGGATCGGCGCCATGTAGCCGCGTCGCACCAGGCCGTTCAGGTAATCAAATGCTTCGCGCATTTCGGGAGTATCGATGGCCACCGACCTGCCGTCGTCGCTTTCGAGTTGTCCGCCCGCCTGAAGCACGATGGGCTTGAGCAGCCAGAAGTTTATCGGAACCTGAACCGGCCAGTGATCGGGGCCGAAGTGCTCTGCCAGCGTTTGCGAGTAGCTATAGACGTCGTCCCAGGTCCGCGGCGGAGAGTCCGGATCGAGACCGGCAGCGCGGAAATGGTCTTTGTTGTAGTAGAACAACGGCGTACTGCGCTGGAACGGAATCGACCATGTCTGGCCGTCAAGGCGCGCGATCTCCATGAAGCCCGACAGGAAGCGCGAGATGTAGGCATCTCCACCCTCGGCCTCAATGTAGTCGTCCACGGGGGCAATTGCACCCATTTCAATCAGGTCGAAAGTTGCCGGGGCATCCAGAACGGCTACCTCGGGTGCATTACCGGACAGGAACGCCGTCTGGGCCCGCTCCATGGTCTCGCGGTAACCGCCCGAGAAGATGGCTTCGACAAACACATCGTCCTGCGATGCATTGAAGTCGCGTACCATTTCCTCCATGATGCGCGCGTGATCGCCGGCTACGCCGACCGGATAGTAGAAGCGCAGGTAGACGGTGCCGGTCGGTTCCTCGGCCCCTCCTCTCGTCCAGCCCGTTGAGACGGCCAGTACCAGGATCAGACACGCGAGCAGCAGTTTCTTTTTCATACAAGTCCCTCCTCGTGATTGTTTCACGGCGCCATCATACCGGCACCGTGTTAACGGAACGTTAGGAATAGCCCCCATCGCCTTCAATTATCCGTGGACAATTTGCGTTCTGTCAAGCAAAGTAATTTCACAGAAATTAATCATTGACATTTTTAACAACATACTTTATAAGTAATTATGAACTATATTGAATGAAAACGCTTTCATTCTTAGTTCAGATTAGAGCATAAGTGAGGGCTCCAGATGGCAGCGAACGTTACCTTGCAGGATGTCGCACAACACGCCGGTGTCTCGCCGGCAACGGCTTCGCGAGCCCTCAACCACGATACCTCGGTCCGCAGCCAGACAGTTGCGCGCGTCAGGGAATCTGCCCGCGCCCTGGACTACCGGCCGAACATCACCGCCAGAATTCTGTCGGGCGGCAGTTCAGACACTGTCTGCCTGGTTGTACCCAGTCTCTCGCGGCAGGCACTGTCAAGATTCTACTACGCTTCCCTGATTGCGGGAGCCGAGGAGACCGCACACCGGCACGGGCTGCACCTGGTCATCAAGAACAAGAACGAGCGCGAGAGTCTGTTTTCGCTGCTCGATCAGCACCGCGTAGGCGGCGTTCTGCTGCGGGTAGGACACAATCAGAGTCTCGAACAGCGCTACATCCGCCGCCTGCGCAAATCGCGAATCCCGTTTGTCCTCATCGGCCGCCCTCCGGACAGAGTTCCGGAAACATCGATTCACATTGACATCATCGGCGGCGCGCGTGCGCTGGCGCATCACCTGGCCGGTCAGGGATACCGGCGTCTGTTGTATATTTCGGGTCCAAAGCGCAATGCCGACTCCAATGACCGCTACTACGGCTTCCGACTCGGCCTGCTGGAGAAAGGGTACGCCGACGAACAACTGCTGTACGCGCAGGGCGACTACACACCTGAGAGCGGGTATCGTTCCGCCGAGCAGCACATCCTGCGTGATCAGGTCGACGCCGTCTTCGCCTCAACCGACCACACCGCGCTGGGGGTACTGACCTACTGCGCCTCGCGCGGGATCAAAGTCCCGAGTGAAGTCGCGGTTGCCGGATACGATGACCAGGACTACGCCGCCTACACCTGGCCACCGCTCACAACCGTCCGCCAACCGGTATACGAGCTCGGTCAGCACGCCATCGAACAGCTGCTGCACAGCATGCACGCCGACCGCCGACGCGAGAACGCCATGATCCTGTCACCGACCCTGATCGTGCGCCAGTCCACAGAACGGAATGCACCGCACGGTTCTAGCCGGAACCCGTGAACGGGGGCGCGGTTCCGCCGGCCCTTCCCCCCGGCCGGAATCCGTGTTACCGTCATGTATCATGAACATCCAAGCATACCTGGAAGAGATCGGGGCCTGGGCCCTCACCAGCGGCCTGCAGATCCTGCTGGTTATTGTGGTCATGCTGATTGCCTCGCGCGTAATCCACATCGCCGTCAATAGAGCTATCGGACGCGTCGGCGGCAAGGACGACCCCGAGGTGTACAAGCGCGCCGAAACGCTGCGCTCGATCATCAACTCGCTGGTCAGCGTGGTGGTTTTCGGCATCGGGCTGGTGATCGTGCTCGGTCAGCTCGGCATCGCTATCGGACCGATCCTGGCGGCCGCCGGCGTCCTCGGTCTGGCGGTCGGTTTCGGTGCCCAGAGCCTGGTGCAGGATATCATCAGCGGCTTCTTCATCCTGCTCGACGACCAGATCCGCGTCGGAGACGTGGTCGAAATCGCCGGCAGGGGCGGCCTGGTGGAGAAAGTCAACCTGCGCATGGTGACCCTGCGCGACCTGGCCGGCAACGTCCACTTCGTGCGCAACGGCAGCATCAGCACCGTCACCAACATGACCAAGGAATACTCGCGCTACGTCTTTGATATCGGAGTTGCCTACCGTGAAGATGTCGACGAAGTGATTGCAGTGATCCGGGCCGTGGACGAAGAGCTGCGCGCCGATCCCGCGTTTGCCGAAACCATCCTGGAACCGATCGAGATACTCGGCCTCGACAGGTTTGCCGACTCGGCGGTGATCATCCGGGCACGAACCAAGACCAAACCGATTATGCAGTGGTCCGTCGGCCGCGAGTTCAACCGACGGCTGAAGAAGGCCTTCGACCAACGCAACATCGAGATCCCCTTTCCGCACCGCACACTCTACATGGGCCAGGACAAGCAGGGTAGCTCCCCGGTGCTGCGCATCCGCGGCGGCCGCGACCGGCTCGAGAGCTGACCGCCCTTCAGCTCCGCCGCAAGCAGACAGAGCCGCCGCGCCCGCACGCGGCTACCGAAGACGCGGGCACGGTGCGCCACTTGACCCGATACCACCACATGTGCGATATTGCACATAGCGAACCGTGAGATCACGGAATCCCGCCGAACACATCCGCGTGCTCAGCGCTTCTGGTTGATATCCATTTGCAATTCATACCCTGTGCACTTCCGCGCGAGCCGAACTGCACCCCAAAGGACTCGCATGTCTCATACTCAAACGACTGCTGCTTACACCGGCGGAACCGGCTTCTCCGAGCTGGAACTGATCACCCCTATACTCGAAGCTCTGGAGACCGAAGGTTATTCCGAGCCCACCGAAATCCAGGTACGGGCCATCCCGGTACTGCTTGCCGGAGATGATCTGCTGGGCACCGCCCAGACCGGCGGCGGCAAGACGGCGGCCTTTGTGCTGCCGATGCTGCAGAGCCTTTCGGTGGCACGGCAGCTCGAACGCACTTTTGACGAACCACCGGCAGCGCCCGCGCGCGGCGCCAGGAGCCGCCGCAACCGCCGCGACAACGCCGGCACCCGGACCGCACACCCCGAGCGCCTCGCCGGCCTGCCGCGCCGCGCCGCCGAGGCGGCGCGGCCGACCGCGCTGATCCTGGCGCCCACCCGCGAGCTGGCAATGCAGATCTCACAGAGCGTGAGCGCCTACGGCGCGCGCCTGCGGGTCCGGCACACCGTGGTTTACGGCGGGGCTTCCAAGAATACCCAGGCAACCGAACTCGCACGCCGGCCTGAGGTGCTGGTGGCCACACCCGGGCGACTGCTTGATTTTGTGTCCGAGAAGAAGGTGACGCTGGAAGACGTGCGCTACCTGGTACTCGACGAGGCCGACCGCATGCTCGACATGGGCTTCATTCCCGATGTACGCCGCCTGGTTGCGATGACGGCACAAAAGCGCCAAACGGCGCTGTTCTCAGCCACCATGCCGCGCGAGATCGCCGACCTGGCGGCCGGAATCCTCAGCAATCCGGTGCGCATCGAGTGCGAACGGGGCAGCATGCGCGTCGAAGCAATCGACCAGTCGGTGATGTTTGTCGATCAGCCCGACAAGCTGGCGCTACTGATGAACCTGATCGAACAACAGCAGATGTACCGCGCAATTGTGTTCACCCGCACCAAACACCGCGCATCGCGGCTCGCCAGGGCACTCAACAAACAGAACATCGACAGCGACGCTATCCACGGCGACAAGACTCAGAATGCGCGCATCCGCGCGCTGGAAGCCTTCAAGAAGGGCAAGATCCAGGTGCTGGTAGCCACCGACGTTGCGGCGCGCGGCATTGACGTTGACTCGATCTCGCACGTGATAAACTTCGAGCTGCCCGGCGAGGCCGACGCCGAAACCTACGTGCACCGCATCGGTCGTACCGGTCGCGCCGGCGCGGTCGGCTCGGCGGTCTCGTTCTGTTCACGCGACGAACTGGGCTCGCTGCGGGCAATTGAGAATCTGATAAAAACGCCGGTGCGCGTAGACCGCAACCACGAGTTCCACTTCGAGGTGCCGGCGGCAATGCCGCGGCCGGCCTCCAACGGCCGCCGCTCCCCCAACCCGCCCCGCCCCGGCCGCGCGCGCGGGCGCGGCTACGGCGGTGGTCCAGGCCGCTCCGCGAGAGCCGGTCGCGGCTGACGTCCCCGGCGGACGGCGTTGTTGCCGCGGCTCAGAAACGGTAGCGAGCGCCGATTCCCCACCAGATGTCAAAGGTTGTGGCCGGGTAAAGGCGCATGCCGGGAACCACCTCGGCAAAGATGTCAAGCGGGAGTTCGGCAGACAGAAAGCTGATGCCGAACGGCACGCGCACTCCCGAGCGTACGCCGCCTGAGGCGCCGGGGCCCTCGGAACGGATACGCAGATCGCCGCCGATGCCGACGTACAGCGGCAGACGGTCCGGCGCAACGTCAAAAACATCGAAGAAGTGCTGCAGATAGTCGGCGTGCAGGTGCAGCCGCTGGGCCGGAAAGCTCCACGCCACGGCCGCATCGACGGCGCTGCTCGGGCCGAGCCACAGCTTGGCGCTGAGGCCGGTGGGATGGCCCAGGATGATGCCCAGACTGAAGCCGTCCTGTTTCTCCCGCGCGCCGCTGTTGTCCGACTCCGGCTTCTGCTGCGCCGGCGCCGGTACGAGCGCAATGCAGACGCACAGCGCCACGGTACATGCAATTCGCGTTGAGCGCATAACCTGTCCTCCGGCATCCATTATACGCCGTGCAGCGGCCGGGACGCCACACGCCGGGCGGAATTCAGCGGCCGTGCCGCCTGGGCAGTGGCGCCGACGTCAGCATACCTCTGGCGGTTTCTGATGCATTCGATTATAAATGGGTGCAGTGAAGACTACCTTGCGTTACACTGCGGCTCTGTGTTGCGCCTCTCTGCTCTGGCTGGCCGCCTGCGGGCAGCGGGACGCCGCTCGTCTGGTTGCACCGGGCACCTACGCCGGCCCGCGCGCGACCGGCGGAACACTCGATCTGCGCGGCGTCGATCTCAGCCGGGCGATACCGCTTGACGGCGAGTGGCTCTTCTACCCGCACGTCTTGCTGAGCCCGCAGCATTTAGACACCGCGCCCGCGCCGGCTACCATCCGGGTCCCGAAACTGTGGAACCGCCAGACAATCCAGGACCGCCGGTTCGGCGCTCACGGGTACGGTACGTATCGGCTCGATCTGCTGATCGATCAGCCGCATGAAACCCACTATCTGCGTCTGAGCGAGATCTCGACCGCTTTTCGGGCCTACGTCAATGAGGCGCTGATCCTGAGCGGAGGAGTTGTGGCAGACTCGGCGCAGACCACCGTGCCGCAGTGGGTGACCGCCACGCGCCGTTTCATTCCGCAGGGCCAACGGGTGACGCTTCTGATCCAGGTGGCCAACTTCCACCACGCGCGCGGCGGGTTGCGCGATGAACTGCTGCTGTCGCGGAAGCCGGGTCTGCTGGCCGGTATGCAGACGCGGCGCAACCTGACCTGGTTTGTCTTCGGCGCCCTGCTGGTGATGGGCATCTACCACCTCGGACTGGTGACGGTGCGTACCCGCGAACAATCGACGCTCTGGTTCGGGCTGGTCTCCATTCTGATGGCGCTGCGGGCTACCCTGACCGGTCAGCCGGCACTGATACACGCAACCAGTGTTGCGATGTGGGAAGTGCTGATGACCCTCGAGTATTTCTCGATGTACGCCGGGTTCACGTTGTTCTTCCTCTACACCACGGCGCTCTTTCCGCGGGAGGTGCACCCGCGGGTGCTGCGGATCATGATGGTCCTGGGGACCGTGTCTGCGGCACTGACTCTGGTTGCGCCGGCGCGTATCTTCACCGCCACGCTGTACGGTTTTCACCTGGTGGTGGTCACCGGCAGCGCGTACCTGATCTACGTTGCACTGTCGGCATTGCGGGCCGGCCGCGGCGGAGCGTCAATCTACACAGCCGGAATGGTGATCCTGTGGCTGACGGTGGTCAACGACGTGCTGTATAACCTCGGCGCCATACGCACCGGCTACATCGCCGACGCGGGGCTGCTGGTCTTCCTCTTCTTTCAGAGCCTGGTTCTGGCAACCCGGTTTGCCGCCAACGTGCGGCGCATCGAGGAATTGCTCGCCGAACGCAATCGCCTCGAGGGCCTGACGTTTCGCGACGGTCTGACCGGCATCAGCAACCGGCGCCACTTCGACATCACGCTGGCCAAGGAGTGGACCCGGACACAACGCCACAGTCAGCCGCTGTCGGTGATCATGGCCGACATCGACGACTTCAAGGCCTACAACGACAATTACGGGCATCTGCTCGGGGACCAGGCGCTACGGCAGGTGGCTCAAACACTGCACCAGGGTCTGCACCGCTCTTCCGACTTTGTGGCGCGCTACGGCGGCGAAGAGTTCGCCGTCATCCTGCCGTCTACCACCGGCGACGGCGCGGCCAGGATCGCCGAGGCAATGCGCGCCGCGATCGAGCAACTGCGGATCACCCACGGCTACAGCAGCGCCTCCCCGGTGCTCACGGTCAGTTTTGGAGTAGCTACAACGGTTCCGCACCGCGACTGCACCAGTGATACGCTGATGGCCGCGGCCGATCAGGCGCTCTACCGCGCCAAGCAGGCCTGCCGAAACTGCGTCATGTAGCCCCGGCGGCGCGGCCTGCGGTGGCGGTGGCCGCAGGCTACCGGTCCGGCCTGCTGCGCGCCTCCTCCAGGGTAGCCGACGGATCGACGTCGGTCTCAATCGGGCACGGCCTGACGTTCCAGATCTGCGCGGCGTACTGCTGTATGGTGCGGTCGGAAGAGAACTTGCCCGACGCGGCGATATTCAGAACGGCCTTGCGGTTCCAGGATTGCTGATCGCGGTAGGCACGCGAGATAGCGTCCTGCGCCTCGATGTAGGGTCCCAGATCGGCCAGGTTCATGTAGTAGTCGCCGTTGGGAAACAGCGATTGCAGCAGCGGATCAAAGATTCCCGGCTCGTTGACGTTGAAGTAACCGCTGGAGATCAGGTCGATTGCGGCCCGGATCTCCGGGTTGCTCTGGTACCACTGCCACGGATTGTAGGATGGTCGCTGTTCGGCCACCTCTTCGGCGGTCAGCCCGAAGATGAAGATATTCTGCTCACCGGCCTGCTCGGCGATCTCGATATTGGCGCCGTCAAGGGTGCCCAGCGTCAGCGCGCCGTTGCACATGAACTTCATATTGCCGGTGCCCGACGCCTCGGTACCGGCGGTTGAGATCTGCTGCGATACATCGGCGGCCGGAAAGACCCGCTCGGCAAGCGACACGCGGTAGTTGGGCAGGAAGTATACACTGAGCCGGTCACGGGTCAACGGATCGTTGTTGATGACGGCCCCCAGATTATTGACAAACTTGATCATCAGTTTGGCCAGGTCGTACCCGGGGGCGGCCTTGCCGCCGAAAAGGAAGGTGCGCGGTACCGCGGAGCTGTCCCCGCTGCGCAGTCGATTGTAGAGAACCACGATACCGAGCGCGTTGAGCAGCTGGCGCTTGTACTGGTGGATACGCTTCACCTGGACGTCGAACAGCGTGGCCGGATCGAGCCGCCAGCCGTGAACGTGCTCAAGATAGGTGCTGAGCTCGGCTTTGGCGTGCCGCTTGACCTCGGCAAACGAGCTGCAGAAGGCGGCGTCATCGGCAAACGGCTTCAGGCGCTCGATCTGCGCAAAGTCGGTGATCCAGCCGTCGCCGATGGCCTCGCTGATCAGCCGCGCCAACGGCGGATTGGCCTTGAGCAGCCAGCGGCGCTGCGTTATGCCGTTGGTCTTGTTGTTGAAGCGTTCCGGAAAGATTGCCGCAAAGTCGGCAACCACGCGCTCCTTGAGCAGCCTGGTGTGCAGTTCGGCCACACCGTTGGTCGAGTGCGATCCGACGATGGCCAGGTTGGCCATGCGCACCTGTTTCTCGGCACCCTCTTCAATCAGGCTGACGTTCCGCAGCCTGCCCACATCACCGGGAAAACAGACCGCCGCGCGCGTCAGAAAGCGCCGGTTGATCTCGTAGATGATCTGAAGGTGCCGCGGCAGCAGTGACTCCATCATCTCCACGGGCCACTTTTCGAGCGCCTCGGGCATCAGCGTGTGGTTGGTGTACGCCAGCGTGGCGGTGGTGATCTGCCACGCGGTATCCCAATCCAGTCCATGCTGGTCGAGCAGGATGCGCATCAGTTCCGGCACCGCCAGCGACGGATGCGTATCGTTGAGCTGGATGGCGGCCAGCTCAGGCAGGCTGGTCCACGGCAGTTTCTCGGCCTTGAAGCGCCGCAGAATATCCCACAGCGAGCACGCTACAAAGAAGTACTGCTGCCGCAGGCGCAGCTCCTTGCCGAGATAGAGCCGATCATTGGGATAGAGCAGCTTGGTCAGATTCTCGGCGCTGACCTTGGTACGCACGGCCTGCACGTAGTCGCCCTGGTTGAAGTCGCTGAAATGGAACTCCTCCGGAGCGCGCGCGCTCCATAGCCGCAGCGTATTGACGGTTGAACCGCCGTAACCGACTACCGGCATGTCGTAGGCAATCCCGATTACCGTCTCAGTATCGACCCAGTGCGCCTGCAAGCGGCCGCCCTGGCTGAACATCTCTACGCGCCCGCCGAAGTGTACCTCCGGCGCGCGGTCGGGGCGCTCGATCTCCCAGGGATTGCCGCGGCGCAGCCAGTCATCGGGCAGCTCAACCTGGTGGCCGTGGTCAATGGCCTGACGAAAGATGCCGTAATCGTAGCGCAGGCCGTACCCGAATGCGGGCAGGTTGAGGGTAGCCAGCGACTCCATGAAGCAGGCCGCCAGCCGCCCCAGGCCGCCGTTGCCCAGCCCGGCGTCGACCTCCTGTTCGCGTATCTCCTCCCACGAGTAGCCAAGCGATTGCAGCGCCTGCTGCACCGCAGCGTCGAGGCGCAGGTTGATTGCGTTCATACCCATCGAACGCCCGATCAGAAACTCCAGCGACAGATAGTAGGCGCGCTTGACCTGCTGCTGGTGGTGCGTCTGCTGGGTACGGATCCACTGGTGTATCAGTCGATCACGGATGGTGTACGCAAGCGACAGGTAACGGTCGTGGTTGGTTGAGGTGTAGCTGTCCACGCCCAGCGAATACTTGAGGTGCTCGGCAAAACCCCACTGCAGCGACTGCCCGTCGTGCCCCTCGCGCGGCCATACCGAGCGCGCGGCCGCCGCCCGATCTGTCTTTGATTGTGCCATACATCCTCCTGCGTGCCCCAGGCGGTACGCGGCGAACTGCAGCCATCATACGCGAGGATGTTTGCCTTTGCATAGCACGGCCCGGACACCACGCTGCACACGGCACGAACAATTCTCATTTTGGCCGTACGGCGCCGAACGCGCCGACGTTGTCCTTACCCCCAAGCGAGCGGCAGCCGTCGCCATATGGTGCACGGGGTCGGTTGGCAGACGAATTCCGCTGCGCCGCGCCCGAGAGCGACCCCGCGAACGTCTCCGCAGCCTCTGCGAGGACAAGTGAGCGGGGGTGCTCTCGAGGCAGGCGCGCAGGAGCTCCATACCAACCGACCCCGTACGGCCAAAATGAGAATTGCTGCACGGCACGCGGCCGTTACAAAAAACGCGCGGAATATGCTATACTGAAGATTGGTACCTTCACGGGGCTGCATCTCACAATGTATACAGTAAACAACATCTCCGGGAGAATGGGGCCGTATGCTGGATATTGCATTGCAGAAGGACCTTGTCGAGCTGCTGGCGAACAACTTCAAGTCGGCGCAGATCGAAGAGTTCGGCAAGCTGTTGTTCGGAAAGTTTGACGTCTACGCGCTGCTCAAGGAGCAGAACCACATCACCATACCGGCACGCAGTGCGGCGCAGCTGCTGGTTGAGCACTGCTCGGCGCGCGACTGTAACGCAAAACTGATTCATCTGCTGGTGGAGACCGACGGCTCACAGTTCATGGGACGCCAGGTCAGCGTCGACGGCATCGAGCTGTTTCTGCAGAAGCTTAGCGGATCGGGGCTTGTCTACGATTTCTCCCGGCGCCGCGTGATCAAGGCCAAGGACGATCCGTTTGAGATGATCAACTGGGGTTCGCTGCGCTCGGGCAAGAGCTATCCGTTGACCGTCATGAGCGTCGATGTGGTCGGCAGTTCGGCGCTCTCGCGCCGCCACGGCGCCCGGAAGATCGGCAAAGCGCTGTTCCACCTGGCCTGCCACCTCAAGGGCAAACTGCGCCCCTACGACGGGCGGGTGTGGAACTGGAACGGCGACGGCGGCATCATTGCATTTGGATTCAAGGAGCACGAGGCGCGAGCGGTACGGTTTGCGCTCGAGCTGCAGCTGACGATGCCGGTGTTCAACACCCGGCTTGATCTGCCCGCCGGGGTCGAACTGGCGCTGCGGGTCGGACTGGACAGCGGCCGTCTGACGTTTGCCTCCGACGTCGGCTCAATTGTTTCCGACGTGATCAACTACGCCTGTCATCTGGAAAAGTCGGCCGTGCCCGCCGGTTCAGTGGGGGTGTCAAAAGTGCTGCACGACAGGCTGCCGCCACGGCTGGCGGCGCTGTTCACGCACACCGTAGAGTTCAGCGACCGTACGGCGGTTCTGATTGCGGGCCGTATCGACACGCTGCGAGCCAGGGCGCCACATGGCGGCGCTGAGCCCGAGCTGGTCGGCCGCATCGCGGCGGACTGACGCGCGCAAACAGGGGCCGTCCCTGCGGGACGGCCCCGTTGTACGGCACATCGCGAAGGGGCGTCAGCTCCTGCGGCTCGGCCGTCCGCCGCGCGGCGCCGCTTCGGGCTGCATCTCACGGGTGCGGCCGGATTCGCGCGCGTCGCGCCCGCGCAGCTGATGCTGCTGTTCACGCCGCTCCAACTCGGGCTCGGCGGTCTCCCGGCGGTCCAACGCCAGACCGCGGGCGTCCGCGGCGCGGGCGCCGCGCTCGGCGTCAACCGCGTTGCGGCGCTCACCGGAACCGGCCCACAGCGGGTAGCGTGCCTCGTGCCAGAAATCCGCGCTGTCACCGCCGGTCGCCACGCTGATCGGCGCGACGTAGTCGGGAACGGTGAACCCTCGCACCTCCACCGCGGCGCCTTGCTCCAGCGGGAGGGGCTGTTGGTAGCCATAGCGGCCCATCATGAGCTGGTAGCTGCCGTCGGCGGCTTCGACAAACCATTCGTTGTCGCGCTGCTCAAGGCTGCCACTCAGGCCGGTCAGCCGGCCTTCGCGAGCTACGTCGCGGCCAAGGATCCGGGTGTCGTCGCCGAAAAGGCCGGCGGTTACCACTGCCGCAATCATGGCTGCCAGAACCAAAGTACGTGTACGCATATCGTACCTCCTGTAGTGTTGCTGTACAGAGTGTCGCCCTCGCCGATGGATGACCGATGAAGCCGGTATGAAGAGTGTGTGAATCAGCGGCTACTGCGGCAGCACCACCGTTACGGTGGTACCGTCAGCGGCCCCGCTGGTGATATCGATGGTTCCGTTGTGCAGCAGCACGATGCGCTGTGCGATGGTCAAACCCAGACCGGCCCCCTCGCTGTGGCGCGCGTACTCACCGCGGTAGAGCCGCTGGAACAGGTGCGGCAGTTCGTCCGCTGGAATCGGCGGCCCGTCGTTGGTAACGGCGACCACAACACGGCCGGCGTCACCGTTGCCGTCGTGAGCCACGGTGGACACTTCGCGCCGCAGCTGCAGCCTGATCCGACCGCCGGCCGGGGTGTGGCGGACGGCGTTGGCAAGCACGTTTGACAGCGCGCGGTGCAGCAGGGTCTCATCTCCGTTCAGCGCGATGTCGTCGACGTCGGCCCTCCAGTCAATCTGCCGGCTCTGAACCTGGTGGCCAAAGCGCTGTTCCAGTGTGAGCGCAAAATCGCGCGCGCCGAATCGCGTCACGTTCATGCGCACGTTGGGCTCCTCCAGCCGCATCAGCTCGTCGAGGTCGGCGATTAACCGCTCGACGCGTCCCAGCTCGGCAAGTGTTCCGCTGATACGCTGCGGATCAGGCCGGTAGACGCCGTCGACAATCGCCTCCAGCTGGGCGCGCATGGACGCAATCGGTGTACGCAGATCGTGGGTTACATCGCGGGCCCACTGGGTACGCAGGCTCTGCTCATCGTGCAGCCGGGCTGCCAGCGTGTTGGCCGCGTGGGCGATGCGCACGATCTCTTCGGCGCCCTCTTCGGGAATGGGGCTGGACAACGATCCGTGCGCAATTGCATCGATGCCCTCGGCAACCCGCGCAGCCGGGCTGGAGAGCGAACGCGCAAACGCCCAGGCTGCCACGGCCGCGGTGCCAAACGCCGCCAGGGCGCCCGCCACGGCGGCGCGTACCAGAGATTGCGCCAGCGCCCGGTTGGCGGCATCGTTGCGGAACACGGCCGAACCGACCGAATAGTAGCCCAGCAGCCGCTCTCCGGATCTGACCGGGAGGCGCTGCTCGTCGTGTTCCGGTTCGCGCCGCCGCCCGATGCCGCGGTTGGAAGCCACCAGCGTACCCTGGCGGTCGTAGATAAACACCGGCACGTCCTGCGGCAGCGGCTGCTCGCCGGAAGGCGCGCCGCTGAGGATCCGCCGCGCGGCGCTCTCGACCATCGCCACGCGCCGCGCGCTCCACGTCGACAGCGAATGGTTATAACCGGCAATCAGCGCACCGCCGAGCACAACCAGCAGCACCGCAAAACTGAAGATAAAGGCCACGAAGGTGCGGCGAAACAGACTATGCATTGGCGCTGTCCCGCTTGCCGGTGTCACCGGCCTGACTGCCGGTGAAGCGGTAGCCAAACCCGCGCACCGTGTCGATCCACGGTGCGCGCCCAAGCTTGATGCGGATATTCTTGATGTGGGTGTCGATGGTGCGTTCGGACCCCTCGGCCACGTAATCGAGGCAGACGCCCAGCAGCCGTTCGCGCGACACGACAATCGCGGGGTTTTCGGCCAGGTAGCTCAGGATTTTCCATTCGGCGGCGGTCAGCAGTATCGACTCTTCATCGTGACTGCAGAGGTGTCCTGCCTGGTTGAGCTCCAGCCGGTGCTCCCGGCCGTCGCTGCGCAGCAGCCAGCGTCGTGCGCCGTCGGTGCCGCCGGGCGCTGCTGCGGCGGTCGCGGAACGCCGCAGCAGCGCCCGGACACGCAGCATCAGCTCCTTGTTGGAAAACGGCTTGACCACGTAGTCGTCGCCGCCGACCTCAAACCCGGTGATACGGTCGGACTCCGACGTGCGGGCGGTGAGAAAGACAATCGGGGCGCTGCAGAAACCGCGCAGTTTGCGGGCAAACAGGAAACCGTCACCGTCGGGCAGCATCACGTCCAGAATCAGCAGGTCGGGCTGCTGCATTCGCAACGCGTCCTCGAGCCCGGCCAGCCGCGCAAAGGGTACCACGTCGTGCTCTTCAAGCCTCAGATACGAGACAATTGTATCGCGCAAGCCCTCGTTGTCTTCGACCACAAAAATGCGTGCCATCCCCGTCCGCTCTCCATTTTTCACTATACTACGGATACCATCCACTATGCAGTGATCGTGTGTCGACCGGGCGGAGTTCATGTGAAGATCAGGTGAAGCCGCCGGGTCTCAGGCCGCAATGCGGCGACTTCACACAATCTTCACCAACCCTCCTTTCGGCCTCCTTTGGCCTACGGTAACTCTTGCGCTATGAACACGCCAAATTCTTTCCGCAGGCCCGGATCGCGGCTGATTCAAACGGCGCTGGCGCTGCCGGCCGCCTTGTTCCTGGCCGCTCCCGCGCCGCTGGCTGCCGAGGTGCCGCACAGCCTGACGGCGGTACTGGAGCGTGCCGGCGAGAGTGCTGATGTTGCCGCCGCGCGCTACAGTTACCAGAGCGCCCGGCTGGAGGCTACGGCCGCCGGTTACCGCGGCGATCTGACGCTATCACTGACGCCCGGGTTGAAGACGTCGTGGCCGGAGGGCGAAGCTTTCGATCCGTACTACGAGTTGACCGCCACCGCCGCGGCAACCATCCCGCTGGGCCTGAGCGCCGCCGAAAGGCTGCGCCTGGAGCGGGCGCTGCTGCGCGTGCAGGGTGCCGAGGCCGAGTTGCGCCGCAGCGTACTGGACGCTGCCGCTGCGCTCTACTCGTCATACGCGGCAGCCTACATGGCGCGCCGTGAGGTCCCGGTGCTGGAAGCGGAGTACGAGGCGGAACGGCAGTTGCTGAGCGCCGCGGAAGCGCGCTACAACGGCGGTGAGATCTCGCTTATCGAGCTGTTCAAGGTGCGCGAAGACTATCGCCGATCGCAGCAGGCGCTCGAGACCGGGACCGTGCAGGCTGAGCTGGCGCTGCTGGACCTGCTGGTCAGGAGCGGATCCGATATTCCGCACGGCTTTGGATCGGGACCCGCGGCGGTCGACACCTATCGGCTGATTTCTCCCCTGGAAGAGCTCCCGCGGCTGGAGGTGCCGTTGCTGGATACGGTACTGCCGCGCCTGCTTGGCCACCACCCGCGCATCGTCGCACAGAGCGCCGCGCTGGAGGCCGCCGTTGTGCAGACCGTGGTTGCGCGCGATCCGCTGCTGTCCTCGGTGCGCCTCTCCTATGCGGCAGCCGACGATCAGAGCGGATCGCTGGCCTACGCGTTCGGACGTCCGGCGCTCTCGCTGTCCTATACGCCGCCGCCGGCCGGATTTGGAACCGAGATCCCATCGCGATCTGATCGCGACGACCGTGACAAGCAGACGGTCACGCTGCAGGCGGTCTTCTCACTGGGCATCGGAAGCGAGCGCACACAGGCCGGCGAGGCAGCCTCGGCCGCCGCACACCACGAGGCCGTGCGTCTCGAGGCGCTGGAGCGCGCGCTGGAAGCCGACATCCGGTCTCACTATCGCCGCATCGACGCCGCCGAAGCCACACTCGAGCTTTCGCACCAGGCGCTGCGGCGCGCGCAGGCTTCGCTGCAGGCCATCCTTGCACGCGACGAGCTGGGTCTGGCCAATCCTGCTGAAACAGCGGCCGCGCGCGCAGCAGCGCAGCGGGCGGAACTGGCCGTCGAGCGGGCCCGTATCACTCTGGTGGGCGCCCAACTGGCCGGCCTGGCGGCGGCCCACCTGCCGGAGGCGCTGCCCGCCCCGGTCTACACCACCCTGTTTGGAGGATTACGATGAACGCACAATCACGCGGCGCACGAACGCGCACCACGCGCGGGAAGCGCAGGACACGACTTCTGGTGCTTGCGGCGGTCGCGTTGCTGCTGGGAACCGGATGGTTGCTCTACCAGCGGCAACGGAGCGAGACCGACGCGCAGGCAGCCGAGGCCGAACCAGAGACCGCCGAAGCAGCCGAGGGCATGGTCACGGTCAGCGTGGAGAGCCCGGCGGTAGCCGAACCAATTCTGATACGCACGCTGCGGGCGCCCTCGGGGGGCACGGTGACGGCGGTGGCCGACGAAGGGGCCTTCATCCGGCGCGGCGAGCCGCTGGTGCAGTTCGATATCCGCGCCGCCGAGCGCGACGTGTCGCTGGCACGCATAGCGCTGCAGGAGAGCGAGATTAACCTCGATCGCGCGGCCGACGCGCGTGCCAGGGCGCAGAAGGCGCTGCAGGAGAGCGAGGCGCTGCTGGCCTCCGGCGCGGTTTCGCGCGAGCAGGCGGAGTCGGCCCGCGACCAGCTGGCTTCCGCCGAGTATGCCCTGCGCTCGGCCGGTCTGTCGGTCGAACGGACGCAGGTCGCCCTCGACGCCGCAATTGCCGACCGCGACGCCGCCATCATGCGCGCCCCGTTTGACGGAACGGTCCTGTCTACGGCCGTCACCGCGGGGGATTTCGCCGGTCAGAACTCGACCCTGATGACGTTTGGCGATCTCTCGCGACTGCGGTTCCGCGCCGAGATCGACGAGTACGATATCGGCCGCGTGGCGGTCGGCATGCCGGTCAGCATCCGCAGCGATTCGCTGGAAGGCAACCCGCTGCAGGCACGCCTGGAGAGTATCAGCCCGGAAGCCGAGATCATCAACAACATCTCGGTGTTCCGCATCACCGCAACCGCCGACAACGCCGACGGCCGCCTGAAGCCCGGCATGAGCGCCGACCTGGTGGTACTGATCGCGCGCGACAGCGGCATTGTCATACCGGCGCGCGCGATATCGAGTGTGCGCACGCGCAACTACGTTGACGTGGTGGGCGCGGACGGTGAAGTCGAGACGCGGCGTGTCGAGACGGGTGCCAACGACGGCGCCACGGTGGTAATCCTGGAGGGCCTTGCGGAAGGTGAGCTGGTCAGGATGCCCGATCGTGCGGGTGCATTGCCGAGCGTTCCGCTGACCAGCGCCGCTCCGACGGCTCCGACCGGCAGCTCGATCATTCCGCTGCCTGCCACCGGAGGCGGCGGTGGTGGTGGAGGCGGCCGATGATCAGCATCAGTGACGTCCGTAAACACTATCAGATGGGACCTACGGTGGTGCACGCCCTCGACGGTGTATCGCTGCAGATCGAAGCCGCAGAGTTCATTGCGATTATCGGGCCCAGCGGCTCGGGTAAGTCGACGCTGATGAATATCATCGGCTGTCTGGATTCTCCCGACAGCGGCAGCTACGAGCTGGCCGGCGAAGAGGTGGGCGAGCTGCTGCCCGATGAGCTGGCCGAGGTTCGCAACCTGCACGTCGGATTTGTGTTCCAGACGTTCAATCTGCTGCCGCGCGCGACGGCGATCGAGAACGTCGAGCTGCCGCTGATCTACCGCGGCGTCGGGGCACGCAGACGGCGGGCCGCCGCAGAGCAGATGCTCGAACGCGTCGGGCTGGCCGACCGCATGACGCACCTGCCGACCGAGCTCTCCGGCGGCCAGCGTCAGCGCGTCGCCATTGCGCGCGCGCTGGTGGGCCGCCCCTCGATGATTCTGGCCGACGAACCGACGGGGGCGCTGGATACCAGAACCGGAGAGGAGATCATGGCGCTGTTTGAGGAACTCAACCGCGACGGTGTCACGCTGATCCTGGTAACCCACGACCAGGCGCTGGCGGCCCACGCGGGCCGTATGGTGCGACTGCTGGACGGTCTGATTGTCGAAACCCGCGCAGGAGTTGCGGTATGAACGCCAGGGCACAGCTGGTGATGCTGTGGGAGAACGGCGCGATGTCGTTCCGCAGCATTCTTTCAAACAAGGTGCGCGCTTTCCTGACCGCGCTGGGGGTGATGATCGGGGTGGCGTCGGTCATCGGCCTGACGGCGCTCGGCCACGGTGCGAGTCTGTCGGTCGAGCGGCGTCTCAGCACGCTGGGCGCCAACCTGCTGATCGTCTACTCGGGCGAGCCGCGCGGTACCTCGCTGGTGCGCCAGCGCACCACCAACATCGCCCCGATGCTGACCGCCGACGATCTGGCTTTCATCAATTCGCTGCCTTCTGACCTGGTGGTCAGAACGGCCCCGGAATCTTCGCGCAACGGTCAGCTCAAGTTCGAAAACCGCAACACCGTGGCTACCGTCATCGGCACCGACCCCGACTATCCGGCTATCCGCAACTTCCAGCCGATGTACGGCGCGTTCTTCAGCCAACTGGACATGGAGAGCCGGCGCAACGTGGCGGCAATAGGCGTGCAGACCTATCGCGAGTTGTTCCCCGACGGCCGGGACCCGCTTGGCGAGACAATCCGTATCAACGGCCTGCCGTTCCGCGTCATCGCGATCATGGAGGAAAAGGGCTCACCGGCCCAGGATGCCTCGGTCTTTATCCCGTTCACAACCTATCGCCGGTCACTGTCAGGCTCGGACAACTACGCGATCATCAACATCCAGGCTGCCTCGACCGACGTGATGTACGAGCTGCAGGAGACTATCGAGAACGAGTTGCTGCGGCTGCGCCGCGTGCCGTCGATGGAGTGGGCCAACTTCTACATCGCCAACCAGATGGATCTGATCGGAACGGTCACCGGTGTGGCCGACACCTTTACCCTGCTGCTGGCCGGGATTGCGGCTATCAGTCTGCTGGTCGGCGGCATCGGTATCATGAATATCATGCTGGTTTCGGTCACCGAGCGCACGCGCGAGATCGGTGTACGCATGGCACTGGGCGCCAAGGGGCGTCACGTGATGACACAGTTTCTGACCGAGGCGGTGATTCTTTCCGCCGGCGGCGGGCTGATCGGCGTGGGGCTCGGCTACCTGTTCTCGTGGGGCGCCCAGCGCTTCGGGCGGCTGGCTTCGGTGGTGACACCCGACTCGGTACTGATAGCGTTCTCGTTTGCCGTCGTGATCGGTCTGTTCTTCGGCGGCTACCCGGCCTATCGCGCGTCGCGCCTCGACCCGATCGAAGCGCTGCGCTACGAATAGCGCCGACATCAGGGTGCAGGAGGCACACACAATGCAGAGGCAATCAATTGCGCTGACGCTTATGGCGGCTGCGCTGGTATGGGCGGCGGTGCCGACATCTCTGTCCGCCCAGGAGTACTCATCGGCTTCGGCCATGCACCAGCTGCGCGCGGAGCTGGTGGTTGTCACGGAGCTCGGACGGCTGATGGGCTTCATCGTGCGCATGCAGACCGAAGTGCAGCCGCTGGCGTTGAGCCGCGAGCAAGCCGGTCAGCTGTGGCAGATCACCGAGGAGATCCGCCGCACCGAGCGCATGACGCCGGATCGCGCCACGGCATTTCTGGAGAAGATCGAAGACCAGGTGCTGAGCGCGGCCCAACTGATGTATACCGACCAGCAGTTCCTGACGCGTGACGAGAAGCGCGAGCCGTCCGACAGCCCGACCCCTCGGGGCAGAACGGCCGGCCCCGGCGCCGAGGGGGAAACCGGCGGCAGCAGCGGCATCATTGCGACCTACGCGGCCGGCGGGCCGTATAACCCGCTGCTCGACGAGTCGCGCCAGATAGGCCAGGATTTCCTCGAACTGCGTGAGCTGCTGCGGCAACGACGCTGACCGCCGGGCAGTGTCCGGCCCGACGGCGATGACGCGGACGGCACCCGACAACGCGGACGGCACCCGACAACGCAGGCGGCGCCCTACGACGCGCACGGGGCAGTGAGCAACTGATCGGCGGCGCGTCCGCGGCGAGCGGGCGGCAGGTGTTGGTATTCGCTCCGGTTTGTGGCATTCTGTTGCACGATGAGCTCCAACGACAGCGGCCGAGCGGCCGGGCAACCGAACATTCTGGTTACCAACGACGACGGGATCGATTCTCCGGGGCTGGTGGCGGCCATTGCGGCAGTCAGCGGCCTGGGACGCATTACGGTGGTCGCGCCGACCACCCAGCAGTCCGCCCGCGGGCGCAGCCTGCAGGGCGATCGGTCCGATTGTCTGCACCCGGTCCGCCTGGACGGTGTAGACGCATCGGTCGCCGCCTACCACATCAACGCTTCTCCGGCACTGGTGGTGCGCCACGCGCTGATGGTTCTGTTTGCCGGGGACCGTCAGCCGGACCTGATAGTGTCGGGCATCAACTACGGTGAGAACCTGGGCAACAACATCACCATTTCGGGCACCGTTGGCGCTGCGTTTCAGGGCGCGGCCCAGGGTATACCGGGGATCGCGGTTTCGCGCCAGACGGCGATCAGACACCACTTCCGGTACGGGGTACTCGACTGGCAGGACGCGATCCGGGTGACGCGCGAACATACGGTGCGCCTGCTGCAGGTCATTCACTCGGGAGCCGGACTGCCGTTTGACGTGCTGAAGATCGACATCCCCGATCCGTGTCCGCCCGGCACCGAGCAACGTTTGACGGTCCTTTCGCGCCAGGCGTATTACCTGCCGGTCTACCGCGACCCGCAGCCCGATAGTCCCATTCGAGCGGCGGCCACCATCATCGACGCCGACGCCGCCCTGCTCGATCCCGCGGACGACATCTACGCCGTGGCGATCGACCGCGTTGTGTCGATTACCCCGCTTACGCTGGACTGCACGGCGCCGTTCAGCGAAAGCGCACGAGTGCTGGGAATTGCGGTTCCTCTGAGCAGCCGCTGAACGGCACGCGCTTCGCTGCCCGACCCTTCACCCGGGGTCGCCGGAGGGAGTCGCCGGGCGCCCGCGGGCGGCTTGCCAATGACGGCGATACCTGCTATGAGGAAGGCATGCACGCTGCACAACGACCATCCGGCTTGCGACGCAGAGGACGCGGTCGCGGCGGCTATGCGCTAATGGCGGTTCTGGCCGTGGTACTGCTGGCGGGTGCACCGCTGAAGGTCACCGCTCATCCGCACGTCTTCATCGATGCACGCCTGGAGTTCCAGTTTGACGATAGCGGGCTGCACGGTTTCTGGGCCGAGTGGGCCTTCGACGAGCTGTTCACCTCGATGATCGTGCTGGACTTCGGCGCGCCGCGCCGGGGACCGTTTTCCGAGCAGTTGACCCGCTCGATCCACGAAGGCGCGTTTTCCAACCTGCAGTTCTACGACTATTTTACCTACGTGTTCGTCGACGGCTCACGCTACCCCACCGAGTCCGTGGAACAGTTCAGCGCCTTCATGCGTGATCACCGCATCGTATACCGGTTCTTTGTACCCTTTCACCACCCGCTTGATTCCCGCAATCGTACTCTGCGTGTACGCATGTACGACGAAACCTTCTTCACCGATATCGCCTTTGAACGCCATGAGCCGGTACGGATTCGCAGCGACGGTGGACTGCAGTACGACTACCGCGTGGTCCGGAACCAGGACGTGGCGATTGAGTACGATAACCGCAACCAGAGCGTGCGCCGCGAAGGCGCAGTCTACAGCGGCCTGACGCACCCGTACGAGGTGGTACTGCAGTACCGGCGACGGTGATCTCTCACCGTTCGGCCACCGCGGCGGCAAGCGCGAACTGCACCCCCAGAGCCATCAGGGCGGCTCTGCCGCGTTCGGACAGGTCAGTGATAAACGCAAACTGCTGCGCTGGATCGACAGGATAGCAGCGAATGCGGTAGTGGGTACCCCAGCGGGTCTCCACCGCCACCACGGTCACCGGCTGGCTCAATTTGACCAACGGACTTGACAGCGCGACGTCCCTGAGACGTTGGCGCACGGCCTGGCCGTCGTGTTCGGGCTTGAGGAAGAAACTGGCCACGCACTGCAGGTTGGTAGTTCCCGCATTGGAGTTGAAGACCGGGCTGTTCCAGAGCGTATTGTGGGGGATGGTAACCAGCGTGTCGTCGGGTGTCAAAATACTCACCGTGCGGAGGTTGATGCTCTTCACCTCACCGTAGGTTCCCTCGATGGAGATCCAGTCGCCGGGACGGTACGGGTTTTCGTAGAGCGATACGGTACCGGCAATCAGGCTGCCGGCGTAGTCTTTGAGTGCGAACCCCAGACCGATTCCGATGACCCCCAGCAACGCCACCATGTTTTCGAGCGTCGGATCAACCAGGCGTTGCAGCACCAGCACTGCGGCCACGATCATAACCAGCAGCCGCACGACGGGGATCGCGGCCAGCACATGCAAACGAAAACGCGCCGGCAGCCGGTGGGCCAGCAGCGGCAGCACTCGCTGATCAACCAGCAGGGCCACCCACGCGATGACCACAATTGCGACGATCTGCACGACCGCGATACCGCTTACGTCGCGAAAAATGCTTACGACGCGTTCAGCGCTGTCCATCTTCTACTCCTCTGACCCGTCACAGCTGGTCGATGAGATAGTCGTTGACTCTCAGGAACGAACGCACGACCGGATAGCCGATTGCGGTCACGCGCCAGCTGTCATCCTCGCAATGCCGCACCAGACCGGCCTCGGCAAGATAGAGCAGCGTTTCCGATATCTGGGCCCGCGCGCGGGGCAGCATTTCAGCCAGTCGCGCTACCGGCAGCCCGTCGTGCAGCAGCAGGGCGTGCAGCGTCACGGCCTCCATCATGCCCGCATCGGCGGGCAGCTCGGGACGAACCACTCGTTCCCACGGTTTGACCCACACGGTATCCAGTTTACGGCGGTCGGTCTCACTGATCGCGGGCTCGACCCCGGTCTCGGGCAGCAACTGGAGCGCCGTGCGCCAGATAGCCGCAGCAACCCCGGGATTGCCGCGGCTGTAAGCGGCCAGCCGCTCCAGAAAGCCGGTAGAGCTGCGCAGCGAATCTGCGCTCCGCGGCGGCGAAAGAACGAACACGCCGTTATCGGCCTGCCGGAAATGGTGTCGCCGGTGCTGTTCATCCGGCGGTGCCAACAGCCGCGCCAGACGCGCATGATCGAAGGCCTGTACGGTCTCCGAGAACGCTGGACGCCCGGCCCAGACGTGACGCAGGAACGCCCAGGCCCAGCTGTCGCAGCCGATGATGCCGCGCCCCAGTTCCCCCGACAGCGCGCGCGCCAGGAGTTCACGAACCAGATCGAGCCCGTCGGGGCGGCGCAGGCAGGTCTTCTCCAGCTGTGTCAGCACCCAGACGCCCGTGCCGCGCGGCCAGGACTTGAACCAGCGATGGTCGCAGCCAACGATTGCCCGCCAATCGGGCGCCCTGACGTGCAGGAAGGGGTCAGATTGCGCAAGAGCCTGGAGAGTTTCAAGCCGGCCGCCGTACGGGGCGCCCACCAGAAACAGAACCGGCTTATGCGTGTTTTGCTGTTCAATCCAGGGTTGCAGGTGGTCGCTCAGCGCCTGTGCCACCGCGGACCACTCGGGGGACGGCACCAGACGGGCAAGCCTCGCGTCATCGAGCGCCAGCAAGTCCGCACCGGCCTCCAGCGGTGACTCTGATTCGCGCCGGTTACCCAGAAGGCCGCGCACAAAACCGCGGAGTCCCAGTTGGATGCTCCGCACGTCCAGTACGGGTGACGGCAGCCGGAACTCGCTCTGTTTCACGAACTGCCACAGCGGCACGTCATCCTGCTGTGATGCACCGTGGTTGCCGTTGACCGTTGCAGCGCCGCTCATTACGCCAACCTTAGCGCGTTGCGGCCAAAACCGCAATCGGAAAGCTGCAGCCGCAGGAATTCGCCCTGCTTCGCTGCTGCGGCCGCATCGGGCGCCCAACCGTGGATGCGTGTTGCTCTTGCGCCGCGTAGCGGTCTACCATAGAGCTGCGATGCAGCGCAACGAACTCCAACACTGGATAGAACGCGAGGGCCGCTGGGAGTTCTCGCGTGCCGGCGGCCCCGGCGGTCAGAACGTCAACAAGGTCAACACGCGTGCCACGCTGCGACTGCCGTTCGAGAGTCTGCCGGTGCCGCCGCACCAACTGGCAGCCGCCCGGCAGCGGCTGGCCGGCCGCCTGACCAACGAGGGCGAGCTGGTAGTGCACGCATCGCAGGCGCGAACGCAGCTCGCCAACCGGCGCCACGCCGCACAAAGGGCTCTCGAGCTGCTGACGGCGGCCCTGGCACGACGCGCGCGTCGCGCCGCCACTCGGCCTCCGCCCGGCGCGGTGGAGCGGCGGATCAGCGCCAAGAAACGTCACGCACAGAAGAAGCGCAACCGCCGCCCGCCGGAGCAGCACTAGAGAAGGTCAAGGTTGACGCCGCGGGTCGATTGCGCTACCTAGTGGTTCATGAACAGGATCGAGCGTGCCTGCAGCCGACTGCTGCGCGGCAACTATCGTACCGATGAACAGATCCGCGGCAGATGTGCCTCGGACATGAGTATCTACACCATCGTGCCCGCGGCGGTTGTCCAGCCGGCGGACGCCGGCGACATCGCGGCGCTGTTACGCTTCTGTACCGAGCAGCAGGTTCCCGTGACCCCACGCGCCGGAGCCAGCAACACCGGCGGTTCCGCCATCGGGCGCGGAATTGTGCTGCTGCCCATCCAGCCGGCCGACGGTGCGTCGCCGCCGCGAGCCGGCGCCGGGTCTGCAGCCGGGGCGCGCTCCGACGCCGCCGCGGTGCTGAAGGAGCACAACGACGAGCTGCTGGTCGAAGCCGCCGCCGCGCTGCGGCATGACCGGCTGCAGCGTATACTGCTCGAACGCGGGTTCCACCTGCCGTCGGATCCTTCCAGCGGACCGCTCTCCTGCATCGGAGCCAACGTTGCCACCCGCGCCAGCGGTGCGCACGCACTGCGCCATGGCGCCATAGACCGCTACCTCGAATCGCTGGTGGCGGTGCTTCCCGACGGCACGCGGATCGACACGGCCGTTGCGGATACCATTCCGGCACGGATCCGCGACGGGCTCAGCGCGATTGCGGCCCGCTTGAGGGCAGACAGCGAGGCCGCACAGTGCATCCGCCGCAAGCAGCAGCAGAAATCTGCCAGCGGCTATAACCTGGCCGCGCTGCTTGCGGACTCCGGACCCGACATCACCGCGCTGTTTGCCGGCAGTGCCGGTACGCTCGGAGTGATAGAAACAGTGCGGCTTCGCTGCCCGCGCAAGCCGGCCGACGACGGGCTGCTGGTACTCTCGTTTGACAGCGAGGCCGACGCGTGCGACGCGGTCAGCGCCGTACGCCGGACCGATCCGGCAGCGTGCGAAATCCTCAACGCCTACTGCGTGCAGTTGCTGGCCGAGCAGGGCATCAGGTTTGCGGAGACCTCGGGGGCCATGCTGGTGGTGGAGTACAGCGGTGACGCCCCCGGCAGCGCCGCCGAGGCGGCGCACAACGCCGCGGGCCGGTTGTACGGCCTTACCGGCGCCCGAACCGCAATTGCCGTCAGCGGTGCCGAGGAGCAGGCGGCGTTCTGGAAGGTACGCAAGAGCATGATGCTGCGGCTGCGCCGGCGCGCCGACGGCCGCAGCGCCCTCTCGCTGGTGAACGACATCGGAGTTCCGCCGCAGAATCTGGAACGCTTCCTGCGCGCGGTAACACCGATCTTCTCCGATCGCGACATACCGCTGCCGATCTACGGCCACGCAGCCGACGGCAATCTTCATCTGCGGCCGCTCTTCGATACCGGCGACCCGGGGCTGGCCGCTACGCTTCGCGCGGTGGCCGACCAGACTTACGAGCTGGCGTTGTCGCTCGGCGGCACGATCACCGCCGAGCACGGCATGGGCCGCCTGCGGGCGCCCTACCTCAGACGCGAGTGGGGCGACACACTGTACACGGCCATGCGCGAAGTCAAACGGCTGTTTGACCCCGCTGACATTCTCAACAGCGAGGCGATGTTCTACGAAGGTGATCTGCTGCAGTTCTTCCGGCAGCAGGAGTAGCGCGGGCGGTTCACACCAGGGCCCCGGCCGTCAGGCTGCTCGCGGGCGGCAAAGGTGTTTGCTTGACGCCCCCGGTCACGCGTTCCGCCCGACGGCGGCCCGTCACCCGCTCAGTATCCGCGTCGGCGGTCCACCACTCCCGTCACCGGCTCTCCCCGTTCAAGTTTGGCGATCTTCTCGGCGATCTGCCGTGCTGCCGGAGCAACGGTTGTCTGCGCGGCCACATGCGGGGTTACGGTGATCCCCGGATGATCCCAGAACGGGTGGCCTGGCGGCAGCGGCTCGGTTGAGAAGACATCCAGGAACGCGTGAGCGAGCCGACCCTCGTTGAGGGCCCGCAGCAGGTCCGCTTCTGCCACCAGCGCTCCCCTGGCCAGATTGACCAGCACGGCTCCGTGAGGCAGCCGTGCCAGCCGGCGCGCATCAAGCAGTCCGCGGGTCTGCACGGTCAGCGGCAGCAGGACGACCAGCACACGCGCCGAGGCAAGTACCTCGGCCAGGCCGCTGCTGCCGTGCAGACAGGTCACGCCCGTTACCCGGCGGGGCGTGCGGCTCCAGCCGTATACCGGAAACCCCAGCGCCCCGATCGCCTGCGCGGTGTAACTTCCCAGCACACCAAGCCCCAGTACCCCGACCGCAAAATCCGCGCGCTCGCGCGGCGGTCTCGCGGACCACTGATGTGAACGCTGCTGCCGAGCGTAGCACCGGAACTCGCGAAACGCATCCAGAACCGCATACAACGCGTACTCCGCCATCTGGCTCGCCATACCGGAGTCTTCTACCCGCACTACCGGCACCGCCTCCGGAAGCTCATCGCTGGTCAGCAGACTGTCGACTCCGGCCCCCAGGCTGAAGACCGCCTTGAGCGCCGGTTGCCCCCCGAAAAGCCCCGCCGGAGGCTGCCAGACCAGCGCGTAATCGCACTGCGGCGCATCAGAGGCGCGGTGAATACGTGCCTGCGGCAGTTCCTTCTGCAGCGCCGCAACCCATTGCTCGGGCTGCTCAGTGGTGTGCAGCAGTAGATGCAAACCTGACACTGCGCGTCTCACGCAGCAATTGTGTGGATCGTCGCGACGATCATCGGTGGAAAAACGCCGTCAAGCGGCTTCTGTTCGGCGTAGTGTGTGCTCACCACGAGGCCTCCTCTCACAACAAGTCCAGCGGTTACGGCACCGCGCTGCATGACATCCTTCTCAGCGCCGCTGTCGGCGGAGAGCGGCCGCCGCGCAGAGCCGGCCCTGACACCGGCCGTGTGCTGCACGTTACCGGCCGGAAGCGTAAATTGCAAGCCCGAACTGTTCATCATAGTGGACAAGACATACCGGGCCGTCGGCGGCACGCATCCGCGCCGGCAGAATGCGCTG
The DNA here is from genome assembly GCA_007693945.1 of Spirochaetaceae bacterium. GTDB lineage: Bacteria > Spirochaetota > Spirochaetia > DSM-27196 > PWMO01 > PWMO01. The sequence continues at coordinate 36,615 of RECP01000100.1, forward strand.
ACCGGCGCCCATGACGCTACACGGTCACGTTCGGTCCTATTATCAGACATTAAGTTAAACAGAATTTCGGTTAAAGTGGTTGACATTGCGGCCCTGTACGCTATAATCCATGTGTTTGATACAGGACAGTTCATATGCCCGGCCTGAGACCTGTGGCGGGACAGGGCCGGCAGTGTGAGCAGCAAGATGGAGGAAGGATCATGAGTACTTACAAAAGCCCCCTGCACGAGATGAGTGAAACAACGCCAACTGACTACTGGAATGACTCCAGTTCCATTTCCGAGCTCGAATACGGGCTGGAACACGGCGCGGTCGGCGCCACAACCAACCCCGTGATCGTGGTTGACGTGCTCAAGAAGGACTACGCCAGCTGGGACGGCAGACTGCGGGAGATTATTGCGGAGATGCCGACGGCCTCGGAGGACGACGTTGCATGGCAGCTTATTGACGAGATGGCGGTCAAGGCAGCCAGGCTCCTGCAACCGGTTTTCGAGCGGACCGGCGGCAAGAAAGGCCGTCTTTCCATGCAGACCAACGCCAAGTTCTTCCGGGATGCCGACGCGATGGTCAAGCAGGCGCTGCACTTTGCCGAGGTGATCCCCAACCTGAACGTGAAGATGCCCGTTACCGCCGCAGGCGTACAAGCCATCGAGGAGGCCACCTGTCGCGGGATAAGCGTCAACGCCACGGTGTCATTCACCGTTCCCCAGGCGATTGCGGTCGCGGAAGCGGTGGAACGAGGCATGAAGCGGCGCGAAGCGGAGGGACTGGATGTATCCGGAATGGCTCCGGTCTGTACAATTATGGTCGGCCGCACCGACGACTGGATAAAGGTTATTGCCAACAAGCAGGATGTCATCACCAACCCGGACTACCTGGAATGGGCCGGGGTGGCAGTCTTCAAGAACGCGTATCAGCTGTACCGCAAAGGCGGTTACCGTACTCGTCTCCTTGCTGCGGCGTACCGTAACCACTACCACTGGTCCGAGTTCATCGGTGGCGACGTGGTCTGCACCATCCCGTATAAGTGGGCAAAGCGCTTCAACGAATCCGACGTCACGGTGCAGAACCGGATCGACACGCCGGTAGATCCGGCGATCATCCGCGAGCTGAGCGCCAAGTTTGACGACTTCCGCCGGGCCTACGAACCGGACGGCATGCAACCGGCTGAATTCGATGGATACGGGGCAACGCAGCGCACGCTTCGCCAGTTCATGGGAGGATACACGGAGCTCTGCCAGATGATCCGGGACGTCATGGTTCCCAATCCCGACAAGTAGAGCATCTCAGCAGAAACCCGCCAGGCACCCATTGACGGGACGCACAGAGGAGAATAGACATGAGCATTATTCAAGAGAAGCTTGCGCGAGCGCGGGCGGCACAACAACAGGTCGAGTACTGGTCCCAGCAACAGATCGACGCGCTGGTGGCCGCCGCGGGCTGGGAGATATACAAGCAGGAGAGCGCCGTGGAATGCGCCACCCTGGCGCACAAAGAGACCAGGCTCGGTGTGTACGAGGACAAACTCCTGAAGCACCAGAAGAAGATCCTCGGTACCCTGCGAGACCTGGACGGGGTCAAGTCAGTCGGTATCCTCGAGGAGATCCCCGAGAAGGGGCTCATGAAGGTAATCAAGCCCGTGGGAGTCGTTGGAGCGCTCATCCCCGTCACCAATCCAACCTCGTCGGTCGGCTGTAACGGGCTCTCGATTCTCAAGAACCGCAATGCCGTAATCTTCGCACCGCACCCCAGCGGCAAGGGCTGTTCCGGCCTGGCGGCGCAGAAACTGCGCGACGGTATCCGCAAGATGGGTGGACCGGAGGATCTCGTGCAGTGGATCGAGGAGCCCTCGGTGGAGCTCACGCAGGAACTGATGGCGGCGGTCGACCTGGTGGTCGCCACCGGTGGACCCGGCATGGTCAAGGCGGCGTACTCCAGTGGCACCCCGGCGTACGGCGTCGGTGCCGGAAACGCCACGGTAATTGTCGACGAAACGGCGGACCTGGAAGACGCGGCCAAAAAGATCTTCCTGGGCAAGACCTTTGACAACGCTACCAGCTGCTCCAGCGAGAACTCCGCGGTGATCGAAGCCACTATCTACGACCGGATGCTCGAGGAGTTCCGCAAGCTCGGCGGATACCTCTGCAACGCCGAAGAGAAACAGAAGCTCGCAAACGCAATGTGGCCCGACGGGCACGTCCTCAACAGAGCCATAGTTGCCAGGCCTGCCCCAAGGATTGCGGAACTCGCGGGCTTCAGCGTCCCGGCTGAGACACGGTTCATTATGGTCGAGGCTTCCGAAGTCGGTCCCGAGGAGCCTTTTGCGGGGGAAAAACTCTCGGTGGTGATCACGCTATGGAAGTACAGCGGCTTCGATCGGGCCATCGAGTACGTGAAGCAAATCACCGGGTTTTCCGGTTACGGCCACTCCTGCGGTATCCATACCACCCGCGACGACCGCGTGGAGGAGCTGGCCTTGAAGGCCCCCGTGAGCCGCATCATGGTGCGGCAGGCGCAGAGCGCCGCCAACAGCGGCAACTACGACAACGGAATGCCATTCTCGCTGACCCTCGGGTGCGGTTCCTGGGGCGGAAATATCACTACGGAGAACATCTCCTACTGGCACTTCCGAAACGTAACCTGGGTCTCAAAACCGATCCCGCCGGTTGTGCCGGACGAGGAGAAGATCTTCGCGAAGCACTGGGCGACCTACGGTCGCTGATCGGATACGCCGGCTTGGCGGGCTGCGGGCCGTGATCGGCGAAGTGCCGGCCGATCGGCCCGCCGGTCAGGCGGGACAAACAGAACCCGTTTCAGAGAAAGGACGGCAGGTGGACATATACCAGTCGGATAACCAGGATCATATCTCTCAACGAACTGTTGTGTCTCAGGTGATGGAACGCCTCAAGCAGCTGATCGCTTCAGGTCACTACCGCCCGGGAGACCGTCTGCCCACCGAACAGAAGCTGGCAGCTATGTTCGGCGTCGGGCGTTCTTCGATCCGGGAGGCGATCAAGGTGTTTCAGCACCTTGGTGTCGTGGAATCGCGTACTGCAAAGGGTACCTTTCTCCGTGATCGGGCGGATATCTCTTCGGAGGCAATAACGTGGGCGCTGCTGCTCGGCGACGATGATCTCCAGGACGTGATGGAGCTGCGGGAAGCGATCGAGAGCGTCTGTTTTGCGCGCTTGAGCGAGGGGGTCACGGCGGGCTCAGCGGATGCCCTGAACGTCATTCGCGAACTCGATGCGCAGGTGCGTGTTATGCACGAAGCTGCGGAAAGCAGCGAAGCACAACGGCTGGTAGAGGCGGATTACCGTTTTCACGGACATATCGTAGCTGCCGGCGGCAACAAGCTCTTCCGGGCGCTCTACGCCAACCTTAACGCGTTCATGAGTGAAGAAATCCGGCGATCTTACACCGAAACCGAAAGTCTCGCCGAGGTCGCCCGGGACCACCAGGAGATTGTGCAGGCGCTCCGGACGGAGTCACCGCGGCGGTGCCGGGAGCGACACCAGGAACACTTTGACCGTACGCGGAAGCTGTTGCGGATGTCCGCGACGCGGCAGCCCGCGACGATTTGAATCGCTCCGGCGTACCGGATCCACCGAAGTAATCGATGCAAACCTCGTCAACCGTTGCTCTTTTCCGCGAGACTTGCCAGCTCCGGAGCTTTCAAGCCATTTTCTTTCAGGAGGAACTCGTGGTCACCGAGTTTCTGAAACCTGTCACCAAGACTTGCCATGACCTGCCGCGGAGAATCGGAAAATCCGGCTTTGTACTCCGCTACTGCGCCGCCAAGACCACCAATCGGACTATGCTCTTCGACCGTGATGATCAGCTTGTTCTGCTTGAAGACCGTGTCCAGCATATCCGTGTCCAGAGGTTTTACCGTATGCATGTCTACCACCCGGGCGGATATACCTTTGCCGGCGAGAATGTCGGCGGCTTCGACTGCCTCTGCGAGCAGAGAACCGGTGGTGATAAACGCTACGTCTCTGCCGGGACGATACTCTATCGCCTTGCCGATCTGAAAATCGAAGTCTTCGGGATACAGAACCGGAAAGCCCGGTCCTCCGGTTAACCGAACGTATACCGGACCCTCGTACTCCGCAGCAGCACGCACGGCCTTGTGAACCTGCAGCGGATCCGACGGGCAGACGACGGTGATGTTCGGGATAACCCTGGCTACCGCGATGTCGTCCATCCCATAGTGTGTGTTTCCCAGCGGGCCAAATCGAACTCCCGCCTCGATACCTATGACCTTGACGTTCAAGTTCATGTACCCTACGGCGGAGCGCATCTGTTCCGCGCACCGCATAGGAACGATTCCCGACATGGCGACAACAAAGGGAAGCAGGCCCTCTATCGCGAGTCCGGCGGAGAAATCAATCAGGTTCTGCTCGGCTATTCCCACGTCGAAGAACCTGTCCGGGTACTTCTCCTTGAAACCGGTCAGACGTGCGGTCGGTGTAAGGTCGGCGGTTACGGTACACATGCGAGGGTTTTCGGCGGCGAGCATCTCCAGTGTTTCACCGAGTACGGTGCGGTGACCAAGTTTGGACCATTCCTGCAGTTTTTCTTGTGATATGTGGCTCATTAGTCGTACTCCTGTTCACCCGTTCTCGAGGTCCGCGATGGCGTGCTCGTACTGTTCCTTGTTCATCGGTCTTGCATGCCAGCTGAGGCTGTTCTCCATAAAGGAAATACCTTTCCCCTTGATCGTGTTGGCGATAATCACGTGAGGCTTTCCGCTGCGCGAGTCCTTCATTCTGATCAGCGCGTCGAGAAGATGTGCTGCGTTGTTTCCCTCTTCCACAACCAGCACTTCCCAACCAAACGCGTTCCAGCCCGCTTCAATATCAATGTCCATTATGTCAGCGGTCCTGCCCGATAATTGAACGCCGTTACGATCGATGATTGCGATAAGGTTATGCAGTCTGTTCTTGGCAGCATTCATCACCGCTTCCCAGACAAGGCCCTCATTGCACTCCCCGTCGCCCACCAGGCAATAGACCCGATGGTTTTCCTTCTTCATCTTTGCGGCGTTGGCCATTCCGCACGCGACGGCAAACCCGTTTCCCAGGCTGCCAGAAGAGATTTCTATGCCGTACTTCATGTTGCGACTCGGGTGCCCGGAGAGAAAACTGTTGTCCGCCTTGAAGGTATACATCAGGTCTTTCGGAATGAAACCGGCTTCTATTAGCGCCGCATAATAGGCCAGGCAGGCGTGCCCCTTGCTTTGAATGAATCGATCCCGATCCGGCAGATAAGGATCGCCGGGGTCATACTTCATTACTCCAAAGAACAGGCTGGCCACGATTTCGATACTTGACAGCGCCGGACCGAAGTGAGCTCCCCTGTCGCCTGCGACATACCCCATCTCTATTACGTTGCGCCGCATCGCGGCTGCCTTTCTGTTTATCTCTTCAACCAACTGACCGTTTACCGCTTTTACCATTCCACGCTTCTCCTTGTTTTCTGAACATCCCGGTTATTCGGTTTCCGGCCCGTCCTCTATCGTGAACAGATGCCCGCTGTATCGCCCGCCCGGAATCTTTTCAGACTGGAACCTGGCGAGTTCGATCAGTTTCCGGATGTCAAGACGCAGTTCGTATCCCATCTCGGTGAGCATGAACGCCAGATCCTCGGTTGCAAGATTGCCCGACGCTCCCGGAGCAAACGGGCACCCTCCCAATCCACCGAGTGTTGACTGAACCCTGTTCACGCCCTGTTCAATCGCAGCCAGCGTGTTGACCATTCCCATATTCCGGGTGTCATGAATGTGTATCTGCAACTCCACCGACGGGTACGCGTTCCTGACAGCGGCGATTGTCCGGCGGACCTGGGCGGGATTGGCGATTCCGATTGTATCGCAGAGGTTCACTTCGCCGATTCCCGTATCCACATAGGGTTTCAGGAACGGCACTACGTCCTCTTCACTCTTCTTGCCCTCGAACGGACATCCGAACGTCGTCGCCAGATCCAGGCACACCTCCACCTGCGGATAGTCCTTCAGAATGTGTACCAGCTCGCCGAACGACTCCTCGTGCGTTCTGCTGGTGTTGGCCCGGTTATGGCTTCCGCTCAGGGAGACAACGTACGAAAGCCGTCTGATCCCGGACTCCAGTGCGGTCTCCGCGCCCCGAAGATTCGGAACAAGGGCAAAGAAATCCACCCCGGGAAAATTTCTCACGCAGTGCTCAGCCAGCTCCCGGGCATCCTTCATCTGGGGAACCGCCCGCGGACTGACGAAAGACGTAATCTGTATCTGCCGCATTCCCGCGGAGAGAAGCCCCTCGATGATCTGCACCTTTGTCTCGATCGGAATATACTCTGCTACGTTCTGAAATCCGTCGCGGGGACCGACTTCCAGTATTTCAACGCTCTTCATTGGATTTCTCCAGCATCGTCCCGGTCTCCTTCAGCCTCCGGTACCAGCCGAACGCCTCTTGCGGCAGCTGAGGATGATGCCCACCGCATTGTTCCCGAGCGTTCCCCAGATACCTCTCCAACTGCTCCCTGTACAGCGGTGAGGCGCAGCGGTGGATTATCGCATCTGCCCGTTCTCCGTCATCCAGTCCACGGAGATCGGCTGCACCGTTCTCGGTTACCACGACATCAATATCGTGTTCACCGATATCCTGGTGAGATACCATGGGCACGATGTTGGAAATCGAGCCGGATCGGGCCGTGGATGGAATCATGATTACCGCAAGCCCCGCATTCTGTGCGAAGTTCGCCCCGCCGCCTATACCATTCACAACCCTGCTGCCGGCGATATGACTCGAGTTCACGTTACCGTAGATATCCATCTCGATACCCGTGTTCAGTGCAACCACTCCCAGGCGGCCGATGACCTCCGCGTTGTTGGTGATATCGCCGTTACGAATCACCAGGTGATCGGCCGGTGACGGTAATAGCTTCAGGATCTGCTCCACGCGCTCACTCATTCCCAGACCGCCGGTGGACAGCGCTGACGCTTTTCCGGATGCCAGTAATTCAAGCACGTCCTCGGTGACGCCGCCACAGAAGAACTCCAGGTTCCGGAAACCGGAACGCTGGAACGCCTGGGCTACCGCGTTCGCGATACCGCCAAACCCCAACTGCAAAGGGGGAAGCACCCCGCCGGCTTCGGAATACTCCAGTTCCAGGAAGTTGAACAAGTTATCCGCAATCCGTGAAGTCTCTTCCGTACCCCCCGGTCCGGCTCCCAGTCGTTCGGGAATGTGTGTCTCGACAACACAGCGGACTTTTGCGCGATCAAGAGGGATACTCGTCCTGCCAATTCTCTGATTCGTCCGGACCAGGGGTATCGGCTGCGTGTCGGGGGGCGCAAGCGGTGTATGCACGTCGTGGAGGCCCATCAATGTTTCCGGCTGTGCGCTGTTTACCTCCACGATGATACTCTCGGCGGCGTTCATCAGGTGATACGTCATGCCGACGGAACTGGTGGGTATGAGGTCCCCGTTCCTGTCAAATCCAAGCGCTTCCACGACCGCGACGTCGATTCTGCCGAGTCGCCCCGTGCGCAGCAGGGCGGGCATCCTGTTCATCTGCTGCTCCACCAGCCGCACCGCTCCCTCGTTGATCCTCGACGCAAGCGTCCGGCTCGCGCACATCGGTGAACGGCGGGCGATGATCTGTGCGGCGCCAAGCGTATCGTCGAGCCAGGGAACGTTTGCGCCGGTGACAAGGTTAATCGACAATGCCTCGCCGTTTCTCGTTCTCGCCAGAAGCGCATCGACGACCGCCTTCGGATACCCTGCCATCGCGTAACCGCTCATCCCCACCGTCATGCCGTCCCGTATCAGCACTGCAGCTTCATCGGCGGCGACCGCAGCAGGCAACAGGCTGTGTCTTGCTCTCCTGTAACTCATAGATCAGCTCTGCTTTCCGATTGTTCACGGACGTGGAGTAAATCCGGAAAACAACTCCTCGTCGGTTGGCTCGTGATTCGCTATCTCCCGGATCACCCAGGTGTTGTTCATGTAGTGCTTCAGAGCGATGTTCTCCGAGGCAATGTTTCCTCCCCACGTCCCGCAACCGAGCGAGCTGGTGTAAGGCATCCCGCTCACCCAACTGCCGGTGTTCGTCGCCGCCTGCGGCAGATTCACCACGACCCGGGTGGTGTACGTCTCCAGCGCAAGTTTCTCGATATGCTCAGGGGTATTGGAGAAGATCCCGCAGGAGTGACCAGCACCGGAGTAGGCATGGTTCTCGTTGATGATGCGGATCGCGTCATCAATGCCGCTACTGCGGTAGAGCGTCGTCACCAGGCACATCTTCTCTCCGGCAAATGGGGTCTCCGTCGCGGTCATCTCTTCCTCAACCAGCAGTACACATGCCGTTTCGGGAACCTCAAGACCGGCAATACCGGCGATCGTGGCTACCGGAGCAGCTACAACGTCCCGATTGATCACGTGATCCTCAGGCCAGTTGGGCCAAATCGCTCTCTTGAGCTTTTCCTTTTCCGTCGCATCCAGTACGTGCGCGCCTATTCTTCCGAACTCCTCGAGCATCTGGTCGTATACCGTCTCGTGGATCACGACACTGTTATCACAGGAACAGCCTGCGGCCAGGTCGAAGGTCTTGCTGGCCTTTATCTTGGCTGCGGCATCCGCCAGGTCGGCGCTCTCATCCACGTAGATGATGGCGTTGCCCGCTCCCACTCCGTATGCCGGTGTTCCGGAGCTGTACGCCGCCTGTACCATCGGTTGTCCGCCGGTCGCTATAACGAGATCACACTGCTTCATCAGCTCCTGAGTCTTCTGGATCGACGGTTCTTCTATGGACAGAAACAGATCCTGCGGGGCGTCGTATTTCTTCAATACCGCGCGGATCAGATTCACGGTCTTCATCGTTGTCAGCTTGCCCCGTGGATGGGGAGAGAAGATCACTGCATCCCGGGCCTTGACCGCGAATATCGCCTGTATTATCGGGTGCATTTCCGACTGGGTGCTCGGCACCAGCGACCCGATGACACCGACCGGTTTGCTGATCCGGACCAGTCCGCGTTCAGCAATCTCTTCCACCACGCCGACCGTCTTCACGTTCTTGACATCGTAGAATACACCCCGGCACTTGACGCGCACCTTTATGATCTTTGACGCAACGTCGCCCAGCCGGCACTCTTTAAATGAGTACTCGGCCAGTTCCTTGATGAGAGTCTCGTTGGCGACGATCTCCCAGGTGATCGCCGCCGCCAGCTCATCGACTTTTGCCTGCGAAAACCCTTCCGCGATACGTTGCGCGGCCCGGGCCCGCTCAACAAGCTCGGAAATGTGAGCTACCGAATCAGTTTCTCTTTCTTTCCCGCTCATATGTTCTCTCTCCACCGCTCTTCTTCTTGTATCCGCGACCGTTGCTGCCGGCCCGTCATCGGGTCGGTCAGGTACCTACTTGAACTTCGCGATCATGTCCTTAAGTCCCGGGATCGTGTGCACCTGGTACTCGTGGTCCGGGTGGAAATACTGTTTCAGCGAGCGCTGGTGACGTCCCACCAGGATTGTGAAGTAGTACATCTCGTATCCCGGTGCAGCGACGGAGGGGTGATAGCTGTTGTCGAGCAGGATCGTGCTTCCATGCTTTAGGTGGTAGACCGGCCCAAAATCGTCATCGCCGATATAGGCAAACTGGGCTCCGAATCCGTGGTCCGGGTTGAAACGGTAATGGAATACCTCTTCGTGGTCCGTCTCGATACCGGGGCGCTCCACGTGGTGCTTGTGCGGCGGAAAGCCCGACCAGCCACCAGCTCCAACCGTGAAGAGCTCGCTCACCAGGATATTTCCGGTGCGTCCCTGCACGTTCTGCCCGGCAACGTGGTAGATCCGACGGTGCGTTTTGGTATCATCGCTGCCGTATTGAACGGTGTCCACCTCTTCAGGTGATACCCGAAACGGTTCCCGCCCCTCGGAGGGTTCGTCGGGGTCGCTGCAACCGCCGGCGATGAAGACCTCAGCCTCGGTGCTGCTGCAGGTGATTGTCACCGCCACACCGCGGGGCGCATACACCGAGTCGGGCTTGCCGGCAAAGAGGTGTTCCCGCGTGCCTACATCAGAGAAAACGAGGTCGCCCGCGGTGATCGTCACCGTACCGGATACGACCACGCACACCGTTTCGTGGGAAGCCAGATTATAGGCGTGGCTCTCCCCGGCCTGCAGACGTACGTCATTGAAATAGATCAGGGGAGTCCAGTTGTTCTGCACGGGAACGATCGGTTCGTTCCGGTTGTCATGAGGTCGAATGTGATATGGCATCTTTGATTCTCCTTCCTTCAGAACAGTCGCACTTTCTGAAGCATCTCCTGCTGCTCCCGATAGGCATCCATGACTTTCGATTTCGGTGAGACCTCGGGAATGCCGACCCGCCACCACGTCTCGTATCCGTCGGTCATCGATTTCTTGAGAGTTTTCACGTCGATCAGCACGGTGCGGTCCGCATCACGGGCGGCTTTCAGGGCGGCGACAAGTTCCTCTGCCGTTTTGACCGAGTGTGCGTCACACCCGTAGGCGCGCGCCAGTGCAGCGTAGTCCACCAGTATGTCTTCCCCGGAGAGCGTTCCCGACGCCGTATCCCGGTAGCGGAATTCGCAACCGAAGTGAGGAATCCCCTTGGAGCTCTGCAGGTTGTCGATGCAGTGGAACCCTTTGTTGTCCACCACGACGATGATAATCTTCTGCCGCTCCTGGAGGCTCGTGAGAAGCTCCGTGTGGAGCATCAGAAATCCCCCGTCTCCGACCAGAGCGTACACCTCGCCCCTGTCCTTGACCGCCAGCTTTGCTCCCAGAGCGCCGGGCACCTCGTATCCCATGCAGGAAAACCCGTACTCCAGATGGTAGCTGGCGTTGTCAGCCGGCCGCCAGAGCCGTTCGAGGTCACTCGGCAGGCTTCCGGAAGCCGCAACGATGACGTCCCCGGCTCCCAGGAACCGGTTCATCTCTCCGATTACCCTTGTCTGAGTGAGGCCTTGCCGGTCATCAAGTCCGTACAATCGATCGACTTCCCGGTTCCATTCGTCCTTCAGGTCTCTGACCCGGGCGACGTAGGCCGGATCACCGGTGTAACCCCGGTTCTGCAGGAGAGGCGTGATCTGCCCCAGGGCGGTGCGCGCATCGGCCAGAAAGGGTTGTGCGTTCATCTTGTACGCGTCGAAAGCGTTCACGTTGATCGCGACTATTTCTAGATCAGGATCGGAAAACGCGCTCTTGCTGGCGGTGTGAAAATCGTTGAGCCGGGTACCGACAGCCAGGACCAGATCGGCTTCACGGGCAATACGGTTGGCCGCCAGGGTTCCCGTTACCCCCAGGCCGCCGAGGTTGCCCGTTGAGTCCCAGGCGACCACGCCCTTGCCCGCTTGAGTCTCCGCAAGGGGTATTCCGAACCGACGGGAAAAATCCCCCAGCGCTTCTCCCGCGCCGGAGTACCGAACTCCACCCCCGCAGATAATGAGAGGCCGTTTTTTCCGGGATATCAGTTCGACGATCCGGTCAGCTTCTCCTTCCGCCAGAGGTCGTCGAGAAAAATGGTGCACCCGTTTTTCGAGAAACTCCTGGGGATAATCGTAGGCTTCACCCTGAACATCCTGTGGTAACGCAAGGACCACCGTTCCCGTCTCAGCCGGGTCGGTAAGGACACGCATCGCGTTTATTGCCGCGCTCATCAATTGCTCCGGCCGGGTAATGCGATCCCAATACTTGCTCACCGCCTTGAACGCGTCATTGGCGGTAATGGTATAGTCGGAACTCTGTTCGATCTGCTGAAGCACCGGATCCGGCTGGCGACAGGCGAATACGTCACCCGGCAGAAGCAGCAACGGGATGCGGTTGGACGTAGCCGTCCCGGCGGCGGTGACCATGTTAAGCGCTCCCGGACCTATCGAACTGGTAACCGCTATGATGCGCTTGCGATCATTCTGCTTCGCGTAGGCCAGAGCACAATGAGCCATACCCTGCTCATTGCGGCCCTGATAAAAGGTCAGGGAATGGTTTGGCTCCTGGATCGCTTCGCCGAGACCAACCACCACGCCGTGTCCGAAGATTCCGAAGATCCCCTCAACAAACTTGATCTCGTCGCCGTCCACTTGCAGGTACTGGTTGTCGAGGAATCTCACCAACGCCTGTCCTACCGTCATTCGCACCGTTTTCATCGCAACCTCTCTTTCATCCCAGACTCCCCAGGCTTTACAGACCGATCGACCGCAGGTAATCACGATTGCGCTGAGCGTTCTCCCGGGGAGTACCGGTTCCCGGCAGAACATCCTGCTCCACTACCGCCCATCGGTTGTATCCATGCTCATTCAGGATCTTCAGAATCGCGGCGAAGTCGATATCGGATTCTGCAAGTTCACAGAACACCCCCTGGCCGACGGCGGCGACACCATCGATTCCCTGCGTCCGACATTTCCCGGCAGCAGCCTCACTGTAGCCTTTCAGGTGTACATGCCACACGCGATCGATGTAGCGTTTCAGAGCGTCCAGCGGATCGCTTCCTCCGTAGGCGAAATGGGCGGTATCAAAGGCGATACCGATCAAATCCGGGTCGGTACCCTCTACGAAGCGGGCGATCTCTTCGGGAGTCTCCACGTACGTGGCAATATGAGGATGGAGCACGGTTTGCAGTCCCGTTTCTTCCCGCACCGCGCGAGCTACCGTATCGGCACCTCTATTGAACGCCGTCCATTGCTCGTCGTTGAGCCCGAGCTCAGGGGTAATCCGCCCGGCACGGGTGGTCCGCAGGAAGTCTCTGTGGGGATCATTGCCGAGGATGATCAGCGGCTCATCACCACCTACCGCCCGCAGAAGTCGTGCCGTCCGCACGGCATCGGAGACCGCTCGATCATGCTTATCCTCATCGTGAAGCGAAACCGAGACCCAGGAGCCGATAAGCGTCAATCCGCGTTCCTTTAGGGCGGCTTTCAGCTTCTCGGGATCGGTCGGCATGAAACCCCAGTCGCCCAGCTCGGTGCCGGCGTATCCGGTAGCGGCGATCTCGTCCAGTATCGTCTCCCAGGTGATCCTGCTGCCTTCCACGTTCTCGATTACGCCCCACGAACAAGGTGCATTTCCGACTCTCATCATTGCGTTGCTCTCCTTCCGGCCTCAGCGTTGGTAATAATCGATTCTACGATGAAACCAACCTTTTGTGCAAGCGTTTGCATATGGAACCACCGTCCAGTTCTAATGCGCTTTTTCTCTTTCGAGAATTGGGCGGGTAAGCGGCTGTCAGAGATAGGCTTCCATTCGTTCCCGCATTGCTGTCGCGACCTCGAGGTGATCGCGTTCCCATTGAAACGGATTGAGAAACTCACCCGAGATGTATCCGTCAAACCCGGTAGCTTTGATCGCATCGGTCCACTCCTGCACCGGCAGATCTCCCTCTCCGGGCAGCGCACCCCGCAACTCCCGTTCGTCAACCCATGGCTCACCTTCGGCCGGTCGATGACCGTCACAGAGGTGAACGCCGTAGATAATTGATCGGTCCAGGCGAGCGATCTCTCGTGGTGTCGCGCCGCGACAGGCCCAGTAATGCCAGAAATCGATCACCAGGCCAACGTTTTCCCGATCAACACTCTCTATCAACCGTAACGTATCGGCTAAAGACGCTATCGGTGTCCACGCCGCACCCTCATACTGAAAACGTATACCGTGATCCCGCCCGATTTCGGCGACTTCCCGCATGTTTGCCGCGGTGATCCGGATAGCTTCCTCCACGGGCAAACCGTCCAGGCCGCAGAATCCGTTCAGCTGGATTGTCGGCGCGCCGATCGTCACCGCAACACGGCATAAGCGCTCCGTGGTCGAGATCAGTTCACGACGGCCCGCGGCAGTCGTTGACTCCATATCTCCGATGATGTCGATTGCCGCCGCCTGGATACCGTGATTTCGCAGGGAGTCCCGCAGTTCCTCAGCGGTGTGGCCCGCGTCGAGGTAGCGGATCAGTTTGTCAGTGTGTACTTCCAGCGCCGCGTACCCCGCATCGCGGGCTACACGCACATCCGAGAGAACGTTTGACAACAGCGTCACCTGTCCATGAAGGGTAAGAATCATAACGAATGATAACCCCTTCCCACATGCCGGTCAATAGTTTTATGCAAGCGTTTGCTCTTCTCTTTCTGTCGATCGCATGCTACTATTGTCATGTTGAGGTTCCGCCAAACGGGGCTTCTGCGTACTATGAGTACACGAGTGATGAACGATGACGTTAAAAGACATCGCGGAGCTCGCCGGGACAAGTGTATCCACCGTCTCGCGCAGCCTGAATAACAGCCCCCTCATCTCGGAAGAGACCCGGGCGCGTGTCCGGGCGATCGCGGCGATACACGGATTCGAGCCCAACGCGATCGCCCGAGGACTGGCCACACGGACGGTAGGCACGATTGGCGTGATCCTCCCGGAAAACTATGACCGGTTTGACGGTCTGCTGTATAATGCCGCCCTTCACAACGACCTTCGCTCGAGTCTGGAACGGGCCGAACTTGATACGATCGTTGCCTTTAAACGGAATCGCTTTTCCGGCCGGGATAACATAGAAAAGCTTGTTATGCGCAAGAAGATCGACGGCCTCATTCTGGTTCAACCCGAGCTCGACAGGAGATCGGTAAAGTTCCTGGAACAGAAACAGATCCCTTACGTCCTGATCCAGTACCCCCCGGATGAACAGAAGCTTCCATACGATCTGTTCTTCGCCGATAGCTGGACCGGAGGACGGCTTGTTGCGCAACACCTGATCAGCAGAGGCTGTCGCTCGCCTCTGTGCATCAGCGGTGGTAAGGAGCGTCAGTCCCTGCAACGTATAGCGGGATTCCGCGACGGTTACACCGCTGCCGGATTTGATCCGGATACGATGATTGTCCTGGATGGTGACTACAGTGCGCCGAGCGCTTCTACTCTCATTCGGGAGAACCTGCCGTTGATTACCAAATCGGACGCGATCTTTGCGGCAAACGACCTGATGGCGTTCGGAGCGATGGAAGCGTTACGCTCGGCGGGACTGCGCATCCCGGACGAAATGGCGGTCGTAGGATACGACGACACACCTCTTGCTACGGCGCTGATTCCGCAGCTGACCAGTGTCCACCAGCCCGAAGAGGAGATTGCGTTTCTGGCGTGTGAACGCCTGCTGAAACTCATCAAGGAACACAACGATTACGGGAGACGAGTATCGCCGCCGCAGACAACCGCTTTGCAACCCAGACTGATTGTCCGCCAAAGCTGCGGGAGTGTGACGTCTTCGATTCCGCCGGTGACACGCCCCTGATTCCTCTCGCCCGGAGTATACCGCGTCTTCCCCGGCGCAGGAATCAGAACTGCCGGACCTTCTTGAGGTGTTTCTCCAGGTCCTTCCGGGCGTCCCGCACCGACGTGCGGGACGATACTTCCGGAACGCCCACACGCCACCAGCTCTCGTACCCGCCGGTCATCGATTTCTCGGTGACCTTGACGTCGATCACAACGGGACCGTCTACACTCCGTCCCTCCGCGATCGCGCTGCGCAGTTCCTCCAGCGTCTCCACCCGGAAGGCGGTAGCGCCGTACCCCCGGGCGATCGCCGCGTAATCCACGTCCAGGTAGTCCCCGAGAAGTTTTCCTGCTGCGTCGCGGCGGCGCCACTCGTTGGCGTAGCTGCTGATTCCCTGGTTGGTCTGCAGGTTATCGATCACCTGGAATCCGTGATTATCGAACACGATCACCGTGAAGGGAATACCCTCCTGCACCGCCGAGAGCAGCTCGCTGTGGAGCATCACAAATCCGCCGTCCCCCACCAGCGAATACACCCGGCGCGCATCACCGACAGCGATCTGGGCACCGTAGGCGGCGTTAATCTCGTAGCCCATGCAGCTGAAACCGTACTCCATGTGGTAGGTGTCACGTTCCCGGCAGCGCCATACCCGCTGCATATCGCCGGGAAGACTGCCGGACGCACTCACTACAACATCGTGCGGCTCGAGGAGTTTCTCGTTGAGCTCACCAAGGACGCGCGTCTGGCTCAATCCCTTGGGATCGTCCGTGCTGTAAAGGCGGTCCACCTCTGCATTCCACGCTTCGCGTGTTCGTTTTACGGTATCACCGTAGTTGCTGCAGTATCCACGCGCTCCCAGGCTTTGCAATAGCTGTTCCAGAGCGGTACGGGCGTCGGCGATGAAGGGCTCCGCGTCCATCTTGTACGCGTCAAAAGAGCTTACGTTGATACCAATCACCTTGAGCCTGGGGTTCTGGAAAGCGATCTTGCTGGCCGTCGTGAAGTCACCCAGGCGTGTTCCCACCGCGATGAGCAGATCCGCGTCCCGGGCGATAACGTTGGCAGCCTCCCCTCCGGTAACTCCGATGCCTCCCAGGTTCCAGGGGTGATCCCACGCTACGGTCCCCTTGCCGGCCTGAGTCTCGCCAAAGGGAATGCCGAACGTTTGCGCCACGTTTCCGAATACCTCGCCCGCACCGGAGTAGCGCACCCCGCCGCCGCAGATCATGATCGGGTTGCGACTCTCCGCTACGAGGTCGGTGAGCCGTTCCAGCACAGAGTCCGTCAGCGGTCGCCGGTCCAGGTGGTGAACCCGCTTACGGAAGAACGATTCCGGGTAATCCCAGCTTTCGGCCTGTGAGTCCTGGGGCAACGCAATCGTTACCGCGCCGGTCTGCGCGGGATCGGTCAGTACCCGCATCGCGTTTATCATCGCGCTCATGAGCTGCTCCGGCCGGGCAAGACGATCCCAGTAGCGGCTGACCGCCTTGAACGCATCGTTGGCGGTGACGTTGAGGTCTGTGTCATGCTCGACTTGCTGCAGCACGGGGTCCGGTTGCCGGCACGCGTAGGTATCTCCCGGTAGAAACAGCACCGGAATCCGGTTGACCGTAGCGGTTCCCGCGGCGGTCACCATGTTGAGCGCCCCCGGTCCGACGGAACTGGTTACGGCGTAGATCCGACGCCGGTTGTTCTGCTTGGCGAACCCGATCGCCGCGTGCGCCATGGCCTGTTCGTTCTTTCCCTGCCGGAAGATAAGGTTGTGGTCGGTCTCCACGATCGCTTCACCAAGCCCCACTACGTTTCCGTGGCCAAAGATCCCGAAGATCCCCTCGACGAACCTGGTCTCCTCACCATCTACCTCCAGGTACTGGTTGTCCAGAAATCGGACCAGCGCCTGCGCCATGGTCATTCGGATCGTCTTCATCTGAACCTCCTTCTCTCGACTCATCCGTTCCCGCTGAGCCTGCGCTGATACTCCAGCACGGTGGCGAGGTCCGTGTCGGGCCAGATCGGCGCCGATCCATCCATCACCCAGGTGTGTTCGCCCCGAAAGATCCGCGAGTCGGGTCCGAAGCGGTCATTCGGCAAATGCGGGATCATCCAGATATAGTACATCGCGTATCCCGGCGCGGCACACTGTGAGTGGGTAACCCCCGGGGGGATCGCGTAGCTGTCGTAGTTCCTGACTTTGAAAACCTCGTCTTCCCGCTCCGCGTGACCGAATCCGTGCTCGGGGAAGAACCGGTAATGGTACACCTCGGGCTGTGCATGGTCGTGGGGGGGATAACTGCTCCACTTGCCGGGGTGGTTGATCACCTCGCCGAGAACCATCTCACTTTCCGGCGCGGTGGCGGCGTCAAAGATCGTCCGCACCGTGCGGGTGCTGGTATCCTGCAGCGTCCCCTCCCCAAAGCGGTCCGACCGGTACTCGCCGGGCTTCCAGAGCCGGGACGGAAAAACCCTGGAGTTGCGGACCTGCTGTATCGCGAGTTCGCTCTCTCCGTTCAGCGAGGTGACCGTCACCGTGACTCCGGTGGGAACGTGCAGCGCCGCAGGTTCCTCATCGAGCAGGCTGGTCCGTACAACTTCTTCCCCGCCGGACTCGTCGCCGCGACTCCATTCGAACCAGACGTGTCCGGTCATGAGCAGAAAGGCCCGTTCCTTCTCGTCGGAGTTTGACCAGCTATCCCCCTCACCGAGCTTGAGAATGCCGAAATCCATGAGCATATCCGCGTGGGCACCGTCGATCTCTGTAACCGGAGTGTAACCGGGGGGGAAACCTTTCCTGCCCTGGTGTATTATCATGTCAACTCCTTCCATTGAGACCACGGTCCCGCCCGTCCGTGATCTCGCATTTCTACGTCGTCATTCTATCAGTTCTATCCGCGCCGGTGACCCTGTACGCAAGGACTCTACCGCCGCTTCGGCAAGTACAAGCGACCGGACTCCGTCGGCACCACCCGGGGAGGGCTCCGATCCCGATTTCAGCGCATCGATGAACACGGACAACTCGTTACGATACGCCTGGGCATAGCGCTCGAGAAAGAAGAACAGCGGCTTGGCGGTGGTGACGCCGTCACCGTTGTACCTTCCGACGGTATGCTCGAGGACATTGCCCGCGGAGAGCATCCCTCCGCTCCCGTGCACCTCGATGCGCTGGTCGTAGCCGTAGGTAGCACGGCGGCTGTTGGTAATCACCGCCATGCGACCACTGGCGCAGGTGAGTGTAACGACGGCCGTATCAACGTCTCCCGCCTTCCCGATATCCGGATCGGTCAGGGCCGCCGCCGCAGCGTACACTTGAATCGGGTCCTCCCCGAGAAGCCATCGAGCCATGTCGAAGTCGTGGATCGTCATGTCCCGAAACAGTCCACCAGAGCCTTCTATGTAGTCAACTGGTGGGGCACCGGGGTCCCGGGATACAATGGTGATCAGTTCCACGCTGCCGGCATCGCCGTTCTCCAGCTGATTCTTGAGAGTCGCGAAACTGGGATCGAACCGGCGGTTGAAACCTACCATCAGTTTTGCACCGGTCTCCTGTACGATCCGCACCACGCTTTTCGCCCGGTCGAGGTCCAGATCGATCGGCTTTTCACAGAAGATCGCTTTTCCTGCGTGAGCGCTGCGCTCAATAAGATCAGCATGGGTGTCCGTTACCGAGCAGATCATCACGATATCGATCGTGGAGTCCGCCATGATCTGGTCGACGGTAGCCACCTCGGCACCGTAGGCAGCGGCAACTTCCTCCGCCGCCGGCCGATACACATCCGACACCAGCGCCAGTGTCGCGCCGGGATGCGCCCCAACGCTCGCCGCGTGGATCTTTCCTACAGGGCCGGCGCATATGGCTCAGCCGGGACGGAGCTGAGAGATCGTCTCCTCTGAGTTGAATAGCAGCTGCTCGAGGTAGGTGTCGTGATACGAGCAGATTCGGCGC
>RECP01000054.1 GCA_007693945.1 Spirochaetaceae bacterium
GGAAGGGTTCCGCGTCGGACTCAGACGTAGATCATCCGGCGAGTCATGCCGCCGTCGATCACAAAATTGTGACCAGTGACAAAGTCGTTGGCCGGGTCACACAGAAACAGTACCGCCCGCGCTATGTCATCCGGACGTCCGACGCGCCCAACCGGATGCTGTGCACGGTCGGCAGCGCCGTGGTGCGGTTTCGCGCGTGCCGACCGCTTCTGCAGCTCAGCGGTCTCAATCCAGCCGGGGCTGATGGCGTTCACCCGTATTTCGGGGCCCAGGCTGACCGCCAGTGCGTGCGTCAAGGCCAGGATGCCTCCCTTGGAGGCCGAGTAGGCTTCGGTGTGCGGTTCGGACATCAGCGCGCGGGTTGAGGCGATGTTGACGATACTGCCGCGCGCTCGGCGCAGTAGCGGCGCAGCGTGTCTGGCCAGCAGAAAGGCGCCGGTGAGGTTAACGTCCAGCACACGTTGCCAGTCGTTCAACGACAGCCGCTCAACCGGCCCGTTGCGCGATATGCCGGCGTTGTGTACCGCCACCGTGACCACGCCGGATCCGTCGGCGGCGCACCGCAGCACCTCGATGACATCGGACTGACACGCGGCATCGCCGCGAACGGCCGTGAACCCCGCCAAACCCGCTGCGGCACAGTCGGCCTGCAGCTCCGCGAGTGCCTCCCCGTCCGGATCGAGCACGGCAACACGATACCCGGCCCGCAGCAACGCCTCGCTAATAGCGCGACCGATTCCCTGGGCGCCACCGGTCACGACACCGGCTTTGAGCTGCATGGACTCAACTCAACATGACCTGGCCCCCGGTGACCGGGATCGCCTGTCCGGTTTCATACTTCTGTTCGACCGCGTAGAGGATCGCCCTGACCACGTCTGCACCGCGGCAGCCGCGTCCCATCGGAACCTGCTGCTCATAGTAACGCTTGACATCCGCAATCGTAGCGGCACCGGGAACCTTACCGGTGTTGAGGTACTGGACAAACAGCCCCCGGTCCGGATCAGACCACAACGGTCCCTCGAAGAAATTGCCGGGACAGATCGCGTTGACCTTGATGCCGTCGCTCACGAGTTCCTTGGCGAAACTCTGCACCAACCCGATTCCGCCAAACTTGGCTCCGGCGTAGGCGCCGTTCCGGTTGGAACCCTCCAGCCCCGACTTGGAGTTGATCTGGATGATATCGCTGAAATAGCCGCTTTCCACTGCCGCGGCGTCCTGTACGTCGCCGCCGGAATGACGGGCAAACGTGCGGGCGGCGCGCCATTGGAGCGCCATCAGCGGCGCGGCGTGCTTGGTGCACAGGAAAAAGCCGGTGTAGTTGACGCGGGTAACAAAATCGAAGTCGCTCAGCGTCAGCGTGGTAACGCTGCCGGCTTTCAGCACTCCGGCGTTGCTGATGAACAGGTCGATTCCGCCAACCGCACTGCTGACCGCCGCAACCATCGCGGCAACCGACTCTTCGTCGGCGACATCCACCGGAAGCGACAGTGCCGCGCGCCGGCCGGCACCGGCGTTCAGCTCGGCGGCGAAGTCCGCTGCGCCCTTGGCGTTGAGATCGGCGATGACCAGGGTGGCACCGGCCGCGCAGAGCATGCGCGCGATTTCGGCGCCAAACCCCTGAGCCCCTCCGGTTACTACGACCACCTTGCCCCGAACAGCAGCTTGCCGATCCGCGACCGCATCGGCGGCAGCAGCGCTCACCGGCGGCGGAAGCTCCCGGCTGCGGCGACCGCCGGCTTCTGTCTGGTCCAGTTCATCGAGCGAGCGTCCCAGCAGGTAGCGCCCTACCCCCTCAACGTCGATCAGTATCGGAACCGATGTCCGCAGACGCGTACTCAGTGCGCGCGCCAGCTGCTCGATCGCGGACGGTTCCAGTGGCTGCTCCGCTGTCGCACCGGGGCACTCGATTGCCATGCACTGTTCGCGCGCAATGGTGGCTGCCGCAGGCTGCGTAGCTGATGATGCGCAGGTACGCACCAGCAGTCCCTTCTGTCCATCAAACGTAAAACCGCGTAACAGCGCCGCAACCTGTTGCCGGGCGCTGATTGTGTCGCAACGACTCATCCTTGCCTTCCTGCTATTGCTGCTATGCTCTCCGGCCGGCCGGCATCCATCTGCTCACCGAAGCGGGCGTAGCGCGCCAGGCGTTGCTCCAGCTGCTGAGATGCCCAGCGGTTTGCGGGGTGAAACAGCCCGTATTCGGGATCGATGGAGGCGAGCCGTTCATGGGCAATCAACGCCCATGTGTTTTCGATAAGGTGGCGGAACTCGGGCCGCATGATCTCCGGACAGGTAAACAGCTGCCGCGAGCTGTTGATGTCAACGCCCGAAATCTCCATGAATTGGTGTTGTCGACAGAGTGCCCGAATGCGCATCAGCTGCCCGCGCGTGTTGCGCGGCGGCATGTAGGTAACGCCCAGGAAGCCGATTCGCCTGATTTCCGGGAAGAGCGTGTCAAGGAAACCGTCTTCAAACCTCTCGGCCTTCTTGTCACCGGTCGGTGACTGCTCTACGTCGCCCAGGTAGGCATAACACGGAATGGCGCCGATGGAGATCGCAAACTGTACCGCTTCGCGGACCGCGATGCACTCGTCGTGATCAGGCTGAATGAAGAACTGCGGCAGGAACGAACTCTTGAGGACGCCCAGCAAATCGTAACCGCGATGCGGGTTTTGCGGATCGTCAATCAGCTGAGCCAGGCGCTGCGGAACCTCGACCGCGAAGATCCGCTGCAGAAGGACCGAAACCGGATACTCACCATCCTCCAGACCCAGCACGCGCCCGGCCAGCGCGTAGAGTATGTGCCGTTCGGTGACCGCTCCGCCTTCGGCGGCCTGCGAGATCGCCAGCACCTCACAGTCGAAGTCAATCGGTTCGATTGCGTACCGCTGCAGCAGCGTGTTGAGCGCGGCTACCTGACGCCGGTTGCGTTCATTGCGCGCCGCCTGGATCGGTTCCAGAAAGCGTGAGACGGTATCGATCGCCGGAGCAGGTACGCCGTGGATCACGATGTAGCCGATATTAACGGAATCGGGGTTGTTGAGCTTGCGCCCCTCCAGGGCGGTGCCGCTGAAATGCACGCGCAGTTCGTAACCCACGGTTGCTCCGAGGGACAGGATTCGGCACGCCTCGGTCATTTCGCGCGCCGCGCCGATTGAATCGTGATCGACGCTGCCGACTGCCTGCAGCCCGCAGAACCGTGCCATGAACGCGGCGCAGCTCGGTGAGTAGGGGCTGAACGAGAACGTGGTATGAACGTGATTATTGACCTCATCACCGGCGACAGTCGTGCTGATGCCGAGTTCATCGTTGTCGACAATCCGCTGCAGACTCTGCAGGCGCCGTTCGCGGCACGCGTGGTTCAGTCGTGCCGCCACCGCGGTCAGGGCATGCTGCTGCGCTTCGAGGGTCGTGATGTTCATGCGTTGGCTGCCTCTCCATTTCCGCGATCCTGCACCTGGGCAATGATTTCCGCCAACGCCTGGTCGGCCGCGTCGTTGTCTATCTGGCATGTGCCGGTTGCCTCGTGCCCGCCGCCTCGATAGCCGAGCATCAGCGAACCGATATTGACCGTTGAAGAGCGGTCAAAGATCGATCTCCCGATCGAAATAACGGTGTTCTGCCTCTGAAAACCCCACATTACCTGGACCGCCACGTTGACCTGCGGAAAGAGGGCGTACTTCACAAAGCGGTTGCCGGCGTAGATCTTTTCGAAGCGACGCATATCGTTGACGAGCACGTTGCCGTACAACGCCGCCGATTCTCGCAGTTGCTGCTCGAAGGGCCGCTGATGCGACATATACAGCTCTACCCGCTCGGATACATCCGAGATTTCGAGGATCTCCTCAATTGTGTACTGCGTGCAGTAGTCAATCAGGTCCATCATCAACTGATGGGTGGAAATCCGAAAACTCCTGAACCTGCCCAGCCCTGTACGCGCATCGGTAATGAAGTTCAGCAGGTTCCAGCCTTCCGGCTGCAGCACCTCCTCACGCGAGAAACTGGCCGAGTCTCCCTTGTCGACCGCTTCGAGCATCCGCTCTGACAGCGTAGCAAAGCGTTCCCTGCCGCCGTAGTGCTCGTACACCACGCGCGCCGCCGACGGGGCCTCGGGGTCAATGATCAGGTTGTGCCGCGGCCCTACCCGCTCCAGCTCCGACGCGTGATGGTCGAAGGCAAGACAGACTCCCCCCGCGTATGGAAGATTGGCACTGATATCTGATTGCGATACCGGTATCAATCCGTCCTGCATATCCTTGGGGTGCACGAACTTGATCTCGCCGATCAGTTCAAGTTGCCTCAGCAGAACGGCACATACCAACCCGTCAAAATCGCTGCGAGTGAGCAGCCGGAACCGCTCGCTCTGCTCCGCCATGAGACCTCCTGCGGCGACCGTGCCGCAATGCTACTCCAAATCGGTGCCAGAGTGCAATGGCCGCGTGTACGCAGCGCATCGCTTTGCGCTATAATTGCAGATTATGTCGCACGCATCCCCCTCGTTTGACCGCATTGTTCTGGCCGGTGATATCGGCGGAACCAATACCACGCTGGCACTGGTGGGCATACGCAACGGGCGCCACGGCCAAAAGCAGTACGAGCTGCTGCAGCGCGTGGGGCTCGCGTCGCAGGAGCTTTCGGGACTGCTGCACGGGGTCTCGCTCGCAAGACGCCGATTCGACGACGCACTATGGCGGCACGTCGATGCGGGCTGCCTGTGTGCCGCCGGAGCCATCAAGAACAACCGCGGCAAACTGACCAACCTGCCGTGGGAGGTGGACGGAGAACAGCTGGCTACTGACCTCGGCGTGCCGGTTACACTGATCAACGATTTCTCGGGGATCTGCTACGGCATCCCGATCCTGTTTCGCCAATCGCCGCAGCAGTTCAGCGCAATCCCGCACAGCGACGGTACCGTCCCGCCCGCCGACGGCTCCGTGATGGCGGTGGTCGGTGCCGGAACCGGCCTGGGAGTCGGTTTCCTGACGACACTGCCGGACGGCAGCGTTATCGCCCACCCGTCGGAGGGCGGGCATTGTGACTTTGCCCCTTTTGACCCGCAGAGTGCGGCCTTGCGGGGCTTTGTTGCAGCACGGAGTGAGATCACGCCCGACACTGAGTGCTTCCTCTCCGGCCCCGGTATCGGTAATATCTTTGACTACCTGCTCAGTGACCGGAGAACTCCTCACAGTGCGGTTGTGCGGCGCATCCTCAACCAGCCGCCCGCACACCGGGCCCCGTCGATCGCGGAAGCCGCCGACGACGATCCGCTATGCCGCCGGACCATGAAGCTCTTCGTGAGAATCTACGCCAGGTTTGCCTCCTCGGTAGCGCTGCATTTCTTTGCCACCGGAGGGCTCTTCCTGGCCGGCGGCATAGCGGCCAAGAATGTCCGCCTCCTGCTGGAAGGCGATCTGTTCATACAGACGTTCGAGCAGCACTACCACGACGTTATGCGCAGGTTGCTGCGCCGGGTTCCGGTGCACGTTGTCAGAGACTACTCCGTGTCACTCTACGGCGCCGCCTACGCCGCGGCCTGTCTCAACCGTCACAATTACACCCCCGAGGAGCAGATCGTATGAACCGCAGTGACCTGACGGAGCAACTGTTGCGCAGTATGCGGCAGCAGCGGATAGACATCGACCTGACGCTTGCTATTCTCGAGCGGTTCAACGCCGGCAGGTACGATCACGTGCGGCCGCTAACCGCGTCCGGCATTCCGACTGTCGACGGTCAGGCGGTGGTTGACCGCACAGCAGCGGCGCAGCTGAGTCTGCCGCTCGACAGTGCCGCTGCGCAGCTGGAACGGCTGCTGCCGGGCGTTCCGGTGCGGGACCTTGCCACCGTGCGCGGCAGCGAGTGCAGCTTCAGCGCGTCTCAACTCACCCGGCTGGGGCGCCGACTGTTGCCGCGCCTCTCGTACGGGGTGTTGAACGGCGGCTCGGCCACCAGCTATGCCGATGAGAAGAAGAACCGCGGTCTGAGCGATCGGCTGTTCAGATTGCTGCAGGACGATTTTGAAACGCTCGCCGAGCTGTCCCGCGGGCGGGCCAAAGGCCTGACGCCGGCCTACATCAACGGCAACGGCACTCCCGGCGCCTCTTTCCTGGAACTCAAGATGCGCAGTAACCTGATTCATGCCCTGCACTACCAGCGTGCATTCGGCAGCGACGCCGGCGGGCTCATACCGCTGTTTCCCATGTTCCAGATGACCAGCGTCTATAACAGCGATGAGGTCGCCTCCGCTTATGATCAGTATCGCAGCAGTCCGATGCTGCAGGATCTGATTGAAGCGACCGGAATTGACATTACCCGCGTCATGACCGGCGTTCAGCCGCTGCTCGCGGCCTATACGCACAGTGCTGAGGGCCGTCCGAGGCGCGTCTTCGACCGCGCCTGGGGCAAGCCGCATACCGCACTGCCGCTGCCTGGTGGCCACGGACAGAACTTCGCCGTACTGAAGCAGGTCTACGCTGAGCTGTACCGGATCGGAAAGCGTTTTGTCTATCTGGGCAACGTGGATAATCTGGGGTTTACCGTTGACGCGATCTCACTGGCGTGGCTGGCGCTCAGCGGCAAGCAGGCGGCGTTCGACTTCTCGTTTCGCACGTCGGTGGATATCAAGGGCGGCATTCTGGTGCGCGATCAGCGAGGGGCGCTGGCGTGCGCTGATATCGGGCCGGCGATCTCTTCTGATGAGGTGTTCAGGGCCGAGGCCGACGGCGAGCGGATCCTGTTCAACTGCGCAACCGGCCTTTTTCGACTCGACTATCTGGTAGAGCAGATTGACCGCATTATTGAGGAACTGCCGATGCGGTTCAGCGACCAGGACAAAGACGCCGGCCGCTATTCGCAGGCCGAGCAGGTTACCTGGGAGATTATCGGACTGCTCGATGACTTCATCGTCTTCGGTGTCGACAAGTATGACCGGTTTCTGGCAGCCAAGCTGCTGCTGGAGACCCTGATGACCAGCGGCAGGCGGCTGGATTTGCCCGATTACCCCACCGGCAGTGAACCCTCGACCGATCTGCGCGGCACCGCACGCAGACTACACGCCGGCCTGGAGCGCGCTCTGACTTCGACCTACGGCCTGCGCCGACACAACGGCCGCTGGTTTCCGCTGGCGCCGTCGGAGATCGAGACACCATGAAACCGTACGACGCGAATCGGCCGCCGCGCGTCCATCAGCGCGAGCCGCGCCAAGAGCTGCGGCTGGACTTTGAAAAGCAGGACGGAATGATAACGGTAGTCACTCAGGATGCCGCAACCCGCGAAGTGTTGATGGTGGCGTTCATGAATCGGCAGGCGTGGGACAAGAGCCTTGAGACCGGTATAGCTCACTACTACAGCCGCTCACGGGGCCGGCTCTGGAAGAAGGGCGAGACGTCGGGACACGTCCAGCAGATCAGGGAGATCCGTGTTGATTGCGATCAGGACGCCGTACTGCTGCTGGTTGACCAGACCGGTGTGGCGTGTCACACCGGTAACCGCAGTTGCTTCTACCGACGTTACGGCGACGGCGAGCTCAGGCCGGTGGCCGGTGTGCCCGACGGCGGCCGGGAGGGCGGCTCGGAGAATTCCCTGTAGAGCAGGCTCTTCTGGATTCCACGGTTGTTGTGGTACTTGCCGCCTGCGTAACTGCGGTATGTGCCCTCGATTGTGTGGTAGAAGATCTGGCAGATCTGTACTCCGGCGTATATCCTCACCGGCTGAACACAGAAGATCTCCAGAGTCCAGTAGCCGCGAAAGCCGACGTCACCGAAGCCGGCGGTCACATGGACAAAGAGCCCTAAACGACCGATCGACGAGCGCCCCTCGAGCATCGGAACGAAATTACGGGTCTCGGTAAACTCGACGGTACGGCCGAGATAGAGCCGCGACGGCTCCAGCAGCAGACCACCGGATGGAACGATCAAACGTGAACAGCTGTTGTCCAGCGCCATGTCGAGTTCACGATTGTCGTAAACCAGCAGTTCGTTGTGAAGCGTCAGGTTGTAGCTGTTGGGATTCAGCTGATCCTCGTGAAAAGGATCAATGAAGATGTCCTTTCCCAAACGCTCTCGTATGTATTCACCGGAAAGGATCATCGGCGTACGCGGGCAACAACACGAACAGCCCGAATACCGCGGACCGTCCGCCGGTTGCTGCTACATCAGGTCCTTGGGGCGCCTGCTCTGGTTACCGGTCTTCTCACAGACCGCGTAGTGGCGGATCTTGCCCTTGTCAAAGACCGACTTCATGATGATCTTGCCGCCCCAGCGCGACAACAAATCGTGTGAGTCGCCGCGACGTGCGTTCTTGGAAACAGCTGCCATTATAACCTACTCCTTCTGTACCTTGCAAAAATACCGAACGCCGATCGGACGTGTCAATAGCAATCGCACGCGGCCGCAGGTTCAGCGCACCCGATGCAGACTGGCATACGCATAATCACCCTCCTGCAGCGCCCGGGGCTTGCGTAACGTCACCCGCACTTCCGTAGCGGCGCTGAACTCGTCCAGCAGCCCCTCGGCCAGCGCAGCGCAGGCGCGCTCAAGCAACCGAAAGCGAGACCGACGCAGACACGCTGCACACCAGCGCGCCGCCGCCGTGTAGTCGATTGCATCTTCGAGCGAATCAGAGGCGATGGCACGCGCGGCGTCATAGCGGACCGAGAGGTCCAACAGCACATCCTGCGCGCTCAGCCGCTCAGACTCGCGGACTCCGATTACGCAGGATACCGCAAGACCGTGAAACCCGACGTCTACCAGCTGGACACCATCCCTCTGCATGCGAGGGCGAGATTAGCGTACCGCATAGCAGTTGTCAAGCCGAACCGTCGTGCTTCCAGCAATTCGCATTCTGACCGCACGGAGTCGGTTGGCGTAGCATGCCTGCGGAGCCGCTCCGAGGGTCACTCTCGAGGCGGGTGTTGCCTCGCTTACCGTCTGTTTGCTACACTTGCGCATTGTAGTCAGACTGGTATGAAAAAAAGAGACACCCTTCTGCGGTCTTTAACGCTTGGGCTGCTCGTGATTCTGACGCTGGCAAGCGTCGCGCGCGAGTTGCGCTTCGCGCAGTTGCAGCGGCGGCACGACGAACTGCAGACCAGAATCGTGGACCAGATTCGTGCGACTGCCGACGTCGTGGAAGCGCTGCAAAACACCCTGGCCGGCGGGGGCATCTCTGCGCTGCGCGAGCCCGAACGACGCGGCGGCCCTGATTCGGCGGAGGCACTGCCGGACGAAGCCTTTTCGCCCCGCGATCCAATTGCGTTCTTTCGTGCCGTTGATGTGCTGATCGGCGCCGAGAAGCGCCGCCAACAAGCTGCGCACCGTGAGGCGCTGCTGGAAGACCCGCGCTTCATGCAGACGCTGGCAACCACCGGCCTGGAGGTGGAACAGTCGGAGGAGAACCGGATCGTGCTGGCACGCGGCAATCGGCGCTTCTTCTCGATTACGCTGGATCCGGAAAGTATCGAGATAAGCACGGTCCACGGTCAGAGCATTCGGGAGCCGCAGTTTGGGCCGGTTTCGGCAGCGTTCCTGACAACCGAGGCGGGGACGATCGAGCGCCACATGCGCCGCATCGAGCCCAGAATTGACTACCTGCGCTCTGCGTCCGAGCGGCGTGACGTGCGCACGATCGTGGAACAGCGCAACATCAGGGTATCACACGAAGGCAACAATCAGTCCCGTGAGACCGTGCGCTTCAGCTCGGCCGATCTGACGCAGACGGTTGAGCTGAGCCTTGACCTGCAGAGCGGGCAGTTATCGATCAACCGCCGCGCGACCGGCGATACCGAGGAAGCCCACGAAATCCTGCTACATGCGCTGCAGCAGATAACGGCAATCTCCGACGAAGAGGTGGTCATCCATCGCAGTCGCCGTGAACTCGAGCAGATGATTGGCGACAACGGGTTCCAGTCGCTGCTGGCCGCACGCGGTCTGCGTATTCACGAGTCGGTACGCGAGGCGCCACACTTCATCTACTTCGATATCTACCGCGGTTCGCAAGACCACGTAGGGGCATTCGGCATTCAGCGTACCACCGGAGACATCTGGATCATGGATCAGGGCGACGTGCCTATCATGTCGCTGCGGCGGCTTTCAGGGGGTGTCTCGGCAACCTCAGACGAGTTACGCATCCCCGCCTCGCTGACAACCGATTTCCAACCGGTGGAGCGGTCGGGACTGACGGTACTGCTGCTGGGCGCCAACGAGGGCGTCGCCGACAGCATAATGCTGGCGCATGTGGACCCGTCGCAGCACCGGATACACTTCTTCAGCATACCGCGTGATCTGTTCTACCGCGGCGCACGCATCAACAGTATCCACCAGCGCTTCGGCACCGGTCGTATGGCAACCGAGATCGGCCGCATCACCGGTCTGACGGTCGACCATTACGTCAAGGTCGACATGTACGCCTTCATCGACGTGATCAACATTCTGGGCGGCGTCACGGTAACGATGGAGGAGGAACTGGTCGACCCGACGTACCGCGTTCGGGAGAACGGCGTCTGGGGAACACTCTACTATCCACCGGGCCGGCACCACCTCGACGGGGTGGCCGCACTGAGGATCGCCCGATCACGCTTCACGACAACCGATTTCGGTCGCGCACGTCGACAACAGGACATTGTCGACGCCATGCGGGCCAAGGTGGCCGCGCTTGGACTGCGCGATGTCGCAACGCTGTATGCGCTGGTCAATCGCGTCATGAGCTATGTCGAGACCGACCTCTCGGCGGTCGATATCGTGCGGTACGTTCAGCAGTACGCCCGCTACCGCAACACCTCGCACCACGTCCTGAGCACCGACAACGTGCTGTTTGCAACCTACTCAGGGCTGCACTACAGCGGCAAGACCGAAGATGAAGTTGACGCCGACTTCGATCTCGGAGCGTGGATTCTGCTGCCGCACGAGGAGAACTGGGATCTCATCGCATGGTTTGTCGAGCGGGCAATCGAAGACGGCTCGGTCGATCTGGAGAAGCACCTCAGTGTCGGCCATGTCTCCTCGCTGGCGTACTGAGAACCGCCGCGCCGGCAGGCATCATCGGAAGCTGTTCGACCTCAATCGATAAAGACGATTTCCTCGGGTCGCGCCACAATCTCCTTCCTGCCGGGACCGAGCAGCGAGGCGACCTGCGAGGAGTGGCGCCCCATCACCGAAACCAGATCTCCGCTCGCCAGACTGGTGATCAGCCTGGCACGTACCTTCGAGCTGTCAGCGACAGCCAGCTCGACTATCGCTCCGGCAGCAAACGTACCATCGACGTGGACCACGCCGGTCGGCAGCAGGCTGTTGCGCCGGCGGATTGCCGCAAACGCTCCGGCATCCACTACCACCCGGCCCGCGGGCGCCGAATTGAGAATCCAGCGTTCGCGGTTGGACAGCCGGTCGCGGGCCAGGAACAGCGTACCGATTTCTTCGCCCGCCAGCACTCGCGCGACCACAGCGTTCTCGCGTCCGTGAGCCAGGACCACCCGGCAACCGGCGCGTTCGGCAATCGCTACGGCCTTCAGCTTGGTGCGCATGCCCCCGGTGGCAAAGCTGCTGCCCGCTCCGCCCGCCGAGGAGAGCACATCGTCGGTCAGAGCGCTTACGGTGCGCAGCGGCCGTGCTTCGCTGTTAAGGCGCGGGTCGCCGGTATAAAGCGCGTCAATGTCACTGAGCATAATCAGCAGGTCGGCGTCCACCTTGCTTGCCACCAGCGCGCTCAACTGGTCGTTATCGCCGAAGGCCGAGCCAATTTCAGCCGTTGAAACGCTGTCGTTTTCGTTCATGATGGGCAGCACACCAATACCCAGAAGAGTCTCGACCGCGTTGCGCAGATTCAGATAGCTGCGACGGTTGTTGAGCACCTCGCGAGTCAGCAGTACCTGGGCAACACTCACCCCGTGAGCGGCGAAGGCTGACCGATAGGTGTTCATCAGAAGCGGCTGACCGACCGCGGCGCAAGCCTGGCGCATCGACACCTGGCGGATTGGCGGCGCAACCCCTATTTCGCGTGCTCCCATCCCGATGGCGCCCGACGTCACAACCAGCAACTGCCGCTGGGCGCTGCGGATCGACGCGATATCCGCGGCTACGGCCTCGACAAACTGCGAATCCAGCCGCTCGTTGCGCGTCAGCACGTTTGTTCCGATCTTGACGACTATCCGGCGACAGTTCGAGAAATCGCGCACTCCGGTCAACCCCCTCAGTTCGGCTCCCGACTACCGCAACCGGCGATGGGTAAAGCCGCGGGCGTCGGGTCCGGTGTAGTCGGCCACTACCTGGCCGTTCCCGTACAGCCGCCACTGGTAGATGACCAGGCCGTCGAGCCCGACCGGTCCACGGGCGTGAATCTTGCCGGTAGCGATTCCGACCTCGGCCCCGAGGCCGTAGCGGTATCCGTCGGCAAAGCGGGTACTGCAGTTCCACATGACGTTGGCTGAATCGACCCGTGCCATGAACCGCTCCGCATCAGCGCGATCCGCGGTCACTATGGCATCGGTATGATGCGAACCAAAGCGGTTGATATGCGTCACCGCCTCATCGAAACCGTCAACCACCTTGACCGCCAGTACCAGGTCAAGGTACTCGGCGGTCCAGTCGGATTGCTGCGCCGGTTGGGCACGCGCAACGATCGCGCAGGTGCGTTCACAGCCGCGCAGCACGACCTCCGGGACGGCCGCGGCCAGCTGCGGCAGAAACGCCTCTGCGACATCCGCATGCACCAGCAGCGTCTCGGCAGCGTTGCACACCGCGACGTACTGCGTCTTGGAATCTCTGGCAATCGCAACCGCCTGCTGCAGGTCCGCACTGCGATCGATGTATACGTGGCAAACTCCGTCGGCGTGACCGAGGACCGGAATTGAGGTATTGTCCATGATGAAGCGCACGAACTCGTTCGATCCTCGCGGTATGATCAGGTCGATCGAGTCAGGCAGCGCGAGCATCGCGCGCACGTCGTCACGGCTCTCGAGCAGCGCGATCCAGCCCTCAGGCATGCCGGCCTGCACAGTGGCCCCCACAATGATGTCAAACAGTACGCGATTGGTCTCGGCGGCCTCGGTGCCACCCTTCAGCAGCACGGCGTTGCCGCTCTTGAGACACAGCGCGGATATCTGCACCAGGGCGTCGGGCCGCGACTCAAACACCATACCGATGACACCCAGCGGAACGGTCACCTGCAACAGTTCCAGCTTCTCATCCAGCTCCCGTGCCGACAAGGTTCGCCCCGTGGGGTCTTCGAGCGCGGCGACGCTCTCTACGCCGACCGCACTCTGCTCGATCTTGTTGCCCGAGAACGCAAGCCGCTTGACCAGCGGTTCCGCGACCCCCTGCTCGCGAGCACGTTGGAGATCGCGCATGTTGGCGGCATCTACTTCCGCCGACCGTGTACGCAGCGCGGCGGCCATGGACGCAAGCGAACGGTCCTTGGCTTCGCGCGGCAGCGCCGCCAACAGGAATGAGGCGTTCCTCGCCGCTCGAGCGCTATCGACAACGGTCATAACTGCATCCCCGTTTTCAACTGCTGCCGCACCCAGCGCAGCAGCTCTGCGGTCTCTTCCCAGCCGATGCACGCATCGGTGATCGAAACTCCGTACTGCAGGTGCGCCGGATCGGTGGAAATCTCCTGGAACCCCGGGTTGATATTGCTTTCAAGCATAAAACCGGCGATCTCGCGGCGCCCCTCGAGCCTCTGCCGCACAACCGAGCGCAGAACCTTGTGCTGGCGAGTATGGTCCTTGCGCGAATTACCGTGGCTACAATCGATGACTACCGCCGGCTCGATTCCGGCGGCAACCATACGCTCACACGCCTCTTCGACGTCCTCCTCGTGATAGTTCGGACCGTTGCGGCCGCCGCGCAGTATGGCGTGACCGGCGGGATTGCCGGTCGTGCTGACCACACAGGTTCTCCCGCCCTGATCGATCCCAATGAAGCTATGCGGTGACAACGACGATGAAAGCGCATTGACGGCGGTCTCAATCGAGCCGTCGGTGCCGTTCTTGTACCCCACCGGCATCGACAGACCGCTGGCCATCTCGCGGTGGGTCTGGGACTCAGTGGTACGGGCGCCAATCGACGCCCACGACACCAGATCATCAATATACTGCGGCACAATCGGGTCGAGCATCTCGGAGCCGACCGGCAATCCCATGGCGGTAATCTCACTCATAATTGATCGCGCACGGCTCAACCCCGTCTGAATGTCGTACGAGCCGTCCATGTCGGGATCCAGGATCAGGCCGCGCCAACCGAGCCGCGTGCGAGGTTTCTCAAAGTAGACGCGCATAACCACAAAGACCGCGTCCTCGACCTCGTGGCGCACCCGTGACAGACGCTCAGCATAGTCGAGTGCGGCCGCACGATCGTGGATCGAACACGGGCCGACGATAGCCAGCATCCGTGTATCGCGCTTCTTGAGTATGGCCTCGATAACCGTACGCGCACCCGTTACGGTCTGCAGCGAACCTGCGGACACCGGAACCCGGGCCTTCAGATCGGCCGGAGCGATGAGCGGCGTAAACGATGAGATATGGAGATCACTGGTGCGCATCGAAGCGGGCTCGGTCTGCATGATGATTCACTATAGCGGAAACCGGTTTTCAGCTGCAACACCGCAGGGATCCGGCAGGGCTAGGGCGCGGTCGCCAGCCGCAGCCATCCATCAGGATCATGTCCGACCGTGGCGTCGGACCCGCGGCGTACCACCGGAGTCCGTATCAGCGCCGGTTGCCGGGCCAGCTCCTCCAGCGGGTCATACTCCATCCATTGCATGGCACGCTGACGGTACTCTGCAGATTGGCTATCGATCAGCGCATCAGTCTCAATCGTGCGCAGCACCGATTTCAACTCGCCGGGGCTCATCGGCTTGATCTGCAGATCCACGAACTGGTAACTGATACCGCGATCGCGGAAGAAACGCTCGGCCTTCTGCGTGTCACGACACTTCTTGCGCCCGAAGATCTGAATGCCGCTTGTCCCCATACAGATAGAGTCTACCGGCGGCGGCAGGCGCTGTCAAAGGTCGCCGGACTGAAGATACCGGGAATCTCCGCTTACTTTACTTCGCGCTGCAATTGTGATACGCATGGGATACTATGTGTCAGACCACGGATCACAAGACGGTGCGGCGTGTGCGCGACCTGTTGACGCTGTCGGCCGAGAGCCAGACGGTAACCGCGCGCGGCTGGGTGCGCACCAAACGCGATTCCAAGCACCTGGTGTTCTTTGAACTCAACGACGGCTCGTGCCTTTCAAACGTGCAGGTGGTGTTTGAGAATCCGACCCCCGAAGCAGCCGCCGACTTGGCGCGGGTACAGACCGGCGCCAGCGTTGTAGTAAGCGGCACGCTGGAACCGTCGCCGGCCAGAGGCCAGAAAACCGAGATCCACGGCACCGCCTTGACCGTGGTCGGTGAGGCTCCGGCCGACGTATATCCACTGCAGAAGAAACGCCATTCCTTCGAGTACCTGCGCGAGATCGCTCACTTGCGCCCGCGCACCAACACGTTCGGTGCCATTGCACGGGTTCGCAATCAGCTTAGTTTTGCAATCCACCGTTTCTTCCAGGAGCGGAATTTTCTGTACGTCCACACACCGATCATTACCGCCAGTGATGCAGAAGGAGCCGGTGAGATGTTTCGCGTCACCACGCTACCGCCTGATGCTCCACCGAAGAGTGAGTTCGGCGACGTGGACTTCAGTGGGGACTTCTTCGGCAGACCGGCCTATCTGACCGTCAGCGGTCAGCTCAACGCCGAGATATACGCTTGCGCGCTCGACCGCGTCTACACATTCGGCCCCACGTTTCGAGCCGAGAATTCCAACACTACCCGCCATCTGGCCGAGTTCTGGATGATAGAGCCCGAGGTGGCCTTCTGCGACATTCACTGCAACATGGACCTGGCGGAAGACTTCCTGCGGTACCTGCTCTCCGATCTGCTTCAAAACTGCAGCGAAGACATGGAGTTCTTCAACCAGCGAATTCAGCCCGGTCTGCTGGATACGCTGCGGGTGGTGGTCGACAGTGCGTTTCACCGTATCAGCTATACGCAAGCCATCGAAGCGCTCACGTCATCCGGACGGGACTTCGAGTTCCCGGTGTCGTGGGGTGCCGATCTGCAGTCGGAACACGAAAAGTTTCTCACTGAAGAGGTCTACCGGGGACCGGTGATCGTGACCGACTATCCCAGGGAGATCAAGGCCTTTTATATGAAGCTCAACGACGACGGCAGGACGGTGCGCGCGATGGACGTACTGGTTCCGCGGCTGGGCGAGATCATCGGCGGCAGCGAGCGCGAAGCCGATCTGTCAACCCTGGAACGCCGCATCGAGGAATGCGGGCTGAACCGGGATGACTACTGGTGGTACCTGGATCTGCGCCGCTTCGGCAGCGTGCCGCACGCCGGATTCGGATTGGGGTTTGAACGTCTGGTCCAGTACGCTACCGGGATGCAGAACATCCGCGACGTGATCCCGTTTCCACGGGCGGTCAGAAGCGCCGAGTTCTAGCCCGGAGCAGTCAGCCGTATCGGGCGGTCTAATCGGCCAGTGCCCAGGACTTGACCGCGCGCGCCAGCTCGATACCGCGCTGACGAATCCGCGCAACGTCTTCTTCAGTGGGGCGGCCCTTGAATTCCACCGGTTCGAGAAACTCCCACTTCATCTTGTTGCGGGTTACGATTTCATCGAGTTCTTTCTGCGCCCCGCCGGACCATCCGTATGAGCCGAGCCGAAACGCCCTGCGGTTCACGATCTTCTTCTTGCCGATCTCATCGAGAACGGCCGCCATGGGGGGGAACATCTTGTACTCGTAGGTCGGCATCGCCAGTACCACTCCCGAGGATTGCAGCACTGAGTCGAGCACGTAACCGATATGGCTTTCCGGAATGCGGTGCACGCGTGTCTTGACCTTCTGCGATTCAATGGCATCAATCACCGGTTGCACGGCCATCTCGGTCATCCCGTACATACTGCCCCACAGCACCGCGATCTCGGCTCGTGCCGGACCCTGGCTGTATCCCGTCAGACGGGTGTAGCTGCGGATAACCCGGCCGGGGTCGCGGCGCCATACTATCCCGTGCCCCGGGGCAATGACCTTCACATCAAGCCCCTTGACCTTTTCAATCGCTTTCTGGGTTGCCGAGGAGAAGGACGTCACGATATTGGCGTAGTAGCGTTCCATCTCGCGCTCGAAGAACTCGATCTGTTCTTCCTGCAGCGTGTCATCGTACGGCGCATCGTTGTCAACCGCGCCAAAGGAACCAAAGGCATCGCACGGGAAGAGCGTGCCTGACTTTGTGTCGTAGGTGGCCATGGTCTCGGGCCAGTGAACGTTGGGGATCTCTTCAAACGCCAGCACTCTCCCGGCACCAAGGTCGAGCGTGTCTCCCGACTTCACCAGCTTGATATTGCCGGTGATACCATAGAACGCTTCCAGCAACGGCCTGGCGCGCTCGCTGGTATAGATAATGAAATCCTCGCGCACGTTGCGGAACGCGTCCAGCCAGCCGGAGTGGTCGGGTTCCATATGGTTGATTATCACGTAGTCAAGGTCCCTGACATCGATCTCGAGTTCGTCCAGCTGGGCCAGAAGCGTTTCAGGCACGCCGTCCCAGGCGCACACTCCGTCGATGATGGCGCACTTCTCACCCTTGACGATGTACGAGTTCATCGCAACACCGTTGGGCACCGGCCACATTCCCTCAAACAGGATATTGCTGACATTCGCCGACAGGCGATAGATTCCTTCACTGACCCGGGTTGCTCTCATGGCGGTCTTCCTTGCGCGCATAAGATACTACCGTTCCGCCCCGGATTTCAACTCTGGTTAACGGCTGTGTCAGCAGTTGTGGGCGCGGCAATTGAACTCACCCCTTCAGCAGACGGGTAAGGGCGCGGTCAAACGCATTGGCAAATGCAAAGATCTCCCGCTTGCCGAATCCCCCGGTCTCAGGCGTGGCGATACCGCTCGCGCGAAGCTCGTACATATGGTCACGGATCGACAACCGCTCGCGTACATTGTCGGCTGAGTAGACATCGCCGCGATCGTTGAGCACCAGTACTCCGCGCTTTACCAGCTCGGCCGCCAGCGGAATGTCGCGCGTCACCGCCAGATCTCCGGCCTCGGCGTGGGCAATCAGATATGTATCGGCACTCTGCTCCTCGGCGGGCACCAGCACCGACAGCAGCTGGTGGCCGCCCGGCAAACGGATCCGGCGATTGGCCACGAATACCGCCGCTACACCTCGCCGGCGGGAGGCTTTGCAGATGATCTCCCGAACCCGCGCCGGACACGAGTCCGCGTCTACCCAGATACGCATCACAGCCCCACTGTGGCCAGATAGATTTCCGCGGGACCGGAGATCGTGTACTCGGTTTCGTCGGCTGTGATCATCACAGACTCACCGCGGCCGATAGTCCGGCAGCACGTCGGGGAGCAAAACCGCGCGTGACCGCGACGGCAGAGGGCGATCTCGGGCCGCTCCGGGCGCTGTTGAACGACGGAATCATCGGTTTCAATCTCCAGCCGCTGCAGTCGGAACTCGTCCGCCGGTGCCGCATAGTCCCACTGCCGACCGGCTACGACGCCGTTGCGACTGTGCAGTACGCGAGGCGCAGGCTCATGCAGCAGACGCGGACCGCAAGCCGAGGCATCCAGGATTCTCAGCAACTCAACAACGTCGACCGCTTTGCTGGTGAGGCCGCCGCGCAACACGTTGTTGGAGTTTGCCATCAACTCAACGGCGCAACCGCGCAGATAACTGTGCGGAGTTCCGGCACCAATGTAGAGCGCTTGTCCCGGGGCAAGCGTGAAGAGCTGCAGGAACAGCGGCGCCAGCGCGCCGCGATCAGCGGGGTACTGGGATGCCAGCGTCATCACCCAGCGATAGCGCGCATCCGCCGGCCGCGGCGGACCATCGATTACGCGTGACAGCTCGGCGTCGCGCCTTTGCGCCAGACGCAGCGCCGCCGACATGAGCGGATCGGACTGATCAGCCGGGTAGTTCAGAACTGTCTGCAGGAACGCTCTGTGTGCCGCGGATTCCTGATCACTCGACCGCAGCGCGTCGAGTAGCGGGGCCGCAGCCGACACGGCGAGCTCCGGCTCGGTGAACTCGCGGTAAATCTGATCGACTCTGCGGAATCCGCACAGACCCCAGAACTCCTCCAGCGCGCAGAGCAGCTCCGGCTTATGATTTGGATCCTTGTAATTGCGCCGCGGATCGTCAGGCGCCAGGCCCGCCCGGTTCTCGCGCGCATAGCCCGCCTCTGCATCGCGGCGTGACGGGTGCACTTGAATCGACAGCGCGCGCTGCGCCGCGAGCACCTTGAACAGAAACGGCAATCGAGCGCCGAAACGCCGCACGGTGGAATCTCCGAGCACTGCGACAGGATTATCGCTGATCAACTGTGCCAGACTGATCTCACGGCCGTCGCGATCCACCCGGGAAGGGCCGTCGGGATGAGTTCCCATCCACAGCTCGGCCACCGGTTCTCCGCCGGGGTTGTCCAGTCCGAGCAGGCGCGGTATTGTCGTCGGTGAGCCCCAGGCGTAACGCTGCACACTGTTCTTCATGAGGTAGAAAGGCATCGCAGTTCTCATCGTATTGCGAGCACGGGCGCGGGTCAATCGCGTGATCGGCCATCCGAATGCACTCCGTGCGGCGGCAATTGGCAGGTCCGCAGCGGATCACTTATACTGGGCCGCGATCGTTACGTTGAGGAAACAGCATGATGGATAACACCGAACTGCGATCGTGGCCGCTGCAGCAGCAGTTGACGACGCTCTACGGCCCGCTTCGCCGCCGGCCGGCGGCGAAGCGGCTCAGCACGCTGCTGGCGCGCTTCAGAGAGCTCTACGGACGCCTGGATGCGCGCGATCTGGTGATATCGGCTCCGGGACGCACCGAGCTGGCGGGCAATCACACCGACCACAATCACGGGCGGGTGATTGCCGCCGCGGTGGATCTCGATGTGCTCGGTGTGATACACCCGCGCGGCGACCGTACGGTCCGCATTCACTCTGAAGGCTATCGCGGGGAGTTTGTGCTCGAGCTCGACGATCTGTTGCCGCGCGAGCAAGAGCGAGGCCGTTTTGAGGCACTGGTACGCGGTGTCGCCGCCGGACTTGCGGATGCCGGCTTCGCGATCGACGGCTTTGACTGCTGCATGCACAGTACGGTAGGCGCAGGATCCGGGCTGAGCTCTTCAGCGGCGGTCGAGGTCTTCACGGTCGCCGCGTTGTGCTGCGCTGCCGGTACGCGGCCGCCGAAACCCGCCCAGTCGGCGCTGATAGCGCAACGCGCCGAGAACCATTTCTTCGGCAAGCCGTGCGGACTCATGGATCAGCTGGCATGCTCACACGGCGGCGCGATTGCGATTGACTTCGCCCCGGCGGCGGAACTGGCGATAACCCCGCTGCGTTTTACCCCACGCGAGGCGGGGTATGAGCTGCTGGTAGTGGAAAGCGGCGCCGACCACGATGACCTTACCGAGGAGTACGCCGCGGTGCCGGCAGAGATGCGCGCCGTTGCGGCACTGCTGGGGGCCGGCACACTGCGGTCCGTGCCCTGCACGACCTTCTTTGAAGCGATCCCGCAGCTTCGCAACCGGCTCCACGAACGGCCCATTCTGCGCGCAATGCACTATTTTGAGGAAAACCGGCGCGTGCAGCGCCAGGTCAGCGCACTCGAAGCCGGCGACTTCGCGGCATTCCTGGAACTGGTCAGGCAGTCGGGAAGCTCCTCCTGGCGTCTCCTGCAGAACTGTACTACGGCGTCACACGGCAAGCGTCAGCAGCTGGCGCTGGCGCTGGCGCTCAGCGAACAGATCATACCCGAAGGGGCATGGCGCGTTCACGGCGGCGGATTTGCGGGCACCATGCAAGCATACGTTCCTCAACACCGGTTGGACGACTACGTGAGCGAAATCGGCCGCGTCTTCGGCGTGCGGGCGGCCACCACGCTGAGCATTCGGGAGTACGGGCCGGTAGTGCTGGGTTCCGCGCTCGATGTACAGCAGGCGCTTGAGTCGCTGCCGGCCTTCGAAGAAGACCGGGTGCAGCCATAGAAGGCCGTTGCGCACGGTCCGCTTCGCAGCGCATACGGCAGTGCGGATTGAAATTCGTGCCGTGAGCAGATATGCTGTCAGGCGAGGAGTTCCACATGAGCACACATTCTCCATTACAGGTAGCGCGTTACGCATATGTGCCCAGGCTGCCGCCGGTACTGCGGCGGCCGATCGGTACCGTTGTCGCACGGCTCGGTGATCCTACCGAAGCCGCCTCGGATCGCGAAGGGCTGAAGCAGCTGTTCCCCCACACCTACGGCGCGCCGATTGCAGGACTTGTCGAGGGCACCAATGAGCAGTGCGGCGCCGAACGCACCGTGGGAGTCGTTCTTTCCGGGGGACAGGCTCCCGGTGGCCACAACGTCATCTCCGGTCTGTTTGACGGTCTCAAAGCCGCCAACCCACAGTCGACCCTGCTGGGATTCCTGGGCGGACCGTCCGGTATCACGAACAACAAGGCAATCGAGATTACCGAGTCACTGCTGGCCGAATACCGCAACACCGGCGGTTTCGACGTGATCGGATCGGGTCGCACCAAGATCGAAACCGACGAGCAGTTCGAAGCGGTTGCCGCAACCTGTGAGAAGCGGAACATCGACGCGATTGTGGTGATAGGGGGAGACGACTCGAATACCAACGCCGCGGTGCTCGCCGAGTACTTTCTGGCGCACAATATGCGCACACAGGTCGTCGGCGTGCCCAAAACCATCGACGGCGACTTGAAGAACGACTACATCGAAACCTCGTTTGGATTCGACACCGCCACCAAGACCTACTCGGAGCTGATTGGCAATATCGAACGCGACGCCAATTCGGCCCGCAAGTACTGGCACTTCATTAAACTGATGGGTCGTTCGGCATCGCATATCGCGCTGGAGTGCGCGCTTCAGACCCAACCGAACATCTGTCTGGTCTCCGAGGAAGTGGCGGCAAAACGGCAGACCCTCGATCAGGTAGTGGCCGAGATCTGCGAGGTAGTCGCGAAGCGGGCCGAGGCGGGCAACAACTTCGGCGTGGCGCTGATACCCGAGGGGCTGATCGAGTTCATCCCCGAGATGGGCCGGTTGATCAGCTGCATAAACGACATTCTGGCAAAGAACGCCGACGCGTTCGGGGCGTTGTCGGACGCCGAAGCGCAGAGGGAGTTTGTCGGCACTCGCCTGGATACCGATTCGGCACACGTCTTCGGGTTGCTGCCCAAGGGAATCCAGGCGCAGTTACTGGTTGACCGCGACCCGCACGGTAACGTTCAGGTCTCGCGGATTGAGACCGAGAAGCTGCTGATGGAAATGGTGGAGCAGAAGCTCGCCGTGAAGAGGGAAGAAGGTGCCTACAAGGGCAAGTTCAGCGCATTGAGCCACTTCTTCGGCTACGAGGGGCGCTGCGCTTTTCCGTCAAACTTCGACGCGGACTACTGCTACTCGCTCGGATACACGGCGTGCGTGCTGATTGCCAACGGCCTCACCGGCTACATCGCCGCCGTACGCAACCTGGCACAGCCATCTGAACAGTGGACTGCCGCGGGGATTCCGATAACCATGATGATGAACATGGAGCAGCGCCACGGATCCCGCAAGCCGGTGATCAGGAAAGCTCTGGTGGAGCTGGACGCCGCGCCATTCAAGGCGTTTGCCGCTGAACGCGAAACGTGGGCCCTGACCGCCAGCTACGTCTTTCCGGGGGCGATTCAGTATTTTGGCCCGGATGAAGTCTGCAATCAACCGACTCAGACGCTCAAGCTGGAACATCACCGCTGACCCGTCACGCGGGCGTGCCGGTCACGGGCAGCCCGCGGTTATTCAATGCGTTGCGTCTCCACGCTGCAGTGTGCCCTCACCCAGTCGAGGTCTGCCGGCTCGACGTGCCCCGGTTTGCGGTTCATGCAGTTGGCTGTTCCGGCGCTGACGCCCTCGACTACGGCCGCCCGCAGAAGATCGGCATCAGTCAAGCGCTGATGGAAACTGTTGCCGGATCGATGGACGCTGGCAATGATACCGCCGGCAGCCGAATCTCCGCTGCCTATCGGGTTGACCGCGGTGACCGCCGGAGGGCTGACACGTACCACAGCGCTGCCATTGAAGCCCTCGGCACCGCGGCTGCCGTGCGTGATCACAATCCAGCGCAGACCGTAGCGCGCGATCAGGCTACGGTAGGCCGCCACGCGTTCGGCAAGACTATCCACAGGCATGCCCGTAAGCTCGGCGAACTCTTCCCGGTTGATCTTGAGAATCTCCGGTCCGGCTTCCAGCGCCAGCCGGCCGTGCGTGTGGTAGGAGTCCAGAATAACCGGTACCGCGACCTCACGTGCGGCGGCTACAAACGAGCGGTAACAGTCATCGGTCTCGCCGGTCATGGCGGTACCGCAGATTGCGAGCATTGAAGCCCGGCCGACGCGTCCAAACAGCAACGCGTGACCGCGATCTCGCTCGGCGGAGCTGATCGGCGGAGCGGGCTCGGTAAGCTCGGTCATTACCGAGTCCGGTTCTTCTATCAGGGTTGTACAGGTTCTGGTCTCACGTTCGATTTCGGTAGAGCGAAGGGTTATGCCGTCCGCCCGACACGCGGCGGCAAACTTCTGCCCGTTGGCTCCGCCGACATAGGCGTGCAGTTCGTGGGGCACACCGTAGCGCACCAGCACCCGGCACGCGTTGGAACCCTTCCCCGCGGCCGACTCTTTGACTTCAGCGATCCGGTTCACTGCGCCACGCGTTATACTGCCAAGCCAGTACGTTTTCTGCCATGCACTGTTCTGCCCGACTACAATGACCATGCGTGAGTTGTATCACATGCGAAGGCGCAGATGCAAACAGAACAGCGTCGCGCCCCGGCGTTGCTCACTCGAGCCGGCTCAGGTGCGAGTACACCGACACCAGCGAGTCGTACGCCTCGTTGAAGACCGGGTAGAGGCGCGCGTACTGCTCGTGGCGCTCCGGACTTGGCTCGATCACATGCTCGACGGGGTTGAACGACTTAACGTCGCCGAAACCGCCAAACGCACCGATGCCGACCCCGGCACACAGCGCAGCCCCCATGGAGGTAGCGTCCTCCACGTAGCGCGGCACCAGGATCCGCGCGTTCCAGATGTCTGCCAGAATCTGAAGCCATGTCCGGTTTTGCGCCCCGCCCCCGATAGCGATAATCTCTTCGAATGCATCAGTGGTACGGAAGACATCCAGAATCACGCGCAGGTTGAATCCCACCCCTTCGAGCACCGAGCGGATCACGTCGGCGGCCGTATGCGTGGCCCCGAGTCCCACGAACGCTCCGCGTGCGTCCGGATTCCAGCGCGGACTCCGTTCTCCCATCAGATAAGGCAGGAACAGCAGATTGGCGGCACCCGGCCTTGAGTCTGCGACCGCGCCGGTCAGGGCCGTATCAAGATCGTCACCGGCCTGACAGCCGGTCAGCTGGTTGAACTCCCGGATCCGGTCGCGCAGCCATGCGTAGGAGAATCCGGCGCTCTGCATGGTCCCGCACGGAGAGTACATCGTCCCGTCAATGTGCACCCAGTTGAATGTCCGCAGGTGCGGATCGAACACCGGATGCTCGGACGCCGTTGCGATCCATGATGATGTTCCGATTACGACGTAGGCGCTGCCCGGTTCAACCACGGTGGCCCCTGTCGCGGCACAGACCCCGTCACCGCCACCGACAATAACCGGCGTTCCCTCGGTCAGACCGGTGGCGCGCGCCGCTTCGGCACTCACCGTACCCGCCCGATGGGTGGACGGAAACGCATCCGGCAGCATCGACATATCAATACCCAGTGCGGCGGCAATAGCGGGAGACCATTTCCTGGCTTCGATGTCAAAAAGGTTTGTTCCGCAGGCATCCGAATAGTCGGTGACGAACTCGCCGGTGAGACGCTGGATGATGAAATCCTTGGTCTGCAGCGTCTTGAACGTACGTTTATACAGATCCGGCTGATTGTCCTGCACCCAGCGCAGTTTGGTTCCGGAATAGGACGAGCTTATGCGATGGCCGGTGATCCGGTAGACCTGCTGCATGCCGAGTGCCTGTTCCAGCAACTCGGCCTGCCGCCCCGAACGCATGTCGGCCCATATAATCGCGGGGCGCAGCGCAATACCGCTGCGGTCAACCGGCAGGCAGCCCATCATCTGTGCGCTGAAACTGACCGCGGCAACCTCGGCTGAACCGACTTCGGCACCGGCAAGCAGTTGGCGGGTAGACTCACACACGGCCGTCCACCACTGCTCGGGATCCTGTTCCGCATAGCCCGGGCGCGGATAGCTGGTATCGTAAGCGTGTTCATGTGCGGCGACGCGCCGTCCGTCAAGCGAATAGAGTACGGCCTTGTTGCCGCTGGTGCCCAGATCATGAGCCAGCAGATAACGATCACCATGTCCCTTTTTCATAAGACACCCCCAACCGTGAGCCGAGATCAGATGTCAACTCTATCACGAGCCTCTACCACGCGCGCGTCTTAGCGGGCGATAT
Organism: Spirochaetaceae bacterium; assembly: GCA_007693945.1. Taxonomy (GTDB): domain Bacteria; phylum Spirochaetota; class Spirochaetia; order DSM-27196; family PWMO01; genus PWMO01. The sequence continues at coordinate 25,505 of RECP01000054.1, forward strand.
GCTCTACGGTGTAGATGTGGATCAACTCCGATGAAAACTTCCTGGCGTCGGCCACAGCTGCCTCAGCTTCCGGCGAGGCGAAGTCCGCTTTCATCTCCTCGATGGAATCCCACCACAGCTCCGCTGTACCGTCGAACGGCAGCTGCCCTTCAATCTCCTGATACTCCTCGGAAGCGATGTTGATCCGGTAACCTTTGAGGTTCTTGAACTTGAGCGTGAAGGACGCGTGTTCGTCCACCCAGCGGCGCTTGAGATCCTCCAGGCTCATCCCCGGTTTAGCCTTCAGCAGCGCAATCAGTTTGATTCCCATCCCTGCCTCCTGTAGTGTGTATACGCCTATGGTGACACCGGCTACTCGCTGCGTCCCTTGTTCATCTGGTCAATCATGACGGCTACAACAACCAGTACGCCAATCAATACCTGCAGCACAAACGGATTCACACCCAGCAGGTTGCCACCGTTTCGAATGGTAGCGATGATCATCGCGCCGACGACGGTACCGATAATCGTACCCTCACCACCCATAAGGCTGGCACCGCCGACAACCGCGGCGGCGATTGCGTCGAGCTCGTACATCTGACCGGCCGTAGGCACGCCGTTGGCCAGCCGCGAGGTCATCATCAGCCCGCCAACTGCCGCCATGAAGCCGCTAACCATGTACACACCGTAGGTATTGAGCCGGATATTGATGCCGCTGAGTCGGGCGGCTTCACGATTGCTGCCGATGGCAAACACATTGCGGCCGAACCGTGAGAACTGCGTCACCATGATCGATGCAATAATCAGCAGCAGCCAGACGAAGAAGAGTGCCGGCAGTCCGACGATGGTAATTTGCGCAAACTGCACGAATGGCCGGGGCAGGCCGGTCACCATGCGGGCGCCGGAAACCAGCATTGTCAGACCGCGCGCAGCGGTCATCATGCCGAGTGTTGCCACAAACGGCGGTACGCGCCCCTCGTGGATTGCAATTCCGTTCACCAGCCCCAGAAGCGCTCCCAGAGCCAGGGCCACGATCACCGCCAAGACGATCGGGGTGCCGCCGACCATCAGCAGGGCGCCACTGATGCCGGCAAACGCCAGGACCGAGCCGACCGAGAGATCTATTCCACCGGAGATAATCACGTAGGTCATTCCAAGCGAAACCACACCGATTGTCGCGGTCTGGCGCACCAGATTGCGCAGGTTCTGGACGGTGAAGAACCGCGGAGTCAGAATGCTCAGCACGATGCAGAACACAACGAAGATGAGTATCAGTGTCGCTTCTTTTGGAAGCGCCGCTATGACGCGCCTGCCGAGTCCAGCCGAACCAGGCTTTGATTCCGACTTCGTCTTCTCAACCATGTTTCCCCCTCAGGTCTGCGCATTGCGGTCTCACGCCGTGCTGTTCGCAGTCCGGGCTTCTGCCTCCAGCCCCGAAGCCAGCCGCAGCAACCGTTCCTCGGAGAATTGCGCGCGTTCCACCAGCCCCATGCTGCGCCCCTCACGTATCACCAGAATCCTGTCGGCGATTCCCATGATCTCAGGCAGATAGGAGGAGATGAACACTATTGCGGCCCCGCGCTGCAGCAGTTCATCGAGCAGGCGGTAGATTTCCACTTTGGCGCCGACATCGACACCCGTGGTCGGCTCATCAAATATGAACACCTTGCTCTGGCGGCAGAGCCACTTGGAGATGACTACCTTCTGCTGGTTGCCGCCGCTGAGCTTCTTGACCGCCTGCCGCACCGTTGGTGTCTTGATGCGCAGATCCTTGACGTACTTGTCCGCGCGCCGGCGCTCGGCCAGTCCGTCGATGAACCCGAGTCTGGAGATGTTGTCGTAAGAGGCAAGGTTGATGTTGAAATCGACCGCCAGTCCGGTGGCCAGCCCCGCTTCCTTGCGGTTCTCGGGCACCAAACCGATACCGTGGCGAATTCCGGCAGCCGGTGTCGTGATATGAACCGCGGCGCCTTCCACGGAAACGCTCCCGGAATCCGGCTTCTCAGCACCAAAAAGAGACCGGACAATCTCGGTTCGCCCCGATCCCACCAGGCCGAACAGCCCGAAAACCTCACCTCGGTGCACCCGGAAGCTGATATCCTCGAAAACCGGCTGCCTCGTCAGGGCCGAAACCTCCAGCAGCACCTCGTCCTCTGCGCTTTGGTACGTCTGCCGCACGAACATGTCCTCGAGGTTTCTGCCGACCATGCGGTTTACCAGCGTATCGGAATCTATCTCTTCCACCGGGCAGGTGACCACGCGCCGGCCGTCCTTGAGTACAGTAACAGTGTCGCAGATTTCAAAAATCTCTTCCAGGCGATGCGAAATATAGATAATGCCGGTACCCGCATCGCGAAGTCGTCTGATGATGTCAAAAAGCTGTTCCGTCTCTTCGTTGGCGAGCAGTGCGGTTGGTTCATCGAAGACGACTACGCGCGAACCTTCGTAGACAATCTTGGCAATGGTAACCATTTCCTGCTGCGCGGGCGACAGCCGGCGCACCGGTGACCGAGAGGAGACCTGTATACCGAGTTCATCCAGAAAGGTCTGAGTTTCGCCGTGAACCTTCGCCCACTTGACCAGACCGGTGAGACTGCGCGGCAGCTTTCCCAGGAAGAAGTTTTCACCGACCGACAGCTCCGGCGCCAGCGTGATGTCCTGATAGACCGCCCCCAGCTTCAACCGTTTGGCCTCGATGGGATTGCGGATCTCAACCTCCTCACCGTCGAGCAGGATCTGCCCGGCGTCGGCCTTGTAGGCACCCATCAGAATCTTGATCAGTGTCGACTTGCCGGCACCGTTCTCACCGACCAGCCCATGGACTTGCCCGGGCTCCAGGTCAAAATCCACCTGGTCAAGAGCCTGGACCCCGGGGAAGCCTTTTGAGATCTTCTTCATCTGCACGAGATGCTTCACGCTCAACGACCACTCCTCAGACCAGTCACCACCACCTATTGTAGCCCATCAGCGGGGATTCTGGAAGGTTGCACCCGATACACCGACACCGAGCCGTGTGAACGGCCCGGTGTCATGACTGCGTTCTGGTGCGCGTCGCCTACGGCTGTCGCAGGAACGGATCAAGCAGTTCCTGCTTCTGGTCCATGTTCTCCTGGGTCACTGCTGCTACTTCAGTGTCGAGGTAGCGTGGCAGCGTGTCCCATTCGCCCTCCAGCGCACGAACGGCGAACTCAACACCCTCATGCCCCATGCGGAACGGATCCTGGACAATCAGTGCCTTGATTGCGCCCTGCTCCAGCGCTTCAACCTCGGCAGGGTCAGAGTCAAAGGCAACAACCATTACTTCATCTTCAAGGCCCTGCTCGATAATCGCACGCGATACACCGATACCGGTGTGGTTGTTGTCTGCGAAGATGCCGATCAGCTCATCACCGTGAGCCGTAATCAGGTCCTCGGCGGCCGCCAGCGCCACGGTGATATCGTTATCCACGTAGCGCGTCTCGAGCATTTCAATCTCCGGAGCAATCTCGGCGATTCTCTCCAGAAAACCGTCATCACGATCGACAAGTACCTGTACGCCGGCCATTGCGCTGATCAGTCCAACCTTACCGCGTGGCTCGATACCGTGTTCTTCCATCGCTTCAAGCATCATGTCCGCGGCAAGCGCCCCACCGACCTTGTTGTCGGTTGCCAGCAGGGGTACCGGATCCGCAGTATTGACGCGGTTGTCAATGGTAATCACCGGAGTTCCTGCAGCCACCGCCCTCTCGATAGCGGGCACCGTGGCGTCTGAACTGGTAGAGGCAATCACAATTGCGTCGTATCCGGCAGCGATGACGTCTTCCAGAATCAGTACCTGCTGATCGATGTCCGCTTCCGACGGAGGACCGAACTCGGTGATCCGAACCAGGTCCGGGTTCTCCGCGGCAAACGCGCGAGCACCAACAATAGTGTACTGCCAGAAGTCCGAGTCCGTGGCCTTGACGATGAACGCGATATCGTACGGCGGTTCGGCCTCCATTGTTGCGGGCTCAGCGGCGCCTCCCGCAAAAAGGCTCACGGTGCCCACCAGCAGCAACGCAGCCAGCGCTACGCCCAGACGAATCCAGTTGTGCAGTTTCAGCATACTATCCCTCCTTATGGGAACGTGTTCGTTCGACGAACCGACGCCCAACGGCGTCCGCCCGACCCTATGGTAAGTATGTCATTACATTATCAGCAAGTCAACTCTGAATTGCGTTCTGGCGACCGTCAGACGCGCTTCTTGAACAACTCGAACGTAAACCGCGCCATGTCACCGCGATACCACGCCTGCGAGAACTCTATCGGTGACCCGTCGGTCAGATAAGTTACGGTCTCGATGTACTGGACGGCCGAACCGGGAGCGATTTGCAGCAGACGCGCCTCTTCCTCCCCGGCGACGACGGCCTCCAGCGTACGCTCGGCGCGCGCGATACTCAGGTCATACACATGCTCAATGAGTTCGTAGAGTGATTCACGCTCCAGGTCACGCCGGTCCAGATACGGAAGTCGGTCGTTTGGAAGAAAGGAGTTCACGAGCACCAGCGGCGAGTTGTTGACGAAGCGCAGCCGACGCAGGTAGACAACGCTTGCCCCGCGTGGTAACTGAAGATGCAATGAGATGCTATCTGCATCTACTATCATGACTTCCTTGGCCAGAACGCTGGTTGCAGGCGTCAACCCTTTCTCCCGCATTTCGCGGTTGAAGCTCTCCAGGACCAGCAGAAAGTCCTGATTTATCTTGGGTTGGGCGATGAACGTGCCCTTCCCCTTGCTGCGTCGCAGATATCCCTCGGCAACCAGTTCGGCGATCGCCTGCCTGACCGTCGGTCGGCTGATACCAAAGTGTTGACACAGTTGCTGTTCGGTTGGAATCAGATCACCAACTTCGTTGTTGCGTATATGCTCCCGCAACAGTTCCTTGAGCTGATAGTAGAGCGGGATTGGAATCCGCTTGTTGATCCGCCCCTCTAATACGCCCATTGGTCTCCTCGGAACACGCTGGAAACTGGGTGCCACGCATCGTGGTCCCGCGAAGGAGCCCCCCTGTTCACAACGCCCCCCATCCCAATCACGCAGGCCCACACCCCGGCCGCACTGGACTGACAAAGAATGTAGTGTTATGCTTACAATATCACAACTATCGCAAAAACAAAACAGTTATGGGGGCATCATGCGAACCAAGAACGTGAACGCACTCAGCGAATCCCTTTCAGTGATCGGACTCGGGTGCTGGGCAATCGGTGGCTCCCGGGTATGGACCGACTCAGATGATGCCCGCTCGGAGGCTACAATTCGACGGGCGATAGAGCTTGGCGTCAATCTGTTTGACGTGGCTCCGGTCTACGGATTCGGCCACGCCGAGTCCCTGCTCGGTACCGTGCTCAGGGATACCGGTCAGCGGAAGAACGTCCTGATTGCCACCAAATGCGGTCTGGTATGGGATGATGCGCAGCGAATCACCCGTGATCTGACACCGCGCAGCATCGGGCGTGAAATCGATGCAAGTCTGCAGAGATTGCGTACCGACTACGTGGATATCTACCAGCTGCACTGGCCCGACCCCAATGTTCCGCTGCAGGAAACGCTAGATGAACTTCAGCGACTGCGGCAGGCCGGCAAGATCCGCTACATAGGACTGACCAACTACTCACGGCCGCAGACACTCGAGGCGCTGAAGCTGGCACCGATTGTCTCCTGTCAGGGACTCTACAACATGCTCGAGCGCAACCCTCAAAGCTACCATTCGATCCCGCTGGAATATCGAACGCAGGATGAGATCCTGCCGCTGTGTGAGCAACACGGGCTGGCGTTTTTTCCATACAGCCCGCTTTTCCAGGGCTTGCTCACCGGGGCATTCAATCGCCGCACAACTTTTAACCGTGGCGATGTTCGATCGCAGAACCCCAAACTGAACGGCGAGCAGTTCCAGCGCAGAGTCGCCGCTGCCGACGAGTTGAAGCAGCTTGCCGCCGAGTGCGGCCGTCCGCTCGGTCACCTGGCGTTGTCCTGGCTAATCGAAAAGGGTGCGGTCACTTCAGTGATATGCGGTGCCCAGACTGTGGACCACATCGAGCAGAACGCCGCCGCCGCGCAGTGGGATCCCGGTGAAGAAGTGCTAACGCGAGCCGAGCGCATACTGCAGCGCCACGCCGTCATAGACTGATGAGGCTGGTGGTCAGTAGCTTTCGCTGCCGGCACCGCCGCTGACAATCGCAACACTCGAGCTGGCGCCGATACGAGTGGCGCCGGCGCGGATCATAGCCAGGGCATCTTCGTACGTGCGTACGCCGCCCGAAGCTTTGACTCCTATTTTGGGCCCCACGGTGCGGCGCATGAGAGCGATATCGTGGACGGTGGCACCACCCTTGGAGAAACCGGTGGACGTCTTTACGAAGTCGGCCTTCGCTTTACGTGCAATCTGACACGCAATCACTTTTTCCTCATCGCTCAGCAGAGTGGTTTCGAGGATAACCTTCAGAACCGTCCGCTGACGTATCGAACGCCGCACCCAGCGGATGTCGTCTTCCACCTCGGCAAGACGGCCGCTCTTGAGTGCCCCGATATTCATCACCATGTCAATCTCATCGGCACCCAATTCCACGGCGTGCCGCGCTTCAAACCCCTTGGCTCGTCCGTCCATGGCCCCCAGCGGAAAGCCGACCACCACCGCCAGCTTGACACCGGTACCGCGCAAGCGCCTGGCGCAGAACTCCGTCCAGGTGGTGTTGACACAGACCGAATAGAAGCCGTGCTGAATGGCTTCATCGCAGACCTGTGCCACCTGTTCAGCGGTGGCCTCCGGCTTGAGGATAGTGTGATCAATATAGCGCGCCACCTCCCCCGGTAGAATGAGGTTCTCGGCGGTAGGAGCCTCCCTGTCCGCGCCGGCAGCGGTCGTGGCGGGTGCCGGCTCCGCCGGTCGAGCAGACTGCCCACCGGCACCTGTTCCGTCTCCGGCTTCCCGGAGCTTGCGCACAACCGCCTGCGTTATCTGTTCAACCAATTCGTTCTGATCCATAGTTCTATCTCCACAACAGGTTACTGCAGCTGATCCCGGTGTCGACGACGCTCAACGGCCATCATCTTGTTGATGCGCGGCCAGTGTCGTCCGCCCTCAAAGCGCGTTTCCAGCCAGACACGCGCCATTTCGCACAATACGTCCGCCTCGTGTCTGGGTCCGCCAAGCGTCAGGACGTTGGCGTTATTGTGCTCGCGACTGTTTCTGACGGTCGCGAGATCGTAGCAGAGTGCCGCGCGCACCCCGCGCACTTTGTTGCAGACCATACTGCTGCCGATGCCCGCACCATCAATCATGATACCGCGCTCGCACGCGCCGGAGGCCACGGCATCGGCAACTTTGACCGCTATATCGGGATAGTCGACACTGTCCGTGTTGAAGGTCCCCATATCCACTACTCGATATCCAAGACTCCCAAGATAGACCTTGAGCGTCTCTTTGGCCGCCAGGCCTCCGTGGTCGGCCCCCAGGGCCACGCGACTGATGTTGTCCTGCTCATTTCCTGCCACGGCGTCCTCCCGTTCGACGGTACGCACGGTATGCGCGCTGCGTTTCGGCCGAAGAATTCGTCCCAGGTTGCTCATTCCCTACGCTCTGTCAATCGTATCGACTATGCCGACGATCACCGCTCTGACCGGCGCCTGTCCGTCGTTCAGGATCGTGCGGGCGGAGTTTCCTTCATCGAGGAGCAGCACCGTGTCTCCGACGCCGGCCTGCACCATGTCGAGCGCAACAGTCGATTTGCCCTCGGCCTGGCCTGCAGCGTTCAACGGCCGCACCATCAGCAGCTTGTGCGACACGAGAACCGGGTGCTTGGCGGTTGCCGTTATGGTTCCCACCACACGTCCGGCAATCACGACTCACCATCCACTGAATCGACAATTGCCATCACGGTGGCGTCCGCCGGGTTGAACCAATTGGCAAGCGCCATCGCTGCTTCGCGACCGCCTTCGTAGAGCACCCGATCCCCCTGCCCGGCCTGCACAGTGTCGCACGCCACGATAGGCGTGCCGCTTGGCGTCAGATCGTCCGCCAACGGCTGCACCAGCAGAAGCTTGGCCCCCTCGAGTGAGCTGTCCACCGTGGATGCAACTACGGTCCCGATAACCTTTCCCAGCTTCATATTCAGACAATCCTCAAGCCGCCGATAACCGACATGCGCCGTTCGCGAGTGAAGGTCCGCGGACGGGTGAAGCCTTCGCCGGTCGGGCTGGCGATGGTGTAGCTGGTGAACCCTGCACCGCCGGCCGCCATGCCATTGAAGTTCGATCCGTTGGCGACAAAAAGCGAACAGTTCATCAGTCGACCCATGCGCGTTATCCTCTCAACGTTGGCGGAGTGAATAGAGGCCGTGTGACGCATCCCGTGTTCGCACTCGGCGGCAAACTCAATAGCCTCCTCAGCCGAGTTGAAGCGCACCAGCGGCAGCATCGGCGTCAGTTGCTCGGTCCAGACCAGCGGATGGTCCTGGCCCACTTCGGCAAACAGCATCCGCGTTGCCTCGGGAACCTCCAGACCGATGAGGCGTGCCAGCACCCTGGCGTTCTTGCCGACGTACTGCTTGTTGGCGGCACCTTCATGCCCCGGCCGGCCCGGATCGGCAATCAGCAGCGCGGTCAGCCGGTCAGCCTGCTCGCGCGTCAGTTCGTAGGCGTGCGCGGCACGCATCGACTCTTTGAGTGCGTCAGCGATGACCGCGACCGCCAGAATCTCCTTCTCATCGATACAGACGATATTGTTGTCAAAACTGCCACCCATGACGATATCACGACCCGCCCTGGCAATGTCCGCCGTCTCGTCCACTACCGTCGGCGGGTTACCCGGGCCGGCCGCAATCACCTTCTTGTCGGTCTCCAGCGCCGCTCTGACCACCGCGGGGCCCCCGGTGACCACAAGGAGGGCCACGCGTGAATCATGCATCATCCGGGTTCCGGAATCTATTGTGGGAGCTGACACGGTGGTCACCAGGTTGCGCGGTCCCTCGGCTTCCTGCACGGCATGGTTGATCAGCGCAACCGTGAAGGCGCTCACCGTTCTGGCAGCCGGATGCGGATTGAAAACCACCGCGTTGCCACCGGCAATCATCCCGATAGCGTTGCAGATTATCGACTCCGTGGGATTGGTGCTCGGTGTGATGGCGCCGATGAGGCCGTATGGCGCGCGCTCGGTGACCGTCATCCCGTACTCGTCAGTCTGGGTGGCGGTCTCGATATCCTCGACACCGGGAGTCTTCTGCGCCGCAAGAAGATTCTTCTGCAGTTTGTCGTCGATGCGGCCCATGCCCGTCTCCTCGACTGCCATCCGTGACAGCGCATCGGCGTTCTGCTCCACAATGGCACGCATGCCGCTGATAATCCTGCGCCGTGTTTGCAGCGTTACGGAGCGGCTGGCGCACGCGGCCGAGTGTGCCTCCGTGACTGCCTCATCGATCGAGTCGAACACTCCCTGCGCAGGCCCCATCGCACTCTTGTTGCCGATGAGGTCGCGCACCACTTCTTCCACGATGGCGCGTATCTGCTTCTCCGCAACTTGCATTGCCGTTCCCTCACCTAACCCGTTACTTCAATTCCCGCCACGAAGGGAGCCAGATCTCCGTGCGGTCGGGGAATCACCGTGGTTCGCACCAGCAGTTGCTTGCGCCGCAGCAAACCTTCGGCAACCGCCAGTGCCGCTTCCACCTCACCAATCGGCCCCGTGACTGTCGCGGTCGATTTGCCGCCCAGTTCGTCCCCAAGCCGGATTTCGAGTACACGCACCGCCGCCTCCTTGGCCGCCGCGTCGGCCGCCTCGATCCCGGCGGTCGTCGAAAAAGCCTCAATCAGGCCCAACGCATCGAGTTCCACAGCCGGTGAAACCTGCTCCGTACGCTCGCCAAACGACGCGGGGTCACGCGCGCGCAGCGCCGGGATCACGTCGGTATGCAGGTTGGGCAGAAAGAGGTAATCCAGCAGGCACTCCCCGGCAGCGGATATGCCCCGCTTGATTGCCTCTTCAACCGCGGCTACATCACCCGTGACCATGATCAGGAACTTGCCGGGATTAATCACGGTGGCGCGCAGTACACTGATCGGCGCCGCCTTGACCATCAGATCGAGCACCCGGTAGCCCTGCGCAACGCTGTCCAGCTCAACTGTTCCAAGCACGTGTATTGAACTGCGCATGATCTACTTTCTGTACGTCACCGTACCGGTTTCCTCCACCAGATCCACGATACCGATAATTACGGCGTCAATGGCCTTCTTGTCCGAGACCGCCGTCTGCCGCGCCGAGCTCCCTTGGGCGACCAGAACCAGCTCATCGATCCCCGCCCCCACCGTATCGAGTGCGATGATCGCCCCGCTCTTTGCGGCACCGTGCTGATCGGTGGGGTTTGCGAGCAGGTATCGCGCCGCGGGCACACCATCGGTGCAACGAGTTGCAACCACCGTGCCGCACACCCGGGCCAGGATCATAATCCGTCCTTGCGGTACACCGTTCTGCCGCCCAGCTCGACCTCATCCACAATTGCGGTGATCGTGGCGTCCGAAGGCCGTCCTTCGGTTGTGGGAGTCAACCGCGAACTCGAGCCCGACACGTAAAAGACCACCTCGCCCGGCCCGGCGCCAACGCTATCCATTGCCACGACGTGGTCTCCGGTACCCTCCATGGTCAGCGCGTCCAGCCGCTCGACCACCAGGAAACGGATGCCCGCTATTTGAGGAACCTTGCTGGTGGAGACTACCGTTCCAACGACGCGAGCCAGTACCATGACGCTATTTCTTGTCCGCCTGTCGACCAAGCGGCAGTACCGCGTCGACGTTGGCATGCGGGCGCGGAATGATGTGAACCGAAATCACTTCGCCGACCGACTCTGCCGCCCGGCTTCCGGCGTCGAGCGCAGCCCGAACCGCGGCGACATCACCCCGCACGACGGCTGTAACGTAGCCGCCGCCGATCTGCACCCAGTTTACCACCTCGACGCGCGCCGCCTTGACCATCGCGTCAGACGCCTCTACCATGGCCGCAAACCCGCGGGTCTCGATCATACCAAGCGCGTTTTCAAAGACATCTGCCATTATTATGCTCCTTGTTACTGTAGTGTGCCGAAGACCGGATCCGACGCCGCGGTCCGGCTGACCCGGCCGATTCCTATTCCGAGTCTCCCGCCGGATCCCGGCCGGTCAACTCGGACAATCTCTGCTGAACGATCTCCTGGCTCACAAGAACTTCAGACTCCTGGCCGGCAATGTATACTCTACCGTAGCGCCCGGCCCCCGAAACATTGATGATGTTTATGTGCGAAGCTTTCTCGGCCTCGTTGGCAGCGAAATAGGCGTACCCGGCCGGTTCCACCTCCAGAACGTAGAGCGTGTCGCCTCGCAGCACCATGTTTCCGTAGCGCATCTTGTTGATCAGCTGCGCGTGATGATCCGATATGTTCTTGATTAACTGGCTGGTCAGAACGCGAGGCCTCATCCTGTCGGACTCTTTGAGATTCAACTCGCCTAGAATGGCCTGCCCCGCCTGGCGCGCGTCACCCTGACTGTCGGAGTGCACTTCGAGCATGCCGAACAGGCGTTCGACGATCTGTATGCCGGGTGTCACGTTCGTGGCCTTGAGCGCAATGTCAGTGAGACGGTTGATCTCGATTCCCGGCGAGATCTCCACAATCGTGCACGCCTGACCGGCTACCGGAAAGTATCCGCGTGAAATGGTGGAGATATAGGATGCCATCTGCAACTGCAGCGAATCCAGCAGAATGAAAGTCCTCAGGTCAATTGCATTCATCGCTTAACCCCCGTTCCGTCCCAGCGGCAACGCGCTGTCCACATTGGCGTGTGGACGCGGGATCAGATGAATCGAGATGACCTCCCCTACGCTCTCGGCAGCCCTGCCGCCTGCATCCAGTGCGGCACGAACCGCGGCGACGTCGCCACGCACCACAGCGGTGACGTAGCCGCCGCCGATCTTCTCGAAGCGCATCAGCTCCACGCGCGCCGCCTTGACCATTGCGTCGGCGGCTTCGACCATCGCGGCAAATCCCCGGCACTCGATCATCCCCAACGCGTCATTCTGTACGTCTGCCATGCATCCTCCCGCGTGACCTGCAACCAGGTCGTCTCCAGACTGTCTCGTTCACTCTTTTTGTTCCATGATCCGCTTGCCCTGCCGCTATAGCCCGGCCATGTAAGCCTCCAGGCTCTCGCGGTCCAGCAGTGATTTCTGTGTTCCAGGCCGCATCGTCGAAAGCGCAGCGTAGATGTTGGCCCGCTCCATTGCCTGTTCTACCGAGCCGGTCTCCACAAAGTAGACGGCAAAACAGCCGATGAATGCGTCTCCGGCGCCCGTTGAGTCCCGGCTCTCCACCCGATGCCCGTCGAGGATACGGTCACTCGTGGAAGTAACATACATCGAGCCCCGCTCTCCTATTGTGACCACGACTTCCGGTACTCCCTGCCCGACCAGCCAGTGTGCCGCCTTCCTGACGTTGTCCAACGTATCTACCGGCATGCCGGTGATGGTCTTGAGTTCAGTCTCGTTCGGCATGAAGAACCGTACGCCGCTAATGCGGGTGATTTCCAGATTGGGATCCGCCGGCGCCGGGTTGAGCAGCACCGGCACATTGTGTCTGCCGCACAGCTCGATTGTATGATAGATGGTCTCGAGGCGGATCTCGAGCTGCATGATGACGATGTCGCTGTTCTTTATCAGCGACTCAGCACGGTCAACGTCCGCTGTTGCCAGATGCTCGTTGGCACCTTTGACGATCAGGATGCTGTTATTGGCATCGGGCCCCACAAAGATCGGGGCCACACCGCTGGATACTCCCTCGACGCTCTCCACAAAGGTCGTATCAATGCCGTAGCGCTCGAAGTTGGCCCTGGTGTTCGGCCCGAAGAGGTCCGCCCCCACCTTGGTTACCATGCCCACGTCGGCGCCCAGCAGAGCGGCCGCAACCGCCTGGTTGGCACCTTTGCCGCCAAAGCCCATATCGAACGACGGGGCGACAATTGTCTCTCCGACCTCCGGCATCCTTTCAATGTAGGTGATCAGATCGACCATATTGCTACCGACAACCGTGATGCGTGGCTTCTTCATTGCTCCCGTCCTTCCCCGTAGCGGTCCGTTTCTTGACAGAATATGTTACAAATGAACATACTGCCTCAGCAATGTTAAGATAATAACATAGTTTAGCCGCATGTCAACCCGTATATCACATAGCCGGCGATACTATGCCAGGTGCACTTGAATTCCGAGCTCCTCCATCTGCGTAACATACTCCTGCGATACAGCGCCGTCGGTCACAACCGCATCAAAGTCGCCGAGTTCGGCGAAATAGTCGGAGCGGATCAGGCCGAACTTTGACGAATCAACCAGCAGTATCTTCTGCTCCGACGACTCGATTGCAGCCTGTTTCGTCGCACGTTCGTAGGCGTTCAGGCAGGTAACGCCGAAGTCCGCATGCACTCCGGCAGCCGAAAGAAACGCTTTGGTGGCGCGATGGCGTTTGACCAGCTGAATTCCCTCGGGACTCTCAAACATAAGCGTGTTTTCGTGCATCACTCCACCGGCAAATACCTGGCGGCACTGCTCAAGGCGGGCAGTCGCCGAGATGATATTCAGCGCGTAACAGATGATCGTGAGCCGCATGTCGGCCGGTACGCTGCGGGCCAGAAACTCGGTCGTGGACCCGCTGTCGATGATCAGCGTGTCCTGCGGTTCTATCAGCCCTGAGGCCAGCACCCCTATGCGCCGCTTCTCTTCGATGCGCACGGTCTCGGCAGTATTGAGCGAATAGGGGCTCTGCCCGTTCTGCTGATCACTGCCGGGAACCAGTATGACGCCCCCGTGTATCAGCTTGACCTGGTTCTGCTCGACCAGCTGCTCCAGATCCCGGCGCACCGTCATGTGCGAAACACCAAGATGGCGTGAAAGGGTCTGAATCGGCAGGCCGTTTTCACGCTGAAGCATCTCGATGATTCGATTCAACCGCTGTTGCTTCTTCATACTCTCACCTGGCTGCGCATGACCACGCCTGAGCTCCCGCAGCACCGCGCAGCAACGGCTGCTTCCGCATCAGCGACCGGACGGCATCACCTTCAGCCCTTACCGCCACGGTACCGCTTCGACAAGCCCCGAACCTCAAGGTACTCTGCCACGTTGATGTCCTTTGGCAGAAACTACTCGCATTGTACGCTCGACCGTGTGAAACGTCAAACAGATCTTTCGATATCTGTTGTGTTTTTCACGCTCTCAGCGTGAGCGCTTCTGCACTGGTTCGTCCCCTTGCCTGTACCTGCAAAGCGCTGCATAATCTCGCAAGTATGGTACATGCCGGCACTGACAGCGGATCAGCGAGACAACGCGTCCGTGACGCGATCAACCACCGTCAACCGCAACGTGTTCCGTTCTCCTGGGGTCTTGGCATAACCCGCGAGATGCACGACGTGCTGGTTCAGCATGCCGCATCCCGCAGCCTGGACTGGAACAGGATCCACGACGAGGTCGAGGACATTCTGACCATCACGCCCGATCATCGCGGCCGGCCTCTGCGCCACACCACCGAGATCTGGGGAATAGGCCGAAAGACCGTGCGCTACGAGGGCGGGAGCTACGATGAGTTTGACCGTAAGCCGCTGGCGGGAGCGCGGACACCAGCCGACATCGACCGGCACCGGTGGCCGAGCGCCGACAGTTTCGATTTTGCCGGTCTGCGCAACAAGGTGCTGTCGCGGGATCCCGGGTCCCGCAAAGCTCACCGTGCCGACATACTCTGTTCGGGCAACCCGCTTGAGATCTACACCTGGATGACCGGCCTCGAAGAGACGCTGATCAATCTACTGCTGCGGCCCGCGGTAGTACGAGCTGCCCTGCGGCACATCACCGACTTCTTTCTGGACATGATGCAACGCACCGCGGAGGCGGTCGGTGATCTGATCGACATCTTTTATTTTGCGGATGATCTCGGCAGTCAGCAGACGCTGCTTTTCTCACGACAGACATACCGCGAGGTTATCCAGCCCTACCACACTGAACTGTGTGCCCGGTCCAGGGAACTCGTGCCGGACTCCAAAGCGATGTTCCACACCGACGGTTCGGTCTACGACATCCTGCCCGATCTGATCGACGCCGGAGTCCAAATCCTGGAGGCGGTACAGACCGAGGCCGCCGGAATGGAACCACGGCGTCTCAAGCGCGATTTCGGATCGCTGCTGGCGTTCCACGGCGCCATCAGCGTTCAGCAGTTGCTGCCTCGGGCCGCTGCTGACGAGGTCAGAGCTGAGTGTACGGAGTTGATTGACACCTTCGGCGCCGGCGGCGGATATGTAGCGGCACCGTCGCACAGTATCCAGTACGGCACACCGCCGCAAAACGTGTTTGCGATGCTTGAAACGGTAGTTGGTGAAGAGCAGTTCGCCGACCTGTGCCGCGGTGCCCGCAGATAGTCTCGCCCGGCGTCAGCTCGCAAGCAGTTCTTCGATCGGCACCAGTCCATTGGAGCACACAATCGAGAATCGGTCGGGCCGATCGGCGTGCTGCCTGAGCACCACCTTTCCTCCGGCCCGCTCGACAATCAGGCGCCCGGCGGCAATGTCCCACACGCTGACCTGCTCCTCTATGTAGGCATCGAGACGGCCCGTGGCAACGTAGGCCATTTCGAGCGCCGCACTGCCGAGCATGCGGATCTTGCGCACCGCAGGCGCAACCAGTTCATACCGGCGGATGCTGTGCTGCAGCGCTGCGGCGCGCTTGGCGAACCCCATGCTGATCACGGCTTCCGACAGCCGTCGGCGGCCGCTGACCGCTATCGCGCGGCCGTTGAGTCTCGGAACCTGGTTCTGTTCGGCACTCCATAGTTCGCCGACCATCGGATCGTAGATCACCCCGACAATGACCTGATCCTGACGGCGCAGCGCTATCGAGACGCCAAAATGCGGTATGCCGTAGTAGTAGTTGACCGTGCCGTCAATTGGATCAACGATCCACTGGTGATCCGATGCCGCGTTACCCGCTATGCCCTCTTCTCCCACGATTCCGTGATCGGGAAACGCTTGCAGCACGATATCGGTTATGAGTTGCTGACTCTGCTGGTCTACGTCGAGCTTGATATCGTGCGCGTGCAGCGCGTTGACCGTAACCTGACGATGCATGCGCCCGACGATCATCTTTCCGGCCCGTGTTGCCGCATCAATCGCCGTTTCCAGAAACCGGCTTATGTCGCTCACACTCCCTCCGGCGTCCTTGCTACCAGGCGTCATCCCACGACTGCTCAAAACTCTGCTTGAGCGATGCATAGAGATTCTGATAGACGGCAAACCGGCTGCGATAGCGAGGGATATCGCCTTGATCCGGCTCGATGCTGACCGGTGCGTCGGCGCCACCGATGCCGCGGAGGCGTGACGGATCAGATCCGTGCAGCGCGTAGAGTGCCGCGCCCAGCACCGACGCATCGGTCTGCGGCGACACAACCAGCCTGCGCTCCAGAACAGAGGCCAGGATCGCCAGCAGCGCCTTGTTCGCCGCCCCGCCGCCGCCGGCCACAATTGGATCTGCCGGCAGATCTAAAGACTTCACAACCTCAAGCGCGTCGCGCAGGGCGTACGCGATTCCTTCGAGCACCGCCCGATAGAGATGCAGGCCGGTATGCGTGCTTCGCAGCCCAAAGAACACCCCGGCTGCGTTTTCATCCATGTGCGGGGTGCGTTCTCCGGTGAGGTATGGCAGGAATAGCACACCACCGGCTCCGGCCGCTACGCTCGTTACGCGGGCGTTGATTGTGTTGTAGTCGGGTCTCTCGGACGCTCCCCGATCCGGCAGCAGCTCCTGAAGAATCTTCACAAGGTACCAGTCAACCGCTATGCCGGCGTTTTGAATTGCGGCCATGACCAGCCAGCGGCCGGCTGTGCCGTCACACAGCAGGTTAAGCCTCCGGTGAGGATCCGTCGTAGGGGACCCGCTTGGCGCAACGAATAACGCGCCGCTGCCCAGACTCAACCCGGCCGCCGTAGCGGCGGCGTTGGCCCCGGACGCCAGCCAGCCCGCGGCCACGTCACCGGAGCCCACGTACACCGGCAGTCCGGCACGGAGCTCGAGCAGCCGGGCGGCCGAGTCCGTGAGAACGCCGCCCAGGTCGGTAGCATTCCTGACGGGCGGCAGAATCGATCGATCGATGCCGAGCGTTGATGCGAGCTGATGCGACCACTGCAGCTTGACGGGATCAAAGAGCAGCGTGGCACTGGCGTCACAGTAGTCCGTGGCGATTTCGCCGGTTAACCGGTAACGGATATAGTCCTTGGGCAGCACCAGCGCGCAAATGCGCCTGTATACCTCCGGCTCGTGATTCCTGATCCACAGTAGTTTGGGCAGCGTATACCCGGTACTCGGCGGGTTGCTGGTGCACGCAAACACTTCCTCGAGCAGATTGCGGCGCAGATAATCGCATTCGGCCACCGTGCGCTGATCAGTCCAGCTGATTGCGGGACGCAGCGGTATCCCGTCACCGCCCAGAACAACCAGAGTATGCATTTGCCCGGTCAAACCGATTGCCTGCACGTCGCGCAGACTGCCCGCCCCAACGCGCTGCCGCAGTGAACCCACCGCCCGTGTCAGCGCCGTCCACCACACCTCGGGGTCCTGCTCCGCCCATCCCTGACCGGGGTGGGCAAGCCGGTAGCCGTCGGAGGCCAGGGCCTGAACCCGTCCGGCGCCGTCTATCAGGCACACCTTGATTGAAGAGGTGCCTGTATCAATGCCTATGAAGCTTTCCATCCGTGCTCTGCTGCTGTAGAGTCCGCCCGACGACAACGTCCGCCGGAACCGGGGCCGTCAGTGCCCCGTTCACGCGTGAACCGATTCACATTATGGGTTCAGTCGTTTGGGCTGTCAAGCGCGCGGAGCGCGTCGGCGCACTCCGCAACGCTGTCAACCGGCATCGTAACGCTGCCCTGATGCTTACGAATCCTTGCACATCCTATCGATTCGGGCCATAATCGGTCACCGAGCCGCCACATGTGTGCTGAATCACCGCACTGCCGGCACTGGAACACCACGACAAAGGAAACAGTGTGAAAAACGCAACCATCGATGCAATTGCTCTGACCGTCAGATCGCTGGTTATGGATGCCGTCGAAGAGGCCGGAACGGGACATCCGGGGCTGCCGATGGGCCTTGCCGAACTGGGCGCCGTTCTGTACGGCGAGGTTCTGAATCACTGCCCCGATCAGCCGCAATGGCCGAACCGCGACCGATTCGTACTCTCGGCGGGCCACGGTAGCCTGCTGCAATACAGTCTGATGTTTCTGTCAGGTTACCCGCTGGCACTCGAAGATATCAAGCGCTTTCGGAAAATGGATTCGCTCTGTCCGGGGCACCCCGAATACGGGCTGATACCGGGAATAGAAACAACAACCGGTCCGCTGGGGCAGGGCGTCGGGAACGCGGTAGGGATGGCGATTGCCGAAGAAATGCTGGCCGCACGATTCAACACCCCGTCGCATTCGGTTGTGGATCACTTCACTTACGTGATCGCCAGCGACGGAGACATGATGGAGGGCGTCTGTTCTGAAGCGTGCTCGCTGGCCGGCCACCTGGGCCTCGGCAAACTGATTGTGTTCTACGACATGAACGGAACCACCATCGAAGGTCCAACCAGCCTCACTTTCACCGAGGATGTCGCCAAACGCTTCGAGGCCTACCGATGGCAGGTGCTCGAGACCGACGCCTATCAGGTAGACAACATCCGCGCACGGATCGAAAGCGCACGCGCGGAACGCACCAGGCCGTCGCTGATATGCGTTCGGTCGCTGCTCGGAAAGGGCGCCCCGAACAAGGAGGGCCGTTCAATTGCACACGGCGCCCCACTGGGCGCCGAGGAGATCGAAGCGGCGCGCGTCAACCTCGGGCTGCCGAAGGACCACGCCTTCTACATTGACCCGCGGGCAGTGCGGTTTTTCGATGCGCAGCGTGAGCACCACCGCGCCCGGTACGCCCGCTGGGAACAAGTTTTTCAACAATGGAGTGCGGAAAACCTGCAGTTGCGTTACGAGTGGGACAGCCTGTCGGCGGCAGGGCCACAGTTTGAAACCGCCCGGTTGCTGTCAGAATGGCCGACCGGCGAGTTGATTGCACCGCGCAAAGCGAGCGGGACCACTCTGGAACTACTCATGCAGCAGATGCCGGGACTGGTAGGCGGATCCGCGGATCTGTCGTCTTCAAATAACGTCAATGTCCCTGGCCTGCTCCCCTTCGATTCCGGCAATCGGAGCGGCCGGATGATCAATTTCGGCGTCCGTGAACACGCCATGGCGGCAATCGTAAACGGCATAACGCTGCACGGAGGATACCGCGCATTTGGCGCAACCTACCTGGTGTTCTCCGACTACATGCGCGCCGCAATTCGTCTGGCGGCCTTGATGCAACTCCCTTCGATCTTCGTGCTGACGCACGATTCAATCCACGTGGGCGAAGACGGGCCGACGCACCAGCCGGTCGAGCACCTTGCCGCGCTGCGTGCGATCCCCAACCTGCAGGTGTTGCGGCCCTCGGATGCTCATGAAACCGCAATCGCGTGGGAGATGGCAATCAGCAATACCGCCGGGCCAACGGCGCTCATTCTGGCTCGACAGGCGTTGCCGGTTCATCACAAGCATGACCCGCATTGGCAGCAGACTATCCGGGCAGGAGCCTACGTCGTCCGTGACCCGGGAGAGACCGCCGAACTCGTTCTGCTGGCTACCGGCTCGGAGGTGACCCTGGCGCTCGAGGCTGCAGACGAGTGCGGGCACCGTATTCGAGTTGTATCGATGATCGAACGCGAACGGTTCGCAAATCAGACTCAGGAGTTTCGTGACGCAATCATCCCGCCCGATATACCACTGATCGTTGTGGAAGCCGGCATAGCCCAGGGATGGGAAAGCTACGCCGCCGGGCGCACGAGTGTGATGGGCATATCACGCTTCGGCCTGCCCGGACCGGGCAAGGCGGTGGCCGAACGCCTCGGCTTGAGCAAGGCGGAACTGATGAGGCGAATTGAATCGGCTGTTCAGTCCAGCTGACCGTGCCCCATCGGTGAAGGTGCTCCGGGAGGCTCAGCACGCGGCCGCCGCGTTCAGAAAGTCGTAGCGCACTTTGTCCCTGGCCAGAAGATAGCGCTCTTGTCTGTCCGGCGCGCGCTCCGCAAGCCGGCGCACTCCCCAGCTGCGCGCAATGGTATTGAAGTCGAACATATCGTAGTGATGCCCGATGAGAACCGAGACATCGAGCTCGTCCGCCAGTTCGACCGCCTCATCGAGTGTCATGTTTCCCGGAACGCCGTTGGCGCGGCGACGGTCATCGCGGCCGTTCACCGGCAGCAACGCGATATCGATCGTGAACCGCGATAGCGCCTCGCTCAACGCCGGAAACGGAACGGTATCACCGGAGTGATAGAGCACGATACGCGGAAACTGCAGTACGTAGCCTACAAACAGGTCATTCCCGTCATCGTCCAGGCGGCGTTCTTCGTGCGCGCCGGGCACTACCGACACGCTTACGGTCGAGTCTCGTGATGACCCGGCGCCATCGCGCGACTGGAGCATAACAGTGTCAGCGGTGTTGCAGAGCACTATCCGCTCCGAAGGCACTCCCCGCTCAAGCGCAACCGGGTACGCTGACCGTGGAACAAGGAAACGGCAGCCCGGGTTGGCTCTTGCCAGCAGGGGCAGTGTTCCCGGATCCAGGTGATCGGTGTGGCTGTGCGTCGCAAGAACCCAATCAACGTCTCGTAGTCCGTCTGCTGCTATCGGCGCGGCCATCATCCGCACGTGAGGAAACATCTTGCCGCGGTACTTCTCCGCGAGGCTGTCGGAGAGGTAGGGATCTATCACGATCCGCAGCTCGCCCGTGTCAACCAGGAAACCTGCCTGGCCGAGCCAGAAGAGGCGCAGCTGAATCCCGGCCGGCAGCTGTTCGCGACAGACAGGAAGCGCTCCACATTCCTGTATTTCCAGTCGGCTGCTCATCCGCCTTCCGCCTGCCGGCTCAATACCCGCAGCAGATTCTCAATTGACACCTGGGTGACCCGCTCAACACTTTCAACGGTGAAGCCGCCGATGTGCGGCGTGGCGATCACGTTTTCGTGATCAATCAGGCTCCAGTCCTCCGGCGGCTCGGCCTGGAATGCGTCCAGCGTGAGCACCGCGACGGTGCCGTCCTCCAGTGCCGCCCGAACCGCCTGAGCGTCAAGAAGCTCAAAGCGCGCCGTATTGACAATCATGACACCGGCCTTCATCCGAGCGAAAGCAGCAGCGTCCAGCAGCGCGACCCCGTCTTCGGGAACAGGCGCGTGCAGCGACAGGATGTCGGCGGTCTGCAATAGCTCATCGAGCGAAACAAAGCCGAAGTTGCCCGCCGGACGGAACCCGGCATCAACGTAGGGGTCGAAGGCACGGACCGTCATGCCGAAAGCGAGACACAGCTCGGCCACCGCACGTCCGATCCTGCCGCATCCGACGATCCCCACCGTGCGGCCGTTGAGTTCGATGCCTTTGCGCCGCTGCCACGCGTGGTTCTTGAGCGTGCTGTGGTGAAAATCCATTCGACGGCAGGCCGCCAGCATATGCGCGATCGTCAATTCGGCAACACCGCGAGCGTTGACTCCCTCGGCGCGCATCACTTGCACACCGCGCTCGCGGGCGGCTTCCATATCTACGTTGTCGATTCCGACGCCGTTACGGCTGATGACGCGCAAACGAGGCGCGGCCTCCAGTACTGCGCGCGAAACCTTCTCTACGCCGGCAAGATATCCCACCGCTTCCGCGAGTGCCCCGATCAGCCGGCGCTCATCGGGCTGTTCTCCGGGCGTCGGCATGACCACCTCGTAGCCGGCGCGGCGCAGTCGCTCCAGGGCGGCATGCGGCGGAGATGTCATTGACCTCGGCGTCACTACTATGCGGTCCATCCTGTTCTCCCATGTTGCGGCCTGACCCCACAGGCGGCCGGCGTCAGTCAGTTCAGACAATCTCTACCGCGCCGCTGCGTCTGTAGACGCGCTTTATGAAGCCCTCCTGCTCGATGTCACCGTAGTTGTGCCCGGCTTCCGCGCCGTAGACGCAGTAGGATACCAGCGGCTCGTCACCGGTGTTCACCGAGCGGTGCGCCCAGTAGGGCGGCACATAGACCATTCTGTCGCGTACCATCGGCTGCGCATTGAAACGACCATCACTGGTCTTCATAATCATGTAGCCCTCTCCGCGCAGACAGAGATAGGTCTCTCCGGTGTTCACCACCGTGTGATAATGTCCTTTGGTCATGAAGCACTCGTCGCCGACCGTACCCGGCTGCAGCGTACTGATGCAATACATCAGATGACCGTATTCCTCAGGCACCGGAACCTCGAAGACCTCGTAATGCACCGGATCACCACTGTCGGCGATCAGCCTTTCCAGGGCCTCCTGATCGGCGTAGTGGCCGCGCATGTCCGACGCCCTGCGCACGATATGATGCTTGGCCCGCGGCATTTCACCCCGATTGACATCTATCTCCACCGTAAACGGCTCGATGAAACTTGTTCCGGCTACCGTCTGCATACCTTTCTCTCCTTGTCTCACGTGATCTACCGCGCGCCGGCGGCAATTTCGCTCAGTCTGTCAAACTGCGGACCGGCGGTTGGTATGTCTATGTCGAACACCTCCGCAATGACCCGCGTCCAGCCGTGGATGAAGTAGACCCACCCATCCTCGATTGTCAAACGCCGCTCCTGCTGCTGCGCACGTGCCTGGTCGAGGAATACCAGGTCACCGCGGTAATTGAACTCCCACACCAGCCCGTTTTCGGGGAATCCGGCCGCGTCGGTCAGCGGCGAACCCGGGGCATCCTTGCCCAGACCGGTAGCATTGACCACCATCGACCCGGGAACCAGTCGGTTGACCACCGCGTCATTCTGCTCGGGCTTCGGGCAATGGTGATACTCGACCCCGATACCGGGATTGATCCGGGCGTGAATCTGCTTCATCTCCTCGAGCCGCGGCGTACTGCGGTTGGTCACCACAATACGTGCCGGCCACTCGGCCTGCGGCTTCTGCTTCATGATGTACATTGTGAGTGCCAGGGAAGAACCACCGGCACCCAGCAGACAGAGTTCTCCCCCGGTCCTGCGCCAGTGATCGGCCGGCAGGAAAGCTTCCATCGACAACCCGCTGGTAATCGGATCCTTGGCGTGTCCGCACAGCTTTCCCTCGCGCTTGGAGATTGAACTTACCTCACCCAGCAGGTCGGCGTATTCATCAAGCTCGTCAAACATGTCACGGCTGGCCCGCAACAAGTCGATCTTGTGCGTAGTCACCAGTCCGCCCAGCGAATGCTCATCCTGCTTCAGAAACTCGACAACCCGGCGGTAGACCCCCGGTTCATCGTGATGCCGGCAATCGATACCGGCAATCGGAACATCGCCCAGCCCGAGATGCTCAGCCCAGCGCGGGAATACGCGCATGATCGAGGACTTGGCGGTTGTCACGCCGATGAAGTAGAACGTCGGGCGTGCCGCGGGCTGCAGATCGTGTACCGTCATTGCTTACTCCCTTTTTCACTCTGTTACCGGAGATGCCTGTGTCAGGGCGTCAACGAAGCGCTCGTAGCGCGCCCCTCGTGTACGGTAATAGTCCTGCATCCGGGGATCAGGATCAATTCTGGCTCCCGTCCTGATCCACACCGAAGCGAGGTCCTGGAGCGTGTCCGTCATACCGGCCGCATAGGCTGCCACCATGGCCGACCCCATCGGTGCACCACGTGAACCGATCAACTGGACCACCGGCGCCTGCGCGACGTCGGCCTTGATCTGGTTCCACAACCGGCTCTTCTCACCGCCTCCGGTGATGCGGATCTCGCGAATGTCAACCGCCGGATCAAGACGCCGTATCGCGTTGAGATAGATACCGTACTCCAGCGCCACCGCTTCCAGGATGCTGCGATACAGATTCCCGACCGTATGCGACCAGGCAAGGTTCAGCCACGCACCGCGAAGGTGTGCCGCACTCGGCATCACCCTTCCGGCAACGTGCGGTATGAAGTACGGATCACTCAGTCGAGGCTCGACCTGTTCAGCCAACTCGTTGAGCGCCTCAAAGCTCTGACAGTCGAGCGCTTCGGGTTTGACCGACCCCAGCATCCTGCGAAACCACTCGAGATTCATGCCGCCGCCGTTGATGTACGCGTAGTGATGCCACAGGCCAGGTGTAACCGCCTGGCTGCACCCCAGTACACGCGAAGGCACGTCCGGCATAAAGCTGTCAGACGTCAGCGAAAACACACTGGCCGTGCCGGCTACATCGACGCAGATACCGGGAGAAACCGCACCAGCCGCCAGGAAAGAGGCCGTGGTATCACCGCAGCCGGCCGCGACCGGAGTCCCCTCGGCAAGCCCTGAGAGCCGTGAAGCTTCGGCGGTCACCCGTCCGGCAATCTCGTGGGGCCGCAGGATTCGAGGCAGTCTGGCAGGGTCGACTCCGAACTCGCGGCACAAGTCTTCGTTCCAGCAGCTGTTGGCGTTGTCGGCAAAGCCCGAGAAGTGAAGATAGGTTACATCGATAAACGCCTGCTCACCGGTAAGACCGCCGAGACGCATCGCAGCGTAGGATCCCGGCTGCACAAAGGCGCTGACACGCTTGTACAGGTCGGGATGCTCCTCCTTCCACCACAGTATCTTGGGACCGTGATTGATACTCGGGACATTACCGCTGCTCTTCAGGATCTGATCCCCGGCACGCTCTGCCATCCGGGTAATGTAGGGCGCACAACGCGTGTCGAGCCACGAGTCGTACGGCGTCACGTGAAGACCGTCGGCACCCACCGCGAGGATCCCGGCCATCTGACCGTCTATCGCAACCGCGCCGATCTCGGTCGCGGCCACCCCGGATTGCTCGATACATTGCTTCACCGTGCGGCAGACCGCCGTGAATTGCTCTTCAGGATCCTCTACCAGTGTCCCCGGTTGCTGTTCGATGATGTTGGACGGCTGGAACGCTTCGGCGAGGCACACGCCTTTGGCATCGCACAGGACGGCCTTGGTTCCCTGTGTTCCGACATCAACCCCGACTACATAATTGCCGCTCATCCGACGCCCCTTATCCCGCGTACGTCTCACTGTGCGTCAACGGTGAAGCCCTGCTTCAACCCAAACCCGGCAGCCACGCCGTCAAATGCCTGCTGTGCATCCGTCAGACTGAACCGGTGCGTGATAATGTCGCTCACCGACACAATTCCCCTGGCAATGAAATCAATGCAGGCGCGGTATTGACGCAGATTCTGCCGGGTTGTGCCACTGACAATCAACTGCCGGTAATGAATGAGATTGCTATTGAACAGAACCTCTTGACTGTCCGCGGGCAGTCCGCCGAACAGCATCAAGCGCCCGTTCAGCGCCAGCAATTCCAGCCCGCGCTTCTGCGCGGCGGCGGACGGCGCGGCGGTGATGCAGATGTCCACTCCCCGCCCGCCGGTATGTTCCGCGACGGCCTGGTCGAGTTCCTTTGGACCAACCGTCACAAACGTCGGCTCCCGTTCCCTGCACGCCTGCAGACGCTGTTGGTTGAGATCGTGGACCAGGATCAGCCCCGCGCCGAACAGCCGCTGAATCCTTGCGTGCATCAAGCCTATCGGTCCGGCCCCAATTATGAGCACAGCGTCACCCGGCCGCGTCTCACAGCGTTCGGCCGCGTTGAGGACACAGGAGAGGGGCTCGGCCAGTGCTGCCTCATCGAACGATACGTTCCCGGGAATCAGCGCAACATTGCCCTGCATGACAGCTTCGCGTGGTACGCGCACATAGTCCGCAAATCCGCCGTCGATGTGAATTCCGAGCGCGCGGAGATCCGGGCACATCTGAGTATTACCGCTAACGCAGACGTTACATACCCCGCAGCCCATATTCGGATCCACGGTAACCCGCATCCCCTCGCGGTACCGGGTTACCGAACGGCCAACCGCCGCGATCTCCCCTGCTATCTCATGGCCCAGCGTCAAACCGCCGGAGGCTTCGGTGTGCGCATGCCCGTTCTTGTACATTCTCAAATCGGTGCCACAGATGAACCCCGAGCGAACCCGTAACAGAATCTCGTCGTCACTGATCTCCGGTACGGCAACACGCGTAACATCCAGCCTCTGTTTGCCGACCAGTCGCACCGCCGTCATCATACACTGACTCCTTGTGTCTCGAGCCTGACCGGCAGCGACTCACGGATCGAGCGGTTTCCGGCATTGACCACTTCTACCGCGCGCAGTCCGTCGATTCCACCGACTTCGGGAACGCCATCATCCACAATCACCTGCACAAAACCGGCATCTTCAGCCTCATAGGCATCACTGAAGAGCGTGCGCCAGCTCTTCACTATCGGCTGTTGCACCTGGAGGGAGGCACTGCACACGGTGAGCGGCCGCTCAGCCAGCCCGCCGACAAACAGGATCCCCTTGGTTCCCAGGATCTCGGCACGCGAGTCGTATCCGTAGGCCACCGACACAGCGCCCTCGATTAGCCCTTGAGCGCCGTTCTCCAGCCGGGTTGACAGTACCACGTTATCGTAGAAATCCGGGAACTCGTCTCGCGCTTCGGGACAGCGGTAGTTGCCTGCCAGGGCGTACACCTCGCGCACCTCGCTGCCGGTAAACCAGCGCAGCGTATCGATGTCGTGACTGTTGACCTCCGCCAGCGGGCCGTTGCTCGCGGCGATATCGTACATCCAGCGCTGCGGTACGCTGGGACCGTGCGTCAACGACTTGACAAGCACTACCTCGCCGATTTCTCCGTTGTCGATTGCCTGCTTGGCGGCACGGAACCCGGCGTCAAAGCGGCGCATGAAGCCGATCTGCAGCTTGACGCCGGCGCGATCGGCCGCGTCGATCATCTGACTGCACTCGTCAACGTTCAGCGCCATCGGTTTCTCGCACAGTACGTGCTTACCCGCGGCAGCTGCTGTCACAACGATTTCGCAGTGAGAATTGGTGGGCGTCAC
This sequence comes from Spirochaetaceae bacterium, assembly GCA_007693945.1. Lineage (GTDB taxonomy): Bacteria > Spirochaetota > Spirochaetia > DSM-27196 > PWMO01 > PWMO01. Next base: position 52,445 of record RECP01000054.1, read on the forward strand.
AACCACCACCGCGTCAACCGCGGCATCTGCGATGAGCCGGCGATAATCGGTGTACCAGTTATCCGCGCCGTAATCGTTCGCGGTCTGAAGTGCGGCTGCGCTATCGGAATCAGCGACAGCCACAAGCCGCGCACCTGCCGTCCGCCCGGCAAAACAGCGTGCATGAATCCTTCCCGCGCGCCCGCACCCGATGAGCCCCACTCCAACAGTGCTTTTCATTTATTCTCCATTGCTGTTGTTCGGTAGCATCTTAACGCATACCTGACCCGTACGTCAAGAAGCACGCAAGAGAAAGCAAGCCGCATGATGCTGATCGTGAGAAAGACCCCGACGCCGTTACCGGGCATATCGGGATACACTACGCCAACCAGACCCGGTTTGCGTTTGCCGGTTCGGCGTGTCGCCGATCGTTCTCCTCAGAAGCGCAGCAGAGTCTTGATCGCGTCGGGACTGCCGGTGGCGGCGAAGGCGTCGGCCGCCTGCTGTACCGGGTACTGACCGGTGAGAAACAGCTCCGGATCGAGCTTCCCGGCACGAATCCACTCCAGCAGAGGCTCCTGTGCGGCCGCTTCGGCGATCCGGGTCGGCCACTGGTGCATAAAAAGGTTGAAGTTGTACGGTCCGCGGTTTTTCTTGAGCTTCACCGTCGCGGCTCCCACCACACCGTAGACACAGATCGACCCCGCCATGCGGATCAGCGGCAACGCCGCGTTGATGATCGACTCCTGGCCCACGGCGTCGATCACCGCGTCCACCGGTCGCCCCAGCACCTCCGGCAGCCGCACCAACTCCGGATCATCGGGTGAGAAGGCGCGGTCCGCTCCGGCTCTCCGCGCCCGCTCGCGTTTCTGCGCCAACGGATCGACCACTCCAATCCAGCCCAGCCCCAGCAGCCGCGCAAAAAGACAGAACGAAAGCCCCACCGGACCAGCCCCGTACACCAGAATATCGTCATCGGCTTTGAGCCCGAAGTCGCTGAACGCTCCGTAGACCTCGCGCCAGGTGCACAGCAGCCCCGCAGTTTCGGCCGGTATGTCTTCGGGCACCCGCGTCATGATCTGATAGATCTCGTCCCAGCCGTGTTCAGAGTCTGCCACCCCGTCGGCAACCATTGCCTGATGGTCGCTGACCAGCACGTACTCGCTGTCACCACCCCAGCCCGAACTGTAGCGGGCATCGGGACTTCCCAACAGCAGCCCGCCGATTACCTGATCACCGGGCTTGAAGGTTCGCACCTTGGCGCCCACCGCCTCGACGATACCCACGTTCTCGTGGCCCAGCAGAAGCGGGTACATCTCGGCCCCGATACCCGGAAAGTGGCCCTCAATCAGTTTACGGTCGGTTGCATTACAGATGTAGGCAACTCTGGTTCGCACGACCGCCTGATAGGCCGACGGCTCAGGCTCCCCAATCTCGACCACCCCGACGCTGCCGGGTTTCAGCACTGCTACCGATTTCATTGTGAGTCCACCCTATTCCACGGTCTTCAACCATCCGCCGTCCACGTAATAGGTGGAGCCGACACAGTAGGTCGCCTTGTCTGAGCACAGGAACGTGTAGAAATCGGCAAGCTCTTCAGGCGCGGCAAACCGGCCGATGGGAGTATGTTCCTTCGCGATCGCGTCCAGATACTGATCGACGGTCTGCTCCGTGTCGGCTGTCAGGATACCGGCTGTCTTGCGCCAGTCAGGCGTCAGTATCAGACCAGGGTTGATCGTGTTGACGCGGATGTTCTCTCCGATGAGCTCATTTGCCAGACACTTCGAAAGCATCACCAGGGCTGCCTTGGTCACGTTATAGATCGGTTCGTACCCCAACGGCTGCTTGGCACAGATTGACGCCGTGTTCAGAATGACCCCGCCGCCGGCCGTTCTCATCAGCGGCACAATTCCGCGGGACAGACGGACCGCCGCCATGACGTGCAGATCCCAGTAGTATTGCCAGCGGTCGTCCCCGGCCTCCATAATGGTCTCGGAGCTTCCGGTTCCGGCGTTGTTGACCAGAATGTCCACCTGCCCGAAGGCCTGCTGGGCCGCAGTCACAACCTCCGCGATATCCTGAACGACCGTGACGTCCGCTCCGACCCCGACAGCTTTCACAGCGTACTGCGACGCCACGCGCCGCGCCTCCTTATCCACCCTTTGTTCGTCGCGTGCGCAGAGCAACAGGTTGACTCCTTCTGCCGCCAACGATTCCGCGACTGCCAGCCCGATACCGACACTTCCACCGCTGATAACGGCACTCTTACCCCTTAACCCCAGGTCCATGCTCAGCCCCTCCGGTCACAGTTCGATCATGACTTTGAGCGTCTGATCAGCGCTCTTCTCTATGTGGTGATACGCGTCCAGGTAGCGCTCAAAAGGGAAGGTATCGGTAACCAGCGGCTCCAGAACCACTTTGCCGTTCACAACCAGATCGATTGCCGTACGGTAGTCCGCATGCTGATACATCAGACTGCCGCGCAGCGTCAGCTCCCGGTCCTGAACCAACCCCAGATCGACCGTCGGTTTGTGACCGTATACCCCGACAACGACCAGAACGGACCCCTTGCGCGCCACCGCTATACCGCCGGCTATAGCGGACTCCACACCGACGCACTCCAGGATTATGTCAGCCTTATCAGCGCCAAAATGACGTACGACCGCGTCGGCCAGGTCATTGTGCGCCACGTTCACGGCGGCCTCTATTCCGCAATCGCGCGCCTTTGCCAGACGCACGTCGCTGATATCGGTTATCATGACCGCTGCTGCGCCCAGCCCACGGGCCGCCTGAGCCACAAGGTTGCCGATCGGCCCGGCACCGAGCACCAGAACACGGCCGTCGGCGACGTCACCCGCACGCGCCAAAGCGTGCACGGCAACCGCCATCGGCTCGATCAATGCACCCTGATTGAAGCTCATGTCGCCGGGAAGCTTCACCGCGAGGGACTCGGGAACCGCGAAATATTCCTGCGCCGCGCCTCCCGTCTGGAAACCCATGACCTTCAGCGAATCACAGATATGGTGCATGCCGTGGCGGCACGGATAGCATTGGCCGCACACCACCTGCGGTACAAAGGTTACCCGATCACCAGCGGCAAAAGCGCTGACACCGGCGCCCACCCGCTCGACCTCTCCCGACACCTCATGCCCCTGCACCACCGGGTAGGAGGTATAGGGATGCAGCCCGTGAAACACATGGATGTCCGAGCCGCAGACACCGATCTTCCTGACCCGGATCAGGACTTCATGCGCCGCAACATCCGGCACGTCAACCTGGCGATACTCAATTGCTCCCGGCGCTGTCATAACCGCCTGCTTCATAACGCCTCCTTTACTTG
>RECP01000110.1 GCA_007693945.1 Spirochaetaceae bacterium
ATCTCGCCGCGGCTCTGCGCGCGCAGCGTGAACAGTTGACGGTGGTGTAGCGTTCCTTCCCGGACACTTGAATCAGCGGAACGTTTCGCGCAGTAATAGAAGGTGGAAACCGCTCCCATGCCGACCGTTTCTGACCACCGCCGAACCAGCTGAACTGGAGGCGCCCGCTCCGGTAGAGCGCCGCGTCACGCGAACTGCCGCCTCGGCCTTCCTGCGGAGACTGATCAAGTACGGTTGGATGCAATGAGGAGCAGCAGCAGACGGACTGCCTGAGCGGAATCTGTTCCGTACGCTGCGTCGGCGACCTGGTGTCCGGAGAAAGTGTCATCCCGACACCGGTGCACGATTACCTGCTCGACTCCCTGCGGATCCAGGCGCCAGGCAAACGCGTGCGTCACTGACTGACGTTCCCGGCGTCGCAGGGAGAGGGAATCAGGGCTTCTGCGCCTCCCTGAGAATACCGATGCCCATGACCAACTCACCGACCTTCGCTGAACCTGATTCGATTGCTGATCCTCCGTTCTGAAATCCTGCCGTTATCCAAAGACACGATGTCTCGGAAGTGACGCTGTGCAGAACGCCGTGTTATAACCTGAGGCAGCATGCAGCAGAACAGAATTGTGGTTCTATCGCCGCCGTTTTACTCGCATTTTGGGCCGCTTATGGCGCTCTCGCGTGCTCTGCGCGACGCCGGCGCCGAGGTAATTGCCGGCTGCACGCGCGACTTCGAGGCGCAGATCCGTGGGCACGGGCTCGGCTTTGCCGAGGTGCAGATCAACCGCAACGCCAACACCGGTCAGGCGGAAGCCACGCGGCAGGCAGAGCACGAGCAGCGGCGACTGCGCGAGTTCCTGGCCGCCAGCGAGCACGGCCCGATCGAGACCCTGCGAACACAGACACGCCACCGCTTTGACGATATGCTGGCCAACCCCGAGGAGCTGCTGCAGCGTGTGAAAGGGCTGCAAGACGAGCTGCAGCCGCAGCTCTGGATTGTCGATCAGCTCTCCTACGGAGCCACGCTGGCCTTGGTGGCGCACCGGCTGCGCTTCGTGACGTTCTGCCCGCCGCACCCGTTGAGCATTCCCGCGCCCGACGCCGTATACGGCGTGCCGACGCACTGGCCGCAGCCGTTTGCGGTTGACACCCGCGAGCTTACGCTGCTGCATACGGAAGCTCTGGCGCTGCAGCAACGCTTCACGCGGCGCTTCAATCAGCTGCTGGCACCGTACAACGTGCAGCTGCCCAATGCGTTTGCCGCTACATCTCCTGAGCTGGTGATTCACAACTACCCCGAGTTCGAGCGTCCACGGCCGCAGACTACACGGTCGCCCGAGCGCGTCTACTGCGGCTACAGCTTCGTGCCGGCGGATGATATTCCATCGCAAGCCGGACTGCCGCCCGATGGCGCTGCCGCAACAGCGCAGGATCCGGCGCTGATCGTCATTGCCCTCGGCACGTTTCTGTCGGCACGCGGCGACGTCCTGAGCACACTGGCCCGCAAAATGCGCCACCGCTTTCCCGCTGCACTGATCGCAGTCGGGGCCGGTCAGAACGTCGACACGGTGCGTGAGGCCGCCGGGCAGCCATCACTGGTGGAACCGTTCATCGAGCAACGCCGGCTGCTGAGAGAAGCAGGGCTGTTCATCCACCACGGCGGAGTCAGCTCCTTCACCGAGGCGCTCTATTACGGAGTGCCGATGATAGTGCTGCCTTTCTCCAGCGATCAGTTTAACGTAGCTGCCGACGTACAGCGCAACGCCATCGGTGCGGTGCTGAACCCCAACCGGCTCAGCGATTACCGGCTCGACCGGGCAATTCGCCGTGCGCGGGCTGCGGCAACCAGGCGGACGCTGGCAGGCTACACCGCTCAGGTGCGCTCGCGCGGTCCGGCGTTTGCGGCGGCGGCGATCATGCAGTTACTGCGCGTTCAGTGAGCATCGGGCGCACGTTCGATTGTCACCAGGCCTAGATCACCGTCGACACACACGTTACTGCCTTCGCGCAGCAGGCTCAGGTCGGCAACTCCGCTGACACACGCCAGTCCCTCCCGGCGCGCCAGCAGGGCCCCCAGTCCTACCGCACCTCCCAGCCGCTCGATGACCGCCACCGCACCGCCTTTTTGCTGCAGCAGCCGCGCGGTCAACCGATCGCAGACGATCACCGCGCGACCGCCGCCGGAAGCTGGCGCGCTCAAAGCGCTCGACCGGCTGACCACTCCGCGAACACGCCCGGGCGCGCCCGGCGTACCGATCAGCTGTTGCGCTGAAACCGCCGGTTCCGCTGCGGCACTCCAGTCGGTTCCGCCGCCGCGCTCATCGGATCCGCCGTCAGCCGCCTCATCTGCCCGCCCGTTGTCCGGTTGGTGCTGCGATTTGCCGATCCGGTCGTTGCTGTGCTGATCGTTTTCTTCATCGCTTAAGCCGGCGGCCATGTCTATCAGCTGCTGCTCGAGCTCAATCGAGCGCCTCCCCAGGCGCAGCAATTGCTCCGTCAGCGGTTCCGCATCTGCAGCCTCCATCGGCACGAGGAACACGCGCTCCGCGGGCGTTACGGGAGTCACGGGCGTCACCGTCGTTTCGGGAGGCTCGGTCAGCAGTTCGCGCAACGCAAACGGATCAGCCGGCGCCGTGTGGCGATTGTAAAGCCGGCAGCAGAGATAGCGTACGACAGCCGCATCCGCTGCCGCCGCCTCGATCTCCTCCCGGATTGCTCTCCGGCCGCGGTTGCCCCCGTCGGTCAGGTAGTGTTCAGCTCGCCGCAACACCACCTCGAACGAGTCGGTATCTACGGCCACACAGCCGCCGCCGGGCAGCGGTTCGCGAATGCTGCCGAGCGTCTCGCGCTCCTCGACGCTCAGCGCTCCCTGCTCTACCACCTCGACCGCCTCCACTGATTCCACCGCCGGAAGCGCGCTCTGCAGCCACGCCCACGGAGATTGCGGGCCGTCGGAAAACTCCGCACTATATCTCCACCACAGCGCCCGCGCCCACGCGCCGCGGATAGCCGCCAGCGTCGCGGCACGCGTCTCGGCGGGCAGCAGCTCAGCACCACATACCGATCCCCGTACGCGCACCGCCATGACGCCCTCGAGCGGATCGAGCAGCTCAAGCAGCTGCAGCTGGAGCCGGTCGGGAAGCACTGTGTCCGCCAGCAGCTCAATCTCGAGGTTGAGATCCCACTGCTGCTCGAGTGTACGACCTTCCGGCCGGTAACGCTGCAACGCCAGCGTCAAGCGTGTACCGAGTCCGCTGGCAGCCAGGAACTCGCTGAAGGCGGCAGCGGGAACGGTCACGGACCGCGTTCCGGCAGCAGCGCTCACGCGCGACCTCCCGCAGGCAGCACCAGCACATGCTGGAAGTGGTCAACGACATCGTAGTGGCTGACGGTTATCCGCATCAGCGCACTGCCGGGCGCTTGCGCAAAACCCGACATCTGCGGGTACTTGGCCAGAAAGAGCGCCCGATAGGCGCAGCCCTGCTCAGCCGACAGCTCGTGTGCATTACCGTGGGCTTCGATACCAATTACGCGCATCAATTCGTCAACGCGGTCACTGCGGTTGTCCACAAAAAACGATACCGCCGGCCGGGCTTCGATGTTGGCGAACTTGCGCGTGTTGCGCGGAGTCACAAAGACTACGCTGGTCAGGTCGTCGGCCGACACAAACGCCACAATCGAACTGTGCGGCGCTCCGGAGCCGCTCTGGGTTGCCAGAACACCGTACAGCTCGCTTGCCATAAGCTGTTTGACCGCACTCCTCAACTCATAATTGGTCACTGTTCACCTCGCTGTTTCTCGCTATCCGCCGCAACGCGGCGATAGAGGCGCTCGTACTCGCGGCCCATTGCCGCCAGCGAATACCGCTCCCGGATGGTGCGGCGGGCCTGCTGCTTGATTTCGTGCAGCCGCGCCGTCGTGGTACGTTCAGCGGTCAGCAGCGCGCACAGCTCCCTGCGCAGCGAACCTGCGTCGCGCGTATCAATCAGAAATCCGTTTATACCGTGACGCAGATAGGTCTGCGGCCCGCCGCGCAGCGGTGCGCAGACCGGCAAGCCGGCTGCCATCGCCTCGAGAATCGAAAGGCCGAACTCTTCCTTGAGGCTCGGACAGACGTAGATATCGGCGCCGCCGGGCGAGGTGCGCGCGGCACACCACGCCAGCACGGCGCGCACCACCGGGTTCTGCTGAGCCGGCAGGTGACAGAACCTCCCGTCCAGCTCCGGCCGGCGGCAATCGTGTATCTGGCGACGGATCAGTTGTTCTTCATCAGTCGGTGTGGCGAAGTCACCGCCGATCAGCACCAGATTGTACCGCCGCCACAGGTCGCTTTGCGCCCACGCCTGCACCAGGTTGACCTGCCCCTTGACAGGGCTCAGGCGCCCGACGCTGATCAGGACGGGATCATCCAGCTGCCGCGGCGACAGAGCCGGTTCGGCCTGCCGGTCGCACAGCAGCCCCGCAACGTCGACACTGACAGCCGGCGGAGCAGTCGAAACGCCCTCATCGATTGCCGCCAGCGTCTTGCCGCGCGTGTCCTCGAGCTGCGGGAAGTAGTCAAGCAGCTCACCGGCGAAGGCGTTGCGACCGATGGCCACAACCCCGTTCGACCACCCGAGCAGCTGGTCACCGATCAGTATGCGGTTGAACAGCTCGCGCGCGGATTCCGGATCAGCGCGACGGATGGTTCCCTCGGGGCTGCAGACGGTTCGGTGCGGGTCGGCAGTCAGCGTGGTCACCAGCGGTAACGCGTTGCGCCGCGCGACGCGGGCCACGGCGCGCGAGGCGTTATCCAGAAACCGGACGTGTATCGCGCCGTACCGGCCGCGGTTGGTCCGCAGTGCCCGCTCGACCGCGCGTTCAATACGATGCTCGGCACGCAGAAAACCCGCCGGGTTCTCGCCGGCAAGAAACAGCGGCAGCCGTACCACAAGGTGCCCAGGGGCGAGTTCCTCGCACACCTGCAGCGGGTAACTGCGTGCTCGACTGTTGTAACACACCAGTGTAACGACCGGCATGTAGTCACGCGCCAGCGTCGCGCCCAACTCGCGCACCAGCGTTCCAATGCCGCCGCTGCCGCCCTTACCCATACGGCCCGGGTCGCCGTAAAACATGGACTGCGCCAGACGTGCTGCCGGGGGCCTGGCACCCTCCGTCCGGCACGGCTCGCCGGACGCGGCAGCCGGCACCAGATCGTCCGGCACCTGCGGATCAGCCGTACTTGTTGCCGCGGACGCCGCTCCGAGACCGTGCCGCGTGCCGTCCCCCGTACGCTCCAGTTCCTGCAGTGTCAGCAGCGCCTCGGCGCGCACCGCCCACGGCAGCGGGGAATCCAGCAGGGCACGGATCCGGGGCCGCAGCTCGACCAGTCCGGCGGCCGCGACGTAACAGAGCAGATCCACTATCAGCTCCGGATCGCCGCCGCGTTGCAGCGCGTCGGCCGTCCAGCCGGCCTCAAACGGCCGCAGTTCGGCTGCAACCGCGACAGCTACCGTCGCGCCGGTCAGTGCCGGATCAGCAGCGCTTTGCCGCAGCGCCGATTGCAGCTCGCCGCGGTTGCGCAGTGCGTCGGCCAGGTAGCGGTCGACGTAGGGTGAGGTTCCAAGGTAGCGTACAATCTCGGCTTCAAGCTGCGCCGTGGAGGCAGCCGGACAGCTGCCGAAAGCCGCGCCGGCGTGCAGACGCGCCATTGCATCGAGCACCGGGTCGAGCAGTTCCGGTTCACCGGTCAACGCTGCCGCCAGGCGGCGAAAACCGTGAACATCGCCGGGTTCATGGGTGAGATAGATGTTCCGGCGCAACTGCGCAAACTGATTCAATTGACGTCCCCGGCCTCCGCCGCCGTCTTGGCTGCAACGGTTGACAGGCAATCTTGTTATCCTACGATACGGGGAAACCTTATCCCGTATGAAGTCGGGATGACAACCGCGCGCACGAGCGCGGCGTATCGATGTTCTTTCGCGCCGTGCGGAAGCCGGTGGGCTAATCTGGAGCCCCGCGCAGGGAGTGCTGGAGGCTTCCGACCTGGAAGGATTCAACGCGGTTTAACCGCATCCGGTGCGCAACGCGGAGTTCGCGGCCACGCTGGGAACGGTCCTCGACCGGCCGGCCGCGATACCGGTGCCCGCGACGGCGCTGCATGTGTTGTTCGGCCGCATGGTACAGGAGACACTGCTGTCCGCAAGCCGCGTCGTACCGGTGCGCCTGCTCACCGGAGGCTGCGCCGCACGCGTGTTCCGCCACGGACGCCCCCTGGCTTGAGCGAGACCGAGAAAGCTGTATAATCGATTCAGTTCATGACATCGCAGCGATCGACTCGCCCGCTTTTGATGATGACTCTGCTGGTGCTGGCCGTCTTCTGCTCGATGGCCGGCCGCACCGTCTTTGCTCCCTTGATGCCCGCGCTGCAGACGGAGCTGGGCTTCGGGCTGTCGGCCGCGGGGACGCTCTTTCTGCTGGTGAGCATCGGCTACGGCGGCGCAATGCTGGCCTCCGGTTTCCTGGCCGCGCGAGTCGGCCACGGGAAAACTATAGTCGCCGCGCTTGCGATAATCACCGTCGGACTCGGCCTGGCGGCGCTGACCTCGCGTGTATGGCTGCTTGCGGTGAGCATGACGCTGATAGGTGCCGGGGCCGGCACCTATCCGCCGTCGGGACTGGTCATGATCAGCGATGCAATCAGTGTCGAGCGCCGCAGTACCGCGTTTGCGTTGCACGAAGTGGGGCCGAATCTGGCCCTGCTGCTGTCGCCACTGATCGTACTGGCGTTCGAACCCGTGCTCGGCCGGCGCGGCGTGCTAGCGGCATTTGCGCTGCTCTCTGCGCTGGCAGCGGCGGCTTTTCTGCGTTGGGGCGTCTCCGGCAGCGGCAGGGGAACGGCGCCGCGGCTGAGCACGGTGGCATCAATTCTGCGCCAGCGCAATACGCTGCCGGGCATGGTGATCCTGTCAGCGGCAATCGCCGGCATGCACGGTGTCTATTCAATACTGCCGGCCTATCTCGTGGCCGACCACGGGCTGCCGGTTGACCGGGTCAACCTGCTGCTGGCAGTTTCGCGTATAACCGGTATCGCGCTGCTGCTGCGCGCAGGCGCCGTAATCAACCGCATTGGCAGACGCCCCACAATGGCCGGAGGACTGATCTTCTCGGCCGCGTTCACCGCCGCAATCGGCCTCGCGCGCGGCACATTGCTCACCGTAGTTGTGATAGCCCAACCGGCGCTGCTGACCGCCCTGTTCCCCGCCGCGCTCTCGTCAATGGCGCTGATCGGAGATCCCCGCCAGGGAAACATTACCTACGGGCTGATCATCACGGTGGGCATCGGAATCGGTGCCGGCATCGCCCCGGCGCTGCTGGGACTGTTCGGTGATCTTGGTCTCGGCTGGGCGGGATTCCTGCTGCTCGGCGCCTATATGCTGTTCGCCGTTGGGCTGCTCTGGTCAACCCCCGGTTTCGGTCACGACCCCCGGCCGCATACCCGCTGATACTCATAGACGAAGACGGGTAATCAGATAGGCGCCGCCGATCAGCAGGGCGCCGCCGACCATCTGCTGCACGCTCAAACGTTCTGCGAAGACCAGAAACGAGAACAACGCGGTAAACAGCGGCCGCGTCAACTGCAGAATATTGGAGCGCCCGACTCCCAGCAGCGGCACCGAGCGGTAGAACAGCGAGTGGCCCAGTCCGATACCCACCAGACCCGACAACAGCATGACCGCCCACAGCAACGCCGATGCCGAAAAGTGCCATTGCACTCCGTGGATTGCCAGATGTCCGGCCAGGAACAGAGGAGTCACAAACGTGATCACGGTCGCGTTGACAAAGAACGGAGAGTACCCGGGAAGCCACGCCCGGACCATGGCGGTCAGCACAGCCCACGACAGCGCCGCGGTCAGCACCAGCGCAATACCGGCCGCCGGCGCGGCACTGCCCTGCTCTCCCCCGGTCCATACCGTCATCATCACGCCTGCCACCGTGAGCAGCAGGCCCCCGTAGAACCCCGCCCGGCGCATCATCGGGCGCTCGTCGGCAAACAGCACAAACCCAAGCAGCACCCCGAACACCGCCACCGACTGGTAGACCAGCATCGCGAGTCCGGGATACAAGAGGTAGAGCGACGCGGTGAACGACGCCTGGAATGAGAAGTTGGCCACTGCAATCAGCGCCATGCGCGGCAGCAGCCGCCACAGCCGCATGCGGATCCGGCTGCGCTCCGAGGCGGCGGATGCCGAAAAGTAGAGCGGCCACAACACAAGCAGTGATGCCAGGTAGCGGGCGAAGGTCTGGAACATCACCGGAAATCCGATACTGACGTAGCGGATCATGACCGGCGTGATAGCCCACGCCACCGCAGCACCCAGATTCTGCACAACCGCTGTGCGGTACGCCGATGCGCTCATACGTTCAACCGCAGATAGGCCACCCACGCATGGTCGCTTACGCCATCCGGATGCGGCAGCCGCACGGCCGCACCCGCGGTGAATTGAATTGGTAAGGTGTTGAAGCGCAGGTCGGTTGTCAGTTCGATGCCGGCCACCGATGACGCCGTGGGTGTCACCGATCGCTCATCGGCCGCCCCACCCTGCTCCAGGTAGAGCGCAACGCCGCTTCCGGTCGAACCGAGACCGCGCCAAGCCGCGTCGTAAACACCCAACGGCATTCGCAGCGTCATCCTTCCCAGCCACCCCAGTGCGGCATCGCTCGGTTGGGCTTCAGAACCGACGGTGCGCCGATCATCGAAACCGCCACCGAGATACGGCAGCCTGCCCAGCGCATCGCCGACGGTGCTGGTAGCAGCCACCGCGGTTGGAACGATCTGCAGCGTGCCCGGCGGCCCCGTCAGGTGACGCAACGGCTGCAGCGTCAAGGATGCCTCTCCGGTGGTCCCGACGCGTGACCGGTCGGCGTCCAGCCAGTCCGGCCGCACGTCGATCACCCAGGATAGTCTGCGCCCGGTAGGCCCGAAGAAGTCGCGCAGCGCGCCGCGGTTGGCGCGCGCCGCAGCGAGACGCAGCGAGAACTCCATTTCCTCGTCGGTTCCCCACTGTTCGGATGAACGGCGGCGATATTCGGCCCGTGAATTGAAGTTGAGCTGTCGGATGTGATCCGGTCGGGTCTGCAGCAGCAGTGGGCGACCGACGCCCAGCGCAACGGTTGTGGTTTGCCGCTCGTCGGCCGGGGAGTAGTCGTGACCGGCGCTGAGATTCCAGCGTGTCGGCCCCGGCGTAAACGAATATGAAACAAGCCCCGAGGGCTCTTCAGCCTGCGGATTGTACAACAGCGACAGTGCAACCTCGTGCCGCTGCAGATTGCTGGCCGCGATCAGAAGCGCCCCGACATCGAACTGCGTGCCGTCGTCCGTGCTCTTGAGTGCCAGCTGCGGCAACCACAGGATCGGCCGCGGAAAATCACGATACGGCCGACTCACGGCAGGCACTACCGGGTCGGGCGGCAACCCGCCGCGCGTCGCCGACGTGGTGGGTGCCGCGGGTGCCCGAAGCGTTTCAGGCGATTTGGACGTTGCGGGCATCTCGTGCGACCCGGGCGCATCGAGCGCTTCGGCGGCGTGCAGATCCGCCAGCTTGAGCGCGTAGCCATCGGCGGTGTAAGCGGCGTAGACCGCGGCCCTGCCATCGTCCGTGCAATACCAGCCATCCGGCAGCGGGAAGCCGGCAAAGGCCGCCACGCGGTCCTGCACGACCCGGCGCGGGGTCTCAATCTGCAACCGCCGCACGCCCACGGCTGACTGCCGGACAGCGGCAGCGGCCCCATTATCGGTTCGCACGGCACCGCCCGAATCCGCGTCGATACCCGGATCGTCCGCGGCGACTGAAGCACCGGCGTCGGTCTCCAGCACGCGGCTGCGGTAGAGCGCCAGGCTGCCGTCTCGGTCTCCGCCGTACCACAACTCCAGCCGACGGCCGTTGCGGGCGAAGCGCGGAAAGTAGAGTGCGGCACTGCCACCCGGCTCCGCGGCATCTGCGGCGCCGCTCTCTAGCGACGCAACCGCCAGGCGTAGACCGCTGCGCGCATCGAGTACCAGCACTCGCTGCCGACCACGCTGATTCTCGGTGACCGCGATCAGCGAGCCGTCGGGAGAAAACGTCGGGGTATAGAGCGTTGTCCGGCCGCCGGAGTAGAGTTCGGTGAGCTCACCGTCATCGGGATCGACGCTCACCAGGCGGCTATAACTGCCGGCGCGCTGCACCGCAACCATCTGTGTACCGTCAGCAGACAGTGCCGGGTGATAGAGCCGCTGCAACTCGGTGAGGCGGATCGGCGGACTATGGCCGGCCAGATCGAGCACGAACAGGTCCGAGTAGCTTTGGTCCTCATCACGGCCGGAGAGCGCAGGCTGCAGCACGGACACCAGCGCCTTGCGGCCCGCGGCGTCCACAGCGAACGACCATTGGTCGATAAGCGCAGCCGCTGCCAGCAGGCGCCACTGCGGTCGCTCGGCATCCGCGGCGCTTAGAACCGCGTCCCACGGCAGCAGGTAGAGCCCCGGCACATAGCTGAACCCGCGACCGTAGGCAACCAGACCGCGGTCTGTGGGCAGCGGCAGAGACCAGTCCCCCGGACCGGAAGGGGTGAGCAATGTCCCGTCCGGCAGACCACGCCGCGCCGCGTAGACCGCCTCCAGCTCGGCCTGCAGATCTTCGTACAGCCCACGGGCCGTTGCCCCGGTTGTTCTTCGGATCGCGCGCCGCATGCCGAGAAAGGGTGCACGCTGGAAGGTACGGTTCAGCTCGACAAACGCGTCCTCACCGTAGTGCTCCTGCAGGTAGTCGATCATCAGGTAACCGGCGGCGTAGATGCGGCCCTGCGGCGCAAATCCGGAGGAGAACCCGGCCTGGTCGTAGCTGTACATCGCATCTTCCAGAATCGGGGCGATATGCTGCATCTCGAAGAACGGGTTCCGGCCGCGTCCACCGGTCGACAACGCGGTCTCACCCCACGTCGTTACCCCCTCGACAAACCAACCCGGCATGAACAGGGAACCGGCGGCGTTGGTAAGCGGCCCGAAAACCCGCGAAGCGCTCCCGAAAAACCCGATCGGGCGCGTCAGGTGAACGTAGTGCAGCAGTTCGTGTACGAAGAGCGTCTCCAGCCAGCTCGCGGTCGAGGCACCCAGCCACGGGCCCGACGGGCTGGACACAAAAAGCGTGATCCGCGGCGGATACGGAGAGAAGTACCCGTTGGCGGTTGCGGTGCCGCCGCGGACTACCACCGGAATCCGCTCGGACGGTTGGTAATCCAGAAAACCGGTGACCCTCTGGTACACGGAGTCGGCAACCGACAACAGTTCCTCGACCGCTTGATGATCGCCGGAACGGTAGATGAACGTGAAGTGCTCGGTATCGATCCGTAACGGCCGATCTGCCCCCCTCTGCCCGTACAAGGTGACCGGTACGAGTATTATCATAAGTAGCGCCAGCCGAAGTCGGCGTGATGCCCTGCGATTCACCCGGCTCCCCCTGTGATCGTGGTAACGGTATTCCGTCGCTTGGTATGCGTGACACAGTAGCATACTACGCGGTGTTGCGTAATCAGTGGTGCCGAATTTGTTGCCCGGCGTCCGGCGTCCGGCGTCCGACGTCCTGCAGACTCAAAAAATAGTCCTTGCGCGGTGCGTCAATCGGGGCTATCGTATAGGTATCATGAACTCAAACGATATCCCTTCGTTCTTCACGGTTCACGATCTTCCCTCGGAGACACTCGAGAACGGCATCCAGCGCGGCATCTTCAACGCCCCGGGATTCCAGTTCCTGGAATACCGTTTTCCGCCCGACGCCGCCTTTCCCCTCCATAAACATGAGGACAATGAGCAGATGGGGCTGGTACTCGAGGGCCGCATTGAGATGACCATCGGGGGCGAGACGCGCGAACTCGGCGCCGGTGACTACTACTACATCCCGCGAGGCGTGGAGCACGGCACCAGGACACTGGACAAGCCGGTGCGTATGCTCGACCTGTTCTCTCCGCCGCGCGAAGACCTGCAGCGGTAGCGGTTTCTATCGCAGCCCGCCACCCGCACACTACAACCGCGAAGTATCAGCGGCAATCCGTATCACCGGTGCGCACCGCGACGCCGGTTGCGCCGTACAGGGCAGGAGGCCGGTATGCACGCACCACTTCTTACGCGCAGCGACATCGAAGCAACCCAAAGGCGTATCAATCAACACGTGCACCGCACGCCGGTGTTGCGTTCCGGCACCATCGACGGCATGATCGGAGCAGCTGTTCTGTTCAAGTGCGAAAACTTGCAGAAGGTCGGCGCGTTCAAGATACGTGGGGCTCTGAACGCCGCCGCATGCATGTCACCGGAAGAGCGCCGGCGCGGCCTTGCCACCCATTCGTCGGGCAACCACGGCCAGGCAGTTGCGCTGGCAGCGCGTCTGGCGGCGGTTCCGGCGTTCATCGTGATGCCGCGCAGCGCTCCGCGAATCAAGCGCGCCGCGGTTGACGGCTACGGAGCAACGGTCATCGAATGCGGAACCGCCATCCAAGATCGTGAGTCAACCATGCGCGCCGTACTCGCGGAGGTCGGTGCCGCCTTTATCCATCCGTACGACGATGAACGCGTGATTGCCGGCCAGGCAACGGTGGCTATGGAGCTCTTTGAGGACGACGAAGGGCTGGATGCGTTGCTGGCGCCGATTGGCGGCGGGGGGCTGATGAGCGGCAGTTGCCTGGCCACGCGCGCCTTCTCGCCCCGTACCGTGCTGTACGGCTGCGAGCCGGCCGGTGCAAACGACGCCGCACGCTCGCTGGCAGCCGGAACCCTGTTGCAGAACGCCGAAGTGAGCACGATTGCCGACGGGCTGAGGACCAACCTCAGCGCTCGTACCTTTGCAATCCTGCAGCGGCACCTGAGCGACATCATCACGGTCAGCGACGCGGAGATCATCGCGGCCATGCGCCTGATCTTCGAACGGCTCAAGGTCGTGGTTGAACCGTCGGCAGCGGTGCCGTTTGCCGCCCTGATGCAACAGCGGCGGCGCTTTGCCGGAAAGCGCGTCGGGATCATTCTGTCCGGCGGCAACATCGACCTGGAACAGCCCTACTTCACCCGGCCGCCGTCCGGGTGACCGCCGGGCCATGCCGTTCTCAGGGAACCGCGAGCTGATTCTTGCACCGCCCCACGAAGCGTCAGAGTACCACGGTGAAGTAGCGAAAGCGACGCCGAAGGTTCAACTGTGCCGCGATGAACCTGACCGTCTTGGCGTTGATGAGATCCTGCCAGCCGAGTGTAGAACCGTCCGGTGAGATATAGAGCGTGCTGCCGCCTACCGCCCAGTAGAAGCACGCCTGTGCAGTTCCCGGATGGCTTGAGTGAATGTCCCCGAACCACAGAATACCGCTCTTCAGGATGGCCAGACGACCGTAGTGCTCAATGTCCTCCGGCATCAACTCCAGCTGCCCGATATCCGGCAGACGGCGGGTCAGGTTGACGGTCAGCACGAGTTCCGGCCTCACGTCCGCGACGTCCAGTGATACGATCTCCCGCACTCTGTGTCTCCTATTGTTTTCAATGTATCACGCTCACATCGGTAATACCGTAATCTTCGTCTGTGCGCGAGAAAGATGTGAGTTGACCGGCCGAACCGCCGGGTGTAGGATAAGAGCTGTACCGAGCGGGAGGTGCCTGTGCGGCCCAGGACGTACGGTATCTTTACCGTCCTCATCGCTGCAGCTCAGATTGCTCTTTGCTTCGTCGGACCGATGGCGTTTCTGAGAAAGCCGTCTCTGGCGGTGTTCCCGCTGCGGACCTTCGGCGTTGCGCATGATGAGATCCCGCTGCTGATGGATTTTGTCGAGCGCGCGATTGCCGACACCAACTCTTTCTCGCTGGTAAGCCGTCGATTCCTGATCGACCATTTCGTCAAAGAGGACCCGACGTTCGATCCCGCAATGGTCGCTCCGGTTGATCATGAAGAGGCCCTCAGGGTCAGCCGCGACCTGGGGCTCGACCGATTTGCAATGGCTACTGTGTATGGTTCGCGGTCGCGCTACCAGGTTACCGTCAACATCCGGGAGACCCGCGAGGCACGCACGCTGCGCACCGGGCGATTCTGGTCGGACAGCCTTGAGAATCTGCTGGCGGGAATCGACAGCGCGGGAGAACCGCTACTCCTGCGCGAGAGCCTGTCGATCCAGACCCGGGGAATCGGTATCACGGACTGGCTCATCCTGATCTTGATGGGATTCCATATGGCCGCGGGGTTCTACGCCCTGAGGGGAGGCAGACCGGGCAGAATTGTGGAGGCCGTCTGGTTTCCCACGCTCGTGCTGTTCATCTTCGCCTACATTCACGCACTGAGCGCCAACATGGACTACGTGCAGCGCTTCATAGCGTCCGGCGGCGGACTGCGCCTCGCACGCAGCACGGCCCTGGAACGCACCTACACGGCCGTCCGATTCGGCCCGCTGCTGCTGCTGGGGGCCGTGGCCTACACGAAGGACCGCCTGAAGACCACGACCCTCGAGGCGGCCGGCGGTGGTGCGATCTCGCGGCTGGCGGCACACTGGGCGCTGCCGGCAGTGCTGCTCTCGGCTCTGATGTTTGGCCTGTCGTTTCCGTCGTTTGTCTCACTGTACGGCCTGGGTTGGTTGTCGTGGTTTGCACTGGTGCCGATTTTACTGGTGATCAAAGGTTCCCGGCCGCGACGGGCCGTCTTTTACGGTGTGGCGTTTGGAACCCTGCAGGCGCTAATCGTCAACTTCTGGCACGGGACGTTCAGCTACCTCACTCTGCACGTGATGACCGTAGGATTTGTGCTGCAGTTTCTGGTATTCATGCTGGTGCTCGTGCCGCTGATCCAGCGCAGCGGCCGATGGGGGTTTCTGCTGGTACCGACAGCCTGGGTCGCGTTCGATTATCTGCGCTCGATCGGAGTGCTGGGATACCCGTGGGGACTGATCGGTACTGCCCCGTACCGCTTTCTGCCTCTGATCCAGATCGCCTCGCTAACCGGGGTATGGGGCGTAGAGTTCATCGTCATCCTGTCAAGCGCCGGCATCGCCTGGGCGCTGGACACCGTGCCGCTCGGCAGGAGCCGGCTGCGGCACGACTGGTGGCGCTATAGCGCAATGGCGGATGCCCGACCGCCGCTTGTGACCCTCAGCGCCGTGCTGGTGCTGAGCGTGGTCACCGGATGGGCCATGCTGGCGCGCCTGGACGCGCGGCTCGCCGACAACCAGACGGTGCGGAGCGCCGTGCTGGTGCTGATCCAGCAGAACACCGACCCGCGCAAACACGAATACCGCGAACACCTGGCCAAACTGTACGCTATTACGGATGAGGCGCTTGCCGGGCTTGACGAGCCTCCGGACCTGGTTGTCTGGCCGGAAGGGGGCTTCCCGGTTGACATCAGGTACTCGCTGCGGCCCGACATGGCAAACTCAAGCTGGGCACGGTTGACGCAGGAGTTTTTTGCCTACCAGGCGGGCATCAACACCTGGCTTGTCGCCGGCGATCAGGACCATATAGTGATCCCGCTGGAGGACGGCAGCGAGCAGATCCGCAACTTCAACTCCTCGGCGCTACTGAGCCCCGACAACCAGCTGGTGGCTATCTACCACAAGCGCCAGCTGGTGCCGTTCACCGAGCACTTCCCGCTGGACCGCGAGCGATTCCCGCGGCTTTACGAGCTGTTCCGTACGTTCGATGCTTCCGACTGGGAGCGCGGCAGCGAGCTGCTGATCTTCGAGCATGACAGGATGCGCTTCTTCACACCCATCTGCTTCGAGGACCTGTTTCCCGACCAAGTGCGGCAGTTCGTTCTCAAAGGGGCGGACGTCATCGTGAACATGTCCAACGACTACTGGTCTCTGACGCCGGTGGAAGGCGTCCAGCACGGCTTGCACGCGCTGTTCCGCGCGGTGGAAAACCGCCGCCCGCTGGTGCGCTCCACGGTCTCCGGCTATACCATGGCGGTTGACGCGGCGGGCCGCATCGCCCCCGCTTCACCGGCCCCGTACACTGAGGGGTTTCTGGTTGCCCGGGTTCTGCTGCCCGAGCGGTGGCTCACGCCCTACACCCGCTACGGCGACTGGCTTCCCGTATTGTGCGTGATCTTGACCGGTGTCAGCCGGCTTGGGCTCGCTGGTCTTAGATTTGCGAACCGGCGCGCGCGGCGAAACCGTACGCTAGCTCGGGCCGGCGGTCCGGACGGCATTGCATTGTAGCAGACGGTACAGTGGAAAACCTCAGTTCCTGTGCAGCGCAGAATTTAGTACCGCCGGCTGCAAACCGGGAGTATAATTGACGTAATCGTCTTGTCAGGAGGAACGTATGAAGGCCGTCAATAGCGCGGTCCTGCGCCACGCCTCCCTGGCACCTGTGCTCGTTCTTGCTTCCGTTGCACTTCTTAGCGGCTGCTTCACGCTGACACGTCCGGCATTGCCTCAGGTGAGAGGGTCGACCGCGGTCGAAGGACTCAATGAACAAGTGGAGATCTATCGGGACGCCGCCGGGGTAGCGCATATTATCGCCACCAACGACGCCGACGTCTTCTTCGGCCAGGGCTACGTTCACGCCCAGG
>RECP01000075.1 GCA_007693945.1 Spirochaetaceae bacterium
CGCCGATCCCGCCTGATAGCCCCCAGCACAGTGCCGCAAGTGCCACGAACGCCGTGTTAAGTCTCGCCATTTTGCCTGATGACATTAACCCCATCGGGTTGTTATCCGATATCGCCGGTCGTGATGTCGGGGCGGTCCCAGTCCGGTACGTCCCGATCCGCAACATGATCGAGTTCTCCGATTTCCTTCGTAAAGGCGTACATTGCAAACTGATTGTTCGATACATCCTGCTGCGCGGCAAGCGTCTCGATTCGGTCCTTCAACTCCTTGGGGACACGTATTGCTCATATGCTCTTACTCATGACGTTTCCTTTATTCATTCATCAACCCTCCCGGCGAGACGATCCGGATATCGTCGTTATTCAGATCGGATTCCAGACGGAAGTCTCGAGTATCGCTGGTTATCAAATACTCGCTTCCGCTTGCCCGAGCAAGCTCGATACCCATGTTGTCTCTCTCGTCCCGCAGATCAGGCCGCCAGGTATGTTTGATGTTCGTCGTTTTTCTCACTATTGCCAGGTCCTGCACGATCGTGTCCACCTGCTCGCCTGCGCGGATTGACACCTCAAGCGTTAACATCCAACCTTGCGTCAAACCGTGATCAAAGGGTCCTATATGGCCCCTCTTGATCTCCCTCCGGCATTCACAAGTTTCGCTTCGTATCGATTCCAGATCTCGCGGCATTTCTTGTTCATGGTCGTATGGGTCTCCGGCGCCCCCCACGCCTCGTCGAAAGCCTTTCGATCTGACTTGTTGAACAATGACATTTCTGCATAGCCCAGCTCTTGATACGGCTCTGCCGGCTTGCAGCTCCAGATCACTCTTCCTACTGTTTATTTCTGAACCGCCTGAGCTTGCAGGTCTGCCAGGTTGCAGAACTCGAGTGCAAGCATGTGGGTGGCCGAAAGCAGTACCGCCGGCGCCATGCCCGCCTGGAATGCTTCCTGCCATCGTGGGGCGCAAAGACACCAGCGGTCACCCGGCTTGAGACCTGGAAAGTTCCACTCGGGGTGCGGCGTGGAAAGATCATTTCCGCGTGCTGCACTTTCCATCTCTAAAGTATCCTGTGAGCGGCTGATCGGAGCAGCCTTGTAGCTCGGTTCCCAGTACATTCCTGGCCATAGCTTCAAGATGACGCTGCGCGTGGGAATTGTCCAGCAAGGCGTTGGAGGCGAGGTCGGTTGGCCCGTTGAACAAAGATAAACGGAAAATTGGTGGCGGCAGCGTAGACCGGCATCCAGCCGGCTATCCCGGGCGGGTTCCAGACGAAAAATGTGGCGGAGAGAAGGATTGGCAACCAGTGGGTGAGTTCGGCTCGTCGTGTCTCGGCGATGAAGCGCTGTAAGTGGTCCCGGTCGGCGCGGATCCCGGCGGGAAGTGAGCGCTTGGCGAATCCGCCGGCAAAGGCAGCACCGGCCTCGGGAAGGAGATCCTTCCAACGGTGTATGCGGAGTATTCGCCGATACAGTCTGCCCTCCGCCTCGAAGCCCCGTGTTCTGAACAGCCAGCTTTGGCGGTCGAACAGGCGCGTGGGCATATGATGGGTCACAAAGCCGCTGCCGATGTGAAAGAGAACCCAGGTGCCGGCGATGAGCAGGACTCTAAGCCACGGCGACATACATGCTACTCCACTATTCTCGTTTCGCCGGCGTCTGGTACGTGCAGCTGTACGGTACGTCCCCGCCAGTCCACACTACCGCCTCCGGCACGAATCCACAGCGCGCGTACCATGACGCTCCCGAAGAAGAGCAGATGTGCGGGAAAGGTCAGTGCCACCGCAGCACCAAAGCTGCCGTATGTGCGAACGCTGAGTGCAAGCAGAACGGCGTATGCGGCATACACGCCAAGAGCGAGCCACCCGCCAAGGAGAGCGAGCGCGGATCCTGCCAGTGTCAGTGCGGCTTGCGCCGCGGCTGTGACAGCACCGATAATCCACAATGACTGGAGCAGCAAGGTACGGGTTGGGGTAGCCCCGGCTCCTTGCAGGAAGTTCCTGGTCCACCCGTTATGCATTTCGAGGGGGCCGCCGGGGTACATGCGAAATAGCACAGCGTTCCCACCAAGGTAGTTTCGGAGTGCCGTTCCCTTTTGCAGACAGCATTTGCCTAAATCGACATCGTCAAGGACAGAGTCTTGAACCGCCTCGTGTCCGCCACAGCGATAGTACGCGCTTCTTTCAAAAAGTACGCAGGGGCCAAAGAGCCCTCTTGAGGCCGGGCCGACCCCCACCGCGGTTACAACCTGCGCGTTGAAGAGCGCGCTGAACGACTCATACAGGCAGACGGTACGGTGATACGGCTGAACAGAAACAACTCCGCCGGTTGCCTCCCGTGCGGCAACGATACGTTCAAGGGCTGTTGGGGCCAGCTCTACATCGGCGTCGAGAAACAACAGGAGTTCGCCGGCGGACTCCGAAGCGCCTGTGTGGCAGGCCCAGGGCTTACCGACCCAGTTGTGCGGCCGAGGTGGGGTAGACAGCACACGCGCACCATGGTCGTGAGCGACCTGTGCGGTCTGGTCTGTTGACTCGTCGTCTACCACAAGTATCTCAAGCGGCTCCAACGACTGTTCTGAGAGGCTCTGGAGAAGCGTTGCGATTCGGGACGCTTCGTTCCGCGCGGGAATAATGACGCTGAGCGCAGGCGAGTGCGTGAAGGTCCTGTCTGGAACAGCCGGGGGAAGGAGCTCGGTTGATTTACGAACAACCCGAACGCCAAAGATGAGAGTTCCGGCACCAAAGCCTGTCAGCAGCACTACCAATAGCCATAAAGTCGGCATACTGCATAAGATACACATATCGGGCGGCACATGGCAGCACTCGCGCCACTCTCCCGTCACCAGCACCACGCACATCAGAACCAGAGATCCTCGGTACACCGTCCATGGTGGGTACACCACCTTACTCATGGTCCGACCTCCTTCGTCCGGCCGGGATCAGGTGCCGACAGGCGCGCATAATCGGTATATTGCGGTGTAGTACGACAGGCGGATGGCCGGTGCGAGGGAGCGATTGAAGTGACGGGGCGGTATATCCTGATCGGAGGGACAGGGTTCTTTGGTGCGGCGCTGGCGCGAGAGCTGCGTGCACGTGGGCTGGCGGTGGTGACACTGGCACGCGGATCGCGGGGTACGCGGCAGCAGCCGGACGTTCGCGTAGACGTGGTGCACGAGCCCGGGCGCCTCTCAGCTCTGTTTGCGCCCGGCGACAGCGTGGTCTACCTCGCCGGGCTGAGCCCGTTGAAGCGGCCGGTCGGCGGCCGGCGGCGATACCGCGAGGTGCATCTGACGGGACTGCGTGCGGTGCTGAAGGCGGCCGAGTCGCGTGGGTTGTTGCGCTTTGTGCAGGTAAGCGCGCTCGGAGTGAAACCCGGCGGTGGCTCGGCGTACGGCGAGACCAAGACGCGTGCGACTGAGTTGCTGCGTGCGGCCGCTGCTCGCGCTGCGGCACCAGGGCGCGATGGCCGAATGCAGGCCATGGTTGTTGAGCCGTCGGTGCTCTTCGGCGAGGGAAGCGAGATCA
>RECP01000070.1 GCA_007693945.1 Spirochaetaceae bacterium
GGTATCGTACCTCGATTCACGGGCCGCGCTTGACGGGCATCATCCAGGATACCTCCAGAAAGTTGCCCTGTATCAGTTCGCTCGCCACGGGGCGGGACCACCGCCGGCGGAGCTGGAGGAATCGGAGCACATCGACGCCTATCTGGAGGCAAACCCCGAAGTAGTGGCCGAGCTCGATGCGATAGGGAACAGGCTGCTGCAGCTCTTTGTAGACCACCAGGTTCCGCTTGATGTCAGAGAGATTTTCAATTGGGCAGAAGAGCTGGAAGAGTTCATCGACGGCGTGGATCCGCTGCTGTGGCCGCAAGACGGGATGTACCACCTGTTCGGTGGGCCCGCGCATGCCATCGAGGTGCTGGCAGCCCTGCAAGCCCGAAAGAAAGGCATCCAATCGCAGGGACTGGCCTCGTGGACCAGGGCAGTCGGGTTTGGCGGTCTTCCGTGGCCCAACCGGGAGGTTGGATACTACATCTGCAGCGGAGGGCACAGTGATTTCGTCATTCAGGAGATGGAGCGATTCGGCAGGGCAACGGGCATCACGTTTCGGGAGGTCAAACGGCGGTCGGTTCTGCGATGGGCAGCAGGACTGACCTACATGCTCAGAATCACGATTACCCATGACGTTCCAGGGGGCGTAGCGTCAATTGGATCGGGAACCGCCTGGCGCTTTATGAAACTGAACGAAGCCGCCATGTTTAATGGCAAGTGGTACGGTCATGATGGCTCTGCGCGGCTTGTGCAACACGAGGTTGGCCATGTGGTCGGCCTGCAGCATGAGCATCAAAGGCCGGACAGAGACGATCACATCAGCATTGATTGCTCGCAGCTCGACGACTCCCTGAGTACCAGGTTCAACTACGGAAAGATCCCTTCACGTTTTGTGAACACCTTCGATACAGACTATGATCACGAATCGGTCATGCATTACCGACGTGGATTCATTACGCACACGGACGGAACTGAGCACAAGGCGTGGACAGACAACAAGAAAAACTACGGTAGCGAGAACGAGCAGAGCTTCCTGACGCCCACGGATATCTATACAGTCAACAGACTGTACGATACTGAGTTCATCATGCCGCCGGATGATCCGGGGCCGCAGCTCCTGTCGTTTGATATCGATGGCCAGGGCTATTCGTTTTCTCACCCTGCCGCCGGTTACATTGTGTCTAACGACGAAACGTGCGTCGTGGGGGGCGATCTTATCAATTTGGTTCACATCCGCTTCCCGGGCAAGACGACCGGCGTATTCACCGACCCTACTCCGCCGGGCGCCACGGCACCGTACATAGGAATTCTCCTCGACGGGGAGAAGTACTACTTGTGGGCCGATCGAGACGACAGCTGGTTTTCGATCGTGGTCACGTCCTACGGCGCAATCCACGAGCGCATTGAAGGAACGTTTGAGGGCCAACTGGTCAGCCTACTCGGCGGCGATTCGATTGAGGTTTCCAACGGAATGTTCTCCTTGACCAGGTACCAGTGATCGCGCGCGGGTCGCCGCAGGTCGCATGGCAGTGCGCGGCGGCGCGGCTGATATGCGGCTCAAGATGAACCGTAGTGCTCCATCACCATGCTGATCAACTCGCGATCGGGGTCGCCGGACGGGTCGAGGCCCGAGACCTCGGCCAGGGCCGCCGCGGGGCCGTGCTCGGCAATCAGCCGCTGCAGCCGCCCGGCGTCCGGGTCACCGCTGCGGTTGTAGCGCAGCGCGGCGGCGCACAGCGCGGCGACGTTCTGCGGGCGAATGCCGCTGCCAAGACAGAGCATCGCGCAGCCGACCAGGCGGTCGTCGCGGCCGAGCTTGCGGATAGGGTCGCGGCCGACGCGCTCGATGGTGTCCTGCAGCATCGGGTTGGCGAAGCGCAGCAGGATGTCGGCCCGGGTTTCGGCCAGGAACTCCTGGCTGAAAACATCGGGGCGTTTTGCCGCCAGCGCCGCGCAGGCCTCGTCGAGCGCTCCACGCAGGATGCGCATCGCCTGCGGGTCGGCAAACGGCTCATGCACGTAGCGCATGCTGCGCTGATGGCCCAGGTACGCCAGCGCCGCGTGCGCCATGTTGTAGACAAACAGTTTGCGCTGGCCTTCGGCGCCAAAATCCGAAACGGGGTACATTCCCTCGATTGGCGGCTGCGGCGCACGGCGTGCCGCACCGTCGTAGGGCAGTTTATGAAAGGCGTCGGCAACCACCAGCAGCGGCCGGTCGGAGCGCAGCTCAGCCGGCAGCACCGGGACCATACGTGCAACCGAGGTGCCCACAAACCCGACGGCATGCCGCAGCCAGTCGCGTTCCTCGTCGTCCAGCAGGCTGCTGACCGCCTCGCGCAGCTGACCGGCGGCGTCGAGCAGGTTCTCGCACAGGTAGATGTCCAACGGCGCAGCGGCGGCGGCGCGCCGCGCACGCAGCCCGGAGGCCAGCAGCGGCGCAATATCCGGCAGGTACTTGACCCCCACCGCGGTAAAGATGACCTCGGCCGCCGCAACCGCGTCATCGATCCGCTGCCGTTCGGACACCGCAACGGCGTCAAAGCCGTCAATCTGCATCTCGTGCGCGGCTCCGCGTGCGGCGTCCAGCAGCCGCAGCGGATAGCGGCCCTCGGCCTCGAGCGCCGCCACCAGCTCGGCCGCCGCATCCACAAAGACGATGTGAAAGCCGGCTTCGTGAAGCAACTGCCCCATGAAGCCGCGCCCGATATTGCCGGCACCGAACTGCACCGCGAGGCGCGGCCTTAGGGGGCTATCGCCGCTACCGCGGGCTGCGGCGGTGGCGGGATCGGGGACGCCACGGGCGGACGCGGGGGCGGCGGCCTCTCCGGGGGCGCCGGCTGCGGTGGCGGGGGTTGCCGCCGCGCGGTCGCTGCCGGCGGGCGTGGGGACCCCGGGGGCGGGCGCGGTGCGCCGCTTTCGATCTGTGCCGTTGTTCTGTTTCACTGTGCTGCTCCCTGCTCCTGACGGGCGATGATGACCTGGGTTCCCTTCTGCCGCAGCTGCTCGCAGAACTGCGGGTCGGCGCCGGCATCGGTCACCAGCGTGGTTACCGAATCCAGGCTGCCAAAGGTGACCAGTGCGCGCTTGTTGATCTTGGATGAGTCCACCAGCAGCACCACGCGGTCCGAGATGGCGATCAGCGCGGTCTTGAGCTCGGCCTCCATGCGGTTGGGCGTCATCAGGCCGAACTCGAGGCTGACGGCATTGGCGCCCAGCAAGAAGGTGTTGGCGTGAAAGGTGCGGACCATCGCCATCGCGTCCGGCCCGACCACGCTCAGCGTCGGCTCGCGCACCACGCCGCCCAGCACAATGGCGCTCATGTTGGGCCGGCGCGCGACCTCAATGGCCGCATCCAGCGAATAGGTGATCAGCGTCAGACTGGCGGCCGGGCTGAGGTGCGCTATGACACCGAAGGTGGTTGTTCCGCCGTCAAGTGCAATTGTCTCGTTGTCGACCACCAGCGCGGCCGCGGCGCGCGCGATGGCGGCCTTCTGCGCGGCGTGCTGAATGCGCCGCTCGCGGATGGTCGAGTCGTGCACGTAGTTGTCGCGGGTCATGATACCGCCGTGGGTGCGCAGCGCCAGCCCGCGCTCGGCCAGCCGGTTGAAATCCCGCCGCACGGTATCCTGCGAGACGCCGGCCAGCTCGGCCGCCTGGTCCACCGTGATAGAGCCGCGGGCGCCGAGCGCCTGCAGAAACTGGTCGAGCCGCTGCTCCACAAACATGCTCCGAGGCTACACCAACGCGCCGCAAATGTCAAGTTTATGCCGAACTCTGCAGTTTTCTGCGTTTTTATTCCTGATTGGCGTTGACAGACAATCGGCCGGCGTAGTAGCGTGGCGCAGAGACGGGCACAGAGACGGGAGCTGCATATGTCATCATCAACCGGCACCGCATCCTGGACTGACGAAGCCGCACGCGTGGCGCACGGAATCCGCTGCCGCGCGCTGGAGCTTACCCTGGAGAAGAACGGCTGTTACCTCAGCCAGGCGCTTTCGTCGGCCGACATCCTGGCGGTGCTCTACACGCGGGTGCTCAACATCGGGCCCAGCCGGGCGCCGCTGACGCCGCCGCCGTTTGGCGGTGTGCCGCGGCCGGGGCTGCACCATCTGGGCGCCGACTACAACGGACCGCGCGCGCCGCACTACGACCGGCTGCTGCTGTCGGCCGCGCACTACGCGGTGGCCGTCTACGCGGCGCTTGTTGAGACCGGCCGCATGGCGCCCGAAGCGCTATCCGAGTTCAACGCCGACGGCAGCTCGGTGGAGATGATCGGCGCCGAACACTCGCCGGGCATGGAACTGACTACCGGCTCGTTTGGCCAGGCGCTCAGCCAGGCCGGCGGCGTCGCGCTGGCGAGGCGTCTGAAGGGCGAGAGCGGCAAGGTGTGGGTCTTCATGTCCGACGGCGAGTGCGAGGAAGGCCAGACCTGGGAAGCGGTGCAGGCGCTGGCGCACCACGGGCTCGACAACGTCGGCGTCTACATCGACGTCAACGGACAGCAGGTGGACGGCCTGACCCGCGACGTGATGAACATCGAGCCGCTGGCCGACCGCTTTGCGGCCTTTGGGGCCGCGGTGGTGACCGCCGATGGACACGACATCGAAGCGCTGGAGAGCGCCGCGCGCAGCGGGCACACCGGCCGTCCGCTGGTGATCCTGTGTTACACCAACAGCGCGCAGGGGGTAGAACTGCTGGAGGAGCGCAAGCCCAACCTGCACTTTGTGCGCTTCAGGAACCAGGATGAGATCAATCGCTACCGCGGCTACCTGAGGGAGATGCAGCGATGGAGATACTGACGCAGGTTCACGAGAAGAACCTGGTGGCGTGGGCCAAAGACAGGCCCGAAGTGGTGGTCTTCTCCGGCGATCTCACCGGGTCGACCGAGATTGCGCTGTTCAAGCAGCACTATCCCGACCGTTTCTTCTCGCTCGGCATGGCGGAGCAGAACATGATGAGCTTCGCCGGCGGCATGGCGCGCGACGGCTTCACACCCTTCGTGCACACCTTTGCAGTATTCATGTACCGCCGCGCACTGGACCAGATCGAGATGTCAATTGCCTACCCCAACCTGCGTGTGCGCATGTTCGGCTTCCTGCCGGGAATCACGACACCGGGCGGTGTCAGCCACCAGGCGATCAACGATATCGGCGTGCTGCGCACGCTGCCCAACATGACGATCCTGGAGACCGGGGACGCCACCGATGTGGAGTCGGTGCTCGACGTGACGCAGGCGGTTGAGGGGCCGGTTTACGTGCGCATGGTGCGCAAGGATATTCCGCGGCTCTTCCCGGCCGCCGAGCGCATGCAGCTCGGCAAGGCGCGTATCCTCAGCCGCGGCAGCGACATCGCACTGGTCACCGCCGGAATCTGTACCGAGGAAGCGCTGCGCGCCACCACGCTACTGGCCGCAAAGGGGGTCTCCATCAGCCATATCCACGTTACGACCCACAAGCCGTTCGGCGACCCGGCGGTGGCACAGCAGCTGGCCTGTGCGCGGCGCGCCGTAATCACAATGGAAAACCATACCACAATCGGCGGGCTGGGAAGCGAGGTTGCGGAAATGATGGCCGAGAACGGCATCGGCACGCCGCTGGTGCGCCTCGGCCTGCGCGACACCTACGCTCACGGCGCCTCCCGGGAGTACCTGATGAGAGAGTACGGCCTGGACGCCATCAGCCTGGTGCACGCGGTGGAGCAGGCGCTCGATGAGCGCCTTGAGATCGACGAACACGAGCTGGCCAAAGTCCGCCTGTCGGAGTTCAGCGGTCAAATGCAATTGGAGGCCCTGTAGATGACAAACCAGACACAAACAGAGATCAACCGGGGCCCGCAGCCGGTAGACTCCAGGCCGTATTCCGTGCCGCGATAGCTCAGGTAGACGGCGCAGCTGCCGCGGCTTCCGGCGCCTTGTCGATTATGCGCAGAAGCGCCCGCGACGGCCAAAAACACCCCAAACAATCTGCCGTCGATCCGTCCTCGAAGGGGGAGTCGAGCCTCACCGTACTCCCCGCCGATCATCCGCCGACGCATCCGGCCCGGGCATGGAGTCGCATCAGGGCAACCCGCGGTAGTTCCTGAGCGTCACCCGCAGGTCGTCCCACATAGGATGCTCTTCCAGGCGCTCGAGCGGGAGCTCGTCCGCGAGGTATTGGAGAACCAGGAGGTACGGGTCATCGGAGCCCCGACGCTTTAGGTCCGACACGTACTGCTTCAGGGAGGCTGCGGCACGTTCCGGGTCGTCCCGCACCTCGATGCGGAACAGCAGGGCTCTCGGCGCGCAGGCCTCCGGATCCAGCTGCAGCGCCGCGAGCGCATCCTCCCGGGCTTCCCGGTATCTGCCCAGGTAGAAGTACGCCCAGCCTCTCGTGTCGTGGTGCGCGGAGCTCACACCCCTGGGGCCTGCCCGGCCCAGCGCGATCGCCCGGTCGAGGTCCGAGACGGCGTCCGGGTACCTGCCGAGCTTGATGTAGGTCCACCCGCGCTGGTTCAGCGGGACCGGGTTGTCCGGAGCCAGCTCGGCGGCTGCGGTGAAGTCCCCGATCGCACCCCAAAGGTCACCGGTCATCGCCTTGATGTTGCCGCGGTAGAAGTACAGACTCGGCTCGGCGGGATCGAGCCGGACCGCCTGGTCGCAATCCGCCAATGCTCCCTCCAGGTCACCGATATGGACCCGTGCGAGGCCCCTCTGTGAGTAGAGCGCCGACCAGTCAGACAGAAGCGCGATGCCTTTGCTGTATTCGATCACCGCTCCCTCGAAGTCGCCCTCTTCACCCCTGGCGATTCCGCTCACAGCGTACTGGTAGGCTTGGCATCCCCGCGCGAGGAAACCGAACAGATCATCGATCATGGAGGCGAGCCCGCCCTTCAGCTCCCCATAGTCTTCCGGGGGCATGAGGTGAGGCTCGACCATGATCGAGACGCTCTCCGAAAAGTACGCTTTCCCGAGACCGACCTCCAGCCTGGTCCCCGCCAGGCCCTCGGAGACCTTGACGGCAAGCCTGAAGGGGAACTCATAGGGCAGCGAATCGAACATGGCCCGACTCACCTGAACCGCGACGCCCTGTCCGACCAGCAGTCCCGTTCCCGCGTCGCGGTGTACGACGCTCCCCCCGGAGACGGGGAGCGTCTGTTCCATCCATCGGTCCGCCAGCCAGTAGAGCATCCCCTGCGGGCCTTCGATCGCGAGCTCCTCCTCCATGATCAGGGGGTGTTCGGTTTCCTGCGCGGCTATAGTCCGGCAGGACCAGGTCACCGCCGCGAGTACGAGGATCGCAACGCAAAGGAAAGTCCTGGGCTTCATAGTCACTCCTCTTCGGGATCCGTGACTCTTCCCATGAAGAGGATGATTCCGCTCTGCTCGTCCCTGATGAAGAACAGGAAGGGATGATCGGCTATGAACGCGTGGGGTTGCCGTTGCGCACTGCCTTTGTTGTGAACGAGAATCCCATGCAGACCTATCGCGTGGTTGTGATGTGGTTCGATCCGGAGGGAGTACACCTCCCCGCTCATGGGACGGCTCTCCACGCCGCCCACCACTGCGTTGCCTCCTCCCCTGGGCAAAAGCTCATCTCCCGCAAGGATGTCCCGGGCCTCCACCCAGCGGCCGTGAACGGTCGACACCGCTTCGCCGGCCGGCAGGTCGGAGGGCACCGGGCGGGCTTCCAGGTCCGGGCCTCTGACTACCAGAAACGGGTGGTTCCATGTCGCCTCGATCGTGTCGCCGCCGGCCTGGATGGTGACCATCCGCCCCGAAAACGGCCACGTCCGCCGCTCGGCAACCGGCGCGGTAATCCATGAGCCTGTATTCAGATCAAAGGCGTATACCAGGGTGCCGGGCTCGATTGCCTCGATCGGCACCAGTCCTCCCGGCGTTGGTACGGGCGTTCCGGCGGGGAAACACCCCCCTCCCGTGACCGCCGCCGCCTCGGTGCCCTCCTCGTTGACCGCCACGAAGGCCTTGTGCACGAA
Source organism: Spirochaetaceae bacterium (assembly GCA_007693945.1). Lineage (GTDB taxonomy): Bacteria > Spirochaetota > Spirochaetia > DSM-27196 > PWMO01 > PWMO01. The sequence goes on from RECP01000070.1 coordinate 7,960, forward strand.
TCGCTGGATCGAGAACCAGTGAGCCGGGTCTCCGATTCCGGGAAATTCGGCCTGATGCATGTCCAGCGCGCGGACGATTCCCAGGGCTCGCAGGCTTCCGTCCGTGATCAGGTCGAACTCCGTGGTCATCCTGAAGCGAGGCAGGAACACGTAGAGGTTCTGCTCTTCCAACTGCTCCTGCCAGGAGGCGATTGCGGCCGCGGTGATCTGTTCTTCCATGGCCGGAAGGCCGTCCCGCTCCTGCGGAAGCACCACGGTCATGGACAGGTCGCCGCCCTCGTAGGGAAGCTGCAGAATCTGTGCGGAATCGGTCCAGGCGAAGGGGAAACGACCCAACTGGGTCATCATAAGCACGTTGACCACGTTCTCGTCCAAACGGTAGAAGGGCATCTCCTCGGTCCTGGCCGGATCGAACTGCCGCATCCAGTCGCCCTTAAAGTAGATGGCATTGGCCAGAAGCAGGTGCGTTTCGGGATCCAGCATCCCGACGACATCCCGGATCCTGCCGTTCGTCTTGTCCTCGGCCCAGGCGTTGATCCGCTCGCGCGCGATGCCGGCCTGCCTCCGGTAGTCCACGGGGTTGATCTCCGCCAGATACCGTTCGGCCAACCGGAGGAACCCGGGCTTCAGGGTGGCACCGCTCTGCGGCCACAGCGAGTTGGCGATGTTCAGCTCCACTTCCCCCTTTTCGCTGATCTGGTTCAGAGCGCGCTGTAAGGCGGCCATGCCGGCATGGAAGGCATCGGCCGGCAGGCGGGCATGCAGGGCGGCGGCGATCTGCTCCGCGGTCTCACCGGCTGCGCCGCCGTACATCAGGGCCAGAACCGTGTAGATGCTGTAGGGAGAGAAGAAGAGGTTCTCTTGTGCGTTCTTGTCCTGTCCGGCGAGCTGGCGATAGAGATCGACGGCGAATTCAGTCGTGCTTCGCGAGACCGATTCCCGGGGCAAAGCACCCTGGGAGCGCACGCTCGTTGGGAGGATGATGGCAAGCAGGACGATCACGACGAGGGTCTGGAAGGTTCTTCGCTTCATCAGCGGGCCTCCTTCACCGGGAGGCGGGGGAGAGCAAGTTGCTGAAAGAAGCGTTCTCGCACTCCGACGGGTCTTGAATCAGATTAGACGAGACGGGTTGAAAAGTCAACCAGAATGGTCTACTAGAATGGTCTACTAGTTGCACTCGATGTGGTTTATCGGTCCGTTGCCTGGAGGAGCGATTGCGAATCATTTCGGGCTGGTATGGGTGTATGTCTTTGCCGCTGCTGTCTTCGCCGGTGCAGTAGGAGTAACGGTTCCACGTTTGACCGCGACGAAGTAGCGGAAGCTCACCGGAATATCGACCCCCATCCAGGTGCTTCTGAAAACGCCTCAGGTAGATTTCGTCATCATTCATCGTGTCGGTTGTAAAGGCGATCTCACATCAGCGTTTGAGTAAAGAGCAGAACTCGGTTCGCAACCCAGCTTCGGGAGTATCCTCGGCCGAGTTCGGGTAGATCTCGTACATCCACTGCCAATCGACCGGCAGACCCATTTCCGCGCGGAGGGCGTCTATATCGTCGTCGCGGTACAAGACGAAGGGAAACCCTCTCGGAGATAGACCGGTGCGCGGCAATACAACAGCAGTATATCCGGTTTGGGCGGGAATGCTAACGAATTCCGGATCGTCCATCCGGGTAACCATGCTGTCGATTCCTGGCGCGGCCTGTGGACTGGGTGAAGCGAATGCAGCGCGCGTTGTCATGCGTCGTCAGTTCGACACCGCTTTCCGCGCCCCTTTTCCCCTTCATTCCGCTCTTAGACGACGTCGTACGCTTCCGGCCACAGATCACTTTTCCTATTCTCGATAAACCAACGCGGCTCCGCAGCACTTCCTGCGTACCATGACTTCGCGATTAAAGCGGCACTTAGTTTCGAATCTGCCAATAGTTTCGAACCTGCAATGAAATAGTGTGCGACGTCGGTGCATTGAGCCCGGCTACCGGCGCAGTGTACTTGAGCACGAACTCGAGCGGTGACCTCCCCTGCGGCGCTGCAATCAGCCGCACCGTCGGCCCCACCGACAGCGTTGCGAACGGCCCGGTCACGGGTCCTTTAATTCCTGGATAGTCAAAGGCGCGACCCGCAACGTCTCCTTCCCACTTGCTGAGCTTGTCGCCTTCGAGCGTGATCTCAGGCGCGTACGCGATCTTCACCGGCAGGCTTGCTCCGAATCGCAGATCCGGTCTCAGCGGGGTCTCGAAGTGCGGCTCGATCTCGAGCTCCACGTCCCAGCGCCGGTCGAACTCATCCTCAACGCCGTCTTTCCCTGCGTCGTTATGCGCAAGCAGGTTTGGCGCGTAGCCGTCCATCACGTACAGAACGCCTTCGCCGAAGAGGTTGACCCACCAGCTTGCGTTGAAGATATAGTCGTAGTACAGGCGCACGCCGAGGCCGAGTTGGTTCGTGTCCGGCGAATAAAGGATAAACGGATCCTCCGATACGTCCCAGAGGCCGGCGCCGTACTGTCCGTCCCAGTCCGGGTAGCCCAACGGAAACTTGATCCCGGGCGCGAAGGCCAGGCGCATATCGCTTCGCAGCACCGGGGCGTTCTCGCCGATGATCTGCACCTTCGCGCCGGCGAACATATCGAAGAAGCGGTGCAGCTTGGGATCTTCATCGAACTGGAAGGCGGTGTCGACGTACGACCAGATCGTCCAGCCGGGGGCCCACTGCACCGCGGCGGTGATCCAGTCGGTGACGCCGTACTCGAGTGCTATGCCGAGGTTGAAGAACCTGACTTGGTCATTCATCTCTCGACCGAAGCCGAAATCGCGCTTGAAGGTGTCGCCGTAGAATGCATACATGGGGGCGAGCGTCGTTCGCAGCACACCTGCCGGCAGTACCTTGGCCCCGTCTCCGTCGGCATAGAGCGGAGTGGCCAGTAACGCCAATAACACCACAAACACAATCAGTCTACGCATAAGGTACTCCCTATACGCTGTGTGATGATACGCTCGCCGTACGAGCGCAGGCTTCCAGTATATCCTAATTTTCGAACTTCACGATCTGAAGAAGAAATTTCGATTAACTGTGATCGGTTTGGTGCTGTCCTGGCGGGAAACGGGCGCGGCGGCTGTAGATCACCACTGAAGATGATCTCCGGCATCGCGCCCGTGCGCGCGAGGGCGTACGAGAACAGGCAGTGAGCCGCTACACCCTACGGAGCAGTGATCAGCAGTTTGAACCGCCCTACGACACGGTCCCACTCAAGCACTTTCAGGTGGTAAGTCGTACTCGCTAGCAATACGGGGGTGGCGGCGATGTCATCGGCTGCGTGCCAGTGTTCATCGCACTCCATAATCCAGTCATAGTCAGGACTGGGTCCATACAGGTCCCAGTTCAGGTCTGACTGCATGGCGGTCAACGCAATTGTATACCTGCCCTCAACGGCCGTCGTGAAGCGGTAGAAGCTTGCTCCATATCTGCCTACAGTCCCTGAGTGGGTCACCCCCACCGTCAGGGTCACCGGGTTGGACGGCGTCCCTTCGTTCTTCGGGCCTGAGTTTGATCCTGACTGGTCGCAGCTTGTCGCTAACAGGCCCAGCGCCAGCCCCAGGACCGTTACACCTATAGTTCAAGGGCGTCACGGCACTGGTGGATCACTTGACCGGAAGGGCCATGCGCTCAACGCCGGAAATGATATCCGAGCTTGAGCAGGAAAACGAACAGGTCGCCGGTCTCGTTGGATTTGAGAAGCGAGCTTCTGCAGGTACAGAACCAACAGATTGCTGCCGACCGAAGCGAGTACATCCTGAAGGACAACTGCAATGCTGCTCCGGTCCGTGACCGGACTGGAAAAATCGTGGTAGCGATCAGTATGTCAGCGTTCGAATACCAGATGACTCTCAGCTTCCGAACGAGAATTCTGCCCGAAACTTCCTGACGTGGAAGCACTGGAGGCTTCAGTATAGACAACAGCGTACGCATCCTCGACGAGTCCGCGCAGGAGAGTCTCGCCCAGTACATCGCGCGCCCACCGTTCTCACTGAAGAAGATCCGCTACGAACCGTTCAAGGGTCGGGTGCTGTTCCACACAACATATTCGCACTATTTCAAGCAGAATCTTCATATGTTCGAGGCGTTGGACTTCCTCGCCGATCTCACGCAGCATAATCCGGCGCTACGGCCTATATGCCTCCCGCACAAAGGGGCGCTGGGAGAAAATGCCATGGGTCGCCGAGCGAGCGCCGGAGGGATGGAAGGCCTCTCGCTCAACCGCGCCGATCTCGGATGAACTTGGCTATGAACCGCTCGCGGAAAGTGAAGAGGAAGTCGAGGGCAATGCCCGGAAACGTGCGTGGGCCCGCCTTCTTGCGAAGGTATACGAGGTCGATCCTTCACATCCTCCGGCACCTCGTTAAGAACGGTTGTGCGCCACCGGCTTTCGATCCTGATCATCTCAACTGATCGTTTCCTCTGTCACACCCCAGGGAGACCTATGTCCGTTTCCCGCGCCAAACACTCACGAAACCGCTCCGATTCCCCTGTTTGGCACGCGTGACCCTCGAATAGCCCCCGGTGGCTCCGAATCGCATAGAGAACCTCAGTCGTCGCGGCGTCTCCGTGCAATATCGGCCCGGACTGCCGTTCTGTGCTTGCGCTCGGAGATAACTCATTGAGGCACGGTGGGAGGCGGCGTCGCAGCGGCCGACACCGCTGGCCGACCTGTGGGCGGCCTACCTTCACCACAGCCGCTCCGTTCTGAACGATCAACTCGGCGTGCCTCGTTCGTCGCGGGGTGGATTGCTCGTTGATCTCTACGAAGCTGTCTGGGACCGTGCGGAGCAGGCGGCGCGTCGACTGCAGGGGAGTCCTCTGCCGTAGCGGCGGGTGGACCGGACAACCGGGGCGGAGCGAGGTGGCGCGGCCGCGCCTCTCGCAACGTACGCGCGCCGCCGTGTGTTCGTCTTCCTGCGCACGCCGGCGCAAACCACGGCTGCCGCCCTTCGACCAGAGGATGGTCTTCGACTCAGGAGTGCACCTGCGCCGTCAGAAAATCCAGTATCTCCCTGATGACCGGTTCCAGGTGGGCCGGCGCTTCGTTGAGGATGGTGTGCGGGTAGCGCTGATAGAGAAGGATGCGGGCGTCGGGAAACAGATCGCCCAGGATGCGCGTGTTGTGCCGCCATGCGACCACATTGTCCGAGGTGCCCTGAAGCACCAGCAGTCGGCCGTCCCACGTCACAACAGGCAGCTCCTGCACGCGTGCGCTCCAGTCGTCCAGCGCGGAAAGCCACTGCGGATCGAACAGGGGGTGCAGCAAGGGATCTCCGGCCTGTACAAAGCGACGGAACGCGGGGTTGCGAATACTGCCGCTGGAGATGGGCAACGCGATCGGCAGGCGCATCGGACGACGCAGCAAAGTTCGTGCGGCGAAGCTCCTGATCCGGTGATGCCGAATGCGCACAAGCGGAGCGGCAAAGACCATCCCGCAAACAGCCGAAGCGCCCTCGCGCCGGCGCACCACCAGGTCCAGCAACGCCGAGGCACCGGTGCTGTGACCGACTGCCAGCAGCGGTAGATCTGTGGCGCTGGTGCTCTGGATACGCCGGATGGCGGCCTCTACGGCGTCACTGTAGGACGCGAAGGAGTCGATCGTGTTCGGCGCGCCGCTTGACAGGCCGTGTCCGGGAAGATCGAGCAGGAACACTTCGTATCCTGCTTCAAGCAGTGCTGTCGCCAGCGCCGCATGGTGACCGGAGTGCCCCATATACCCGTGAACCACCAGCACTCGTCCGATTTTCGCCCGTTCAACCGGCCACAGACGAAGAAGAAACAGCCGATAGGCGCTCGATTCAACGGCAGTTGCCGCGTACGCCGTCGCGCGGTTGTGAGGAAAGCCGAAGTACTCGATATAGGCATCGAGGGCATCGGCGGACCACGCCGCAGTCAGTTGCCGCTTGATAGCCCTCAAGGAGTCCACTTTCACCGAGCGTCCATCGTACTCAACAACTTCGCTGCTCTCAGCGACGCTGGCGCACCCTCCCGCCGCCAGTGCTGTGAACAACACCACCATGGCCGCAGAACGAAACACGGCGGCCCGCGACATGCTCGGTTTCGTGCACAGCACAGCCTTCCGGTATAGAGCGAGATCCTTCTCGCTGCCGGGGCTGCGCGCCGCGGTCACGCTATGCCGCGCAGCCCGGAATCGGGGTCGTCGTCACCGGGGCGCCGCTTTCCCCGGGTAGCGTGGGAGTCCACAAAGCGCCGCAGTGCTTCGGTCACGACGGCGTTGGTATCGTGGTACCATCCGTCTTCGATGAGCGACTGTATGCCGTCTGCCAGACGCTCAGGCAGCTGTACCTCAATAGTGGTTTTCTCGTCCATGGGCGCTCCTTTCGTGGCGCTTTGCCTACTCAAGGATTCAAGCGCGGAAACAGCCGCATCGCAACCGAGCCGTTGTTCGGTGAGCGGTGCAAGCACGACTTTCCACCCTCGAACCGACGATGGTCACGCGTCGCCTGCTGCGGCCATGGCGACCGCAGACAGACGCATTGTTAACCGCAATGATAAACTAATAGTCTCATCCGCCTACGGCAACAGCCCCCTGCGGCGCTACCGCAGCGCGCGCCTGTGCCTTGCACCGCTCTCAGGAGCGGATCACTCCCTTCTTCACTATGATGTTGGCATACAGCGACGTTTCACCGGTTGCCACGATGGCGTAGCACTTCTTGGCCTGTTCATAGAAGGCGAAGCGCTCGACAAACTCAAAGCCAACGTGGTGGCCGCCGCTCGGAGTTCCACCAGATCGGGTTTCCGTCGCTCGAGCAGATTCAGAAGCGGTCCTACCGCCTCCAGCTCATCGTTCATCTCGGCAAGCGCAAGCTCCACCGACCGGGTCAGCTTATCCAACTCGCTCAAGTGTCCCCCACTCACGCAACGCTCGTACAAATCGACTGTCCTGGTCGAGGTCCACCAGATCGAACTCGTGTTCCAGTTCCCCCAGGAGCACTCCGTGTACGTGGAAAAATCTCTCAGGCGGCAACCCCGATACTGCGAGATCGAGATCCGACGGCGACCGCTGGGATTCCGGCTCAACGATGGATCCGAACACGTATATCTCTTTGGCTCCTTCCGAACGAAGTACTTCAATCGCCCGCTCGACATCGGCGCGGAACTCATCCGAGACTACAACTGTGGTATCACCGCTCATATACAGAACCCCCTTACCAAGATAAGCATAGCTGCCACACCATAGTTTCGCAATCTCGACGAAAGCGCGGCCCCTCCGGACATGGCCTCCGTAACCGACCAATGCCATTCAACCCCAGGGCGCTATAACGGTGGCTTGACCTGTGGCGCGCGAATGTGCGGCATCAGGTCGAAGCCGATGTTAGATGCGTCTTCCTCATTTCTATTCGTCATGTAAGCTTTCCGTCTATCACTTTTCGGTAGAGAATCTCTTCGATATTTCTTCTTCCATCAATGACAGCAAGAATTCTCACTTCGTTCTGATAGATTCTGTAGAATATTCGCCAGGGCGGCTCGATGAGCTCGTGGATTTCGGTAATCCCAATCGAGGTCAATTCCGGTACTACTCTTCCGGTAGCAGGGAATTCTCTTACCGATTCTACTTTCTCCTTTATCCGGAAGTAGATCCCCCGGGCCATCTTCTTCCCGGACCGCTCGGCAATGAAGCTGATGATTTCTATCAGATCATCGCTGGCGTCTTTCGACCAGAGAATCTTCATCGCCCTCTATTCCAGAAGGCGTTCGATTCGTCCATCAAGTTCTTCCTGCATCACTGTGGCCCCGTTCTTGAAGTCATTTTCTCCGATGGAAATGACTTTCATCAGTGTGATGGCGTCAATAAGGTTCTGGTACGACTCGACATCCAGCAGTACCGCCTTCGCCTCTCCGTTCTGTGTGATCACGATCGGGTTGCGCTTCTCTTCAACCTGCTTCACCATCTCAGCAGTATGGGCCTTGATATATGAAATGGGACGAATGTCTTTCGGTAGATTAAACATGCGCCGTTTTCCCCCTCTGCATTAAGCGTACCACGAAACAATCAATAGGTCAATATTTAGTACTATAAATGGTTCCATTTGATCGTATTCATCTCTGCGCCGTGACAGCGTCGTCCATCTAACGCGTCGCGTAAGCGGCGAGCGGGCTTGTCCCGCGAGTCCGGTTGACGCGA
>RECP01000005.1 GCA_007693945.1 Spirochaetaceae bacterium
AAGGCGTATGACCGATTGATGAAGGATGAATGAGATGGAGAAAGCAAAGTACGATCGCCTGACGAAGGCTGGCTGGACGGTTGGAACGACCGCGGAGTTTCTGGGGCTTACCGACGAAGAAGCAGCCTTGATCGAGATGAAGCTTGCCCTCGCCCATAGCCTTCGGAAGCACCGGGATGCTCGGAATCTCACGCAGACGCAGCTCGCCAAGATACTCGGGTCAAGCCAATCGCGCGTCGCAAAGATGGAGGCGGCCGATTCAAGTGTATCGATGGAGCTTCTGGTGCGTTCTCTTCTGATGCTCGGGGCAACTCGGAAGGAAGTCGGGCGGGTGATAGCCCACGACTCTACGGTCCCCGCCGCATAGGTTTCGTCGATTCCCCTCGGCTGCGCGATGATCTGCAATGCCGTCGAGCGCCCTGAGAGTCCCCTATGTTCCGCACGTGGTCCATCGAGCAGCCGAATGCAGTTGCTACCTCTGCTCAGTCTGGTCGTCGGGCTTCAGGTAGTCGCGAATGGATTCAGGGTTCTGTCGCAGGTCGAGGACCCGGTAGACGATCACCACGTCGTCCTCGATGAGATAGTAGACAGCAAAGGGAGTCGTCTGGATAGGAGACGATGGTATCCGAATGATCTCGGGTGTGTACCAGCATAGAGCAGCAAGGAATCGATGTCCGAGAAGAGCGAGTCCAAGAAACAACCGCCAACTCCCTGCCCGTGACGTGAGTAGAATGTCCTGCCACGCTCGAGATCCTCGACGGCGTACTCTAGAATCTTCAGAGTCATCAGTCCGGACTTCGCAGCCGACGCTTCGCCTCTTCCCAGTCCATGACCTGCTCAGTACCGGCAGCTACTCGCGATCGAGTCTGCTCCAGAACCTCTCCATGCCATGCAGGTGATTCGGGGGCGGGTTCCTCTTTCGAGATCTCTTGCCAGAGCGCTTCCATGGCGCGGAGCTTTTCTTCGCGGGACATTTTTTCGATGTCAGCGTGCGTGATCATTCGCGTAGTAGTATAGCGATATCTGTCAATGGCGGCCGAAAACTGCACATTTCTGGCGGGTGAAAATTGCACACCCGGCCCGTGTGTTTCGTCTATCCGGCCTCCTTCGATGATTGGTCTTGGTCGTCTGGATGGAGAGCCTTCCAGACTTCGGTGTGATGCCGCATCCGGTACGAGTTCCCCCGGATGTTGACGATGTGGCAATGGTGCAGGACGCGATCGATCAGCGCTGCAGCCATGACCTCGTCGCCGAGAACCGCGCCCCACTCGTCGAAGCTCTTGTTCGAGGTGAGGATGGTCGAGGCGTGTTCGTAGCGGCGGCTCATCAGCTGGAAGAACAGCATCGCCCCGGTCTGGCTGACGGGGATGTAGCCGATCTCGTCGATGACCAGGAGCGCCGGGTGGGTCAGCACCGCAAGCCGCCGCTTCAGCGTACCGGCCGCCTGAGCTTCTTCCAGATTCGTGACCAGATCGGCGAGCGTGCTGTAGTACACGCGTCGGCCGTACTTGGCTGCGGCGATCGCCAGGCTGATCGCAAGGTGCGACTTGCCGACTCCTGGTGGGCCCAGGAGCACGACGTTTTCCTTGCGCTCAAGGAAGCCGAGTTCGGCCAGGCTCTGGACCTGCTCGCGCTTGATCGACGGCTGGAACGAGAAGTCGAACTCCTCAATGGTCTTCACCGCCGGCAGTCGTGACGACCTCATCGCAGCTTGGAGGCGGCGGTTGTTGCGCAGGTCGATCTGGGCGCCGAGTAGCTTTGAGATAGCCTCACCGGCGGTGATCGCTCCGCCGTCGGCCTCGGCGAGAATGGAGTCTGCCGCCTCCAGCGCGCCGGGTAGCTTCAGGTCGGCCAGCATCCAGCGGATCTGGTCGCGTCGGGTGGGGGTGTCGGCCTTCATGCGCTGTCCCCCAGCACCTGGCTGTAGATCGCCAGCGGTCTGCGCTCGACCACGATGCTCGTCGTCAGGAGCGGCTTGACCGCGCTCGGCTTGGCCGGGACCAGCGATTGGTACGGACGGGTCGCCAGCGGCCCCAAAACGGCCCTTTCGACGCTTGCCAGCTGTTCGGCCGGGATCAGGCCGGTCGTTCCATGAACGCGAACATTCGCCTTCGTATCCAGCCACCCGGCCAGCTGCGCCTCCAGATCCTGGTCGTTGAGGAAGTGCCGTCCGTAGAAGAAGTTCTCCCGTAGGTACCGGATCGGCCGCTCAACCTTACCCTTCGTCTGGGCCCGGTAGGGCCGACAGGCCCGTGTCTTGAAGCCCCAGTGAGCGGCGAAGCGCAAGAACTCGATGTTCTCGATCAACCGGCCCCCGCTGCTGCGCTGGTCCTCGACGATGACTGCGCGCATCTGGTCGAACAGCAACTCCTCGGCGACGCCGCCAAAGTAAGCGAACGCCGCCTCGATTCCTCTGATGAGGTTCTCCATCGTTTGCCGTGCGAAGAACCCGACCCACATGAACCGCGAGTAGCCGAGCACCACCACCAGCGCCCACCGCTTGCCCCACGGCGTGTTGAAGTGCGCGAAGTCCACTTGGGCCTGCCGCCCCGGCGGCGTCTCAAACCGAACCACTGGCTCGACTTCCGCCCTCGGGCGCACCCGGCGCACGTACTCCTTGACCTGGGTGTAGCTGCCTTGGTAGCCAGCCTCGCGGATCTCGTCGAACAGCCGCACCGCACTCAGCTTCGGGAACTCCTCGAGCCGACTCAGGATGATCCCCGTGAACGGGTCGATCTTGCTCGCCACCGGCGGCCGTGGCGTGTAGCTCGCCGCCTGTCCGTCCAGCTCGCGGTCGAGTTGACCGCTGCCTATCCAGTAGTAGATCACCCGGCGGCTGACGCCGAACCTTCGGGCCAGGTCGGCCTTCGACCAGCCGTCCTTCAGATACTCTCGTAACAGCACTCGCTTCTCCCTTCCATGCATCGGCCCGCTCCTCCGGAGGGACCATTGTGCGCGAGAAGCCGCCCGCTGTTCGGGTAACCGACACGCTCCGGCGGCCTCGTCCTCGGAAGGACCGAGTGTGCAATTTTCACCCGCCATTTCTGTGCAATTTACGTCCGCCGCTCACATATGCCATCGCATGGCAAGACGTTGGTACGCTCAGATGTAGGCACATGACCGATCTGAGCGAAAGCGTCGCGGTGACTACAGAGGTATTTCCTAGGACGGTACCCATCTGCGTGGCCCTTCGTTTCACCTGCGAATATGCAGGGTGCTTGGACGTATACTTATGCTTGACATTAGTAATGCTGTACGGTACTATAAACGGTGATCCGTTCATTCGCTTCCAGGGCGACATCGGAAATCTGGAATGCAGAGCAATCGCGCAGTTTGCCACCGGATATCCAGAACCGTGTACGGCGGAAGCTGAGGATGATCAACAACGCTGGGG
>RECP01000058.1 GCA_007693945.1 Spirochaetaceae bacterium
TCCGCAGCCTCTGCGAGGACAAGTGAGCGGGGGTGCTCTCGAGGCAGGCGCGCAGATCAGTTGCAGTTTGGATCAATGTGTGCAAGAATGTGGGAAATTACACTTGCTGTTCGTACGCATGCAGACACGGGATGAACCTCTGGAGGCGAATCGATGGTTATTATGACCCTCAACTGTGGCAGTTCCTCAGTGAAGTACCAGGTTTACGATTGGAATGCGCGCGAGGCTCTGGCGAGCGGCATAGTCGAGCGCGTCACACAGGAAGGCTCGGTTATCAGGCACAAGGCTCGCGGTAAGGACGAGTTTGAGAAGCAGCAGCCCTGCCCTGATCACCGCGAGGCAATTCAGTTGATCATATCGACCATACTCGACCCGCAGCACGGCGCTATCACGGATATCGATGCGATTAAGGCGGTTGGCCACAGAGTGGTGCATGGTGGTGAGAAGTTTGCCAAGTCGGTTCTGGTCGATGACGAGGTTCTGCAAACCTTTCGTGAACTGCAGAGCCTTGCCCCGCTGCACAACCCCGCCAACATCATGGGGATTGAAGCCGCGCGATCTGTGCTGCCGTCGGTTCCCCACTGTGCGATCATGGACACCGCCTGGCACCAGACCATGCCCGCCAGAGCCTACCTCTATGCCCTTCCGTACGACTGGTATCGCAAGTACGGCGTGAGACGCTACGGCTTCCACGGAACGTCGTTTCTCTACACCGCCAAACGTGCCGCGGTACTGCTGGGGAAAGACCCCTTTCAAACCAGCCTGATCATCGCCCATATCGGCAATGGCGCCAGCATCAACGCGGTCAAGAACGGCGTATCGGTGGATACGTCAATGGGGCTTACACCGCTTGAAGGCCTGATTATGGGAACCCGCTGCGGCGATATCGACCCTGCCATACCGTTCCACATGATGAACAGCGCCGGTATGAAGCCCGACGACGTGGAACGAACGCTGAACAAGAAAAGCGGCGTGCTCGGAATCACGGAGAAATACGTTGACCGGCGCGACATCGAAGAGGCGGCCAAAGCCGGCAATCAGCAGGCCGCTCTGGCCATTGAAATGGAAGCGTATCGCATCCGCAAGTATATCGGAGCCTACGCCGCGGCGCTCGGGGGCGTCGATGCGGTGGTTTTCACTGCCGGCGTCGGTGAGCGCGGCCCTACCATTCGCGGCAAGGCGCTGGAGGGGCTCGAGTTCATGGGCATCAAGCTCGACAGCAAACGTAACCAGGCGTCGCGCACCAAGAATGCCGAGACAATCATCTCAGCCGATGATTCACCAACCAGAGTCCTGGTTATCCCGACCGATGAAGAGCTGGTAATGACCGAAGACACCTACGCCCTGATGGAGGGCACCTACGACGTGCACACCGCCTTTCGGTACAGCTTTCAGGAGTCCGAATACCAGAACATGGAGCGCAACGGCTGTATCGATCGCGACATAGAGAAGGTCGAGGGGCTCGAAGAGATACTGCTCAGCGGTGACCGGGCGGCGCGCCTTGCCGATCCCGAGTGTGACTGATGACCTGCGTTGCACAGGGCGGTGTGGACGAGCGCATCACCGACGAGCAACTGCGTTCGGCCCTCTACGCTGTGCTTGACCGACACCGCCCGGCCCGGCGGGTACTGGCCGTGCCCCCGGACATGAGCAGGCTGCATTCACGCGCCGGAACGCTTACGCGCTTTGTGTGGGAGTATTTTGGGCCGCGCCTGGCGGCGGTACTGCCGGCAATCGGCACCCATTATCCGATGAGCCGGGCAGAGATCGACACGATGTTCCCCGGGGTGCCACACGGGCTGTTCTGCGAGCACAACTGGAAACGGGATCTCGCGACCCTCGGCACCGTACCTTCCGATTACATCCGTGAACTCTCTGAGGGTAGACTCGACTTCAGCTGGGATGCCCAGGTAAACCGCCTGCTGGCCGATGGCGACATGGATCTGATTCTTTCGATCGGCCAGGTGGTGCCTCACGAGGTCATCGGAATGGCCAACTACAACAAGAACATCTTTGTCGGCACCGGCGGGCGTGACGGCATCAACAAGAGCCACTACCTCGGCGCCGTGTACGGCATGGAACGCATCATGGGACGCGCCGACACACCGGTACGCCGCCTGCTGAACTACGCCTCGCGCGAGTTTGCGCGGTCCCTGCCGATTATCTACGTGCTGACCGTCGTGGCAATGGAATCCGATGGTTCACTGGCGCTGCGCGGTCTGTTCATCGGAGACGATGATGACTGCTTCAACCGGGCCGCAGAGCTCTCGGCGCAGGTCAACCTGACGCGAGTGCCACGGCCTCTGCAGAAGGTCGTCGTCTACCTCGACCCGGCCGAGTTCAAGAGCACCTGGATCGGCAACAAAAGCATCTACCGTACGCGCATGGCAATTGCCGATGGCGGTGAGTTGATTGTGCTGGCGCCCGGCGTGCGGGAGTTCGGCGAGGACAAGGAGAATGATCGGCTGATCCGCAAGTACGGGTACGTCGGAGTCGATCAGGTCGTTGAGCTGGTAGCGCGCAATCGCGAGCTGGCGGACAGCCTGGGCGCCGCCGCGCATCTGGTGCATGGAGCGACCGAGGGTCGCTTTGGCGTCACCTACTGTCCGGGCGGGCTGTCACGGCAGGAGATCGAGAGTGTCGGATTCGGGTGGGCCGATCTGCAACGGATGAGGCGGCGCTACAATCCCGACACGTTGCAGCACGGATTCAACCGTCTGCCGGACAATGAAGAAGTCTTCTTCGTTTCCAATCCGGCGCTCGGCCTCTGGGTCGAAGAAGATCGTTTTGCGGCGCAGCCCGCCTGAGCTGCTCCGGGAGGGCGCGCACAATGGCGGATCAACCAGGGCCTTCAAGCTGCACCGCGGGCGGCACCGCAAACTCCATGCCCGCCTCGTGCAGTCCGGCGTGGATTCCCTGCATAATCGAGTTCTTAACGACCAGAAAATCTTCCTTGACAAACCAGATTCCAAACAGCATCTCGACACCCAGGCGGCCGAAGTTGTTGACCACAAAGAGCGGCTCCGGCTCGTCCAGGCAGCTGGCGTTGCCGCGTGCCACCCCGAGCAGCACTTCCTTCAACCGCGGCAGGTCGGTGCCGTAACGCACGACAAACTCGACGTTCAGGCGTCTGATGGGGAAACGGGTAACGTTGGTGACTTCCGACTTGATCAGGGTCTCGTTGGGAAGGCGAATGTACTGGTTGTCGAAAGTTCGAATCTTGACCGACAGCAGATCAATGGTCAGTACAACTCCGGAGAAGCCGCCGACGCGGATCACGTCACCGACCGCAAACGACTTTTCAGAGATCAGAAACATGCCGCTGATCACATTGGAAATGCTGGTCTGAGCCGCAAAACCAACCGCAATCCCGGCGATGCCGGCCGCACCCAGCAATGCCGCCAGGTTCAAGCCCAGCTGGGCCAGCACGATCATCCAGATAATCGTGACCCCACTGTAGGTGATCGCCTTCTTGAGAATCATCAGCGATTGCTGTGAGAAACGCTTCTTGAACAGCTGCACGGTGACAAACGCCACCAATTTGACCAGCAACACGCTGACCAGCAGCACCACAAGAATGCGGGCCAGCACCAGCACGGTTTCGAGCGTGAAGATGTGTCTGATTTCGTCGGGAATCAGGATGTGCACGGCGCCTCCTCTGACGGCTCAGTAGTTGCTGATCCGCTGGAACAGCATGTAACCGCGCTTCCACCAGCTGTCATCGGGGCGTCTCCGCCAGTCCGCCACCTGTTGCAGGTCACCGCCGGTTCTGGCGCGCTCCGATGCTACCGAGAAGCTCAGTTCATCGACGCCGGCCACGCTGACTACCACGGTACTGGATTGCAGATTCGTGAACGGGTGGGCGTGCTGCTCGCCCAAACGGTAGAGCTTGCACTGATTGGCCTGAACGAAGACACTGTCGCTCCGAAACTGCTCATGACTCTGATTGCGGATACGTATCGGACAGATGGCGCTCACCGGAAGCAGCCGGACTTCCGAGCGGTCACTGGCCAGCCGCGCAAACACCGAGTAACAGAGACTGCCCTGCATCGAGCTGCCGAACCAGCGCCGGTGCAGCTCCCTGGTGGGAGCTTCGAACAGCAACCGCGGCTCGTTCACACCGGCAGAGACGGTCAGCCAGACCGGCAACGGCACGTAGAGTTCGGCATTGCTGTGCGGCAGTACGGTTACGCTCTCGTCACTCTTGACGACCACACCACGATCGGCCAGTCGCGGCGCAAAACTCACCGTGCGCGTTGCATCGGGTGCGATTACGCGAGTCCAGGAGAGATCCTCCGGTTTGGATACGTCGCTCTCGAAGGTGAGCTCCGAAACGGGCTCAACGGTTTGCACGTGGCTCCATGCGTAGAGCCATTCGCGGGCTTCCCGGGAAATCCATATCGAGAGCGTTCCAAGAGTCCACCGGTATACGGCCCCCTGCTCCAGCTCCCACTGCGGATAACCGTTCATACGCATTTCCCAGGCTGCGATATGCGGGCTACTCGGCCACGGCTTCCTGCTTCTTTTCCTTTTTGGCCTGCCGACGCCTGGCGTTTGCCAGAGTTGCCTTGGCGGACTTCGAAATCATGACCTTCTTGCCGTCGATCTCGTGCTCGTAGAGCAGCTTCACGCCGGTCTTGCGGGTAATCGGACAGGTGCCGCGGCCGGCCCGGGGCTGCTCACCCCGTAGATTGGAACCTCGATGTGTCTTTCCCATGCGATGCAAATCTCCTCGTGCATATTGAAACCGCCGTCACGGCGGAAGTCCAAATGTAGCCGGAAACAGGCCGCGAGGTCAAGCATCGCTGCTCTCGTCCGCAATTCTGGCCGTACGGGGTCGGTTGGCATGGAGCTCCTGCGCGCCTGCCGTGAGAGTGCCTCTCTCCGGCGCGGTCAGCCGCGAACGCCGGCGGCCAGACCGTAAACGGCCGCGGCTCCGGCCACTGCCAGGCCGCCGCCGATAAACACCGCGGGAAGACCGAAACGGTCGGCTGCATAACCGGAGGCCAGCACCAGACCAAGTCCAAGCAGCTCGTACACAAACGAGACCAGCGAAGAAAACGTAGCGCGCCCGACCGACGCGACGCGGTGCTGCACCCAGCCCATGAAGAGGATCTCTGCCGCGGCCATCATGAAGAAGAAGATGAAGTACAACGGTAGCAGCAGCCGACTTCCCGTCGCAACACCGCCAATCAGCAGCAGTCCGGCTACCAGCATCCAGAGCGCCAGGCGACCCGGCACGTGCAGACCGAGCCGGCGTTCCAGATAGCCGGAGATGCTCGCGCCCGCACCTTCCATGATAAAGCGAGCGGCGCCCCACACCCCGATGACGGCCAGCGGCACACCGGCGTGCCGGCCGAAAAGAAAATCGTACTCATCGAGTACACCGTAAACGACCGTGGCAAGACTGCCGAAAACGACCACGGGAACCATGTTCCGGACTGTCAGCGCTTGCCGCACCGTGTCGCTTATCGCGGCCAGATTGTGCCTGAGAGTAACCGACGTACGGCCAGTGCGCGCCGCAGCGCCGCCCGGCAGTGCGGCGCGGGACTCGCGCAGCAGCAGCGCGCACGCTGCCGCAACAACCATGGAGGCCGCCGAAAGGATCAGGACCGCGGCCGGATTACGGCTGAACACCCAGCCGCCGAGCAGCACCGAGAACACGACGCCGATGCGCGCTGCCAACAATCCTCTGCCGGACAATTCAACAAAGCGCGCCTGCGCACCGCTCTGCTTCAGCCAGTCGTAGAGCAGCGCGTCGGTGGTGCCCGTACACAGCGCTTCCTGCAGGCCCCAAAGCACGAACCCGGCCGCAAAGCCGACAAAGTCGGGTCGCACCAGCCAGACAATGAAACCGGCGCTCTTCAGCAGCATGCCCAGCACCAGCGACCACTTGCGACTCCACAGATCGGCCAGCACACCGAAGGGCACTTCCATCAGCATCACCGGTGCGCCCCAGATCGCCAGCAGCCAGGAGATCTGCACGAAGTCGAGCCCTACCTGCCGAAAATAGATCAGATAGACCGGATAGACCAGCGCACAATCCTGGAAGAATCGGAATAGCAGATACCAGACGGTATTCACAGGGGTGCGCATCGTGCGTATGCTATCCGATAGTATGCGCGTCAGCAAGCCGCACGGGCGCCGGAAGGAAGACGTGCTGATCCGCGCCGGCCGCCCGGGAAACGCCGGTTCGGATGCCGCGGCGGTGTCGGTAATCTACAATCACTACGTAACCGAGAGCGTGATGACCTTTGAAGAACGACCAATCTCCGCCGCGCGCTGGATCGACGTCGGATACTGGCAGTTGACTTTCGGCGTATCCTGAGCCGGCTGGTCGCTGCGACTTTTGGCACGCAAACTTCGGTCGGAATGCAATCAGCGTCTCCATCCGGCGCAGTTATAGATGGTGTGAAGACCAACCATTACACCGGCAGAATCCAGATGATGAGCGTCAGCGAACGGCCCCGCGAACGTCTATGCAGCTGCGGTCCGGCCGCACTCGGCGACCACGAACTGATAGCGATCCTGCTGGGAACCGGTGTGCGTGATCGTCCGGTGACCCGGGTGGCCGCCGAGGTACTGTGTGTGCTCGATCGTAATGGACCCAGAACGGGAATCGACGATTTGCTGGCCATCCGGGGCCTCGGCCCGGCAAAAGCCACTGTTGTCGCGGCGGCACTTGAGCTGGCGCGCCGGATTCTCTGTCCGGGGAAAGCACGCATCAGTCTTCCAGGCGACGTGGTCCCGCTGGTATCGCACTACAGCGATCGGAAGCAGGAGCACTTTCTGTGTGTCTCGCTCAACGGGGCGCATGAAGTGATCGCGACTCGGGTTGTATCGGTAGGGCTGGTCAACCGGGCGCTGGTCCACCCGCGAGAAGTATTTGCCGAACCGGTCAACGACAGAGCGGCCGCGGTCATTGTGGCCCATAACCACCCCAGCGGCCACGTGGAACCCAGCCGTGAGGACCGCGAAGTAACCGAAAGACTGATTGCCGCCGGACGCACGCTCGGTATTCAGGTGCTCGATCACATCATATTCAGCACCGAGGGCTACTACAGCTTTCTGGAAAACGGCGCGCTGTAGGGACTACCGGTAGTACTGGTGGCCGCTGCCGGAAATCCCGACAAACGGCCGGCGCCCTTCAGCCTCGTCGGAATCAGGATCGCCAGCCTCCGTGCTCCAGATCTCTTCACCTACCGTAATCTTCCCGCTGCGGCTGGACAGGTCAAACAGTAGCGTGTCGAGCTCATGGGCAAAAATCACTTCTATGCGGCCACTCTCGGTTACCACGCGGCCGCGGTCGTGCAGCGTCAGCCCCACAACGTCTATGGCGCCCGAGACGGTCTGCACGTCGAGCGCGCCGGTCACATCCCAGAGATTGATTCTCCCGCTGACCGACCGCAGCACCATCCGGCCGGAGCTGCTGCTGAGCGCGATGTTGCCGCTCTCGGTCACAATCCGTTTGCTGCCGGCCGAGTCAATCACGGTGATGTCCCCGGCGTCCGTGCGAAGATCAAGGTCGGCCTCGACCGTCTCTACGGTAATGCCGCCCGAGCTACTGTACGCGGTCAGCTCCGGCGCCGCGATTGTCTCCAGCGCAATCGATCCGGCGGTCGATCTGACCGTTATGTCAATCATTGCCGGCCCCAGCACTACGATGCGCCCGCGCGGCGCGGCCAAACGTACCCGATCAAGCAGCGATATCGTCAGCAGCGCGCCGTCACGTTGGATTACCGGCCGACCATCGGCGGCTCCGTAGACTTCGATCCGCGTCGCCGGACCGCTCCCGCCACGATACTCAAAATCGAAGCCGCCGATCTCCGCCTCCAGCCGCTCTACGCCCCACTCATCGCTGCTGGTCAGCAGGGCCCCGCCGCCGGGCTCGTTCCAGCCGCCGGCAGACAGTGCCGTCACAACCACAAGACAGAGAACCCCTGCCAGAAGCAATCGCTTTTCCATGGCTTCCTCTACATTACACCTCGGCTTCGCAAATGGCAAGCCGACCGCGTGCTTGCGCTACACCGCATGCGGATGTATAACCAAGAGATAAGGAGCCCGATATGAAACTCTGCCGTCTTCCTCGACCGGCCCTACCGCTGCTGGCGGTCGCAATGCTGTTGTTGACGGTCGCATCGACCCTCGCTGCTGAGTTCGGCAGCGCTTCGCATGCCACCAGCGATGATTTCCGAGCTCCGTTGCTCAATCCCGCAGCCGTAGCGGTGGGCAACGCGCGGGGGCTGGCAGTGGCTCTCGGCTACCGCAACGACCAGCAGAGCGGGTTTCAACCGCAAGCCGACACTGTTTCACTCTTTCTCTCGGGTAACTCGTTGAGCTACGTCTTTCAGAACAGTGAGCAGACCAGCGCTCACTCGATCTCGCTGGCGTTCGAGCCGCTTTCCAACGTCTACCTCGGCGGTTCGGCAACGTTGCCGCAATTGGAGGCGTCGCGGGCCGTCTACCGCGGCGGAGTACTGCTGCGGCCGCTTGATCTGCTCTCCCTGGGGACAACGGCACGCTACTTCGCGGCACCGGAAGACTGGTCGTTTACATTCGGAGCCGGACTGAGACCGTTCGGGCTGCTGCGCCCGGAGCTGCAGGATCGCGTGACGCTGGCGGTCGACGGCGACCTGGTCGACGGAGAGCTTCTGCTGCCGCGTCTGCGGGTTGAGACCGAGCTGGTTGACGGTCTACGCGTCGATGCGGCATTCGACCTGGAACGCGAGTTGCTCACGCTGGGTGCCTCGTTCGCATTGTCCCACGCGCGCTTCGGTCATGAGGTTACGCTGAACGACCGCCACCTCGGCTCCGGAACCGCGTACGCGCACGTGTCACGCAGCCGGTTTCGCTCGATCGCCCGTGGGCGCGATACAACCTACGTTGAGTACTCCCCCGGTCCCGCGGTCTTCGAGCAGCGCGGCTGGCCGGACTTCTTTCCGTTCTCGCTGATCGACACACCGATCACGCTGCCCGAGCTGCTGCTGCAGATCGAGTCGCTGCGCGACGATCCGGCCGTAGCCGGCGTAGTCTTCATCAATCACAACCTGCAGGCATCGTATGCCGTGTTCCAGGATATCGAGGCCGCGCTGCACGACTTCCGCGCGAGCGGCAAGGAAGTGATATTCTATTACGAGTATACCAACACGCTGAACTACGCGCTGGCGGCGTCGGTGGCCGACCGGGTCTACCTGCACCCCAACGGCTACCTCAACCTGGTTGGTCTCTCTTCTGTGCGGCTTTTTCTGGGACAGTTCTTCGACAACATCGGCATCGAGTTCGTGGCGTTTCGCAGTGACGAGTACAAGAGCGGCGGCGATACGCTGGCGCGCGACCGCATGAGCGACAGTGAACGGGAAGCGCTCGAGGCGCTGCTCGATTCGCTGTACGATAATCTGATCGCCGCAATCGAACACGGCCGCGGAACCCGCCTTGCGGCACCGGCGGCCGAGCTGGTCGACCGGGGGCCCTACCTGGTTGCACAGCACGCGCTGGATGCCGGCCTGGTGGATGAACTGCTCTATCGTGACCAGCTCGTGAAGCAGATCGAGTCACGGCGATCGGGCGCGCGGCTGACCGACGCACGTTTTCCCGATGAGTTTCGCTATCACTGGAGTAACCCGCCGGCTGCCGCGGTCGCGCTGATTTACGCAGTCGGCGATATCCACGGTGGGGAAAGCGATCTGGCGCGAACCACGGGCTCGGCCACGCTGGCGCGGGCACTGCGCGAGGCGCGTGAGGATGACACCATCGAGGGCGTTTTGCTGCGCGTTTCCAGTCCCGGTGGCTCCCCGCTTGGATCGGACGTAATCGCCCGCGAGGTGGCGCTGACAGCGCGTGAGAAACCGGTGGTGGTTTCCATGGGAGCGGTCGCGGCTTCCGGCGGGTACTACATCGCGGCGCCGGCACACCACATCGTGGCGCAGCCATCGACCGTGACCGGCTCAATCGGCGTATTCGCGGTAGTTCCCAATATCGAGGAGTTGTCGCAGCGACTGGGAATCCACTGGGAAGCGGTGAAGCGCGGTGAACGCGCCGACTTCGGTATCCCGTTTCGCCGGCTTACTCCCGACGAGTCTGCTCTGATCCAGCAGAGCATCGAGGTCAGTTACCAGCGCTTTGTCAGCGTTGTTGCCGAAGGGCGGTCGCTCGATCGTGACGCGGTCCACGACGCCGGCCAGGGACGGATCTGGAGCGGCGCCCAGGCTGCCGAACTGCAGCTGGTGGACCAGCTCGGCGGATTCAGCGACGCGCTGGAAGCCCTGCGGGTGCGGGTGGACCCCGACCGTGAAATCCGCCTTGTACCATTCTCCGGTCAGCGAGGCCCGCTTCCGACGCAGTTGCCGCGCCGCCTGCTCCGGACACACGCCCGGGCTCAACTGCCGCGCGAGGTGCAACTGCTGTCCGATGCAATCCACGCGCTGGAACGCCACGGCGATGAGATGATCCTGATGCGGCTGCCGTACGGTCTGGACGTCGGCCAGTAAACGGACCGCCACAGGCCGTGACACGGCGTGTTCGGAAATCCGACCCCGACGCCTCACAACGATCTGGTGTGCTGTCGCTCCAGTGCCCACGCCGTGTATCTGCGCACGCGGCGGTCGGGATCGTTCTGCAGATCCTCGAGGATCTGTCTGCCGGCCCGGGTTGAAAGCCTGTCGATGGCGCGCGTCACCAGCACGCGGACTTCGGAATCGGGATCACGAGCGGCAACCACAATGCCGCGAAACGCAGCCCGGGTACCGATGATCGAAAGCGTGCCCGCCGCCTGCCGGCGCACCGCCGGATCCCGATGGGTCAGCCTGCGGATGGTCGCTTCGACAAAACCGAGCTCCTCCAGCACCGCGGTGACCTCCGGCCGCAGCGACGCGATGTCCTGCTGCAGCAATTCAACCATAGCACGTTCACCGGCAACCCCCATCATGCGGAACACGCGAGCCAGCTTGGTTCGGACCCGCGGCTCGGCGTCCTTGATCTGTTCCACCAGCATCTCGACCTGCCGGGTGGAAGCCTTGGTTGCCAGCGCGGTGATGATCGGCTCATCCCAGCGATCGTCGGCCGCCAGCATGCTGACGAGCAGTGCGATCGAACGCGGTACCTGCGAAAGGCCCAGGCCTTCAATTGCCGATAGTTTGACCGACTGTACTTCGTTTTCATCGGCCAGCATCGAACGAATTCGCTGCAGCACCGACGGTGTGCCGTGGGCTCCCAGTACGGCCGCGGCATCACGGCGCACGCGTTCGACCGGGTCTCGCAGCAGATCGTACGCCTGGTTAAGCGAGCGGCTATCGTTGTAGAGCTGCAGCGCTCTGACTGCGGCAATCCGGACGTCGGGATCGGCATCACTGACCGCCTCGCGGATTGGTTTGAGGTACTCGCGGTTCTCCGTAGCCGGCAGACTCAGTATCAGCGCCGCGCGCACAGCGGCATCGGGTCCGGACAGGATCTGCAGGGCACGCTCGTTGAACGCTTTGCCGGCAAACGAGACCAGTTCGCGAACGAACGCGCGTGATTCTTCGGGTTCCAGCGCCGTCAGATTCTCGAGCAGGAACTGTAGACAGAACGGCAGCTTGAGCTTACCGATGACTCGCACGGCGCTCATACGAACGACATGCGAGTGGTGTACGCTGCCGGCACGGACGATTCGCAGCAGCGTCGGCAGGACGGCCGCGGTCGACATGCCGGCAAGTGCCGCTTCCACAGATTCGCGGGCAGCCGTCTGCGGGTCCTGCAACATTTCCAGCAGCTCCGGCGCAAGCACCGCCTCGGCGCGAGGCGCAATCCGTTCCAGAATCAGCGTGCAGCGGTCGGCGCGATGCTTCCACTGCTGCAACTGCCGGCGCACAAGCTCGAAACTGTCCTCCGCTCCACGCAAGCGTACCGTATCCAGCGCGGTGCGATACATCTCGAGGTGAACCGCCTGATCGCCGGGAAGGGCAAGAATACGCTGCGCAACCGGATACACCGCGCGAGCACTGCCGACGCTGCCCAGCAGTCTGGCCGCCAGCAGAAGCGAGCCTTCATTCTCGAGGTTGACCGCGTCCAGAAAGCCGGCTACACCGACTTCACAGGCGGCGCGCAGCAGCCGTTCGGCGCGCTCGAAGTCTTCGCGGTCGCCGAGGTTCACGCGGCGCAGCATGCGCGTCAGCGCACCACTTTCCTGCAGGTGCGTTGCGGCAGGTAGCCGCAGCTCAAGATTCTTGTGTCCAAGGTAGCGGAACGCAACGTTTTCGTCCTCGCTGGAATCGGGATGCAGCAGCTCAATGGCGTGGTAGGCTTCGATCTCGGAGAGATCTGCGGCGTTGACTCGGAAACGGTCGGCGAAATCGGAACTGATCCGTGTGCGTGCCTGGCGGCGCACTTCGAAGACCGGGTCGTGCAGGTAGAGATCGTGCAGTGCGGCGTAAAGCGCATCGCGGTCGGCAGAGCTGAACTCGGCGGCGACGGTGCGCCGCACCTGGTGGTGGGCGTCTGCGAAGCAGGTCCAGAGCATGCGCTCCGAGCGTTCGTCAGCGTCGTGCAGTATCACCTTCGCGGCAAAGTAGCGTACCGGCCACTCGGGATCGCCGACCATCTCGCGCACCTCGTCGAGGCGGTGGGAAAGCAGTCGGCGAGCGGCCGCTCCGTCGAACTGCTCACCGCGTCCGGAGAGCGCCACGCGTCTCAGCGGCAGAAAGTCGTAACTGCGATCGATCCACGCCTGAAGCATCGCGGCAATCTTCGGGCTCTGCAGAGCACTGACAAAACAGCTGAACATACCCTGCCCGGGGGCAAACTCCATCACGCGCGCGGCGTCGCGCGCGCCGTGCCACCTGGCCAAACGCTCAATCCAGAGCTGGTCGATACCGGTAAGCTGGACAATCCGGTGGTCCCGCTGACGCGCTACCTTCTCGATCAGACGTGACCGCAACAGCAGGGTCTCACGCCGATAGTGTCTCCGGATGCGTGTTTCGGCCAGTTCCGGCGCCGCCAGCACCGCCTCGAGATTACGGCGAAAAGCCGCCCTCAGTACGCCGTGCCAGACCACCGCGGCTGCCAGCGCCACGCCCCCCGCCGCCACGATCATCTGGACAGCTCCCGGGTGTGCCTGCACGTAATAAACAAGCTGCTGCATGCTGCAAACTCCTCCCTCCGGTCGGGCCGGCTCTCCTATCGAAGCATCTTCAATACCCGGAATACGTGAATCGGTTCGCGCTTGCCCTTGACCTTCACCGGCGTCAGCTCTTCCAGCTTGAAGCGATCCCCGACCAGCTCACGCGTGTTCTCGGTGATCACGATATCGCCGCCGCGGGCGACCCCCTCCAGTCTTGCGGCTACGTTCACCGTATCACCGATCACCGAGTAGTCCATGCGGCGATCACTGCCCAGATTGCCGGCCACCAGCTGCCCGGTATGCATTCCGATACCAACCTTGAGATTCGAGGCGGGACCGCGAAAGAAGCTGCGGTCGCGCGCTCGCACACGTTCCTGAATCTCGACCGCGCACGAGACCGCGTTGACGGCGTCTTCAGCCTCGGACACCAACGGCACGCCCCATACCGCCATGATCGCATCGCCGATGAACTTGTCAATGTAGCCACGGTAGTTGACGATGATCTCGACCGCCTCGGTGAAGTACTCGTTCAGTACCTCGATGATATACTCGGGCTCACGGGTTTCCGAAAACGCGGTATATCCGCGGATATCGGCGAAGAAGATCGTCGCGGTCTTCTTGTCACCGCCCGGACGGACCAGCTCGGGACGTTGCATGATGCTGTCGACAAGTTCATTGGACAGATAGCGCGCAAACATGTCCTTGACCGCGCGGCGTTCTTCCTTGACCACCAGAAACTGGCTCTTGAGCTCGCGTTCGGCCGTCTGATCGGTGAATACCAGCGTGAGCCCCTCGTTTCGACCGCGCTTGCCGCGCAGGGGTGACACGTTCAGCGAGAAGTCGAGGTTGCCGTGCGGACGTTTAAGGATACCCTCGATACCCAGCAGCTCGCCGCCGCTCTTCTCGGCGCGCTGGATTGCGTCCAGGATCGTGCTGTCAATGCTGGAACCGAAAAGCTCCATCAGCGGCCTGCCGAAGTCGTCCTGGCTGAGCCCCAGCCGCTCGGCGGCTACCCGATTGTAGTAGCGCAACCTGCCGGCTTCGTCGACCGCCAGCAGCAGATTGGTCATCGACGAAAAGACGTTTTCCTGGTAGCGCTCGAGCGCCTCGACACGACGCAACTGATCGCGCAACTCGTCAAACAGTGAGCAGTTGCGCAGCATCCCGGCGGCCAGGCCGGCAAAGCTCTCAACGAAGTGAAATCGGTTGCGGTTGAAAAAGTCAGCATAGACCGAGTTCAGGATAAGCAGGCCCAGCTGCGCCTTGGGTGTATCCAGCGGCACCACCATCGCACTCTGCATCTCCGGGCTCAACAGCGCGTCCTGAAAGAACCGGCGGCCGCGCCCGTGGACCACGATCGATTCACCGCATTCGGCCACGAAAGCGACCGATTCGCTTCCAGCCTCCAGCCGGCCCGGCATCTCAGCGCGTCCCCTGCGCGCGGCGAGCCGCAACGCGGACGCCTCACGGGCCGCACCCGTCCAGAGATAGACGGCACCCGCGTCTGATCCGCTGACGTCTACCGACTGTTCGACAAGAACCGATACCAGCGCCGCCGCGTTGGGCTCGCGGCCCAGCAGCGCACTGACGCGCAGCAGTTCGTCCGACGTGCTCCCGCCTGCCGGACCTCGTGTACCGGGCATTCCCGCTCCTTGTCGGTCAGCGGCGAGTCAGAGGATGGACGGCCAGGACGATCCTGCTCACGCTTCGGCTGGTGACGCTCAGAAATAGTACCGTACGCCGAGGCCGGCACCCCAATCGGGCTTGGTTGACGGAAGCAACCCGATTCCGGGCGCAATCTCCAGAAACAGATCGACCGGTGCGTTGTCGAAGAGGTATGTCAGGCCTACCGGCACCCGAACCCCGACGTAGGGATCGTCACGCAGGGCTATCTTGCCGCCCGCACCGATGTAAACGGGCAGCGAGCCGCGGTCGACGGTAATCAGGTCCGGCAAGTGAAAGAGGTAGTTGCCGTGCACGTAGAACGACCCTTTTTCCTGGAACGACCACGCCACCGCAGCATCCACGGCGTGGGTCTCCCCCAGCCACAACTTGGCCGAGATTCCGGTGGGCTCCCCCAGAATAATACCGAGCCCGAAAGGGCCTCGATCGGCAACGACCGCCGGGGTCGCAATTACCATGGCCAGCAGCACAATCAGCACGGTCTTCTTCATCAGTTGCCTCCTGGGCAATAAGATAGCGCGTTTACGCACCGCTTCCAACCCGGGACTGATGTCTAGAACTGCAGCATCTGCGATATGTTCTGCCAGGCGAGATCGCGATAACGCAGAAAATCGTCGGTATTACCCGGGTCTTCGATGTAGCTGAGCAGACCGTTGGCCTGCCCCAGAAGCAGCCGGTGAGTCTCGATCAAGCCTTCGACTACCGCCAGATCATCACCGGCAATCGCGGCACTGGTAATCAGCAGTTCCAGGGCATCGATCGAGCTGCGCGTGAGCGCGATCGCTTCCTCGGTCAGGCTGGTGGCCATGTCGACGCCATAACCGCCCGATGCGTAGCCGTCCGCCACAGTACCCAGGACCAGGTAGGAGAAGTAGAGATTGGACGCACTCACCATGCCGAGGGCGTAGAGCCTGGGATCATCCTCGGCGCGCGCAGGCACCGCTGTCGCCAGTATCAGCAAAACCACCAGAACCAGTGCAAGCTTCTTCATCTGACTTTCTCTCCTGCTGAACACTCTAATGCGTTGCGCCCCAAAGCACAAGGCAGTCGTGTTTA
>RECP01000007.1 GCA_007693945.1 Spirochaetaceae bacterium
GATCTGGCGGTCGATGTAGTTGACCGCAAACAGCGGGTTGGCTCGGGTGCGCGCCTGTAGATTCCCGCGCTGGTGTAGTCGGGAATCCCGGGCTGTAGTTTTGGAAGCTCCCGCGGTGGTTTCGTTTTTGCCGCTTTGTGGTCTTGTCAAGGCGATTCCCGGTTTGCCGTAGAGTTCCCCCGGTGCGGCAATGCCGCACCGGGGCATGCAAGGATGCTATCTTCCGATGACCGAGTGAACGTGCTCGGCTTCGACCTGCTGACTTTTTGACAGGTACGCTTTTATGAGCGCGGAGTTGGCGATGGTGCCAACGGTGCGCAGAATCCCGCCGGCGGCCTGGTGGATCAGCTCGAGGGCGTTTTTGGTGAACAGGGGATTCTTCACACCGCACGCGGCAAGGCGAGTCTCAATGTAGGTGAATGTCTCCTCCTTCGCCAGGGCGTCGACGCCGATGGTGATGGTCACCGAATTGGCCAGCGCCTCCAGCATCGACAGACCGAACTTGCGGGTAAGCGTCTCATCGCCACAGAGCAGTACGGTGAGGGCATTGAGGGAATCGATGTGGAAGTTGGTCAGAAGCCGCATCTCGGCAAGGATCTGGTTGTTCAGAAGATGAGCCTCGTCGACGAGAAGGACGGGATGGACGTGGGAGCTGGAGTTCATTGACAACACATGATCTTTCAGCTCGCGAAACATCGCTGCCCGCCGGTAGCAGGGTTCAAGGCCGAAGAGGGCCACCAGGTGCGTGTAGAACTCCACCAGTCCTACCGAACTGTGGCACAGGTACAGCGGCTTGTAGAGTCCCGGGGGCAAGGAGTCAGCGAGCATGCGTAGCAGGCAGCTCTTTCCAGTCCCGGCCTTTCCGGTGATGACCCCGATTCCGCGGGTTTCCACCAGCAGCCGTGCGGCGGCGAGGTTGCGCTCCACCGGGGGGAGATTGAGAAGCTCGGCGGTGGGGATCTCCTTGCCGAACGGTGGCTTCGCAAGGCTGTAGTAACTCAGGTATTCGCGGCTGGTCATCGGCCGGCCTCCACAGGGCTCGCCGCCGCCGCGTCGTCTTCGTCGTCATCATCGTGATCCTGACGCTGGTCCCACGGCAGGCGGGTTGCCGAGAGGGAGTTGTCCAGCGGGCGGCGAACAGGCCGAGAGGGCCGGTCCTCCTCGCCAGGGATGTCGGTGATCTCCACCTGCCGGGAATTATCGGTACGCCTGACTTTCGCATTGGCGTAGGAGTCCACCAGGCGAGCCTCGCCGATACACTCGCCGCTTCGAATGATGTGGAGCCGCCGTCGCTCGGGAGGCCGCTGCGGGTCGTAGCGTAGCGTGATACGCTCACCGATCAGATCCGAGGGCACCTCGAAGAGCGCCCCATCCAGAGTGACGGTGGAGTCCTTGTGTACTCTGCGCGTGGTCTCGTGGAGGAACAGCTGCTCCAGATCGACTCCCGGCTCAAGGGGCACGATGAGGTGCGCTTTTTCGACCCATACCTCAAGCGGGGTACGATTGCCCAGACCGCGGTGCGGGCTGCGGTGGTACTCGCTTTCAAGCCACGTATGAAACCTCCGGTCAAGCTCCCCGATGCTCGTGATCTGCGTAGTATCCAGAGGACCAAAGAATTGCTCACGAGCGGTTCTGAAATACCGCTCGATTTTCCCGCGACCTCGTGGACGGCCTACCTGCGAATGCACGAGGATGATGCCGAGGGTATCGAGGATGCGCCGCGTCTGCAAGCCCACAAAAGCGCTGCCGTGGTCACAGTACAGCCGCCCGATGCGCCCGTGGGCGGCAAGAATGTGTTTGATGCCCGCTTCGAAGGCGAGAGAGTTCTCCGAGAACGAGAAGCTCGCATGCAGCACTCTGCGGGTAGCATCGTCGAGGAAGGCAAGCAGTACCGCGTGACGCAGCTTTCCCTTCCCGTCGGGGACCTTCACGCTGTACATCCCGTCGGCCTGCACGCACTCAAGCGGTGAAAAGAAGTCGAACTTCAGTGTCTTCTCCCGGGTACTGGCCTGAATGCGCCGTGAGCGCTCGAGGCCGGCCGAGCGGACCAGCCGCGAGAGCGAGGAGCTTGAAGGGTTGGAACGAATACGCCCCGATTCCTGTAGCCGTCGAAGTACGGCCTTGGCGGTAAGGTCAGGGTGGGCTTCCAGATGGCTCAGAAGCAGCGCCGCCTCCGCCTGGCTCAACACCCGTGACAGC
Source organism: Spirochaetaceae bacterium (assembly GCA_007693945.1). Taxonomy (GTDB): domain Bacteria; phylum Spirochaetota; class Spirochaetia; order DSM-27196; family PWMO01; genus PWMO01. The sequence continues at coordinate 2,200 of RECP01000007.1, forward strand.
CCGGTGTCTCTGCGGCTTCGGGGTTTCAGCCCCTCTTTGCCGCACTTGCGGTACAGGACAAGCCACTTCAGAATACAGCTTTCACTCAAACGCCGCCGCCCGACTCCCGGCACCTCGTGTTCCACGCTCGCCTTCTCGCCGATCATGCGCCGTCGCTCCGCCGAGCTCAAGTACGGATTGGCCAGCTCGGCAACGAGGGTGAAGCGAAACTCGGTCATCTCGTTGATCTGCCGTTCACGGTCCTTGTGGTTCATCGATTACCTCCAGGTGATGAAACTCATTCACCCGGAGTCTACGCGGGCAGGCCACCTCACGGCAGAGCCAACGTTATGTGAACGCTGCCCGCCCACTGCAAAGCGGTCATACTTCAGCAGCCAACGGCGGCAAAAACACAGACCGTTCAGTCCATGATCCATGCCAAACGTGTTGATCTGGTACAGGGGGCGCTGGGTGCCGCCGCAGACCGAGTGAACCCACGCAAGCCCGTGCTGCTCGACCTCGCCCATCCCGCCGAGCAGCGCCTTACCGATCTGCACGGTGGCGGCAAACGTGCGTTCGAGGCGTTTCGGGTAGCCTTCGCTCATGCCGTGCGCTCTCAGAATACCGCCGGCCTTCCCTCGGGAGACCCCTTCGGCTCGGGCAATCAGATAGGCTTCAGCCTCTTCGGTGCCGATCGAGGTGCCTGGAAGCGAGAACGAGGGGATCAGAGCATGGGTGACCCGGCACGTCCGACAGCGAACTCGCAGAATTTCGATCCGTGCCTGGAAGTGGTATTTGCGGTACACCCCATGACGAGCGAAGCGGCCGGGCTCGCGACAATTCGGACACCGGCGCCGGGCAGACACGCTACGCCAGTCATCTTCGAGCCAGGAAAAGCTATAGTCTTTCGCCGAAATGTCGAGTAGTATAACTGTTGTAGTTGGGGGAAGCCGGGTGCAGTAGCCTAACCGAAATGCCCGGTTTCCCTTCTTTTCCTTTCCAGGTTTCAACTACACCATTTCGGCATTTCTCTCCGAATCTTCACAACAGAGTGCGGGTATCTACAATATTCGCCACAGCAAAGCGATGCACCTACTTCAATCGGGAGTGAACCTCGTCTA
>RECP01000092.1 GCA_007693945.1 Spirochaetaceae bacterium
TAGATCAGCAGGAAGAACGATGTGCCGACGGCCGGAATGATGCGTCTGAATCCGGTCTCGTGACGGCGGAAGCCCTGGTAACCGAGCAGGGCGGCGGCCGTGATGGTCAGTACGGCCGGGATGACGAACAGCGGGGTTTCTCCGAGCAGTGCCAGCAGTGTGGCCGCCGGTGGAATCATGCCCAGCAGCATCGCGGCTGCCGGACTGAGACGGTAGTTGCCGGGGCGCGCTGCCAGAATCTGGGCCAGTTCCCGAGCACTTATAGCGGATACCGCTATGATCAGCAGGTTGAACGGCAGATGATAGCTGTGTGCCATCAGCAGCACAACGCCGATAAGGGCGGGCACGCCAACGGCAAACATGACTACGCGCACCAGAACATTCTTCATCGCGAACCGCCGAAGTTGCGCTTCCGGCGAGAATAATCCCGCACCGCCGCCAGGTAGTCATCGTAGCCCCAGTCGGGCCACAACTTGTCACAGAAGTAGAGTTCCGCGTAGGCGCACTGCCAGATCAGGAAGTTGCTCAGTCGGCGCTCGCCACCGGTACGGATCACAAGGTCGGGATCGGGAAAGTCCGGCAGGTCGAGCGACCTGCGCAATTGATCGGCGTCGAGCGGTGTAGCTTCTGAGTCCTTCAACCGCCTCTTCCAGATACGGTTGACGGAGCGTAGAATCTCGTCACGGCCGCCGTAGTTCAGTGCCAGGTTGACAATGATACGGTTGAACTGCCTGGTGTCCGCGATGACACCTTTGACTTCGTTCCGGACCGCCCGCGGCAGCCGTTTCAGATCACCGCTGTGCACGACTCGGACCCCGACTTGCTGATAGAACGGCAGCTCCTTGCGCAGGTAGCCGGTCACCAGGCCCATCAGAAACTTGACTTCGTCGGCGGTACGGTTCCAGTTCTCGGTCGAAAACGCATACAGCGACAGGTAACGGGTGCCGGTGTCGGCGGCGGCACGAACGATCCGCTTGGCTGCCTCGAGGCCTTCCTGGTGCCCGCTGCTGCGCGGAAGCTTGCGGGCAGTGGCCCAGCGCCCGTTGCCGTCCATGATGATACCGACGTGAGTCGGGACACTGCCCGGCTCCAGGGGCCCGTCACCTGCCATCAGATCTCCAAAATCTCTGTCTCTTTAGCTTCGAGAGCCTGGTTGATCTCTTCAACGTACTTGTCGGTCGATTTCTGGATTTCGTCCTCGGCGCGCTTGAGCTCGTCTTCCGAGAGTTCGCCGTTCTTTTCCAGCTTCTTGAGCTCATCGTTGGCGTCACGACGAATATTTCGTACGGCCACGCGCGCCTGCTCGGCCATATTACGGGCAACTTTGGCGTATTCCTTGCGACGTTCTTCGGTCAGCGGCGGGATATTGATGCGAATCACCTTGCCGTCGTTCGACGGGTTGATCGACAACTCCGATTTCTGGATCGCTTTTTCGATTTCGGATATGATCCCCTTGTCCCAGGGCTGGATCACCACCAGCCGTGCTTCGGGTACCGAGATCGTTGCTACCTGGTTGAGCGGGGTGGGATTGCCGTAGTACTCGACCTTGATCTTGTCGAACAGCGCTGCCGACGCGCGGCCGGTTCGGATGGTGTTGAACTCCTCCTCGAGCGCGTGCACTGACTTACCCATACGATCTTCGGCCTGCTTGCGTACCTGGTCCATCTGTCTGTATCTCCGTCTGAATAGCAGCGCCGCTCACCGGTGCAGAGCGGCGCGAGCGCGTCTTACTCGATCTCTTCACCGACGCGGTAGTAGCGATAGTCAACAACGCTGACCGTGCCACCGGCAGCTTTGCCGACTTCGGCCGCCATCTGTGCGACCGACTTCTTGTCGTCCTTGACAAACGGCTGATCCATGAGGCAGATCTCTGACAGGTGCTTCTTCATCTTGCCCTTCACGATTCCCTGCAGCACGTTCTGCGGTTTATCGAGATTCTGTGCCTGCTTCAGGAAGATGGCTTCCTGCTCCTCAAGATAGCCCGGATCAACAGTTTTTTCCGCCAGATACGCAGGGCGGAACGCAGCCACATGCAGTGCGACGTCGAACGCGAAACGGCGTACCGCTTGACTGCCGGCGGCATCACCTTCGGCCTTCACCTTGACCAGCACGCCGATGTTGCCGCCTTCGCCGTGAATGTAGTCTACCGCTACTTCGCCGGCGCCAACCGGCATCGAATCAAACCGGCGCAGCGACATATTCTCCTTGATCGTGCTGATGGCGTTCTTGATTTCGGTCTCGATCTGCTCGGATTCCACGCTCAGGCCGCGGTCCATCAGATTCTCGAGCAGGCGGTTGCCGAGTGCCACAAAGTCGTTGTTGCGGGCCACAAAGTCGGTCTCGCACGACAGCTCGAGTATGGCGGCCTGGTCGGCGGTAACGCGCGTGAAAACGCGGCCCTCGTTTGTAGCACGCCCCATGCGCTTGGCCGCGGCGGCCAGTCCCAGTTCCTTGAGTATCTTTTCCGCTCTGGCGGCATCCCCGCCGGCGTCCACCAGTGCCTTCTTGCAGTCCATCATGCCCGCACCGGTCTTGTCTCGCAGTTTCTTCACGTCGGAAGCTTTGATGTCCACGTGTGTCTCCTCTTCGGTGTAAAGCCGGTTCTACGGCTCCTCGTAGTACTTCTCTTCGTCGATTCCGGCGTCTTCGGCAACCGCTTCTTCGGGGGTCAGGCTGGCCGCAGCCGCCTCTCGCGCCTGCTTGGCCGCTTCATCCTCGCTGGGATCGTATTCGGAGTAGTCCTCGGCGGCGAAACCCTCGTCCTCTTCGCCCGGATCCTGCACGACCTGTTCGGCAACCGGGGCGGTCTCGACTCCGGCCAACCGGGGATCCTCGACCGAAACCTCGCTCTCCTCGCTCCGAGCGGTGGCGGACTCCTCGACGGCTTCCTCGGTCACCTCGCTTTCTTCAGTCACGGCGGCTTCCTCGGTCACCGCGCTTTCTTCAGCCACCGCGGCTTCTTCAGTCACCGCGCTTTCTTCGGTCACCGCGCTTTCTTCGGTCGCCGCGCTTTCTTCGGTCGCCGCGCTTTCTTCGGTCGCCGCGGCTTCCTCGGTCACCTCGTCTTTCTCAATATCTTCCTCCTGCAGATGCTCGATCACCTCGAGACCGATTTCGTTGTCGGCTTCGATGACTGCCTTGGAGATGATCGACGAGAAGAGATTGATGGCCCGAATGGCGTCATCATTGCCGGGAATGGGGTAGGTGATGCCGTCAGGGTTGCAGTTGGTGTCAACAACCGCCACGATCGGAATTGCCATGCGCTGCGCCTCGGCCACCGCAATGGCCTCCTTGCGCGTATCGATCACAAATACGATCCCGGGCGGTTCCTTCATCTCCTTGATACCGCCGAGGTTCTTCTCCAGCCGCGCGCGTTCCTTGTTGAGCCGCGCAACCTCTTTCTTGGTCAGGCTCTCGAACGTACCGTCGATTTCCATCTTGTCGATCTTCTTGAGCCGCATCAGTGAGCGCTTGATGGTGGAAAAATTGGTGAGCATCCCGCCCAGCCAGCGATGGTTGACGTAGAACATGCCGCAGTGTTCGGCTTCACGCTGGATAGCTTGCTGGGCCTGCTTCTTGGTGCCTACAAACAGAACCGATTTGTTCTCCAGAACCGTTCTGCGAACCGCGTCGTAGGCTTCCTTGATGCAGACGATAGTCTTCTGCAGGTCGATGATGTGGATCCCGTTACGCTCGGCGAAGATGAACTTCTTCATGCGCGGATCCCAGCGCTTGGTCTGATGGCCGAAGTGCACACCGGACTCAAGCAGGTTCTTCATGGTTACTACTGCCACGTATCCTCCTCGCACGTACCGCCTGCGACGGTACGATCCTTCTCTGTTTCTCGGCCGACGCTCTGCTCCGGCCGGAGTATGGTGAGACGGTTAATGCGTCTCGTTGTAGTGTCTTACAATAGTGCAAACGCGATGGATTGGCAAGCCCATTACGGTCGCGTAGGAGCCGTTGATGGCGCTGATGAACGCAGCCGCGTGACCCTGAATGCGGTAGCCGCCGGCTACCCCGCGCCACTGTTCGGTGGCGACGTAGGCTGCCAGCTGCGGCTCCGACAGAGGCAGGAAGGTAACGTCGGCGGTGTCGGTCAGCGCCAGATTGCGGCCGAAGGCGGACCAGGCGCAGGCGGTCACCACGGTGTGAGTGCGGCCGGCCAGCGCCCCGACAATCGCCCTCGCTTCGGCAGGGCTCTTCGGCTTGCCGAAGGTTTGTGTTCCCATAAACACCACAGTGTCCGCCGCCAGTACCAGGCGTGCCGCGTGTTCAGCATCGCCGCGGATTTCCAGCGCGGCCGACAGCTTGGCGCGGGCACGCAGCAGCGCGGTCTCGACCGGATCCCCGGCCACGATCTGCGATTCGTTGACGTGCGGTTCCAGCACCTCGAATGCGATTCCAACCTGCTGCAGTAATTCCGCGCGTCGCGGCGAGGAGGAGGCCAGCACAATCGGGGCAGCGTTCATCTCCGGCCACTCACAATGACTGGAAGAACCTGAGGCCGGGGTAGACCGCCGCGGCCGTGCCGGGGTTGGCCCGCACCCAGACCGCCAGCACGTGGGCGTCGAAGCCCAGTGGTCCAACCGAGAGGTCGATTGGCACACCAAAACCGCCCGCGAGACGTTCGATGATCTCCCATACCAGCGTGCCGATCAGCAACGACAGAAACAGAACTCCTACGAATGTGCCGCGGGTCTTGCTGTTGAGCTTCATGGCCGCATTGTAGCGTCACATCTGCGCCGAGGCAACACGCACGCACGCAGGCACAGCCGCGCGGAGGCCCGGCGGCGCGGAGGCCGCAGCGAGCGTATTGACAGAGCCGCGTGCTTCCATGTAGCGTGCCGGTATCATTTCTGGACGCGTAGCTCAGCTGGATAGAGCGTTGGCCTCCGGAGCCAAAGGTCGTGGGTTCGAATCCCGCCGCGTTCAATTGTGACAATCTACGGCTGATCGGCCCAGCCGGCTCAACTCTGATCCACCGGCGCACCGGCCACTCCGGAAACCCTCCCCAGGGCTCGTAGCACGGTCCGTATTGCGTCCGGCCGCAGGCATGGCGGTGCGGGTGCATCCGGAAGACGCCTGCGGGCTCTACCCGCTGCGCTCCGAATGCGCTACTATCGCTATCACCATGAGTGAGACGACCGAACTGAGCGCATTGCTGGATAAGCCCGAGTTTCCGCGATCGCGGCACTACGGGCATGACTGGATGCTCGAGAACCAGATGGGGCCCAACGCCGTCTGGCTTGCCGAGTGGCTCAGCAACGAGCTTGACCTCAAACCCGGCATGCGTGTGCTGGATCTTGGCTGCGGCCGGGCGATTTCCAGCATCTTTCTGGCGCGAGAATACGGCGTGATGGTGTGGGCCGCGGATCTGTGGATCGGTCCGGATCACAACTGGCAGCGCGCCTGTACGGCCGGAGTTGCGGACCGCGTTGTGCCGCTGCGCATGGAGGCTCACGCGATTCCCTTCGCGCGCGATTTTTTCGACGTTGTAGTCTCGATTGATGCCTACCACTATTTCGGCACCGACGTTCTCTATCTCAGCTACCTGAGCCGTTTCGTGCGCCCCGGTGGGCAGATCGCCGTGTCGGTTCCCGGTCTGATGCAGCCGATTGGTGATCAGCCGCCGCCGCACCTGCTGCAGCCGCAGGCCAACGGCAGCTGTTTCTGGGAGAATGAATGCTGGTGCTTCAATACCGTCGACGAGTGGCGTGACCGCTGGGGCCGCTGCCGTGCCGTCTGCGGGGTGGAGGCGGACTGCATGCCCGAGGGCTGGCGCCACTGGCGGGATTTCGAGCGTGCGATTGAGATCTCGGGTACGGGTATCTTTCCCTCCGCTGCCGAGGCGCTCGATAACGATCAGGGAGACTACATCGGATTCGTGCGCCTGCGGGCGGCACGAACCGAAGCGCACCCAGAGAACCTCTATGATTCCGGGCTCGGGGCTCAAGCAGGCATCGACTGACTCGAACCGGTTGCGGACAGCCTCAATCGCCGGGTTGCGGACCGGCTACTGGACATTCTTCCTGAAGCGTGGTATTTGTAGATACATGCATTAGCCGCACGGCGCAGGAGGGTATGGGCGTGACACGGATTGCAGCAGTCCTCAGCCTGGTGACGATATTCTGGTTGCTCTCGGGTACGGCAGCGTGGAGCGCACCGCAGGCCGAATTATGGCCGCGCTGGGAAGCGCACGATCCAGCCGACATCACCCGGGTGGATCACTCGCGCTGGGGGGCGTTTCTGGACCGTTATCTGCTGCCCGATCATCCCTCGGGTGTCAGCCGAGTTGCCTACGGCCGGGTGACCCGCGGGGATCGGATGAGCCTGCAGCGGTACATCGCCGATCTGGAGGCGGTGCGCGTATCGGGTCTCAACCGGGATGAGCAGATGGCCTACTGGCTCAATCTCTACAACGCGGTTACCGTAGAGCTGATTCTTGACCACTATCCGGTGGATTCCATCCGTGATATCGGTATATCGGGAACGGCGTTCAACAGGCAGCCTTGGGATGCGAAGCTGGTGACCGTGGAAGGAGAAGAGATGTCACTCAACGACATCGAACACCGCGTCATCCGTCCGATCTGGCAGGACGAGCGGATCCATTACGCGGTCAACTGTGCCAGTATCGGGTGCCCTAACCTGCAACCCGTACCGTTCACCGCTGAGAACTACCGTGAGCTGTTAGAACTGGCAGCCGCGGAATACATCAATCATCCGCGCGGGGCGCGAATTGAAGGCGGCCGCCTGCACATGTCGAGCATCTTTGAATGGTACCAGGTCGATTACGGTGACAGCATCGAGGGTGTTGTTGCGCACATGCTGCAGTACGCCGAGCAGCCTCTGGCGGCCGGTTTGCGTCGCTACGCCGACAACCGCTACCGCCCGCGGCCCAGGCATGATTACGACTGGGCACTGAATGAACCGTGAGATTGCGGATAGTTTGCGGCCTTCTACGGTAGACCGCAGGCTGACGCGCCAACTCCGCGCGGTGGCGGCGTTCTGCCCCGGCTACAACCTGCGGCGGGCAGACAAAACTGTTTCGCGCTGGTTTGACGAAGAGTTTCGTGGTGCCGCGATAACAGCGAGCCAGTTCACGGTGCTTTTGAACCTGGCGCTGCGGTCGCCTCTGTCCACCGGAGACCTTTCCGAGCGGCTCAACTCCGATCTGAGTACCGTTTCGCGTAACATGGAGGCGCTGGTGCGCTCGCGGCTGGTTGAGGTTGTCCGCGGCGGCGACCGCCGGCGGCGCGAGTACGCGCTCAGCGGCGAGGGGCGATTGGTGATCAACGAGTGTCTGCCGCGCTGGAAGGCGGCACAGGCCCGAACCATGCGGCGCGTGGGACGCGGGCGCTGGATGGTGGCGCTTTCGGCGCTGAAACGGCTCTACGAGGAGTAGGGTGCGGCCGCTCAGACTGCCATGCCGCGACGGCGCAACAGCACAGTCAGCGCGCGGTCCTGCAGCACGAACAGCACGACGGGAACCAGCAGAAAGACCAGCGAGAGCGCGCCGGCAATCGAGTAGTCGGCTGAGCGGATAAACGGAACCAGATAGCTGGTGAAGGCCGGTACGATTCCTCCGCCGATGAGGAATACCAGGAAGTAATCCGAGAAGGCCACCAGAAAGACCACCGATCCTCCGGCTACCGCACCCGGCAGCAGAAACGGCAGTTCTACGCGCACAAAGGTGCGCAGCGCGCCGGCACCGAGGTTGCGCGCGCACTGCTCGTAGGCCGGGTCAATTGACTCGTAAGATGCAATCAGCGCGCGCAGCATGTACGGATAGCTCACGAATGACAGTACCAGCAGCACGCCTATCCAGGTGTCGACCAGGCCCGCGCGAATGAAGAGCTGATGCACACCAATTGCAAAGGTGATGCTCGGCAGCAGTGCCGGTGCAAGCAGGATCGCTTCTACTACCGCGATACGCGATCCGTGAGCGCGAGCCAGCGCCTTGGCGGGCAGAACCGAGCTCGCAAAGGCAACCACCATGGCGCTGAAACCGTAGCCCAGTGACGATGCCAGCGCGGTCAGGAAGGTGCGTCGTTCCGCGAACAGGTAGCGCCAGGCTCGCAGTGTCAGCGTCGCCGCGCCACGTGCGCTGAGACTGGAGGTCAGCAGCATGATGACCGGCAGCCCGAACAGGGCAATGATCAGTGCCAGGCGCACAACATCCGGGCGTCGCGACGCCCGGGCGGAGCGTTCACACATGGCGCGTTCCGTGCTTCTGCCTTCGAACCAGACGGAAGTAAAGCGCGACAAACAGCGTCGAAAACAGAAACATGACCACCAGGCTGGCCATTGCGGCCGGCCGTGCCGGGAGGTCACGGTACCAGTAGCGATTGTAGATATCGATGGCCAGCATCGCCGGGCGGCTGGCACCGAGCAGAAACGGCAGATCAAAAGCGCCAAAACTGAACAGGAACACGATGACGCCGGCGGTAGCGGCCGGCGGCCCGATAACCGGCAGCAGGAGATGCCGAAAACTCTGCCACGCTCCGGCTCCGAGCATCCGGGCGGTTTCGAGCTGCCGCGCGTCGAAGCTGCGCAGCACGGCGTAGACCAACAGCGTCACAAACGATGCGGATTTGAATACGTAGGCGCTGATCAGAGCCGTGCTGCCGGGGGCGGCCGCCAGCCGGCCGAGCACGCCTCCGCGGCCAAAGCCGACCAGCACGATCAACCCGATCACCACGTGCGGCAGAATCAGGGGAATCTTGTAGACCAGCGCGAAAGGATAGAGCTGCTGCGGTAAGCCGCGCAGCAGCAGCGCCAGCACTGTTCCCAGCACAACCGACAGCGCCGTTGAGACGGCTGCGATCCACAGACTGTACAGCAGTGAGCGGTAGAACCAGGCCGATTGCAGAATGACCCCGTAGCCGGCGGGGTAGACATCACCAGGGCGGACCGTAATCCATGCGCCCATGGATTGAATCACGGTATAGCCGATGCCGGCGGCGATGAACAGCACAAACGGCAGTAGCGGCAGAAAAGCAGATGCGGTGCGGACACGCTGACTACTCACGTCGAAGTATCTCCCGTTGCCAGCCTTCGACCAGCGCGTCAACGTATTCGGCCGGTATTTCCGGTACGCTGTGCTGCGCCAGCACGTCTACCGGGAGCGTGGCCGGTCCCAGATCAAGCTCCAGAAAGCGCCGGCGATCCGAGTCGTCCAGACGGTCAAGATCCAGCACCGTGAAGTCGCCCCAGTTCTGTGGAATGAACTTGGAATACTGGGCATCCGGGGAGAGCAGGAAATTGGCGGTCACCATAGCGGCGGCCTTGTTGGGAGCATTGAACGGAATAGCGGTGAAGTGAATTCCGGTCAGTGTGCCTTCCCGTAGTACGAAGGTTCGCACGCTCGACGGATAGCGTCCGGCGTCGATCAACCCCTGTGCCCCGGACTGCGTGTAAGACATGTTGAACGCCACCTCGCGGTTTTCAAAGAGCACATCGAGCTGCGCCTTGTCAGCCGGGTACGTGCGGCCTTCGCGCCACAGGTAGGGTTCAATCTCGCGCAGATAGTCCCACAGCGCAGCGGAGTTCCGCTCGTATAAACGCTGGTCGAATCCGTCGAGGTACTGCTGGTAGCCGTTGCTGAAGTGGTAGAAGAGGTGGCGAATGAACGCCGCACCGGTGAAGTCCGGCGGCTGAGGATAGGTGAAACGGCCGGGATTGGCCCGAATCCAGCGGTCCAGCGCCTCGATCGAGTCCGGTGGCCGGTCCGTGACCGCCGAATCGTACTCCAGAACGAACTGCCCGCGGCCCCACGGGAGCTCGTACCCGTCAACCGGAAAGCCCCAGTCGTAGCCGACTTCGTCGGGGTCGGTCAGTGCCAGATTGGGAATCAGGTGGGTGAAGGGCCCGAACAGCAGGTTCTGAAGACGGGCGCGCCTGAAGTTCTCACCGTTGATCCAGATCAGATCTATACTGCCGCGCTCTCTGCCGGCCTGGCGCTCACTGAGCAACCGATTGACTACCTGCGCGGCATCAGTCGGTACCCTCACAAGCCGGATGTCGTAGCGTTGGCGCAGTTCAGGCGCGACGTAGCTGTCGACCCACTGGTTGATGCGCGCGTCACCGCCCCACATCGCGAAGCGCACCTCAGTGCCGCGCGCCTGCTGCTCGATCTGTGGATAGTCAAGCTCGAGCACATCCACATCCTGCTGCGCGGTGCAGGCAGTCAGCAACAGCGCGGTCAACGCCGGCAGCAGTAAGCGGTATCGGTCAGACTGTTTCACGGACGGCCTCCTTATCGATTGAAACGCGAACGCGGTCGATGTCAACTCGCTGGCCGCGGTGCAGCTCGACCGGATGCGAAGTGAACACTTCATAGTCCGTGCCTTCGGCCTGCAGGATGCAGAACCGATACAGACCGAGCAGTCGGACCTCCCTGACCGTCAATGCTCCCGAGGCAGACGGTCTGAGGGCCACCTGTTCAGGCCGCAGCATGCAGGTGCCCGACCGCTCACCGGCGGGTGCTTCGCAGCAGACCAGCAGCGCATTGGGAAGCACCGAGACCGGACCCATGAACCTGGCTACCGCTACCGAGTTGGGCTGGTAGTAGACGGCCGCCGGCGTTCCCAGCTGCTTGATCTCTCCATCGAGCAGTAGCGCTATTCGGTCCGAGATAACCATCGCCTCTTCCTGATCGTGCGTTACGCAGATGGTGGTGATACCAAACTCACGTTGTACCCCGCGCAGGTAGAGCGCAGTATCGCGTTTGAGGTTTTTATCGAGATTGGCAAGCGGTTCGTCCAGCAGCAGCAACTGCGGTTCAACCGCCAGTGCGCGGGCCAGAGCCACGCGCTGTTTCTGTCCCGCTGATAACCTCGCCGGGTACTCGGCCGCCTTGTCGCTCAGGCCGAAATGCGACAGCAGCCGTCCAACGCGGGCGCCGACTTCACGCTGCGGGAGCCTGCGTGCTTCAAGCCCAAATGCCACGTTCTGGTGGACGGTGAGAAACGGAAACAGCACGTAGTCCTGAAATACCAGCACCGCATTCTGGCTGCCGCACTGTACTGTGCCGCTGTCGGGAGATTCCAACGACGCCAGAATTCTCAGCAGCGTCGTCTTGCCGACTCCGGAGGGCCCCAGCACCGAGATGAACTCCCCGTGCGATACGGTGAAACTCAGATTCTTGAGGACGGTTGTCTCACCGAAACGCTTTGTAAGCTTGTGTACCTGTACATTCATTTGTTTTCAGCTTTCCCTGTTTTATTGTATATACAAGTTTGCTGTTCGGCAACTCTTTTCGGGCTGGTGCCGAAATTGTTGTTTAACGTTTGCAGGCCGCTCGCGGCCGGGCCGATCAGAGTTTAGCGCGCTTCGAATCGTCTCGACAACAATTCTGGCACCACTACGTTTTCTATTCCGGGTTGGTGCGCCGGTGCATCCTGTCATATAGCGATCGCCTGCATGAACGCGTAGCAGATCGTTGACCCAACGAACGTGAACCCGCGCGCTTTCAAGTTCTTGCTGATCATATCGGACAGTTGTGTAACGCAGGGCGCCGCCGTCATGGAGCTCCGGCTGTTGTGCAATGGCGTGCTGTTGACGTAGCCCCGGAAGTACGAGTCCAGCGATCCGTATGCGTCGATGATGCCAAGAACGCCTTTCATGATCGGGGAAGATTTACCACAACGGGTTGACACCATACGGGTCTTCCGTTTCTAATGGTTGTACTTACAAGCATCTGATCTGAACGCGACCGGAAGTGTCGTTTTGAGGTTCGGCCGGGCACGACGACGCGGTCTGGCTTGACGGGTTTGTACACAGGCTGATCGAACACATTGCGGAGTGGGGGAGGCAAACAGTGAAGAACTACGATGTGATTCTTATCGGTACCGGACAGGCAACCGGTACCGTTATTGGTGAGTTGCTCGGCCGTAACATGAAAATCGCAACTATCGAGAGCGACCGCGTCGGGGGTTCGTGCGTAAACTGGGGCTGCACGCCAACCAAGACGATGGTTGCCAGTGCCCGCGCGGCGCACATGGCGCGGCGTGGATCCGATTTCGGTGTGGATGTGTCGCGCGTGGCGATCCGGTTTGACAAGGTGATGCAGCGCGTCAACTCGATGCGCGCGCCCGCGAGTGACGGATTTCGGGCCTGGCTGGAAGACGCGACTGACTTCTACTCCGGGTCGGCGCGGTTCGTGGACGACCGCACCGTGGCCGTGGGCGATGCCCGGCTGCGCGGTGAGACAATCATCATCCACACCGGCACCCGCGCACGAACCCCGGCAATACCCGGAATCGAAGACGTGGTGTGGCTCGATAACCGCGGCATTCTCGACCTCGACTCGTTACCCGAGCACCTTCTGGTACTGGGCGGATCCTACATCGGGCTGGAGTTCGCGCAGGTGTACCGCAGGTTCGGCAGCCAGGTCACCGTATTCGAACACAATCAGCGCATTGTGACCCGTGAGGACCCTGATATCAGCGCTATCGCGTTCGAGGTGCTGTCGGCCGAGGGAATCGAGTTCCAGCTGGGTGTCGACGCCGTGCAGCTCGCACAAAGCCGGCGGTATCCCGACGGCGTGGCGCTGACGTACCGCCGCGGCGGTCAGGACACGACCATCGAAGGATCGCACATTCTGGTGGCGGTCGGACGTGTACCCAACACCAGCGAGCTCAATCTTGAGGCTGCCGGTGTAGAGGTCGACAAGCGCGGGTTCATCCCGGTAGACGATTTCGGGCGCACCTCGGTGCCGCACATCTACGCGCTTGGTGACGTCAATGGCCGCGGCGCATTCACGCACACCTCGGTTCACGACGGCCAGGTTTTTCTCGACCATCTTTGGGGCGGAAGCAGGAGAATCAGCGATCGAACGCCGATCCACTCGATGTTCATCGATCCGCCCCTGGCCCGCGTAGGAATGTCCGAGACAGAGGCGCGCAGCAGTGACAAGCGGGTACTGATGGCCGGCATGCCAATGAGCAAGATCAACCGCGCCCGTGAAAAGGATGAGACCGCGGGACTGGTGAAGGTGCTGGTGGAAGACGGCAGCAACCGTCTGTTGGGCGCGACAGTCTTCGGTGTCGGGGGCGACGAGATTGTCGGTATGCTGGCGCTGGCTATACAGGCCGGATTGCCCTACACCGCGATTCAGGATACGGTGTTACCGCACCCGACGGTTAGTGAACTGATCCCGTGGATCTTCGCCGACCTGAAACCGCTGGAATAGACGTAACCGCCGTTCATACTCGGCCGCTGTTGGCTCAGGCGTCCTCCGGCACGGCCTGGCTCGCGGCCGACCGCTGGTCCAGGCCGACGCTTCGGTTCAGGGCCCGCTTCGCCACAACCGTCACCCGCGCCGTCGCAACGATGGTCGCAATCAGGCCGAAAACGTAAAGGGCCCACTCCATAGGCGTTGTCGAGCGCCCGGCGGCTCCCAGCTCTGCCAGGCGCCGGGCGAGTGAGCCGATGTAGACGTACATGACCGTACCGGGAATCATTCCCGCCCACGAGGCAAGCACGTAGCTGCTGGTTTTGACCCTCGTCAACCCGTAGACATAGTTGGAAATACTGAACGGCACCAGCGGCGACATACGCAGCAGGAACACTATTTTGGCGCCCTCTCGGCCAACTGCTTCATCAACGGCAACCAGGCGCGGGCTGCTCTCGACCCGTTGCCTGACCCAGTCGCGCAGCAGAAACCTGCCCACCAGAAATGCGATCGTGGCTCCGAGCGTGGAGCCTACCGATGTGTAGATGCTGCCTCGCACAACACCAAAGACGGCGCCTGCACCGAGGGTCAGGATCGAACCGGGGATCAGTAGCACGCAGATCAGGATATAGATCAGCACGTACACGACCGGTCCCCACAGGCCCAACCCGTCGACCCACAGCAGCGCGCTGTGCAGGTGACGAGGAGCATCCAGCGCCCAGCCCAGCATGAGCAGCAGCGCAACGGCACCGCCGAATAACAGCAGGCGCGCGTTCTTCAGTAGTACGCCTGAAATTGTCCTGCTCTCCATGATCTACTCCCCGTGTGCGGCGGCCGACGCCGCGGCGTGTGGCCCGCTGCCTCGATACCGGAACAGTGCGCGCAGAATTCTGCGCGCACGCGGGTTGAACAGCTTCGGCGCCAGCTGGGCGGATACTGCACGTCCGAAAACCTCACTCATCGTGGGATAGGGTGTCATTGCCGTACGGAAGGCTGAAAGCTTCCATTTCCGTCCTACTGCGTGCAGCGCTGGAGCCAGCAGCTCTCCAGCGCCGGCGGCGGCAATCTGGACGCCGAGCACGCGGTCGCGCCGGTCCACGATGATCTTGAGCAGCCCTTCGCTCGCAGCTTCGGCGTGGGCCCGGTCAACGCCTGAAAAACTCTGACGCACCACCCGGTGCCGGATGCCTTCGCGCGCGGCGCTTTCCTCGGAGTGCCCCACGTGGGCTATCTCCGGATAGGTGTAGCTGACCCACGGCACGGTGCGATAGTTCATCCTGCCGCCGGCGTGCAGCGCGGCGCGCCGTACGACGACCGCGGCCTCGGCGCCGGCCACGTGGGTGAACGGGTAGGTGCCGTTGCTGTCCCCTACGGCATAGATGTGGCGCACGTTGCTGCGCAGTGACGCGTCGACGGGAACATACCCTCTGGGTCCCAGTTCCAACCCTGCGGCGGCTGTGTTCAGTGAATCGGTGTTCGCCTGGCGCCCCGCCGCAACCAGGATCTGGTCCGCCGATACTGTCTGCGACCGGGACGCGCCGCTGCCGTCGGCAACACTGAGCTGTATCACCTTCTTCCGGCCGCCAGGCGCCACGCGGACGGCGGTCGCGTTCATGATCGTGTGTACACCCTCGCGTTCCAGCTGCGCAGATACAATCGCCGACATCTCGCCGTCATCCCGCGGCAGAATACGCGCTGCCATATCGATAATGGTAACGGAGCTTCCCAACCGGCTGAACGCCTGGCCGAGCTCAACGCCTATCGGGCCGGCCCCGAGGATGGCGAGCGAACGCGGCAGTTCAGGCAGGCTGAAAACGTCGCGGTTGGTCAGGTAACCGGCTTCCGCCAGACCCTCAATCGGCGGTATCGCGGCACGGCTTCCGGTTGCGATCACTATCGTTTTGGCCGACAGGTGCTCGCCGTTGACCTCGACTTCGTTGGGCAAGGTGAAGCTGCCCGAACCGAGAAAGACCTCAGCCCCAAGCGAACGAAATCGCTGCGGCGAATCGTGATAGGCAATTGTGTTGATTACCGCGGTTATGCGGGCGTTGATTGCCATCATGTCCGGCTGCGGCGCGGCAGCAGTGATGCGCGACAGTGAAGCAACCTCGCGCGCGGCGGCGAACTGGCCGGCGACGTGCAGCAGCGTCTTGCTCGGAACGCAGCCGTAGTGAAGACAGTCGCCACCCATATGCTCGCGCTCGATCAACGCGGTCTTCATACCCAACTGAGCGCAGCCCGAAGCAACCGATAGCCCGCCCGCGCCGCCGCCAATCACAATGATGTCGTGTGAATACCTACGCACCTTACTCCTCCACTCGAACCGGAAATCATTTGTATATACAAATAAACACAAACCAGGGCCCTGCGTCAAGCTAGAGCCGTGGTAGAGCAGCAATTCTCATTTTGGCCGTACGGGGTCGGTTGGCATGGAGCTCCTGCGCGC
>RECP01000073.1 GCA_007693945.1 Spirochaetaceae bacterium
CGCCAGGGAGATATCGTGGATCAGCGTCTTTGCTCGTGGCTGAACCCGCTTCGGCTGAGATACCCATAGGGTCCGGAGATTCCTTTTTGAGCACTTCACCCGGATGTATGTTCGGAAGCTTCTGCATGCGGTTACCCCTGGTGATAATCGGTGATTTCCGCATCGTACGCGGCGCCTGCGGTCCAGGTAAAACGGACGCACCACTGGTCATTTATGCGAATACTGAACTGACCAGCACGCTCCCCCTTCAATTCCTCAAGTCGGTTCTTCGGTGGAACTCGCAACTGCTGCAGCTGCGACGCGTTGTTTACCATCCTGAGCTTGCGCCTACCGCCACGTTGGACCTCCAACGGGAGCTCGGCAGCGCACGAGACACTGCGACCGCCGGATTGGGACAGAACCCGGGAGCTGCTGCTTCAAAACGCTCCGGAGAAAAACAATTTTGGCACCACTTTCCAGTCGGGGCGTGGACACCGGGCTACTTCATGCCGGTCAGGGGTGCCTCAAGCCCGATTGCCCGAGCACAGGTGTTGAACGCGGCGTCCAGGGAGAAGACATGAACTGATTCCTCGACAGTAGTCTCGGTGTCCACATCGCGGGCCCATAACAGCACCGTTGCGAGATGGATCGCATCAAGCGTACGGACAACGACGGGAAAGCTTTCAGCGGCGCGCGCTTTTACCTCTCGCGAAATCTCCACCAGATCGATGCCGCGCAGAAGGCTTGCGAGTCTCTGATTCGCCTCCACCACTCCATCGTCGTTCAACTCGTTGTGCAGACGTACGCGATGGATGACGCGGCGACACTCGATCTCCATCAGTTCGCTGGATATCACCCGCGGGTACTCAAGGACGTGTCGAATCGTGATCTCGCCGGCCAGAACGTAGCGAAGCACCACCGACGAGTCGAGGTAGGCGGTCACCGATCGCCTCGGTCAGCCGCCAGGAACTCCAGTGGATCCGACCGGATCAGCGGCTCAACCTCCGGAAGTATCAGCGCGCCGTCGGATGGTCGAATGACAGGGACTCGCTTTGGAAGTGGACTCAATAGCGCAACGGCCCGCGCATGATCGGTTACCACGACCGTGTGACCGGCGGCAACTCGGCGCAGCTCCCTGCTGAGATGCGCTTTCAATTCCGCAATCCCAATGGTCTTCATGTGACCATTATATGACTATTTTCCTGTGCAGGCAACACTCCCGATCGACACGATGGCAATGAGGGAAGACACGATGGTTCTGCTCTCAGCGGAGCAGTTCTCGCGCGTACCCCCACCGGCGTGTTGCGGCAAGCATCGGTTACCTATCTCCGTACGGTGAGCGGCAGATTTGCCGCAACCAGAACCAGCGCGAGTAGCGTCACGCCCGCCGCAGGCAGTGCAACCAGGACCGGGAAGAACATCGAGACGACCCCGTGCGCTATAGCCCACCAGCCGACCAGCAGCGCAGCGCCTGTCGCCACAAGCGCTGCGGCACCGATTCGCGCGCGCAGGCGTGTCGGGGCCCACGGCCGCTTGCGCCTTCGGAGCACCATCAGCAAGACACCGGCCGCCGCGATGGCGGTGACTGCTCCAAAGCCGATAACCGCAGCACGCAGCCGGTAGTAGCTTTGCACCATCGTTGGGTGAGGTATCGCCAGCGCATCTACCCAGGTTCGGGCGAGCCGCATGAGCGGCCAACTGCGCCGGCTGTTTGTCAGAAGCACAAACCCGTCACCGGTTTGCGGAATGGTGTAGTACGCGGTTAACCAGCCGGTGGATTCGCCGCCGTGGGTTACGCCCTTAACCGGCAAACCGGAGGAGTCTTCGCCGAGCGGGTATCCCTCGAGAAAATCGACGAAGTGACCGAGCGCGTAGTACTCGGCCATAAGAGTGTGGTACGCACCCCCTACCCGGATAACCGGATCCAGCATCGCGCGGAAAGCGCTCGCCGAGAGGACGGTTTCGGTATCCGGCCGGGCATCGGGTGTGGCCGCGCCGTGGTGCGCGTGGTACGCGGCGAGAAAGCGGGCGAGATCGGTCGCAGTTGAGTAGAACCCGCCCGCGCCTGGCGGACCGCGATTGTCCCACCGTACCGGTGTGCCGTCGAAGGTATGCCCGGTAGCGGCCGACTCGGCGAAACGGGGTTGTGCGCCGAAGCCGCTGTTTTGCATGCCGAGCGGGTCGAGCACCTCGCGTTGGGCCACCTCGGCAAACGGTGCGTCGCTTACCCTCTCCACCATCAGCGCCGCCATAACGAACGCCGGGTTGGAGTACTCGAAGCGCTCGCCGGACGGCGCTCTTCGACGTAGGTGCTCGATATCCATGCGGCCCTCGCGGAGGTCTTCGAGATCACCCGCGCCGAGCGCGAACGGCATCCCCCCGCTGTTAGAAATGAGCTCGCCGACCGTGAGCGTCTCGGCCGGAACACCGCCCGCGCCGGCGGCGCGGAAGCGCTCGGCGACCGAGTCCGGGAGATGGGTGATAACCGCATCATCGAGCGCGAGTTTGCCCTGGTCTACCAGCCGCAGCACCGTCCAGGCGGTGATGGATTTGGCGATAGACCCCGCCTCAAACACGGTCTCGGAATCGACCGGCTCACGGGCGTCGAGATCGGCGTAACCGTAGCCGCCCGACCACACCGGCTCGCCGTGGCGAACCAGCGCGACCGCGGCCCCCGGAATATCGTATCGATCGAGCAGCCGCGGAACCTCCCGATCGAACTGCGCTATGAGCGCTTCGAGCTCCGCAGAGCGTTGGGATCCGGGTTCCGATTCGAACTCGCCTTTCCCGGCGGCACACCCCACGAGACCGAAGCCGGCAACTGAAACCATGGCAACCGCGAGAAGCGCGGCCGAGAGCAGCGTGACCGAACGAAACATAGCGCCTGCGGTGAAGCGCCCGCCCGGGCGGCGCGGCAGGCGGGGCGGGTACTCGCTTCCGGTTGGTGTAGCGACGTTCCGAGCCTGTGCCATGCGTACATTGTAGGACTGTGGAGACTCGGCTTCAAGCGCCGCCCGCAGGGGACGTCGATCGGAGTGTGAAACTGTTAACCGTACAGGCGCATTTAATTCTTGACCAGCGCACGTCTGTTGGGCCTACTCTCTTTCTTGCCGTGCACGTACGGTGCAAGGAGGATACCATGATCAGAAAGACAGTGGTGTTGGCGTTGGTGGTGTTGATGGTGATTGTGGCCGCGACATCTTTGTCTGCCGCAGGCAGCGCGGAGATCGTTACCGAGGAGGACACGTCCGCCCGTATGAGAACCA
>RECP01000044.1 GCA_007693945.1 Spirochaetaceae bacterium
CGCAACAACCAGAACCACAATCTGGTGCTCTACCATTGAACTACATCCACCGTGATTTGTAGACTCGAATGTTCCACGTTTTTGCGCCTTTTGTCAAGCGCGAACGACACCCCAGACTACCGCGACCGTGGTCTTCCAGTCGACGCCCTCGGCCGGCAGAGCTCTGATCATGGTGGCGGCCATCTGCTGCAGGTCTGTTTCGTCACTGCGGCTGCGAAGCGCTGCGCCGAGCCGGCCGCTTTCGTCGAGCAGCCAGCGCTGCAGCTCGGCGGGCGGGACGGTCCGGCGGCTGGTATGTGCAATCTGCTCGTGACCGGCCTGCTCCAGTCCGGCCCGGTCAAACCAGTGCCGCACGTCGGACAGATCCCAGTTGACCATCGGGTTGGAGGCGTCCTCGTACACCGCCCGCTCGGCCTCCGCCAGCAGCCGGCGCTGCCCGGTACTCAGAGCGTGTCCGAACAGTTCGGAGAGCCGGGAACCGGCGTGCGCCACGGTTTCGGCCAGGACAACGCGGCCGCTGCCGGGCGTGCAGAGCGCCCGGATTTCCGTCAGCGCTGCGATCCTGTCACTCTGCTTCTGCAGCAGGTTACGGCCCAGCAGCGCTTCAAACCTGTCGGGCCACAGTTCCGATTCGGCGCAGTCGGGCGCCGGCAGCAGTCGCGACGGACCGGCCAGGCAGACCAGTGGCCGCTGCAGCGCCTCGAGCCGCGATGCCTGGGAGCTGATCCGTTCGGCATGAGCGCGGTCGTTCGCCAGCGCGGCAACCAAACCCTCGGGCGTACGGCGCAGCGCCTCCCATACCAGTACGTCTGCGCCGACGCCGGCTACCAGCACGCGCTCGTGGCGCCGGAGCTCGGCCGCCGCCAGAACCCGTTCACGGATATCGTGCAGCACGGCGCTGCGGGCGGCGGCCGCGCGCAGCAACCAGCGCTCGCGTTCGCTATCCGGAGGCGAGAAAGTCAGGATCTCCTGATCATCGGCGTCTTCGGCCACAAGCGCCAGCTGCAGCTCGCGGCGGCGCTGAACCTCGGTTGCGATGCGGGCCTCGTACCCCTGCTGAGACGGTGAGTAGAACAGGCGCCCCTGCAACTGCCGGGGCAGATAGGCCTGCGCCACCCAGTGGTCGCGGTAGGCGTGCGGATAGAGGTATCCTTCACCGTGGCCAAATCCCTGCCGGTCGCGGCTGGCATCGCGCAGATGGCGTGGCACGTCGCGCGAGCGTTCCTTCTCTACTGCTGCGCGGGCATCGAAGTACCCCAGGGCCGAATTTGATTTTGGGCAGGTCGCCAGGTAGAGCGCCGCCTGAGCCAGGTGAAACTGGCCCTCGGGCAGGCCGACGCGGTCGTAGGCGCGTGCCGCCGCCTCAACGACCTGAAGCGCATTGGGATCGGCCATGCCGACATCTTCGGCGGCCGAGATCAGCATGCGTCGCAGGATGTAGCGCGGATCCTCACCCGCGGCCACCATGCGCGCCATCCAGTAGAGTGCAGCATCAGGGTCACTGCCGCGCAGCGACTTGATGAACGCGCTGATGGTGTCATAGTGGTAGTCTCCCTCGCGGTCGTAGAGCAGCGCCTTGCGCTGTATGCTCTCTTCTGCCGCCTCCAGCGACACCCGGATCTCGGTGCCGTGCGGCGGCGGAAACTGCGCCGTGCCGGTCTCTACGGCAAGCTGCAGCGCATTGAGCAGACTGCGGGCGTCACCGTCGGCTACCGCGATCAGGTGGTCGAGCGCGTCAGCGGCCAGCCGCACACGCAGTGATCCGTAGCCGCGTACCGGATCCGCCAGCGCGTGCTCGACGACGCGCCGTAACTCGTCGGCGCTCAGCGGGCGCAGCTGGAAGATCCGTGAACGGGAGACAAGAGCGGCGTTGACCTCGAAGAAGGGGTTCTCGGTGGTCGCGCCGATCAGGATGACGGTGCCGTTTTCGACCCACGGCAACAGAGCGTCCTGCTGCGCCTTGTTCCAGCGGTGGACCTCGTCGACAAACAGAATCGTACGCCGGCCGTGCAGCGTCATCTGCTCGCGCGCCGTCTCGATCTCGGCACGCACCTCCTTGACTCCGCTGAGCACCGCGTTGAGCGAGGCAAATCGGCTCCGGGTGGTGTTGGCAATCACCATCGCCAGGGTGGTCTTGCCGGTACCCGGCGGACCGGCAAAGATCAGGGAGGAGAGCATATCGGCCTGGATAGCACGCCGCAACAGCCTTCCCTGACCCATGATGTGATCCTGGCCGATGAACTCATCGAGCGTACGCGGCCGCATACGCGCCGCCAGGGGCTCCTGAGAGGGCGTGTCAGCAAACAGAGGGTTCTGGTCCGTGCTCACAGTGACTCGGGGTCGTACGATGCCGGACTACAGCTTGTCGATCGGTCCGCGCTGTTTCTCCAGGTCAGCCTTCTCGGCCTCGGCCTGCGCCATCTCTTCCTGGTACTGCTGCACGGTGCGCTGCTGCTCGGCGATCTTGTCCTCAAGCGCGGCGATCTTCTTCTGGTAACCGGTGATGCGGTTTTCGACTTCTCCAACCGCGATTGCCGCGCGTAGCCGTTCAACCTGTTTCTCCAGACCGGACAGTTCCCTTTGCCGGGTTTGCACGCGTCCGACCGCATCGGCTACCGCGTCCAGCGGTTTCTCATCCTTCTTGAGCTCGGCAACGTAGATATCTCCGGTTGCCTGATATACCGACTCCAGCGCCGTGCGCAGTGACTCAATCTGTTGCTCGAGGTCGGCTACGCGGCGCAGCGGTTTCTTGTCGGCCTCCAGGTCGGCAAGTTGATTGTCCAACGTGGAGCGCTCATTCTCGAGGTCGCCGATTGTACGCCGTATCCCGTCGATCCTGGTATGGACCTGGTGGTACGGCTCAAGCGCGGCAGTCAGTGCCGGGGCATCAGCGACGGTTACAAAACTGCTCTCCGTTACCGCTTTTCCCGCTTTGCGCAGCAGCCGTGGACTGTTCTGCTCGCGCGTGGTGCGCCGATTGCGCAGCAGGGCGATTTTGCCCTTGGCGACCATGCGGTCGAGAAACGGTTTCTCCTCGGTGTCCCGTTCCAGCTGCGAGAGTTGCTCATCAATCTCACGGATATCCTCCTGGTTCTTCACCAGGTCGGAGAACATGTCAACATACTGCTGATCGACAAATGGATTCTCTTTGTACACATCGAACGCCTGCCTGCCGATCTCTTCATGCATTGGCGTAACGCTCTCTTCCAGCTCGACGATCTCCTGCTGATGCGCGTCAATGTCGCTATCGATGCGCTGCTGCCGATCGAGCACGGAGTTGATCGTGTCGATGCACTGTCCGTGACTTTCGATCCGGCTTTCTATTCGGGCGATCTCGTCTTTCTGGGCGGCAAGCTTACTGGAGGTCAGCAGAGCCGGTTCAATGGTCAGCACGTGACTACCGATCGCTCGGTGGTCCTGCGCGATCAGCGCTCGCTTCTCATCCATCTCATCCTGGAGTCGATCGATCTTCTTCTTGTACGAGTCCATCAGTTTCGTCTCCTTGTGTGCGCTACCATAACTCTACACCAAAAAGGATCAGTCGGCTACCGTGGAACTGAATTCTTGCTGCCGACTGGCGTCAGATCTGCGTATATTATACTCGCAGGCAAGGTTCAGGGGAAGGTTATGGCCAGCAAGAGCAAGATCAACAAGAGTGATCAGCAGTGGCGCAAGCAGCTCAGCGAGCAGCAGTATCACGTTACGCGCCGCAAGGGGACCGAGCGGGCATTCAGCGGCGAGTACTACCACAACCAGGCCGCCGGCACGTATCGCTGCGTCTGCTGCGGAGCAGCGCTGTTCCGCTCCGACGACAAGTACGAGTCCGGATCGGGCTGGCCCAGTTTTGTGAGGCCCTATGATCCGGCCGCGGTGGAAGAGTACGCTGATCACAGTCTGGGTATGCTGCGAACCGAAGTAGTCTGTTCGCGCTGTGACGCCCACCTCGGTCATGTGTTTCCCGACGGGCCGGTGCCGACGGGTCTGCGCTACTGCATCAATTCGGTTGCGTTACAGTTCGCTCCCGCCTGAAGCCGCGCCGGCAGACGTTTCAGTTCAGCAGGTGGTCGATGTTCTCCTCGTTTCCGATCACACGCCGCGCTGCGCGCGTCATGCGGCGGCGCGCAATGGCGTTTATGAGGGTGTCGCGTACCAGACCGAGGCGCTCCGCGGTGGAATCAAGCTCCAGAATGCTCTGTTTCTGTTCCAGAGAGAACATCGAAGATGCCCCGGCCACATACGAGAGCTTGTGCGGCCCGAGTTGCAGCAGAGCCTGGCGGTCAATGGAGCCACCAACAATTGCCGCATAGAGCTCCAGCTGTTTGACCGTATCGCGCGCCAGCTGCATGAGCCCATCGTCGTTTTGGCCTTCAGCCGCGGCACTGTTCTGAGCATCGAGGTAGTCGACGTCGGCACTCAGCCAGGCGGAATCGTTGAAGGTGGATCGAATGCGGAACCTGGTTACTCCCAGGCAGAGGATGTCCATGCGCCCGTCGTCGTATCGTTCCAGCACGCGCTCGACGCGTGCCGTACAGCCGATGTCGCGTGTCCCGTTACTGCCCGAGAGCACAACTCCAAACGGTACGCCGTTATCAAGGCAGTGCGCGATCAGCATCCGGTAGCGTTGCTCGAAGATGTGCAGTGGCAGCAGCATGGACGGTAGCAGCACCGCCCCCATCGGAAACAGTGCCAGTCGTTGCGCGTTGTCTTCCATAGTCCCAATGCAAAAAATACTGAATAACAGGGTAAAAGGTCAGCTTTTTGTTTGCGGTAGGGGATCGAGCCGCTACAGATCAAGCGCTACACTGATCGGGCAGTGGTCCGAACCGTAGACGTCGTGGTGAATATCGGCATCGCGTACCAGATGGCCGATTGCGCGGTTGACGCAGTGGTAGTCGATACGCCAGCCAACGTTCTTCTGCCGCGCACCGTAGCGATACGACCACCAGCTGTAGCGCCGCGGTTCGGGATGCAGGAGCCGAAAGGTGTCACAGTAGCCGGCCCCGATGAAACCGTCCATCCAGGCGCGCTCCTCGGGAAGGTAACCAGCGTTGTTCTCATTGGCCGTCGGGTGCTCCAGATCAATTGGTTTGTGAGCGATGTTGTAATCACCGCACAGGACCAGATTGCGTCCTTCGGCAACCAGCCGATCACAGAGGCGGTGTATGCTGGTCGCAAAGTCGATCTTGTAGTCGAGCCGCCTGCCTCCGTCCTGGCTGTTGGGGAAGTAGGCGGTGATCAGCACAAATGCGGGGTATTGAAGCAGCAACACGCGTCCTTCGCAGTCAAAGCGCGGCCGGCTCATAACGTCAACCGAGAGCGGTGTGCTGCGACTGTACACCGCTACACCGCTGTAACCCTTTCTTTCCGCTGATGCCCAGTAGCTGCGGTAACCGGGAGGGTTCACGATATCCTGGCCGAGCTGTGAAACCTGAGCTTTGGTTTCCTGCAGGCAGAGTACATCGGGCTGCTCACGCTGCAGGAACTCCAGCAGGCCCTTGGTGGCCGCGGCGCGCACGCCGTTCACGTTCCACGAGAAGACCCTGGTCATTGCTCGGCCTCCAGCGTGACACGCTCGTCCTCCAGCACTTCCCAGAGTGCCGAAAGCCGCTGCTGCTCGCGACGCGCCTGCTCGAGATGGTGCTGTAACTGCTGCATCTTTTCGCCGTTGCGATAGTTCTCCGGCAGGGCCATGCGCTGCTCGATATCGGCGTGATGACGTTCGGCGGTCTCGATCTGCTCGATGAGCCTCAGCTCCTCGCGCGCGATGGCTTGCATGCGGTTCTTGCGTGCCTTGCGCTCCTGCCAGTGGCGGTCTCCGCCGGTCCGGGTGCCGCGCAGATCCTTTGTGCCGTCTGCGCCGTGAGCCTCGTTTTGCCTGGTCCGGTGACGGTAGTAGGCGTAGTCTCCCGGATAGTCGGTCACTACCGAGAACTCATGGCGCGCGGGCCTGGTTATCTCTATCACACGGTCGGCAAGTGCGTCGAGAAAATGACGGTCGTGCGACACGAACAGCACGGTCCCTTTGTAACTGCGCAGCGCGTCGAGCAGAACATCTTTTGAATGCATGTCGAGGTGGTTGGTAGGTTCGTCAAGCACCAGCAGATTGGCAGGACGGACCAGCATCCGCAGCAGGCTCACACGACTGGTTTCGCCGCCGCTGAGAACGCCTATCTGCTTGTAGATGTCGTCACCGCGAAACAGGAACGCACCGAGCAGGTCGCGGACGCGCGGCAGCAGCGCGGTATCGGCTGAAGCCTCGACGGTTTCGATGATGGTGGCCTCGAGTTTCAGCTGACGGCTCTGCTCATCGCTGAAGAAGCTGACCGATACGTTGGCGCCGTAGCGGCAACTGCCCTGGTAGTCCGAGTCGACGCCGGCGGCAATGCGTAGCAGCGTTGACTTTCCCGCTCCGTTGGGGCCGACCACAGCCACCTTCTGCCCGCGGTCAACCGTCAGCGAGACATTACTCAACACTGGATTGGCGCCGTAGCTGCGTGTAACCGTATCGAGTATCAGCGCCCTGTCACCGCTGCGCCGCGGCTGCGGAAAGGTAAAGTGAATTCGTTTCATTGAGTCCGGGATCTCGATGCGCTCCAGCTTCTCCAGCTGTCTGACCCGACTCTGTACCATCTGAGCTCGGGACGCGTTGTAGCGGAAACGGCGAATGAAGTCCTCGATGCGTGCGATGTCGAGCTGTTGCTGTTCGTAGCGTTTCTTGAGATCGGCAAGCTCCTTACTGCGCACGATCTCGTAGTGAGAGTAATTGCCACGGAAGCGCTTGATCCGGCCCAGGAAAAGCTCCTGAACCTCGGTGACGGTTGTGTCCAGGAAGTGCCGGTCGTGCGATACGAGCACGAATCCGCCCGGATAGTCGAGCAGGAAGCTTTCCAGCCACTCGCGGGCTTCCAGGTCAAGGTAGTTTGTCGGCTCATCGAGCAGCAACAGATCCGGTCGCTGCAGCAGTATCTTGGCCAACGCTATCCTCATCTGCCAGCCCGAGGAGAACTCGCCCGCGTCACGCGCAAAATCCTGGCGCGCAAAGCCCAACCCTGTGAGCACTGCGTCGATCTGAGCCTCGCGCCGGTAGTAGTCGGAGTGCTCGATGCGCTCCTGCAGGACGTGCATCTGTTCGAGCAGGCGGTGCTGATCCGTTTCAGCAGTGGCGACGGCCGCGCGTTCGGCCAGCTGCTCCACCTCGGCCGCCGCGGCGTGCAATGGCGCAAACGCCCTCTCTGCCTCCTGGTAGAGAGGGCGTCGCCGATGCACCAGCCCCGATTGCGGCAGGTAACCGACATCGCACCCCTTGGTCCGGCTGACTGCCCCGACATCGGCGGTAGTGATCCCGGCTACGAGCCGCAACAGTGTTGTCTTCCCGCTGCCGTTGGCGCCGGTCAGCGCGATCCGGCAGCGGTCATCCAGGCTGAGGTTGATTTCGCATAGTACGTCGCGGTCGCCGTAGGCGCCGCCGACCGAGCTCAGACTGACTACCGGCATGATTGTGGCCGTGCTACTCTGCTTAGTCCGCTGCGGCGCGATCTGCCTCCATCATCGAGAAGAAGGCCACGATCGCGGACGCGCCCGGTGACGATACAACGTTGCGCGTAACGCTTTGCTGTGGCAGGTGCGTCAGCCGAATTCCGGTGTCTATCCGGTTGTACAGGAAGTGTACCGGGTGATCCAGGCCGGCAAAGCGGAACGAAATCACTCCGTCGAAGCTGCTGCGAAGCTGTCGTTCCAGGAAGACGGCAAACTCCACTCTGCCGCTGTTTCCGGCGCCGCGCGGGATGACGGTCGGAACCAGGCTGCCGTAGCCGGTCCACTCAAACCTGCGATCCGGTGCCAGCCGGATGGTGCCGTACGCAGAGCTCTGCCACAGATCTCCGCGCTCGAGCAGTGACAGGTAGAGTTCATCGCGACGTTCGATCTCGGCGGTGCGCAGTTCTTCGATGTCCTGCTCGATGATCTCCAGATCAACGGACTCGGTCTGGTTGTCGTGGATGTATTGAATGGTGATCGCGCGCTCATTGCGTACCGCGATCTGCAGCGAGGTGCCCGACGCAGCGTACTGGCGCGCCGCCGAGCGCACGATTTCGCTGTAGTCGAAATCAATCCGGCGATCGGGCAGCACCAGACTCAACCGGTTCTCATCCGGGTTCGGGAACAGCCCGTGCTCGGGCCGCAATCGGGCCAGGTCGATGGTATTGCTGCGGATCATCTGCGCGTAGTGGCTTGGACGCCAGACCTCTTCCAGCAGCGCCCGCACTACGGGATCCTCAATGACTTCGGATTCCGCCGGGGTGAGGTCTTCATCCTCCGAGAAGGCGGTAAGGTAGTAGCCGAATACCCACCCGCTGGTGCCGTTGGCGGTCAGGACACGGTACCAGTGAGCCACAAGGCCGGCTTCATCGTGCGGTTCAGCGCTGCGCTCGAGCACCTTACTCTCTTCGCCGAACCGCAGACGGTAGACGGTGCGCGACGTGCGGTCGAGGCTTTCGCGCACCGGCAACGCGGTACGCTCGGAGCGCACGTACAGCGCGGCAACCTCCTGATAGCGGGCCGCAAACGCGGTTGCGTCTTCCTGTGAGTCAAAGAACTGCACGCGCCATCGCGGCAGCTGGTGGGCCGCGGCATCAGGGAGACGGATGATGTAGCTGTCCTGAACCGTTGACGTCTCGACGATCGGAACGATCTGCCCGGCTTCGACCGCTTCGCTGTCGGGCCACAGGATTACACCGTGCCCTATCTCGCGACCGCCGCACCCTGCAAGCAGAACCGTTAACAGCGCCGTGATAAAGGTCACGAATACGGTTATTGAATACTTCATAGTTGGTATACCGAATTTGAGCATATTGTGGTGTGAGAGTCAATCGATCGTGCCGGCCGTCAGCGATCAGGGCCCAGTGATTCCGCCACCCTGGAGGCGGACATCACCACCACGATGCGCGCCCCCTGCAGCACGGCGCTGTTCTGGTGTCCGTAGAGCAGCCGTTGGGCCGCGGACTCGGGGATGATGATGTCGCTGCGCTGGCGTCCGAAAACGGCGGCGGCGTTGATGCGCACAGGGTCGGGACCGGCAATCTCGTGCACCAGCGGATCGTTGAGATCGCTCACGTAGCGCACAAGACTGCCGCCGCGCGCGTTGCTGCCTTCGAGCATCTCGTGGGACACTACGCGACGAAGGCGCTGATCGTAGATTGCGGGCAGGAGCGCGGGGCGCAACTCGGCGACGGCCTGTTCGCCGTACACCGGCAGTTCGCCCTGGGCAAAGATCACCACACCGGTGTAGCGACGCGTAGGAACCCAGCCGGCTACGCGCGGCAGCGGCTGGGCGCTGGTGTGTCTGACAACCGTTGCGGCTATGTCGGGAAACAGCTCCAGGCGGTATTGGACCTCAACGCTGCGCATGTCGGTGGTCCGGCGCACACTGACGATCTGCGGCGTCTGAACTGCGGCCAACAGCGCCGCGCTCAAACGGGAGTCGTCAATCACGCGGTCGATCATCAGGGCCGCGGAGTTCAGGCGCAGTCGCTGCGCCGCATCGTGAAACAGCCGCGCGACCTCGCGGTCAATCTCGCGCCGAACGGTGTGTTCGGCGGCCGGCAGGTTGGGTCCGGAAGTTGGCACTGGAGCAGTGACGCCGATCAGAAGTGCGCCTTCACGCCAGTCTACCCGTTGGTCAATCTGCCAGCTGCCGTCCCGGGCGTGCACCGCAAGTATCAGTACAGTGCCGAGGAGAAACAGTAGAACGTGGCGTCTTGGGCGTGCGCACCAGGTCATGGTTGCCTCTGACTAATCTATCGGCGCGACGGTCGCTGCGAGTTACATCGCTTCACCGAAATATATGCCGGCCCACTCCCAGTTACCGTGGATTTCCGGATCGGCGGGGAAGTCCACTCGGCGGAAATAGAGATACCAGGTGCGGATACGGTGGGACCAGCCCCAGGTGCGCAGGTAGGCTTCTCGCGCGTTGGAGTTCAGCTCCAGATCAGCGGCGTAACGCACTCGCGACCGCAGCAGGAATGATCCGAGGTTGAACGCAATCTGGCTGTTGCTGTCGTACTCTTCCTGTTCCCAGGACATGGCGAAGAAGTTCTCATCGGCCTTGTGACGCAGCAGCGTTCGCACGTCCTGGCGCCAGATGGCGCTTTTGAGCGTGTTGACCAGCGTGTCGAGACTCTCCATGGTCCAGTCGCGCGAGCTGTCATAGAAGTTGACCCGGTCCCGGACGTGACGGTGCGCCTCCGGAAAACCGAGAATGCGGGTCTCGGGATAGCTCAGAAAGCGGCGATAGGCGGCAAACGCCTCATCCCACTCACCGAGTTCCTCGTACGTCCTGGCCATGTAGTAGTATGTAGATCCGACATCTATCCTGTCCCGGAAGCGTTCAAGCAGGTCATGGTAATAGCGAATTCGCACCGCGGGCTGCTCGGTCAACCGCAGCAGTTCGCTCAGCGCGCTGTAGTGAACGGAGTTGCCGCGTATCGAAAGATCCGAATAGTTGGCCAGGATGCGCTGGTAGTAATGCTGCGCCATCCTGTCCGAGTTATAGTTGCGTGCCACCAACAGCAGGTAGTAAGCGTTGTAGGGATCTTCGGGATAGGTCTCCACGTGCGAGGTCAGGAAGACCCGCATACGCTCGGGGTATCCGGCTTCCAGCAGATGGCCGGCAATGTGCTCGAGCAGAATCACGCGCGCCGAATCGTCATCACCGTTCCTGTCCAGAATCCGGAACAGCTCGCGCAGTTCCTGCTGCTGCTCGGACGTTCCGACAATGTAGTAACCGCTCTCGCCGGCGCAGGAGATCAGAATCACGGCCGCCAGCGCCACCGCTACAACCACGGGGACCAATCGCTGAGTTCTACGCATAGCTGGTCTTAAGTGTAGCGCGCATTGAGCGAGTTGGCAAGCCTCCGGGGAATCTGCTACAATGCCTTGGAGCCCCGATGTTGCACGTATTTCACAGCAAACTTCTCTTCTTTGGTTTGGCGTCGGTGCTTGCCGGGGCACTGCTGTTGCTGGGAACCCTTGGCTACCTGCCCGCGGCCGGCATTTTCTGGCCAACGGTGCTGATCCTGCTGGGATTATGGATGCTGTATGCCTCCTTCTTCCGTAACGCGCGTGAGTCACACGTATTCTCGGGGTTCTTTCTGACCCTTGGAGGCTCCCTGGTGCTGCTGATGAATACGATCCTGACCCGCTTTGCGCTGGAGCGGATCTGGCCGGTATTCATGACCATCGCCGGCGTATCGCTGTTCGGCTATGCTATGAAGAAAGCACCTGTCCACCGTGTCGCGCTGACCATTCCCGCGTGTGCGATCATCGTGCTCTCACTGGTCTTCCTGTTCTTCAGTCTGGGACTCGCCGACGTCGAGTTCATCCAGTTTGTCGCCTTGTGGTGGCCGTCACTGTTCGTGTTGGTCGGACTTGTACTGATAGCGCTGTACCTCAGGGGCCGCTGATCACTGATCTGAACCGCTGCTCAGTCGAGGTCTTCTTCCGGGGTTTCTGCAGTCGCCCCGTCGGCCGGCTCTCCGGAAGCCGGCTGATCGTACTCCGGCAACGTGTTGGAGTCGCGATACAGAATTGTATTCATATCCAGGCGCTTGCCCGATTGCACACAGCGCAGTGTAAACGGGAACGTGTGCTCTCGAAAGCGGAAGACTACCGCCACAACCACAACCGCAACCGGCAGGAAGTAGAGGTCGGTGGCGCCGTAGTTCAACACCAGCTGCCCTGCCGAGTACAGCACCAGGGCTGCAATTGACAGGTAGAGCGTCGCAAGGCGTTTCTTCTGGGCCGTCCCGCGGTGCTTACGCTGGGTGAGGTTGACGATCAGGATGCCGAGAAAGACCCAGTAGAAGTTGCGGCTGACAAACTCGGAAATCACCTGTGTCTGGAATAGACTCATGGACAGAGCATAGCCGGAACCGTGCGTTGTGTAAACGCGTGGGCGTAGCGATACAACCGTCAGGCGAAGAAGTAGGTGTAGCTCAGTAGTGCGGCGAAAAAGGCCGTAAACAGCAGACAGATTACGTTGAACGTCGGACGATACTCGCGCAGCGCCACCAGCAGCTTCAACCGATGTACAACGCCATAGTAGAGCCCGATGCCGACCGCCAGCGTCACAACGAATATCACCGTCTTGTCGAGGTAGAACGCGCCCGAGACCGGCAGACTGTGTCCAAACAGCAGTTCCATCAAGGGCGCCGCAAACACGCCGCCCATCACACAGAGTCCGCCCATCAGCAGTGCCACCGCGTTCATGGCCAGAGCGCGGCCGGGAATGCGTTCCTCCCGGGCGCGTGCCTGGCTGTCGGCTATCACGCTGGTGATTGACCCGGCAGCATTGCTGCTTGAGCCGCCATCTCCCGCGGCGGCTATTCGCGGCAGGAACATCTGGGCGTACTTGACAAAAACCATGATCGTACCGAGGTTCACCAGGTAGATCAGAATCTCGCCCGGCTGACCGGCGAGGCCGGACTGAATAAGGTATTTGGAGACGCTGCCGTTGAAGAACGGTCCGCCGGTGATTCCCAGAATTCCCAGCACTGTTGCCAGGGCAAACAACGGCGCCTTTGGAGCGATGTTTCTGATCCGGGTTATGTCGCGTGTGCCGGCCGCGTGCGTAATGACTCCGGCGGTGATGAACAGCAGCGACTTGAACAGCGCATGGTTCATGATATGGAACACGCTGCCGTAGTAAGCCACTTCGCTGCCCGCGTTGAGCCCCATCATGATCAGGCCGATCTGCGAGACGGTAGAAAACGCCAGGATCAGCTTGACGTCGCGGTGCACCAGCGCAATTGAGAAACCGAAGACGGCCGTCAGCAGCGCTACGGCGAAGAAGAACGGGGCTGTCTGGAAGACGCCACTGAACATCTGCTGCATGCGCAGAAACAGGAAGACGCCGACCTTGACCTGCAATCCGGACAGCACCGCCGAAACCACCGACGGCGCGGTTAATGCGCCGTGCGCGCTCGGCAGCCAGCTGAAGAGCGGTAGAATGGCTGCCTTGAGTCCGATTGCCGCCAGCAGCAGCGCGTACGGCAGGGCCAGACCGCGTTGATCGCTGATCAGGTGCACCCGTTCGGCAATCAGTGACATGTCGAGTACCCCAAGGCTCTTGTAAATGAAGCCGACCCCCAGCAGAAAGAACGCCATGCCGAACAGGTTCAGCGTAACGTAGAGCAGTCCGTCGTAGATGGCCTGTTTGTCACGCTTGTACATGATCAGAATGCTGATGGCGATCATACCGAGCTCTACCAGCACATAGACGTGAAACAGGTCTCCGGCCAGGAAGACACCAATCGTGACCGCTTGAAGCAGGATGAAGAGGAACTGGAAAACGTTGTCCATGTAACGCTTGCCGTAGTTGAACAGAAACAGCAGCAGAAACAAGGCGGACGTAAGCAGAACCAGCGTGATTGCCAGCGTGTCGGCTACCAGCGCGATGCCGATGCCGCCGGTCCAGCCGCCGACGTAGTGACGGATAGTGCCGCCGTCGCGAACCTGTGCGAACGTCAGCGTAACCATCACAAAGTGTACCAGCTGAGTTGCGATCAGCAGATGCTTGTAGACCGCGCGCGGGGTGAAGTATCCCACGGTCGCCAGGAAGACCGGCAGCATGACAAGAAGGTAGAGCGGAATCATCGCTTCTGTATCCGCCTGATGATGTTTTCCCAGTCGGCCGTTCCGTGTTTGCGGAACAGGCTTATGAAGATGGTCAGGCTGACGGCGGTTACCGAGATGCCGATCACGATTGCGGTTATCATCAAGGCTTGCGGCAGCGGGTCGGCCATGCGCTGAATATCGGCCGACCCGATCGGCGGAATACTGTCGGGAACGTAGTTGACCGTTATCAGGAACAGGATCGCGCCGAAGTCCATGACATTGACCGAGATGATGGTCTTGATGATGTTGCGTTTGAGCAGCACGCCGTAGAGCCCGATGAAGAACAGTACCAGGCTGACGTTCTGCGCGGTGATGTACTGCACCTCAGCGATCCTCGTAGAACGCATAGCGAAAGACAACGATTGTCAGTCCAAGAGCAACCTTGAAGCCGATCAACACGTTCATGAACACCAGATAGGCCTCGTTGAACTGCGGATAGCGGCGGCCGATAGCGCCGAACACAAACAGCGTCGGTACCAGTATCAGCACTGCCAGCAGTGCCTTCTCCACGTTGTGCGCCTGGTGGATGCTGAAGTCATCGGTGTGCGATACGATGTAGCGGCCGATGAACAGAACCGCCAGAATCGCGCCGCCCTGAAATCCGCCCCCGGGCGTGTCGTGGCCGTTGAGGATGATGTAGACACCGAAGACGATGATGAAGGGGTAGAGCAGGCCGGTGATGGTTGAGACAATCGATGATTCCCGCGTCACTTGTTACCCCCGATCTTGAAGAAGTGCAGCATGCCGATGATGCTGGTGATCAGAATCAGCGCTTCAAAGACGGTGTCGTACATGCGATAGTTGAGGTAGATTGCGGCAACGGCGTTACCGGCTCCGGTATCGCTGGTGAAGTTGCGCACATAATAGGCGGCGACCTCGTTGTCCAGAATCTCGCGGTGCCCGTTGGCAATCAAGAGCACAAAACCCATCAGGACCAGTACAAAGACGGTCAGCGCAGCCTGCCTCATTCAGGTCTCCTCCACAAACGTTCCGTCTTCCGCGTAACGCACGATCCTGGTGTTGAGGTCCTCGTAGCGCAGAATCAGGAGCATTTCGAGTTCATCGATGAAGTAGTTCTCCTGGCTTCCATAGATCGTCAGATGTTCGCCTTCCTGCCTGATAATCAGATCGTACTTGCGGGTCTCCATCAGCGTGTCGATATCTTCGGGTGTACAGACGATCTGCGGCTCGAGCTCCTTGGATATGCAGAACTGCTCGATCTCGCGCAGCAGCTGGCCGCGGCGCGTACCCTCGATAATATATCGGTCGTCAACTTCGCGGAACATCTCGTTGGTGAAGCATATGTTGTACACCCTGTAGCGCTTGAGCGCGGTCAGGTAGAGCAGGGTGACCAGACCGCTGGCCATCACCGCTTCCGCGATTGCCACGTCCGGGGCACCGTAGAAGAGATACAGAAACGAGAGCAGCAGCGAGAAGATACCCAGAAAGACTACGGCCATGCGCAGGATCTGGGTCTCGACGGCCATGATTGCCAGCAGGATCAGCAGTAGCAGCAGAATCGCCTCAATCAACGCGCACTTCCTTTCTGATCTTGTAGCCGCTGGCGTACGCCGAGTGTGCAATTGAGTGTGTGGAGATCGGGTTGGTCAACAGCTCGAAGACCACTATCAGAACCAGCTTGAGCGTGAAGAAGCTGAAGCCTTCGATGAACATGACACCGAAGATAAGTGTCAGGAACCCGACGGTATCGATCTTTGCCGTTATCACGACGCGAGAGTAGAAATCCTTGAAGCGCAGCACGCTGTAGATGCCGGCCGCCATGAAGACCAGTCCGATGCCGATCAGGATCTGTCCAATCAGCGCGGCGACCTGTGCCATTACTCTCCCTTCCGTTCGATGAAACGCGCGATCAAGACACTGCCGATAAAGCCCAACAGGGCGTACACAATCGCGATGTCCAGCAAGAAGGTACGCTGGATCATCAGCGCGTAGACGATGATCGCCATGATGATCTTGGACGAGATCAGGTTGAGCCCCAGCAGCCGGTCCCAGATGGTAGGGCCAACCACCACGCGGATGATTCCGCCGATGGTCAGCAGTCCCAGGGCCAGCAGCACCATGTTATAGTAGGTCACCGCTTGCTCCCGGCTATCAGCTGTTCGAAGTTCTGCTTGATCAAGGGCCCGGCCTCTTCAGGATCGGTCGTGACGCAGTCGATCCAGATCACCTTGAGAGTCTTGCCTTGGCGGTCAAGCGTCACCGTTCCCGGCGTCAGGGTGATGGAATTAGCCAGCAGCGCGACGTGAAAGTCGTGTTCCAGCGAGGTGTGGACGTCAACGATCCCGACATGCAGCGTTCCGGTCAGGACCTTGTACAAGGCCTGCACGCCGGCAACGTAGATCTGCACGATCAGTGAGATCACGTAGCGGATGCCGGCCACCAGACCGAACGGATAGGCTTGCTGATAGTCGGCGCGCAGAACATAGCGGTCGGTGCCGACCATCGCGGCCAGGCCGATCAACGCACCAACCACAACCGTTGCTATCGAGATCTGTTCTTCCAGAATGACCCAGATAACCGCGAAGACGGCCATCATTCGGACGTAATGCAGCAGACGTTTCATAGGTCTGGGGAAATATAGCAGGAATGGCGTAACATAGGAACAGGGTAACCCGCTGCAGCAGCGATTCTCATTTTGGCCGTACGGCGCCGCACGCGACGACGTTGTCCTTACCCCCAAACGAGCGGGGGTGCTCTCGAGGCAGGCGCGCAGGAGCTCCATGCCAATCGACCCCGTACGGCTAAATTGAGAACTGCCGGGATTTAGCATGTTTAGTTGACAACGGCGGGCTTCGGTCCTATTCTCATCTCATCATGTTGAAAGAAGTCCTGACACAAGAGCTGGTCAGCGTCGGCCTCAGCGCGCGCACCAAGGAAGACGTCATCAACGCACTGCTCGACATGCTGTGCACAACCGGAAAGGTCAAGGATCGCGCCACGGCGCTGCAGGACATTCTGGCAAACGAAGAGCGCATGTCGACCGGACTCGAACAGGGAATCGCTATCCCGCACGCCAAGACGGAGGCAGTCGAGGAGATGGTTGCCTGTGTGGCGGTAACCGAGCACAGGATTGATTTTGAGAGCGTCGACCACAAGCCGGCGCACATCTTCATCATGACGCTTTCTCCCAAAGGCCAGACGGGCCCGCACATGAAGTTCCTGGCTGAAGTGAGTCGACTGTTGAAGGACAAGAAGATGCGCCGCAACGTTGTGGAAGCCGGCGATTCCGCTGAGTTGTACGCACTGCTGACGGACTGAGAAACGATTTCTGGTTGAGTAACCGGCGGAAGTATGCTATCAATACGCAAACTCTGATATACACTGTAACGGACAAGGAGCAAGAGATGCAGAAGTACGTGTGCGATGTATGCGGCTATATCTATGACCCCGAAGAAGGTGACCCGGACAACGGGATCGAAGCCGGAACCAGCTTTGAAGCGCTCCCCGAAGACTGGGTCTGCCCCATGTGCGGCGCCGGCAAAGAGGACTTCTCACCCGAGGAATAGTTCGCGCCTCATCCCAGCAGAGCGGCCTGCCGTTTGTAGTGGTCTTCGAGCACGAGGCAGGCCATTGCTTCCACAACCGGCACAATCCGTGGGCAGATGCACGCATCGTGACGGCCTTCCGTACGTATCACGGTTTCTTCACCGTGCACGTTTACCGTGCGCTGCTGCCTGGCAATCGAAGAGGTCGGCTTGATCGCCACGCGGAACACGATATCCTCTCCGGTTGAGATGCCGCCGATGATTCCGCCGGCATTGTTGGTCAGGAAGCCGGTCGCGCTCATCTGATCGTTGTGCTGGCTGCCGGTCATTTCGGCTACCCGGAACCCGGCTCCAAACTCGATTCCCTTTACCGATCCAACCGAAAGCATGGCGTGCCCAAGCTCGGCGTCCAGTTTGTCGAACACCGGCTCACCGAGCCCGGCGTCGACACCGCTGATGCGGCATTCGACTATGCCGCCGACGCTGTCGTTTTGCTCTTTCAAGCGGCTGATGTGATCGACCATCTTCTGCGCGGCGGCCAGATCACAGGCCCGCAACGGATTATGCTCGATGACCGACGGATCGAACTCCTCGCAGACAATTCCGCCGGCCATCACCGTAAACGCCAGCACGCTTACGCCGCGCCGCGCAAGCAGTTTGCGTGCCACCGCACCAGCGGCAACGCGTCCGGACGTCTCGCGACCCGAGGCGCGCCCGCTGCCGCGCCAATCACGAATGCCGTACTTGCGAAGGTAGGTATAGTCGGCATGGCCGGGGCGAAAGAGATCCTTGATCGTGTTGTAGGCCGACGGGTCGGCGTCCGAATTGTAGAGAATCATCATCATAGGTGTTCCGGTGGTCCTGCCTTCGAAGACCCCCGACACGATATTGACCTTATCCGGCTCGGCTCTGGGCGTGGTGATGAATGATTGGCCCGGTTTGCGCCGATCGAGCTGCAGCTGCACCTCGTCGGTGGTGATTTCGAGTCCGGGGGTAACACCGTCTACGATGACGCCTACGGCTCCCCCGTGTGATTCGCCAAACGTGGTGATGCGAAAGACGTGCCCAAAGGTGCTGCCTGCCATGCCGTTACCTCTCAAGTGCCTCAATTATGGCCGCCAGGCTCTCCCCTGGAGTCCTTTCACGGAGGTCCACAACACAATCGGCGCGTTGCCGGTACAGCCGGTCACGGCGTACGAACAGCGTATGGAATGATCCGCGGGGATCGGCGGAGTCGAGGAAGGGCGGAATTCCAGCGGCCGCTATCCGGCGATAGAGCGCCGTCTCGTCCTGCAGAAGATACAGGAAGACGCCGCTGCCACTCAAGTGGGCCCACGCAGTCTCGTTTTCGATGGTCCCGCCCCCAAGCGCCACAATCTGCGCTGTTTCGGCAGCCGGCGGCGTCGTGGTCAGAGCGCGGGCTGCCTCGGCCTCGATACGGTGGAATCCCTCAGCGCCAAGTGCGTGGTAGACGTCGCGCACTGAGGTGACCAGGCCATGATGGCTCCGTGAGAACAGCGCCAGGATGGCTTCATCAAGGTCGATGAACTTCGATCCCAGGCGCCGTGCCAGCATTGCCCCCAGGGTGCTCTTGCCGCTATGCTTGATGCCCATAAGGTAGATGCGCCCCTTGACGGCAGTCACGGTCGGGCTCCACTATCGGCCTGCTGCCGGCTGACGGCGTGATCAAGAAACTGCATCGTGATCTCTATGCGCCGCCGCACAAACAGGAAGCCTCCCTCGGCGCTGATGTTGACGCGCGAAGTGTGCCAGCCGAGCGAACTGCGCGTGAAGTGCTGTTCAACCGTCAATTGGCGCACAAAGCGCGGCAGCGGCTCGACGGTTGCCATCAGCCGCACCGGCGTGCCGTCGCCCGCATCAAGCCACGCGGTTCCGTGTACGCTGAGCTGGTCATGCTGCAGCGTATACCGGTATTCGGCACGAGGCGCAGCGTTGCGGTTGACTCGCAGCAATTCGATCTGCGACTGGAGTTCAGGGTCAAATGGGCTCAATTCGAGAACCGCCATGGCTGCCGCCTGGCCTTCGCGTGAGGGATCGGCAGAGTCGGGCGTGACCGCCTCGCTGGCCGAGGAGACCGCGTCGGTGATCGCGAGATCATGGCCGTTCTCACGGACCCACAGCAGCCGCGATTGGGCCACTCCGCGGGCATCGGTCCGGACTTCGATTTCGGTCTGTCTGGTGACCCGGCGGTTTCCTCGGCCGTCGTACTCGCTGACATCGGTCCAAATGCGGGTTGCATACAACGCTCGATCGCGGGCAAACAGCCTCACCGCGGAGTCCCACAGCGCATCGGCGGGAAGCCCGGGCCCCGCGGCAAGCAGCAAAATGGCTGAGGCGGTCAGTAGACGATTCAACGTTCCCTGTACTCCAATCAAAGATGAACCGACGTCCGGCCGAACCGGACGCGCGCTCCCGCCCGCCATTCACTCTACCGCTACGAGCCGGCTCAAGTGTGTTGTGTGGTATCAGAAAACTACCGTTTCAACAGTTGAAAGTAAAGCTATAGCTGCAGCACTTTCCTGAGCTGTCCCGGCTCGAGGCGGAACGGAGCACCCCGGCCCTGCAGGAAATGGTATTTCTCCAGCAGGTGAAGCCCCAGTTCGGAGTACAGAATGGTCTCTCCACTGCGGACGCCACCGGGTGCCAGCTCAACCTGTGCATTGACCTTACGGAAGATCCCGTCCTCGAACGGCGACGGCAGGAAGCCGCGTGCCTCGCTGACGCGTACGATCCAGTTCCCGTCAACGGTCACGGGCTCTTCCAGCCCTTTGCGACCTTCAGCCATCAAATAACGCATGCGCGCTACCGCTGCATCAAAGTCGACACCAAGAGTCTGCATCTCGGCCTCGTCGTCGGCAATGATGTCCACGATCGGCCGACTGTCGTCGCCGAGGAAACCATCGGCCGTGATCTTGCCGGGCTGCATATTGGCCTGCGCTTTGGTGAACTCGGGGGACATCTTCATAACCGCACCTCGTATCAGGCAAACTTGTCGAAATAGATCCTGTCTTCGGCCATCTCGTTCGACCGCATGACGTCCATACAGGCGTCGAGCATACCGGGGCTGCCGCACAGATACCCCTCTTTGGGCTTATCGGGCGAAATCTCGTTCTTGAGGTACCGGTCAAGCACTTCAGTTATCAGACCGGTCTCCCCGGTCCAGTTGTCCTCGGGTTGCGGCTCGGAAAGGGCGGCGATGAAATGAAAGCGTTCATACTCGTCCTGCATCTGCTGCAGCTCGTCCAGGTAGAACAGATCCTTGCGGGTTCGCGCACCGAAGAAATACCAGATGTCGCGTTCGTTCATCCTGCCCTTTTCGATGAAGTCGTAGAAGATTGACTTGAACGGAGCCATACCCGATCCACCGGCCACACAGATCATGGTAGCATCGGTGTCGCGAACATAGAACTCTCCGAACGGCGCGATGATCTTGATCTTCTCGCCTTCTTTGAGATGCTCGTGCACGTAGGTGGTGACTATGCCTCCGGGGACCAGCCGGATCAGGAACTCTGCGTGGTTGCTGTCGCTTGGCCTGGAGGACATCGAGTATGCCCGCTGAGTGCGTTCCCTGACTTTGCCGTATGGCGGCGTCTCTATCTGGCCGTACTGTCCGGCACGAAAATCAACCGCCTGCCCGTCTTCCAGTTTCAAGTAGACTTCCTTGATGTCGTGAGTCACATCTCGAATTCTCTCGACGGTGCCGGTGTACTGTTTGATTTTGAACAAGTAGTCGGGGATCTCGATGTCGACGTCGCTCTTGATCTTTACCTGGCACGAAAGCCGCACGTTGCCGTCGATCTGTTCTCTGGTAAGGTAGGGGATCTCGGTCGGCAGGTGCGGCCCGACGTCGGACTTGACCTTCACCTTGCACTCACCGCAGCTTCCCCGGCCGCCGCACGCCGACGGGATGAAGATCTGGTTCTCGGCCAGCGTCAGCAGCATGTTGGTGCCGCCTTTGACATCCAGAGACTTGGAGCCGTCGTTGATGTTGATAACGGCGTCGCCGTAATTGTTCACGATGCGGTCGGTCACCGAGACAAGCGCGGCAAGCGCGGCGCTGATACCGGAAATCGCCAGTGGAGCGATGAAATACGCCAGTTCCAGGTTATGAAGTTCCAACTGATAACTCCTTCGCGTGTACCCGGCCGCCTATTGAACCTGCAGCAGACCCGTGAACCCTATGAACGCCATAGCCATGAAGCCGATGGTGATGAACGTCAACCCGGCCCCCTGAAGCCCGGCCGGCACCTTCGATTTCTCGGTCTTCTTGCGAATGGCCGAGAGCGCCATTATGGCAAGCCACCAGCCGAGCCCCGAACCCAAACCGTAGACGGTCGACTGCACGAAGGTGTACTGCCTGATCTCCATGAACAGCGAAACACCCAGAATCGCGCAGTTGACGGTGATCAGTGGCAGAAAGATACCCAGACTGAGATAGAGCGTCTGCGAGACGCGGTCGATGATCATCTCCAGCATCTGCACGACCGAGGCAATGACGATTATAAAAACGATGAATCGCAGGTAGACCAGGTCGAGCGGGATCAGCACGTAATTGAGGACCGCCCAGTTGACTGCGGTGGTAAAGGTCAGCACCACCACTACGGCCAGTCCCAGACCGTTGGAGGAGTTCATATCCTTGGATATGGCGATGAACGAACACATCCCGAGGAAATTGGCCAGCAAAATGTTGCTGGTGAAGATCGACGCCAAGAAGAGCGAAATCAGAGGTATGTCGGGTGCCATCACTTACTCTCCTTCCAGCACCGGCTCGCCCTGCCGGTGCATGATGGTTTTGCCGATCCAGACAATCAGCCCGATCAGGAAAAAAGCGCTCGGCGGCATGACCATGATGATCCACGGCTCAAAGCCGGCCGGCAGCACCTGGAACCCGAACAGGCTTCCGAAACCGAGCAACTCGCGCACCAGCGCGATGGTCAGCAGCACACCCATGTAGCCCATGCCGGAGGTCATGCCGTCCCAGAACGACAGCACAGGACCGTTGCTCTGGGCAAATGCCTCGGCGCGGCCCATGATAATACAGTTGGTGATTATCAGCCCGACGTAGGGCCCCAGGTTGCGGCTGATCTCGGGCAGGTAGGCGCGCAGTACGATGTCCACGATAATGACGTAGAAAGCAATGATCAGCGTCTGGACCACCATGCGCACCTTACGCGGAATGAGACTCTTCAGCAGCGAGACGGTCAGGCTCGACATGGCGGTGACAAACACCACTCCAATTGTCATGATCATGGTATTCGATAGCAGGTTGGTAACCGCCAGCGCCGAACAGATACCCAAAACCTGCATGAAGATCGGATTTGAGGTCCAGAGGTTCTGTTTCATGATGGCGCCGGGAGCTTTGGCGGCATCGCTCATGCTTCACCTCCCAGGACGCTCTGCAAGCGTTCGAGTTCACGATTGAGGATCGTCTGCATTGATCGTGACGTGCCCGTGGCGCCGGTAACCGCGTCTACCTTGCCGTCCTGGCCCTCGGTACCTCCCTCGCGCACGACTTCCAGGCGGCCGTCCAGCAGCGGTTTATCCGTAAACTGCTGCTTGAACCACGGCTCGTCGATGCGGCCGCCCAGGCCCGGAGTCTCGTTGTGATCGATTATTTCGAGCCCCACGGTGCGCGTCACCTCCCGGTCCACGCCCAGCACGCCGTTGATGGTGCCCCAGACGCCGCTGCCGGCAAAGATGCGCGCATAGAGCGTCTCGCCGCCGCGCTGCACGCGGTAGAGCGTCATGTCGTCGTACTCGACGGCCTCAATATCGGCAAACAGCGCGCGAATCTGGTCATCGGTTTCAAAATCAACCGCCAGGGCGCGCAGCACGGCACGCTGCTGGCGCAGCTCCTGGTTCAGCTGCACCAGCTCGCTGGTTGCCTGGTGCGTCAGCGACAGCAGGAACACAAACACAAAACAGACAATGAACGAGAATACCACAGTGTAGGGCAAGCTTTGCTTGTTCATGCACTCACCTCCGCCTTCTTTTTGGCAGCGGCCGGCTTTGAGGGCTTCTTCCTGGCGGGCATGATCTCATCCAGCAGCGAGGCAAACACGTTGCCGAGCAGCACGCCAAAACTGGTTCCCTCCGGGAACCCGCCCACATTGCGAATGATGATTGCCACCGAGCCGATCAGAAAGCCGTATAACCACTGCGAAAGCGGCTTCTTGGGTGCGCTGACCGGGTCGGTTGACATGAAGACCGCCACAAACAGAATGCTTCCCGAGAAGATAGCGTATTGCGGCGGATAATTGGGACTGACGCCGCTCAGATAGAGAGCGCTCATCAGTGCCCCGGCCCCCAGCAGTGTGCCGACAATCAGACGCCACTGGGCAGTCTTGGTAGCCACCAGGTAGATGCCTGCCAGGATAATGAGCACCGCCGAAGCCTCACCCATCGACCCGCCGGTAAAACCGAGCAGCACGTCGAGAAACTCCGGTGTAGCGCCACTATCCAGAACCGCCAGCGGGCTGGAGGCGGAAAGCGCGTCCACTCCGGCCTCGCCGGCCGCCCCAAATGCACCCGGTATCATGAAACCGTTGGCGAACAGTGCCGGGAACGAAATCCAGACAAAGATCCGTGCCGAAATCGCCGGATTAAAGATGTTGCGTCCGAAGCCTCCGTAGAGTTCCTTGGCGAAGAAGACGCCGAAGATAATGCCGATGGCGGCAATCCAGAGCGGAACCGCGGGCGGCAGAATAAGGACAAACAGCATGCACGTTACCAGCACCGCCTCGCTGACCTTCTTGCCGCGAGATCTCTCCACGATGTACTCGGTCAGGATCCCGAGCGGAAAGACCACTGCCGACAACGCGAGCAGCCGCCATCCGTACATATAAAGCGCAAACAGATAGATCGGGACTAGCGAGTACACTACCTTGCGCATGATCGGCTGTTTCATGAACATGTCCTGTAACACGTCGCCTCCCTGCAGATGACTACGAAAGACTATATAGATACTTTATTATCCTATGCGCGATTATACTAAGTCGCGATTGAAAAGTACAGCGTCACGGTCATCTTGGCGCAAAAATATTACTATTCTGATCAACTTTACTGCCAT
Organism: Spirochaetaceae bacterium; assembly: GCA_007693945.1. Lineage (GTDB taxonomy): Bacteria > Spirochaetota > Spirochaetia > DSM-27196 > PWMO01 > PWMO01. The sequence goes on from RECP01000044.1 coordinate 24,268, forward strand.
GCGGGTGCGAAGGCGGCCGTCGGACGTGCGGTGCCGTACGGCCAGAATTGCTGGCGCCGAGCGCATGTGGCTTGCAAAACAGCGTACAATGGGTACAGTAGAACGCGGGCTGACAGCGCAATGCGCCAAGGAGGAGACGGATGGATGTCAACGCTCTGTTTGACGTGATGGAGAGACTGATCGAGGAATCGAAGGTCGCGGTACTGGCCAACGTGGACCAGCAGGGGCAGCCCAGAATGCGCTGGATGTCGCCAACCGTCATCCGTGGTCAGTCAGGCTGTCTCTATGCTTTGACGGCGCCCGATTTTGTCAAGACCTCGCAGCTTCAGCAGCAGCCGGCGGTCGAGTGGATGATTCAGGGTCCGGCGCTGCAGGAGGTATTGCGCGTGCGAGGCACGGTCGAACTGATCGACAATCCGGCGCTGAAGTCCGATGTGCTCGAAGCGCTGGGCGGAAGGCTGGGAACCTTCTGGAGGAGCAATCCGGATCCGTCCAACATGATCGTGCTCGAGACGATCATCGAGGAACTTGTCTATTATCAGCCGATGAAGGACCTGAGGTACGAAGTCAGGGTAGATCGTTAAGGAGTGCTGCATATGGCCGGGACAAAAGCGAAACAATACGACAAGACGTTTCTGCTTGATCTGTTGACCGACATGCTGAAGATCCGCCGCTTTGAAGAAAAAGCCGCCCAGATGTACGGCCTGAAGAAGATCGGCGGATTCTGCCATCTCTATAACGGACAGGAGGCGGTAGCGGTAGGGTCGGTGGCCGCCGTGGATCTGAAGCGGGATCATGTTCTGACATCCTATCGTGATCACGGGCACGCGCTGGCGGTCGGGATGGACCCCAACGTCGTGATGGCCGAGCTCTTCGGCAAGTTAACCGGCTGCTCACGCGGCAAAGGTGGCTCGATGCATTTGTTTGATGTCGAAAGGAACTTTCTGGGCGGCAACGGGATCGTTGGTGCTCAAATCCCGATTGCGACCGGAGTGGCGTTTGCCTCCAAGTATCGGGGAACCGGGGGGGTGGCGCTGTGCTTTTTTGGCGACGGAGCGATACATCAGGGCGCGTTCCACGAGTCGCTCAACCTGGCCGCAGTCTGGGGGCTGCCGGTCATCTACCTGGTTGAGAATAACCATTTCGGTATGGGGACTGCGGTCAAACGGGTGTCGTCCGTTGAGGACTTCTCGGTGAAGGCTGCCGGCTACGACATCCCCGGCCGGGCGGTCAACGGGATGGACGTGCTGACCGTTTACGAAGAGCTTTCCGAGGTTGTCGAACAGGCGCGGACCGACAGCAGGCCGTGTCTGCTGGACGTCAAGACCTATCGTTACAAGGGCCATTCGATGAGCGATCCGGCAAAGTACCGCACCAGGCAAGAGCTCGAGAAGTACAAGGAGCAGGATCCAATTCTGCTGTTGAAGGCCAGAATGCTCGAGAATGGCCATCTGACGGAACAGGAGTTCAAGAAGCTCGATGACGAGATGAAGCACGTCGCGCAGGCGGCGGTGGAGTTTGCCGAGCAGAGCGCCGAGCCGCCGCTTGAAAGCATCTACGAAGATGTCTACACGTAATCTTAAGGAGAGGCCATATGGCTGACATTGCGATTCGTGACGCCCTTCGACAGGCTCTCGAAGAGGAGATGAATCGGGACGAGCGGGTCTTCATCATGGGCGAGGAAGTGGGCGAGTACAACGGCGCCTACAAGGTCACCCGCGGCCTGCTCGACACCTTCGGTCCCAGGCGCGTGCTGGATACCCCGATTGCCGAGCTCGGCTTCACCGGCCTCGGTGTCGGTGCCGCGATTGCGGGGCTGAGGCCGGTCGTGGAATGGATGACTTTCAACTTCGCGTTGCTGGCGCTCGATCAGGTGATCAACAACGCCGCCAAGATGCGGCACATGTCAGGGGGTCAGCTGAGCTGCCCGATCGTCTTCCGCGGACCAAACGGCCCGGCCGAGTTCCTCTCTTCGCAGCATTCTCAGGCGCTGCAGAGTCTACTGGTGCACGTACCGGGCCTCAAGGTCGTGGCGCCGGCCACGCCGTACGATGCCAAGGGACTGCTCAAGAGTGCCATCCGTGATGACAATCCGGTAGTCATGCTGGAATCAGAGATGGCCTACGCGTGGACCGGTGATGTTCCCGAGGGGGAATACCTGGTGCCGATAGGCAAGGCCGATGTCAAACGCGAGGGCAAGGACGTTACGCTGATCGTGCACTCCAAACCGCTGCGTCTGGCACTCGAGGCCGCCGAACAGCTGGCCGCGATGGACATCGATGCCGAAGTGGTTGACCTTCGATCGCTGCGTCCGCTTGATGAAGAAACCATCTACCGCAGTGTGCGCAAGACCAACCGCGCGGTGGTGATAGACGAGGCGTGGCCGATGGCCAGTGTCGGTTCGCATGTTGCCTGGCTGATCTCGCACAACTGCTTCGATGAGCTGGACGCCCAGGTCGAGCTTGTCTGCTCCGAGGACGTACCGATGCCGTATAATCACACGCTCGAGCTCGCGGTACAGCCTTCGGTGGAGAAGGTCATCCGTGCAGTCAGGAAAGTGTGCTACACCGAATAGGGCCGTGAACGGAGGTTGAACGATGGCTGAACGCATTCTGATGACGGCGCTCTCTCCGACAATGGAGGAGGGCAGTATTGTCTCCTGGAAGAAGAGCGAAGGTGATGCAGTTGCCTCCGGCGATATTCTCTGCGAAGTAGAGACCGACAAGGCTACCATGGACTACGAGTCGACCCAGGAGGGTGTGCTGCTGCGGATCGTGCTGCCGGAAGGCAGGTCGGCGACGGTGGGTCAGACCATCGGTATTATCGGCGACCAGGGCGAGGACGTGAACGGACTGCTGGCTGAGGTCGAAGCGGAAGGGGAGCGCGTCGCCCCAGGCGCGGACACCGGGGAGACATCAGTATCCGCCGGTCACGAGGCGCCGACGCCTGCCGCGCGGTCCGCCGAAGCGGATTCGGGGGGCAGGGCCGAGTCCGGCGCGGCGCACATAATCAAGGCCTCGCCACTGGCGCGCAAACTGGCACAGCAGAAGAACATCGATCTGGCCAGCATCAAGGGCAGCGGACCCGACGGGCGGATTGTCAAGCGTGATGTCGAGCAGTTCAGCCCCGGGCCCGCAACGGCCGCCCCGACGGCGGTTGCAGGCCCTGCGGGACAGGATCGGACCATCGCGGTGTCCGGTCGACGCGCCGTTATCGCCAGGCGACTGTCGCAGTCAAAGTTTGAGGCGCCGCATTATTACGTCAGAGACTCGGTCAATGTGGAAGCGGTGATTGCCGCCCGCTCGATGCTGAACAAGCAGCTGCCGCAGAAGGTCGGGTTCAACGCCTTCATCATCAAGTTCGTGGCCGAGGCACTCAAGCGTCACCCGGGGATAAACGCGTCATGGCAAGAGAACACAATCGTGCAGTTTGGACGCATCGATATCGGACTGGCCGTTGATGCCGGCAACGGGCTGATCACCCCAATCGTGCGCAACTGCGGTAATCGCGGCGTTGTCGACATCGACGCCGAGCTGAAGCGGCTGATCGACAAAGCGCAGCTCAATGCGCTCACACCGGAAGAGTATACCGGTGCGACCTTTACCATCAGCAACCTCGGATCGTTTGGCGTTGAGGAGTTTACCGCCATAATCAATCCTCCGGGGGCTGCGATTCTGGCGGTTGGTGAGACCAGACCGACTCCGGTTGCGGACCACAACGGGGAGCTGGCGGTCAGGCCGGTCATGAAGATCACCTTGTCGAGCGATCACCGGGTTATCGACGGGGCGGCAGCGGCCGGATTCATGCACGAGTTGAAACTGATGATGGAGAACCCGGCCCGGGTATTGTACTAAAGACACGCCTTGATACGCGCGGTGTCAGAGGAGAGTTTAACGGTGGCTGAATACGATTACGACCTGCTGGTTATCGGAGCCGGCCCCGGCGGCTACGTCGGAGCGATTCGTGCGTCGCAGCTGGGCATCAAAGTGGCGATTGTGGAGAAGGACAAACCGGGCGGTGTCTGCCTCAACGTCGGGTGCATTCCCTCCAAGGCTCTGATCCATCAGGCCGAGGTTTTCCACGGCATAGCAGCGCTGGAAGCGATGGGCGTCAGCGTCGACGTCGCCGGCCTCGATTATTCGGCGGTGTACAGGAAATCGAGAGCGGCCGCCGACAAGCTCTCCAGGGGGGTTCAGTCGCTCATCAAGAAGAACAAGATCGACTATATCGGCGGTGCGGCGGTCATCAGCGGCAGCAATCAGGTCACCATAGACGGTACGCGGCAGGTTACCGCCCGATTCCTGCTGGTCGCCTGTGGGTCGCGTCCAACGGAAATCCCCGGCTATGAGTTTGACGAGCAGACCGTCCTCTCTTCGACCGGCGTTCTCATGCTGCAGGAATTGCCGAAGACGCTGCTCATTCTCGGCGGCGGTTATATCGGAATGGAGTTTGCCCATGTCATGAGCACGTTCGGCAGCACGGTAACCGTGGTCGAGATGCTTGATCAGATTCTGCCCAACTCCGATGCCGAAGCTGTCGAAGTCCTCGTCCGGGACTTTTCGCGGCGAGGGATCACAATGCGGACCGCAACCCGCGCAACCGGACTCAAGAAGTCCGCCAGTGGTATTGAGTTGAGCGTCGAGACCGCCAACGGGAGCCGCGAGACGCTCACAGCCGACAAGATTCTGGTTTCGGTCGGCCGCACCCCCAATACCGGGGGACTGGGGCTCGAACGTGCGGGGATAATACCGGAGCGAGGCTTCATTCCGGTTGGGGACTACTACCAGACTTCGACCGAGACCATCTATGCCGTCGGAGACTGCATCGCCTCACCGGCTCTGGCGCACGTCGCCTCCAAGGAGGCCGAGATTGCGGTAGAACACATGGCTGGTGGAAACCCGCAGAAGCGGCTCGCCGACGACCTTGTGCCTGCCGCGGTCTACACCGAACCGCAACTTGCCGGTTTTGGACCTACCGAGGCGCAGCTCAAGGAGAAGCGTGTAGCCTATCGGAAAGCGGTTTTTCCCTACCGCGGTGCCGGAAAATCGGTTGCCATAGAGCAACCGGAAGGGCTGGTCAAGCTTCTGTTCGATCCCGATACACGCCAGATCCTGGCGGCGCATATCGCCGGCAGTACGGCTACCGAACTGATCCACGAACTGCTTCTGGCCAGCAAGGCCGAGCTGCTGCCCGAGGACGTTGCGACCATGGTGCACGCGCATCCGACGCTGTCGGAAGCGGTGATGGAATCGGCGCGCGTCGCCGAGGGCTGGCCGATACACTTCTGAAGGAGCGTGTGATGCACGGACGTGTGGCCCTGATCACCGGCGCCGGGGGCGGAATCGGCGCAGCAATTGCAGACGCGTTTGCCGCGCGTGGCGCGGCGCTGATGCTGACCGGTCGAACACCGGAGCGGCTCGACCGCGTGGCGCAGCGATTACGGCAGCGTCACTCGGTACGGATAGACACAGTGTGCGCTGATCTGGCAGAGGTTGATGCATCACGCGCGATCGTTGAGGCCGTGCGTGCCATGCACGGCAGGCTGGATGTGCTGGTCAACAACGCCGGAGTGGCAATTGCGCGCCCCATATTGCAGACCGGCGTCGATGAATGGGATCTGCACATGGCTGTCAATGCACGCGCCCCGATGCTGCTTTGCGTGCAGGCGCATGAACTGCTGCGCAAGTCTGAGGATGCGGTGGTCGTCAACATCGGATCGGTGGTGGGACACAAGGGATATGCGGAGCAGGGCGCCTACAGCGCCTCCAAGCATGCGCTGCTTGGTCTGACCAAAGTCCTGGCAAAGGAGCTGCAGACTGACGGAATCCGCGTTCACATGGTCTCACCGGGAGGCGTGGCAACCCCGATGATCAGCCGGATGCGACCCGATCTCGATCAGCAGCAGCTGATGCGTGCGGAAGATGTTGCGCGTGCGGTTGTGTTCCTGGTGGAATCCTCCGGCAACGCCGTGTGTGACGAGATAATGCTGCGCCGCCGCGCCAGCCAGCCGTGGCAGTGACCGGCTGCCAGGGTTTCCCAGGGCAGCGATATTCTGATACAGTTCAAGGCAGATGGATAACCAGAGGATAAACTCAGCGCTGCTAGCCGTGATTGTGGTGGTCGCCGTGGGCAGTGTGTTGCGCCTGACGGGCAGCATATTCCTGCCGCTGGTGCTGGCACTGCTGCTGTCGTTTGTGTTCTCTCCGGTTGTAACGTATCTGGCCAAGCACGGGGTGCCGCGCCTGCTGGGGATTCTATCGGTTCTGGCCATCCTGCTTACCTTCGGCTTCCTGATCGGGTTTGTGGTCTACAGCAGCACCCAGTCCCTGCTGCGTGAGTTCCCGCTCTATCAACGCCGTTTGACAGGACTTACGCAGGATCTGATTGAACGCTTTGATCTGCCCGACTATCTTCTGAGCGAATTCAACATCAACCGGACCTTGGGCAGCCTGGTTGTTTCAATCTCAGGCAGCTTCATGGCGTTTGCCAGCGGATTGCTGCTGATGCTGGTGTTTCTTCTGTTTCTGTTGTTGGAGAAACCTTACCTGAACATCAAGATGCTGCAGGCGTTCCAGGCGCATACCACGCGCAAGATTGTAATCATCTTCGCGCATATCAACGCTCAGATCGGCCGCTATCTGAGCGTCAAACTGCTGGTCAGCAGTCTGACCGGAGGGATTATCTTTGTCTCGTTCTCGATAATCGGGGTCGACTTTCCGATTATCTGGGCAATTCTGACCTTTCTTTTCAACTTCATTCCGAGTATCGGCTCGATTCTGATAACGCTGCTCAGCGGTACCTTTGCGTTGGTACAGTTTGCACCCCAATGGAACAACGTGATTGCCACCGTGCTCGCGATGTCCATCACTCAGATGATCATCGGCAACATCATCGACCCCAAGCTGCTGGGAGACAGCCTGAATCTCAGCCCGGTTGTGATCCTGGTCTCGTTGCTGCTGTGGGGCTGGTTGTGGGGTGTCATGGGTATGTTCCTCGCCGTACCGCTGACGGTGGCAATCAAGATTGCGTTCGAGAACATTCCGGGTATGGAAGCGTTTGGTATCATGATGGGCACCGGCAGCTACAGAAAACGCAAGAAGAGACAGCACAAGCACAACGCCGGAACGGGAGCACAAGCAGAACATGCAGCAACTACAGCGGCTACTGACCGGTGACCGTCCCACGGGTCGGCTTCATCTCGGGCACTACGTGGGGTCGATCGCCAATCGGCTCAAGCTGCAGTCGGAGTACGACTGCCACTTCCTGATCGCCGATCTTCACATGCTCACCACGCGGCCGGACAAGGCCGATATCGAGGCCATCTCGGAAAACGCGCGCCAGATGGTGCTCGATTATCTGGCCTGCGGCATTGATCCGGCACGCTCGGTGATCTTCCTGCAGTCGGCGGTTCACGAGACGTACGAGTTGAACCTCTTCTTCGAAATGCTGGTGACCGTGCCACGACTTCAGCGGCTGCCGAGCCTCAAGGATATGAAGGATTCGGCCAATCTGGCCGAGATGCCGTTTGGTTTGCTCGGCTACCCGGTGCTGCAGTCGGCCGATATTCTGTTGCCGCGGGCGCACATCGTCCCGGTCGGTAAGGACAACGAGGCTCACGTAGAACTGACCCGCGAAATCGCGCGACGCTTCAACAACCTGTACGGCGAAGTCTTCCCGGTACCGGAGGTACTGGTCGGCGACGTACCAACACTGGTGGGCACGGACGGTAATGCCAAGATGTCAAAGTCGCTCAACAACACCATCCTGCTTTCCGATGACGAGACAACGGTGCGCAAGCAGGTGATGAGCATGTATACCGATCCCAACCGTGTGCGCGCCGATATACCGGGAACGGTTGAAGGTAACCCGGTATTCATCTATCACGACGTCTTCAATCCCGATCGCCAACAGGTCGCCGAATTGAAGCAGCGCTACCGCCAAGGTGCGGTTGGTGACGTCGAAGTCAAGGAGAAGCTGGCGGCTGCGGTTAATGCGTTTCTCGACCCAATCCGTGAACAGCGGGCGCGCTACGAGGCCCGGCGCGGCTTTGTTGACGAAGTGATCTATGATGGCACGCTCAGAATGCGTGAACGAGCGCGTGAGACCCTGTTGGAGGCCAGAAAGGCAATGGGACTGACCGGAGTCTGGAACCGTATCAGCCGTAAGGCCGAAGTTGCTCGCAAGCAGCGGGAGAAATCGAGCGTCCGGTAATGGCCTGCCCGATTGCACGGCAGCGGCTGAAGCAGTTTCGCCGCATCGTCTGGGAACACTATCGCCTTCATGGACGGTCGATGCCGTGGCGCGAGACTGAGGATCCGTATCACGTTTTCTTGTCCGAGGTTATGCTGCAACAGACGCAAGTAGTGCGAGTGGCCGAAAAATATGCGGCCTTCCTGCAGCGTTTCCCGTGCTGGGACGCGCTGGCCGCGGCTCGACTGGCGGATGTGGTGCGACAGTGGCAGGGGCTGGGCTACAACCGGCGGGCGCGCTTCCTGCATCAGGCGGCTGCCGAGGTGGTGTCGCGCTTTGACGGTTGCCTGCCGGCCGACCAGCAGCTGCTGGCAACTCTTCCAGGGATCGGTGTCAATACCGCCGGAGCAATCTGTGCCTTTGCCTTCAGCATGCCGGTTGTCTTTATCGAGACCAATATCCGGCGCGTCTTTCTTCACTGTTTCTTCCCGGATCACCACGGCGTCACGGATAGCCAGTTGCTGCCGCTGGTGGAACAGGCGCTTGATCGTGATGACCCGCGACGGTGGTACTGGGCGTTGATGGACTACGGCACGACGCTCAAGGTGACTGGTCCTAACCCCAACCGACGCAGCGCACATTACAGCCGGCAGTCGCGTTTCGAGGGGTCGCGCCGACAGCTGCGCGGTGCGGTTCTGCGCCTGTTGGCCGACGGTGGGCGGTGCGAGCCGGCGGAGATTGCCGCCGCCGTAGAGCATTATCCGGTCGATGATGTCAAATCCGTGCTTGCCGACCTGCAGCGCGAGGGATTCGTCGTGGCTGAGCAGGGGCGCTACCTGTTGCGCTGAGACTACGCTCCGCGATCGGCGGCCTCGACCATCGAGCGATGCCAGCTCAGCAGATAGGCCGCATCGGCCGGGTCGCTGGAGCGGATGTCGGCCAGCACGCGAAAGACCGGCTCGGTACCGGAGCCGCGCATCCACACGAATCCGATCGCCTGCTGGTCACGATTACGGAACAGCATCTTTAAACCGCCCCTCTGGGCGCCGCTGCGAAAGTCGGGCCCGAATCCGTGTCGTTCGTCGGTGCCCTCGTAGTTGATCTCCTCGGCTGCCACGATGCCAAACCGTGTCTCCAGTTCCGCACGACGTTGTTGCCACTGCCGGCGGAACTCCTGCTCGTAGCGCAGTTTCAAAAGCACGTGGTCGTCGGTTGAGATCTTCATGACGGCGTCGGGATCGGTGGTTGCCGTGGTCTGGAAACGAGGCAGGGTCTCGATCACATCCTCGATGCAGTAGTCACTGCGATAGGAGTCTCTCAGTGCGGCTGCGGCACACCAGACGGCGAAGAGATCCTTACCCGATGACGCGGAACGCGCGTAGAGCAGCTTGGCCAGCGAACCGATCGCCGTCAACGGGTCCCGGACCGTGGACGGGTGTACGATCGTCCCGCCGTTTGAGCCCTCACCCAGAATCGGGACCACGTATCCCTGAGTGCGCACCAACTGAGCCAGGTTGACCACGTTGGCCTCACCGACTTCCGCGCGGAAAACGCGTGCGCCGAAGGCAGCCGCAATCTCTTCGATCCTGAGTGAAGTCGCATCGTTGGCGGCCACCGCCAACGGCTCCTCGGCAATGCCGTTGTCGCTGAACTGTAGTCGGCGCCACGCCAACTCCGCCAGGACGGCAAGCGCAAAACCCTGCTGCGCCGGCAGCTGGGCGACGCGCCTGCTGCGCGGCAGGTACACAACCAGGTTACCGCGGTCACCGTCATTGTCGGGCACGTACCCCAGGCGGTACCCCTCGTCACGCGCCTGCAGCTTCTCCAGCACGTTCATGCACGGCTCGAGCGCGGCGCCTTCCGGAATAATGGCATGCGCTATCCGTCCGATCGAGTCATGCATCGAGGTGAATCGGAACCCCATCTCACGCAGAAAGGTACGGTCAACCGACGCCGCGCGAGCGCTTCCGTTGAAGTCCACCAGCACGCCGGCGCCCGCCGACCGGACGGCGTCGGCCAGTGCTGCGATAATCTGCTGCTGCCGGTCTCCGGACCCCGAAATGACGCGGCGGACAAACGCTGCGTAAGTCTGCAGCGCGCGTTGCTTCCAGCGCGCGTAGGACAAATGGGCCTGCGTAATCTGCGCCGCGGGCAGCGACCGCGTGGTGCGCACCGTGGAACGGACGTACTCGGGGTCACCGACGTTGGTGCGGAATCGTTCAATCACGTCCAGCGCACGCTCACGCTCGAGCACGGCGCCGTCACTCAGGCCGAGTTTGAGACCGTTGTGACCGATGGGGTTGTGGCTGGCGGTAACGTAGACAAAGCCTTCCAGGTCGGCGCACATCTTGGTGTAGGCCATGATCTCCGGTGCGGCGGCCACGTACAGATACTGTACTTCCACGTCGTAGGCCAGCAGTGTGCGCAGCAGCAGGTCCCCGATCGCGGGTCCGGTCGGTCGGCTGTCGATTGCCAATGCAATACAGGGCGGAAAACGGGTCGAGCGTTCGCGCATCAGTTCCGCAATCGTGCGGCCGGCGACTGCCAGCAGGACCGCGTCGGCATCGCGTATTGCCGGTGCGTCACTCTCTTCTGCAGCAGCGAAGACAGCGCGCCAGCCCGAAACCGACAATATGTAACGGCTCAGGGCACGCTCGAGAACGTCCTGTTGCAGGGCTGCCGTCTCGGGAGGCAAAGGCCGGTCAGGATCTGCCAGCGCCCGTCCGGAAACCGGCTCGTAAATGACTGCCATCGAGGGAAATAGTACCGCCGGCCTGAAGACGTGTCAACGCGCGGCCCGCGGACTCGGGTTGCAAATTTATCCGATTATGCGTATAACCTCAAATAGAGAGTCATCAGTGCCATGAAGAAGATTCTGGTAATCGACGAATCGGCGCTCTTCCGTGATTTTCTGGCCAGGAAGCTTACAGAGCACGGGTTTGAAGTGTCGGTAGCAGTCAACGGCCTCGATGGCTCCGTCAAGGTGCGGCAGCTGGTTCCCGACCTTGTGATCATGGACTACTATCTGTCGCGCAGTAGCTCACTGGAAGTGCTTGAAAAGCTGCGGCAAGACCCCAACACGGCTGCCATCGCGGTTATCATGGCGTCGGCCAAGGTTGACCGCAAGAAACTGCTGCAGATCGCGCGCTTCGGCGTCAGGAAGTTCTTCACCAAACCGGTGCGCGTCGATGCGCTGTTCGAGGCGGTGTCCGAGAGCCTCGGTGTCCAGGTGGCAATGGATAGGACACCGTGTATTGTTGAAGCTCACGTAAATGACGGTATCGTCTTTGTTGAAGTGGCACAGGGACTGAACAAGGAGAAGATCGAGCTGCTGCGCTACAAGATCCAGGAACTGCTCGACCTCTACGACCTTTCGCTGGTCAAAGTGCTGGTCATGATCTCGAACTTCGACATCGGTTCGGGTGACTCGATCAAGCTGGGCATCTTGCTGAACACCGTTCTGCAGTACGCCAGGCCGCGCAACGTCAAGCTGCTTACCAATTCCGGATTTGTTGCCCGCTACATCGCCGGGCACGAAGGGATGGCGGAGATCGAGGTCACCAACAGCCTGGAGAAGGCAATGGAGGGACTGCTGGGCCGCCGCAACGGCGACCGCATCGATGCGTCGCAGAAGTCGGCTCAGGAGCAGTTCCTTCAGGTGCAGGCGCCCGCAAAGGATCGCGGAGAGTCGATCGACATGAAGTTCGAGGCTGAGAAAGCGCAGCACTTTGATCTCCACGACCTCGACGAGAACCTTACGATTGCGGTGGTCGACGACGACCTGGTGATCCTGGAGCTTATCAAGACCGCGTTTGCCGACACCGCGTTCACGATCAGGACGTTCAGTGACGGTCGCAGTTTTCTCAACGATCCGGTCGTCTCAACCGCCGCGCTGATCTTCCTGGATCTGATGATGCCCGAGATGGACGGATTCCAGGTGCTGGGCGAGCTGCGCACGCAACGGAAGGATCTGCCGGTGATCGTGCTCTCTGCTCTCTCTCAACAGGAGACCGTTGTGCGGGCGCTCAAGCTGGGCGTCAACAGCTATATGATCAAGCCTTTGAAACCGCAGGCAGTGCGCAAGAAGGCTACCGAAATCCTGAAGATGAACTTCTGACGCAGGGAAGTGCGGTGCCGTTACCTTCGCTTGGCCGACAGTTTCAGGTTGTCTTCGAAAACTCCCCGATCGGTATGCTGGTGCTCGACACCTCGGCCCACATCGTTCACACCAACCGGGTGGTCAGCAGGATGTTCGGTCGCGACGAGCGCGAGCTCAAAGGCGAGCGCCTGCACTCGTTTGTAACCGCCGAGGACGCTGATCTTTTCCAGCGCCTGCTTGATGGAATCACAAAGCAGCCCGATCACCATTTCCGCGCCAATCTGCGCTATCATGGCGCCGGTTCGGAGGCGTGGTGCCGGATGGATGTGACCTACGTTGTCTCCGACGGGCACTCGCCCTTCGTCTTTGCGGTGCTCGAGGATATCACTGAACAGAAGAGCGGGGAGGATCGGCTCAAGCAGGAAAAAGAGCTCGCCGAGCGCGCTACGCGCACCAAGTCGGCCTTTCTTGCCAACATGAGCCACGAGATACGCACGCCGTTGCACACCATGACCGGCATGACCGAGTTGATGCTCGACACACGGCTGGACGAGGAGCAGCGCGAGTACGCGCAGCAGATCAGGTTCTCCGCGGAAGTACTGCTCAACCTCATCAACGATATCCTGGATTTTTCCAAGATCGAAGCCGGCAAACTATCGTTAGAGGTTATTGAGTTCATTCTGGCTGAGATGTCCGAGGAAGCGGTGGACCTCGTGAGCCTGGAAGCGCACAAGAAGGGGCTTGAGGTGCTGCTCTACCTTGATCCCAGTCTACCGCGCACCATGAAGGGCGATCCGGCGCGGCTGCGCCAGATCATCGTCAATCTGTTTAACAATGCCGTCAAGTTCACCGCCAAGGGACACGTCTACCTGCGGGTGACGCCGTTGCGCCGCAACCACAAGCGTGTAGTGATCATGTTTGAAGTCATCGATACCGGGATCGGTATCCCCGAGTCCAAACTGGCGACGTTGTTCACCGCGTTCTCGCAGGTCGATTCATCGACCACGCGCCGGTTCGGCGGTACCGGGCTGGGGCTGTCAATCTCGCGCAACCTCGTGCAGTTGATGGATGGCAAGATCGGCGTCAAGAGCCAGCAGAACAAGGGGTCGACTTTCTGGTTCACGGTTCCATTCTCCGTTGAGCGCGAGCAGTCAACGCCGGGTGGCGAGACTCTGGCCGAGGCGGTCAACGTGCTGGTTGTTGATGACAGCGATCTATCGCGCACCATACTTCGCAGCTATCTTGAGTCGTGGGGCGCCGTTGTCGATGAAGCGCGCGACGGCAAACAGGGCCTGGAGATGCTCAAGCGGGCCGCCAATCAGGGCAAACCGTTTGACGTTGCCTTGATCGATCTCCTGATGCACGGCATGGACGGGTGGCAGCTTGCCAGCGAGATCAACGCTGACAAGACCATAAACTCCACGCGGCTGGTTCTGCTGAGTCCGGCCGGCCGCATGGCCGGTGAAGCCAAGATGAAGCTGCTCAAATGGTTCAACGCCTACGTCACCAAGCCGGTACGCAAGGAAGAGCTCTTTGATGCCTTGCAGAACATTGCCGCCAGCGATATAGACCTCGGCTCGCCCGAAGAGGACGGTGACAGCGATACGGCTCTCCCCGTCGACCAGGCGGCGCACGTAGCCAGACCGGACCGAACCGCGACCATCCTGGTTGCCGAGGACCACTTTGTGAATCAACAGCTGTTCAAGGCCATCCTCGACAAGCGCGGCTACCGGACCATCGCGGCAGCCAACGGGCGCGAGGCGGTAGAGCAGGCGCGTGCGCAGCCGGTCGATCTGATCTTCATGGACGTGCAGATGCCGGAGATGAACGGCTATGAGGCGACGCAGCGCATCCGTGAGCTTGGTATCGACGTGCCGATCATTGCCGTTACGGCAAGCGCGCTCAAAGGTGAGGCGGATAAGTGTCTGGCCATCGGGATGAACGATTTTCTGCCCAAGCCGTTCAAGGCCAAAGATGTCTTCCCGGTGCTCGACAAGTGGATACGTGAAGCCGCCGATTTGGCCGATGAAGTCGCCGAATTGATGCCGCTCGATGAGGACGATCAAGACAGCGGGGACGGCGAATCGCACCGGGCAGAACCGATGCAGGCCGGGGGGCCGCCGCCGGAAGGTGAAGCGTTGCCGGTGTTTGACGTCGAGTCCGCGGTTGACTCGTTCATGGGAAAGCGGGATGTTGTCGCGCGGGTGGTCGCGGCGTTCATTGCCAGGGTGCAGGAGCGGTTTCCGCTGATGGATGACGCGGCAGACCGGACCGACTACGATACGCTGCATGCCGAAGCGCATGCTATCAAGGGCGGTGCCTGGAACCTGAGCGCAGTCAAGCTCGGCAACGCCGCGGCGGCCGTGGAAGAGGCTGCCGGCCGGCAGCTGCCCGCTGCTGCGGACGAGCTCTACGCCGAACTGCGCCGGGCTTACGAGGAGTTCGTGGCGTTCTGTGCCCGGAACCCCGTAGCTGAGTGAAGCCGGGCGTATACGTCGCCCGAGACGGCACCCGGGCTGAGGCTCATAAGATGACGGTGGACCGTTTGAGCGTCGACCCAGTTATCGAACAGCCGGCGCATCGACTCTCCCCGCGACAGATTGTAGCGATAGTCGGCCAACGCCTGCAGATGGTCGATGCACGCCAGGGCAACCCCGACGTCCGCCGGAAGGTACTCAAACGACAGCGCCTTTACGGGAGTTGACAGGGACGCGATCACGCGCTCCTCGTGACCCTCGACATCGATCTTGATGAATGAAGGTTGACCGTGTCGCTGGATCAGTTGATCCAGAGTGACGCACGGCACCCGCACGGTCGCGTCCCACGCCACGTGACTGAAGCCCGGTGCCCGGGCGGCACGGTCGATCCAGCGCCGGGAAACCGTTGCCAGGGTGGGGTGCCGGCGCGACAGATGCAGGGTGCACTCGCTGTCGGTGTCCGAGACCGCCGCCCAGACCAGAGCAACGCGCGCATTGCGGCCGTACAGTGCGCGCAGGACCGGTCGGCATACCGGCTGCGGCTCGACTGCCACAACCGTCGCCCCGAGCTTGAGCCAGGTGCGTACTCGATTGCCGACGTGGGCTCCAATGTCGAAGGCTGTATCGCCTTCAGCAATGAACCGGCGATAAAAGCGCTGCATGCGAAGCGCGCGCCGCGGGAGGGCGTAGTAGATCAACAGTGATCGAAGCAGACCGATCAGCGCCCTCATGATTGCGGGGAGAACTCCATCTCCCAGACCAGATCGCGTCCCAGCTGCCGCACGGCCGCGGGATTCAGGCGGATGGCCTGCTCCAGTGTTTCGGTTCCGATATCGCCGACCGCTGAAGTTCCGGTGCCGATCAGAAGCGGCGCAATCACCACAACCAGTCTGTCCAGCAGTCGCTGCCGGACAAATGAGGTGATGACGCGGCCACCGCCCTCCACGAACAACGAGCCAATTCCCAGGCTGTAGAGACGGTGCAGCAGATCGTTCAGATCGACGCCGCCTGTATGCGCGTCGCGCCGGCACTCGAGTACGGTCGCTCCGCGATCTTCCAGCCGGCGGCGCTGCTCGGCAGTATTGCCTTTCAGGCACGCTACGATGGTACGATGGCGGGCTGCGTTCCTCAGAATGCGTGACTGACACGGCAGGCGCAGGCGCGAGTCCAGCACGACCCGGACCGGTGAGCGGTGCCGCTTCCCCGGCAGGCGACAGGTCAGTTCAGGATCGTCGCGAGTGACCGTACCAATGCCGACCAGTATCGCGTCGTTGTCGCGACGCAGTTCGTGTGCCAGGGTCAGCGTCTCACTGCCGGAAATCCAGCGCGAGTCACCGCTGACGGTTGCGATTCTGCCGTCCAGACTCTGGGCAAAGCTCACGACAACTGTGGGACGCTCGGACATACTGCAGACCAGTCTACTGCATCCATCGGTGCGGCACAACGTGGCATCCGGCCGTCCGGCCGCGCAAACCGGAATGCGTTGACACTGCGCGCGTTCGTTACTAAATTCCGACCAGCAGCACGCGCGCCTGACGGCAGCGGAGGACGCAATGGATGAGGCCCGAGGGGGTAACGGGAACGGTCGTGTTTCTGTGCCTCGGTATACGCCCGCAACAGGAATAGACAGTACGGAATCACGCCTGCACCCCGCGAAGGTAAACGGGAGCCGGTCAGGACTTATGCAACGGCTGGCCGGCAAGCTTCACGGCGTTCCATCATACGTGCCGGAAGAGTCCTACTTTCGCGCCGCTGACGACGGAACCGCGCCGGATCCGGAACACTCGGTTCAGCTGGTGGCAAGCGTAGATTTGCCGACGCGTTTTGGAGACTTTGTGCTCTACGGGTTTCACGAAGCCGGCAGCGGTGCGGAACATACGGCAATCGTCCGCGGTGACGTCAGTGGTGCGATAGACTGTCCGGTCCGCCTGCACTCCGAATGCCACACCGGTGACGTCTGGGGCTCTCTGCGCTGTGATTGTCGCGATCAGCTGGAGGCGGCAATTGAGTATGTGGCCGGGCGAGAGTGTGGCGCGGTTGTCTACTTGCGTCAGGAAGGACGCGGTATCGGCCTGCTTAACAAGATCAAGGCCTATCACCTGCAGGATCTCGGACTTGATACCGTGGAAGCCAACGAGTTTCTCGGATATCCGGCGGAGGCACGCGACTACGGTGTCGCGGCGCGGATTCTGCAACTGCTGGGGATCCGGTCGGCGGCGTTACTGACCAACAACCCCGACAAGATCGAAAAGTTGACGGCTGCCGGAGTGCGCGTGACGCGCCGCATTGCGCTCGCGATTCCATCCAATCCACATAACGCATTCTACATGGAGACCAAGAAAAGCAAAATGGGGCACCTGCTGTAGCCGCGTTTCTGCTTGCAGCCCGGTGGAGACGATGCCCGAGTTACGCCGTCTCAGCTCAACGCTGACGAGATTCTCTGCACGGCGGCCTGCACACGTTCGCGGTGGTTGAAGGCGCTGATTCTGATGAAGCCTTCACCGCAGCGACCAAAGCCGCTGCCGGGCGTGGTCACCACGCCGGCCTTTTCCAGCAGAAGCTCGAACAGGTCCCACGATCCGGCCCCCCGGGCATCTACCCAGATATAGGGTGCGTTGAGACCGCCGCTGCAGCTGTAGCCGATGGCCTGCATCGCTTCACGAATGATGCGGGCGTTCTCCAGGTAGTAGTCCGACAGGCCGCGGAGTTCGCGCCGCCCTTCCTGGCTGCAGGCCGCCGCGGCCGCGCGCTGCACCGGGTACGAGACGCCGTTGAACTTGGTGGTCTGGCGGCGGCTCCACAGGTCGCGAACGCTGTGGCCGGACCCGTCGGCCCGGTACGCGGTGCAGGCTCGCGGTACTACGGTGTAGGCGCAGCGCGTTCCGGTGAAGCCGGCGGTCTTGGAGAAGCTGCGGAATTCTATGGCCACCTCATCAGCACCCGGGATCTCGAAGATCGAATGCGGAATCTGCGGATCCCGGATGAACTCAACGTAAGCCGCGTCAAACAGGATCAGCGCCTTGTGTGAACGGGCGTATTCTACCCACTGTGCCAATCGCTCGACGTCGGCCACCGCACCGGTGGGATTGTTGGGAAAACAGAGGTAGATCAGATCGACGGCCCGTTCCGGTGGTGGCGGGACAAACCCGTTTGCGGGGGTGCCTTCGAGGTAGACCAATCCTTCGTAACGGCCGTCTTGCCACGCTCCGGTACGGCCGGCCATTACGTTGGTGTCGACGTACACCGGGTAGACCGGATCAGGCACGGCCACCGTAATCGCGCTGTCAAACAGCTCCTGAATATTTGCGGTGTCACACTTCGCACCGTCGGATACAAAGACTTCATCGGCGTGTACATCAACGCCGCGTGGCCGATAGTCACCGGCTACAATTGCCTCGCGCAGGAAGTCGTATCCTTGCTCGGGACCGTAGCCGCGGAAACTCTCGTCGCGTGCCATCTCGTCGATGGCCGCGTGAAAGGCGGCGATTACGGTTGGTGTCAGTGCGCGAGTCACGTCACCGATGCCCAGTTTGATGATCTGACGGTCTGGATTGCGCTGCTGGAACGTTTCAACCCGCCGCGCTATTTCGACAAAGAGATACGACGACTGTAACTTGGTGTAATGCTCGTTTATCTGTATCATGGTGCTGCTTTCCTGTGGAGGCATCTTAGATACAAGGCAGCAGAACTTCAAGAGGTATCATGAGCGAACCGATGACGGCCGACCGGCTGCAGACACTGTACGACGAAGCGAGTGCCATCCTGCGTGAGAACGGGTCGCCCGGGGCGCGCCTGCATCGTATGTGCGACTACCTGCGTCAACGCGTATCCAGGTACGATTGGGTAGGATTCTACGTTGCGGTTCCCGGAGAACGGACGCTGGTGCTCGGGCCGTTCTCCGGCCAGCCGACCGAGCACCTTCGCATAGCCTTCGGACAGGGGGTCTGTGGCCAGGCGGCCGATCGCGAGCAAACCGTGATTGTCCAGGACGTCGCTGCCGAGAAGAACTACCTCTCGTGCAGTGTTCACGTGAAGTCGGAGATCGTTGTTCCGGTATTCTTTGAAGGACGCCTTATCGGCGAGCTCGATATTGATTCGCATAGCGCCGAGGCATTCAATGATCACGACCGTGCGCTGCTCGAGCGTCTGGCGGCGGACGGGTCCGGCCTGGTTCTGCAGGTAGCCCCGCAGCAGTAGGATTGCACCGTCGGCTGCCGGGGTCACGTGGCCCGGTTGCGTGGGCCTCGGTCTTCCGGCTCCGGCGGACGCTCCGGATCGGGCAGCAGGCGCGCGCGGGTTACCGGCGGCGAGTCGGGACGCTTACGCCGCAGATCGACCAGCGCCTGCTCCACCTTGCGGCGCTTCTCTTCAGTCCGATCGCTGAACAGGTTCGCCTGCGCGTCGTGGTCCTGATCCGGCTCGATGCCGCTGACTCCCAAACCGATCAGCCGCAGGGCATCACGTCCGTTCCAGCGTCTGTCCAGCAGAAGGCGTGCCTCGCTGTAGAGTTCGTCGACCGATGAGAGATCGTGCTTCAGACTGCGCTGAGCGCTGCGGGTGGCGAAGTCGCTGTCGCGCACCTTGATAGTGACCGTGGCGCCGCGGCAGCGCTCTTCGCGCAAACGAAACATCACGTGTTCAGCAAGCTCCAACAGCGTCCGGTCTATTAACTGTCGGTCACTGATATCGACCTCAAAGGTGGTCTCGCTGCTGATAGAGTGCGATCGCGACTCTGCGCTGTATATACCTGGATCGATTCCGCGGCAAACGTTATAGAGGTAGTCGCCGGTTGATTCGCCGAAATGGCCGCGCAGAAACTCCAGGCGTGTTTCCCGCAGCGCGGCCACCGTATCAATTCTCAGCGTCTGCAGTCGCGTGAGCGTCTTGCGTCCGACACCCCATAGATCGCTGAGCTCCAGACCGAGCACGAAGTCCGCTTCATGTCCCGGATCCACAACGTACAGACCATCCGGCTTGTCGTGGGCTGATGCCAGTTTGGCGACGTAGCGGGTAGCCGCAACGCCGACAGTGACGGTGAGGCCGGTGCGGTGCCTGACCGCCTGCTTCAACGCCGCGGCGGTCTTTCCCGGCGGCCCGAAGAGCCTGCGGGTACCGCTGAGGTCGAGGAATGCCTCGTCTACGCTGATCTGCTGTACGCCGGGAGTGAAATCGGCGAATACTTCCATCACCTGTTGTGACACTTCGCGGTAGCGCGACATGCGCACCGGCACGAAGATTCCGTGCGGGCAGCGGCTGTGGGCCTGCGAGACCGGCATGGCAGAGTGCACACCGTAGCTGCGCGCTTCGTAGGAGCACGCCGAGACAACACCGCGATGGCCGGGAAGCGCGCCGACAATCACCGGCCTGTCACGATACTGCGGGTTGTCGAGCTGTTCAACCGAGGCGTAGAAGGCATCGAGGTCACAATGGAAGACTACCGGATCAGCGGTGTCTATCATGCGGAATCATTCCTATAGGTCGTCTTGTGCGCGTATGAGGAGCTCGGTTGCCTCGATGCGCAGGTCGGGGCGGGTGACCACCACGTCCTCGCTGAGCCGCCTGCTCGTTGCGCGCAGCAGCAGATTGCCGCGGACCAGGTCCGGCACGGTGACGTCGATAGTGAACGGGTCCGGCGGCAGAACTCCCACGAATACCGTGGCCTGCTGACCGCCGGCGCCCATCGACACAGGCAGGTTGGCGTCGTACAGCAACAGCGAATCGGTCGACAGAATCTCGACCTCGACGGTATAGAGCTCGGTGGCTGAAGAGACGGTATACTGCAGGCGGTTACGTTCCAGGAATGCGCTGCTGCGTCGCTCGATAGTCAACGGCGGCCGTTGGTCATCGAACGGCAGCTCCAGCGGGCTGCCGCTCCAGATTACCGTACGCTCACCGATCCGCAGCGGGACGCTTTGCAGCGGTTTCCCGTTGCTGCGTACATCGAGCCGGCGGCTGTTGTCGATCAGGCTGATTGTCTCGCGCAGCGTAATCGGTTGCGGGGCGTGCTCACCGTACGGCTGGTACTGCACAATCGCCAGACCGAGCCCCGCAGTGCAGAGCGCGGCCACCGAAGCGGTAAGCTGCAGCACGAAACTGCGTCGCCCGAGTCGCGGATGGCGGACCAGGAAGTCGAGCCGCAGCAGCATCAACAGAAACGGCAGCATGAGCAGCGCAAACAGCAGGTTGCCACCGATCGGCGACAGCAGCAGTATCCGTCCGGTGCTGTACTCGCCGCTGGTGTAGACAAACCAGGCGCCGTAGAGCAACGGCAGAGGGGCAACGGCCAGGCACACGACCTTCAGCGCCCGCTTTGGCACCACCGCAAACAGAAAAGCCCACAGGAACGCCCACAGGAAGTAGTAACTGAACGAGATATGTACAACCGCCAGGGTCGCGATGCCGACAAACAGCACCACCAGGGCCGAAGCTGAGTAGAAGCTGCTGGTGGAGGCCAGCAGTGTGCGGCGCAGCGGCAGCATCGACAGGCTGAAGAGAAACACCGTCATCGACAGCTTGACGCAGAAGAACAACAGCGGCTGATGACGCCATAGCCCGGGGTAAGAGCGAAGATCAAGAAACCGCTCAATTGCGGCGGTTGCCGCCAGCAGCAGCACAAACAGCAGCAGGTAGACAGCCGGGACGCTCCAGATGTTGCGCAACATGGTGCGCGCATAGCGCTCTGCGCGGTGGCGAAAAGCCAGCGCGTAGAACAGCACCGCGGCTATCAGACCCAGAAAGATCATCAGGTAGAGCTGTTCGCCCAGCACATAGATTCGGTTGCCGAACTGGAAAAACACGTAGTGGCGATCCCAACCGGTCGGTATCCCATCCGTAAAACCGGCAATCAAGCGCTCCAGCCCGTCCAGCAATGCTTCAACCGGCTGAAGTGTCAACTCGGCAGGCCGCTCTCCAGGGCGGCTCTCGGAGCGGATGCCGATTGCCGCAGTATCAGCCTGCAGGAATGGAGCAATAGCCGGATCACGGGCCAGGCCGATTCGCCGGATCTGGCTGCGGATCGGCTGAGCGTCAAAATCAACACCGGTCGCATCGAGGGCGGCACCGAGCGTCTGCAGCAGCCACGCCGGCGCAACCGCCGCTCTGGCGGCGGTGTCGAGCACAAGCGGATCTCCGGGGCGCTGCAGGTCCAGGTAGAGGACCGCGGTGGGACGGTCGGCTACCAGGCCGGCAACGTAGAGGCGGCTGCCCAGCGGGTAACCGGGAAGCGGTTCGCGCTCGGCTCCCAGAAACAGCAGCGAAACGGTTACCGGTGGCGGGTTGCCTGCCAGGACGGCGGCCAGCTGCAGGGCTGCGGCCAGTCCTATTGCTCCGTCGCGGTCGCGCTCGGCGCCGTATTGGTGGTTGAGCGGTACGGCGATGACCAGCCGATCACGGCGCATACCGGGAAACGTTGCCTCGATAACACGCGAAAACGAGTGCGCTCCGTCGAAGTCAGCAAATCCGCGTTCAACCGTCGTGACACCCAGCAGTGCAAGTCGCTGCCGTATCAGCTCGCGTGTCCGCATTTCTCCGTCGCCGGCTTCATGGCGCGGATAGAAAGCCACGATCTGTCGCCAGGTCTCGACAAGATCGGGTATCTGCGCGAGATCGGGGGACTGTGCGAACGCACCGTTCCCTGTTATGATGCACAGAATGGCGACGGTGAGCAGTTTCATGCGTGGTTCAGGATAGGGAAAACGTTTCGTCTTAGTCAATATGGCTGCGAAGAAGGAGGCCGTGGTGGGAATTCTTCCTGAAATCGAGAGACGGATCAGTGTGCGTGAATACACCGATCAACCTCTGGAGAAGCAGCAGATTGACAGAATCCTCGAGGCGGGGCGGCTGGCTCCGTCGGCCAAGAACCGGCAGGCGTGGCGGTTCATTGTGGTGCGGAATCCGCAGCTGCGGCAGAGTCTCAAGACGGCGTGTTTCAATCAGGAGTACGTGGGACAGGCGCCGGTGATAATCGCGCTCTGTACCACCAACGTCGATTACAAGATGCCCAACGGGCAACTCTCGTATCCGGTCGATCTCGGTATCGCGGCTTCGTTCATGATGCTGCAGTCCACCCACGAAGGGCTCGGCAGTTGCGTGGTGACGACGTTCGACGAAGCCGATGTCAGGGAGTTGCTGAGCGTGCCATACTCGATGCGGGTTGTGATGCTGCTGACCATAGGCTACGCAAATGAACGCACTGAACGCGCGGCGCGCTTTCCGCTCAGCCGGATGGTATCGTACGACCACTGGTGATCGCGCCAGGCGGCGGCCGGCGCCCCGCCGGTTGGGAAATGGTAAGCTGTTGCCTCCCGACGGGAGACTAGCTTGAGTCGCTGTAGTCAAACGTCAGCGACTGTTCTTCGCGATAACGCTGCTCGCCGAGCTCGATCAGCGTAGTGAGCAGTTCAGCGTACGGTACCCCGGCGGCTTCGCACATGCGTGGAAACATGCTGATCCTGGTGAAGCCCGGGATGGTGTTGATTTCGTTGATATAGATCGTACGTTCGGGTTGCGAAACCAGGAAGTCCACGCGTGACATGCCCTCGACACCAATTGCCTGGTGTGCGGCCGCGGCGATACGCCGGATCTCGTTCGCTTCGGTTTCAGTGAGGCGGGCCGGGATCTGCAGTAGCGCGCCGTCAGGATCACGGTACTTGGCGTCGTAATCGTAGAAGCGGTGCGACGGGATGATCTCTCCGGGGGCATAGGCGGTAACCGACGCGTTGCCGATCACCGAGCATTCGATCTCCTGACCGCTGATGGCCGGTTCGATCAGCAGCTTGGTGTCAAAACGCAGCGCGGCTTGCACGGCTCCGATGAACTGCCGCCGGTCGTCGACGCACGAAACACCAACCGATGATCCGGCTCGCGCCGGTTTGACGAACAGAGGATAGCCGAAGAGCTCTTGCGCCCGCTTGCTCAGGCCGGCAATATCCTTCCCGGACACGGTTGCCAGTTGCGAGCGGCGGACAGTGATCGAGGGCGTAACGGGCAGCCCGGCCGCCTGCCAGATGCGCTTGCTGATCTCCTTGTCCATCCCCACGGCGCTTCCGAGTACACCGGCACCGACGTAGGGCAGGTTGGCCATTTCCAGCAGCCCCTGCACCGTTCCGTCTTCGCCGAAGGTGCCGTGCAGTACCGGAAACACGAGATCGACCGGCAAGTAGGCGCCGTTGACCGAGAAGCCCGCCGCGGGGTGAATCGCGATCAGCTTTGTCTGGTCGCTGATGACCGAAAGTGCGGCGTCACCGTCGCGCACTTCGTCAATCAATGTCCCGGGCTGCAGGTACCAGCGTCCGGACTTGTCGATTCCGATCAGTAGCGGCCGAAAGCGTCCCCGGTCGAGATTGCGGATGATCGAGCGCACCGATTGCAGCGATACCTCATGCTCGCCGGACCGGCCGCCATACAGAAGAGCTACTGTCAGCATGCTGCGGTTTCCCCGGCGCCCACGGTGTATCCGAGAGACCTGAGCGCCTCTTCAGCCACGCGGCGTTCGTCCCACTCGACGGCGCCGCTGCGGTATATGATGCTGCCTTCATGGCCCTTGCCCAGCATTACGACCGTGTCGCGCGGGCCGGCAAGCGACAACGCTGTGCGGATCGCCTCGGTGCGATCGGGAATCAGCCGCAGTGTGTCACCCTCCGTGAGCCGTGGATTCTGCTGCACTGCTCCCTGGGCGATCTCACGCAGGATCTGCAGCGGATCCTCGCCGCGCGGGTCCTCGTCGGCCAGAATCAGGATGTCGCTGTAGCGCGCCGCGATAGCCCCCTGCAGCGGACGCTTGCGGGTGTCGCGTTCTCCGGCCGATCCGAAGACGGCGATCAGTCTGCCTGCGGTGTGACTGCGAAAGATCGGAAACACCTTCTGGAATGATCCGGGGCTGTGCGCGTAGTCGACAATCACGCTGAACGGCTGCGAGCCGCTGATCGGGGCCATGCGCCCGACT
The DNA here is from genome assembly GCA_007693945.1 of Spirochaetaceae bacterium. GTDB lineage: Bacteria > Spirochaetota > Spirochaetia > DSM-27196 > PWMO01 > PWMO01. The sequence goes on from RECP01000044.1 coordinate 48,977, forward strand.
ACGGGATGCAGCGCCGCGATGGCTTCTTTGAGATCGGCCACCGGCAGCTGCAGCAGGCGTGAAACCGTCAGAGCGGCCGCCAGGGCGTTCTCCACGTTGAAGCGTGCCGGAGCGGCCACCTGAACCGAGGTCTCACTGTGTGCGGAGCGGTCGAAGAACACACACTCGCTGGACTCGCTGCCGTAGCTGCAGCGAGTCGCGCGCAGTTCCGCGTCGCTGCTGTCGATAGCGTAGCGATAGACCGGCCTGTCGGTGACCGCCTCAAACCAGTGGTGGTTGGGGTCATCAGCGTTGACCACGCCGTAGCTGTCGGCATTGCCTCTCAGGGCGCGAAACAGGTTGGCCTTGTCGTCGCGGTAGCGCTCGAAGCTGCCGTGAAACTCAAGATGCTCGTGCGACAGGTTGGTGAATACGGCGGCGTCAAATTCGATACCGTGCAGACGGGCGGTACGCTGCGACAGACCGTGCGAGGTAGTTTCGACCACCGCGTAGCGGCAATCGGCATCTACCATCGAGGCCAGGAATCGCTGAATCTCGGGGCTCTCGGGGGTGGACTGACGCAGACGGTTTTTCTGCAACCCGGTGCCGGTGTCAATTGCCACGGTCGAGAGAAACCCGCAGCGCTTGCCGAGCCGCTGCAGTAACTGATAGATAAAATAGGCCGTGGTGCTCTTGCCGTCGGTCCCGGTAACGCCGATCAGGGCGAGCTTGTCCGCGGGCGCATCGTAGAAGCGCGCAGCCGCCGCGGCCATCGCGACACGGCTGTTGGTTGCCTGAATGCAGACAACGCCGTGCGGGTAGTGGGGTAGCGGCGAAGAGTGTATAATCGCGACAGCGCCGCGGGTGACGGCGTCTTCGACGTAGTGATGCCCGTCGGTATGATCGCCGGGGATCGCAAAGAACAGATCTCCCGGCTGGACCAGGCGCGAATCGTAACAGAGACCGCGAATACTCAGTTCGCGGTAGTTGAGAGTCCGCAGGGGCTCGACAGCGTCGATAATCCGCTGCAGCGGTAGTGGCGGCATGGCGAGATAGTAGCAACACGGAGGGCGTTCTGCAAGCGATCGACACGTCACGTATACGAACGGAGGCGTATCTGCGAGAACAGCTGATCGCCTACATCGGCAACAAGCGCGCATTGCTGCCGTTCCTGAGCGGCGTGTTCGGGCGTCTGCACGAGCAGCGTCCGGTTGTCACGTTTCTTGATCCGTTTGCCGGCAGCGGGGCGGTGGCGCGCCTGGCGAAGTGGCTCGGTTTTGCGGTTCACGCCAACGATTGGGAGTACTATGCCTGCCTGCTTAATGAAGCCTCGGTGGCCATAGATTCCCGGCACGCCGAGGAACTTTTCGCGGCCGACGGCGGTCTTGAAGCGGTGATCGGCGAACTCAACGCGCTGCACGGGCCGCCGCCGGTTGCCTATATCAGCCGGCACTACGCGCCGCGGCAGACCGCAACAGCGGATTACCGCCGTGAGCGGCTGTTCTACACGCGCGAGAACGCCGAGTTCATCGATCGTGTACGCTGCGAGATCGAGGACCGCTACCCGCCGGACGATTGCGACCCGCGCCGCCGCGGCCAGAGGGCGTTGCTGCTGGCAGCGCTGCTCTATCAGGCGGCCACCCACGCCAACACGTCGGGCGTCTTCAAGGCCTGCCACAAAGGCTTCGGCGGTCACGGCGCCGATGCGCTGCACCGTATCCTCAGCCCCATGCGGTTGCAGATTCCGCAGCTGATTGATGGCCGGCGTGCCTGCCGGGTGACGATGCACGATGCGGCCGAGTGCCGCGCCAGCTACGACTTGATATACCTCGATCCGCCCTATAATCAGCATCAGTACGGCAGTAACTATTTTTTGCTTAACAGCGTCGCGCGCTGGGACCGACCTCCGGTTGACGAGCGTCGCGCGCCGGATGGATCACTGATGGCCCGCGCCGGGATCCGTCCGGACTGGGTACAGACACGCTCAGCGTACTGTTCACGCAGGCACGCCACCGCCGAGTTTGAACGGTTGCTCGAGGCACTTGACGCGCCGCGCCTGGTGCTGAGCTACAACGCGCAGGGCACCGTTGGACTCGAGGAACTGACGGACATAGTCAGCCGTCACGGTCGCCTGGAGATCGATGCTACCGATTATGTGCGCTACCGGGGTGGCCGGCAGAGTCTGACGCGTCGTAGCGGCAATCACGAGTTCGTGCTGATTGTCCATCGTGATGAGCGCACGCATGCCGCCGTCGACATTTCCGATTTTGTTGTGCGGCGTACCATCGCCGAACTGTGCGGCCGGGCGTTTGCGCCGCAGCGCTTGCGCGACGTCGCCGAGCTTGAGGAGCGCAGCGTTTCGCCGGCCCCGACGGCAGTTGATGCTCCGCTCGTCGCGATGCGGGGAGTCTGTTGCGCCGCGCGCTTCCGGCTGAACGGCCGGATCGCGCTGCTGAACTTCGACGCGCTCTACCGGCTGCTCGCCGAAGGACTGCAGGAGCAGCTTGTCGACTGGGATACACCTGCGCTGCGCGGGCTGCTGGAGCGCCTGCAGGCGGCCGTCTGCGCTGATCACGCCGAAGAGGCGTCGCTGCTGCTCGACTTTCTGTCGCCGGGAGGGCTGCTGCCCCAAAGCGCCGAAGTGTGCAGCCGCGCGCGCGAGCGGCGGTTCGCAATCCGGCGACTGCTGCTCTGTCTGCGCAAGCTGGCGCATCCAAAATACCGCGCCCGTTTCGAGGCGCTGTGCCGGCGCGTGCGGCGCGCGGCCGGTGTCCACGCGGACTGCTTTCCGGGGGTGCTGCCGCAGCTCGATGCGCTGGAAGCGCTGGCCCGCAGGCGGTTTATCGGCTGACGGTGACGCGGCGGACCGACTCCGGGTGGGGTCGATGCGCCGCATCGGGCATTCCGGACGGACACACTACCGCGTGATCAGTTTCCGGCCTCGTTGTAGAGGTAGCGGAAGTAATCGATATCGGTGGTGAGCGTCTTGCGGA
>RECP01000097.1 GCA_007693945.1 Spirochaetaceae bacterium
AGGACACGTGAGCGGGGGTGCTCTCGAGGCAGGCGCGCAGGAGCTCCATGCCAACCGCCCCCGTACGGCCAGAATCAGAATTGCCTGGCGCGGCCCCGAGAGTCTTGACGGAATCGGTTTGCGGGTGCAGGATGCCAGCACCTCTCAGGTGCGCACTGTTATCATCCCTTGCGGATGCAACAGCGAAAGAGCTCAGAAGTGAGGGTATGATGACACACGGACGTCTACAGGGAGTGCTTTCCCCGGTGGTTACGCCCTTTGATGGCGCGCTGCGCCCGGACAGCCGGCGGCTGGTGCGGCACTGTCGCTGGTTGCTGGGCCATAACGTCGGGTTGGCGGTCTTTGGCACCAACTCGGAGGCAAACTCCCTGTCCGTGGCGGAAAAGGTGCAGCTGCTGGAAGACCTGGTGGCGGCAGCGCTTCCCGCCGGGAGAATGATGCCCGGTACCGGCTGCTGTGCGCTGCCCGACTCGGTTGAGCTGACGCAACACGCGGTGCGGCTCGGTTGCGGTGGGGTACTGATGCTTCCGCCGTTCTATTACAAGAACGTATCGGACGACGGGCTGTTCGGCAGTTACGCCGAGATTATCGAGCGGGTCGGCGACAGCCGCCTGCGCGTCTATCTGTATCACATTCCGCCGATTGCGCAGATCCCCATCAGCCTGAAGCTCATAGAGCGCCTGCTGAAAGCGTATCCCGGCACCATAGCGGGCATCAAGGACAGTTCAGGTGACTGGCGCAACAGCAGTACACTGCTGCAGTCGTTCCAATCGGAGGGCTTTGACGTCTTTGTGGGTAGTGAATCATTCCTGCTTGCCGCAAGACGCTCAGGCGGGGCCGGCTGCATCAGTGCCACGGCCAACGTGAACCCGGGGCCGATTGCGGCGCTTGCGCAGAACTGGACCGCAGAGGATGCCGATCGGAAACAGGCCGAGCTCGATGCGGTGCGCCGGATCTTCCAGCGCTACCCGATGATTGCGGCGCTCAAAACCGCAATCAGCGTGCATTCCGGCCTTCCTGAGTGGGCAGTTGTGCGGCCGCCGCTGATCGCGCTCGACGGGGCGCAGCGCGACAGTCTGATGACCGAACTTGACGGTATCGGTTTTGCCATGCCCGGCCTGGCGCACGGGTGACGTGGTCGCGGTGGTGCCGGCTCCCGCAACCGCTCTCAAACGGGCCTCGAAATCGTCTGCTCAATGCTCACGAAAGACACGTTCGGCACCAGCACCGGCACTAAAGTGTTTGACAGCTGAACGCAGGTGCACCTATAATGTGTGTACGTTAACGCTAGTTCATGACTAAGGTATGAGAAGCGGCGCTATGAAGAATCGTGATCGGGTACTGCTTGCGCTTCACGGAGAGCGGCCGGACCGTTGCCCGATGCAGATAAGCTTCACCCCGGAGTTCGCTCAGCGGCTGCGTCACGACCTGGCGTTGACCGCCGGAGATGCCGAACACAATCCGCACGGCGGTGGAAACCCCTACGACCTGGAACGGGCGCTCGACGAGGATCTGCTTCTGACCTCTGTCGGCTGGGCAAACTCCTACTATGCCGGCGGCCGCAGCTACACCGACGAGTGGGGCATCGGGTTTTGCAGGGTCGAGTACAGTACCAGGTTCGGCACGGGAAGCTATACCGAGATTGTCTCTCACCCCCTGGCTGACGAGGTAGCAATCAGCAGCTACGCTGCACCGGATCCGCGGCGACCGGAGTTGTATCAGGAGCCGGCACGCGTGGTGCGGGAGTACGGAGGCCAGTACTGGATTACCGGGGTGACGGTCTGCACCATCTTTGAAACCGCGTGGGCTCTCAGGGGGCTTGATCGGCTGCTGATGGATCTATCGCTCAATCCCGATGTGGCGCACGCCATTCTGGAGATACCGTTCCAGTATCACCTGACCGCCGCCAGGCGGCTGGCTGAACTGGGTGTCGACATGATCTGGACCGGTGACGATGTCGGTGCGCAGTCTTCGATGATCATGTCTCCGCGGATGTGGCGCACATTCCTGAAGCCCAGGATGGCACGCCTTGTCGCCGAAGTGAAGGCGGTCAATCCTAACCTCAAGGTTGCGTATCATTCGGACGGGGCCATCTGGCCGATTATCCCTGATCTGATCGAAATCGGCATAGATGTGCTCAACCCGTTGCAGCCGGCAAGTATGGACCCGGCCGAAGTGCAGCGGCTGTACGGGGACCGGCTCTGTTTCTGGGGCTCGATAGACCAGCAGCACACCCTGCCGTTTGGTAGGCCGCAGGACGTCGCCGATGAGGTGCGTCAGCGGATGGCTACGGTCGGCAAGAAAGGCGGATTGATCCTGGGCCCCACTCATCACGTTCAGCTTGACACCCCGATGGAGAACTTCCGGGCCATGGTAGATGCCGTCCGCGAGGGATACCGGTGATGAACGAACGCTTCCCGGTGTTGAGGACTGGTCGGTTCGGGTTGCAGAAACGTTCACTCCGCTGTCAGCGGAGTGCTGGAATGGTCTTGGCGGTTGAGGCCCCGGACAGCCAGGTGTGGTTCAGCGGGCCTCTATCATATCTTTCGGGATTTTCCGATTAGGAGGGCGTATGAAGAGGTTGGTAGTGGTTTCCGGTCTGTGCGTGGCGCTGCTGTTGGTGATTGCGGCAGCCGGCTTCGCAGAAGGCCAGCAGGAGCGAATTGAGGCCGGCGAAAAGCATTTCGAAGGCATCAACATCGTGTTCTTTCCGGGTGGCCCGGAAGGTGGGACGTTTGCGTCGATTGTCTACAATGGTGCGCGGGCGGCCGAACACGATCTGGGCGTCAACGTGGAATACGTGTGGTCGGATTGGCTTCCTGACAGAATGATAGCCCAGTTCCGTGACGCCGTCGCGCGCAGGCCGGACGGGATTGCGGTGATGGGACACCCCGGTGTCGCGGCGTTCGGGCCATTGGTGGATGATGCCAGAGCGCGAGGAATCATCGTTACCAGTCAGAACACGCAGCTCCCCGAGATCGAAGAGAAATACAAGGCCGATGGTTTCGGCTACGTCGGGCAGGATCTCTACGCGTCGGGTAGAATGCTTGCCGAAGGGGCGGCGCAGCGCGCAGGTGTTCGCAGCGGTGACAGGGCGATGGTCTGGGGCCTGCTTGGTCAGGAGACCAGGGGTCTGCGAACGCGCGGTGCTGTTGAAGCGCTCGAGGACTTGGGCCTGACGGTGGACTACATCGAGAT
>RECP01000091.1 GCA_007693945.1 Spirochaetaceae bacterium
GTTATCCCCGCCGTTATCGTCCCCGCCGTTATCCCCGCCGCCGTTTTGATCATCAGCCCGGAACACGATCTGGGTTATCTCGGTTCGTGGTTCCAGCGAATGGAAGTCCTCGACCCCCGGCGGTTCTTGGCCGGCGGGCAACGCGTTGGCATAGTCCTCGAACAGCCGCTCGAGAATGTCCATTGTGACATCGACACTCCCGGAAGCCGTAAACTCATCCCGGCTGGCCAGCACCATCCCCAGATAGACGGTAATGTCCTCCTGAAGCGAACCAATGATACCACCGCGGGTTCCGCCGCGTCCGCCAATTTCGGTCGGGAAGAACCCCCAGCTCCACGCCGGCGGATCATTGCTGCCCTCGATCATCCGTCCTTGGTCATCGTATACCAGCATAATTACGTCGGCCTGGCCGCCGGGATCGGCCCGAAATCGAACGTAACGATCGCTTGCTCCACTGAGATCGAGCTGAAACCACGCCTCGCCGCCGAAATCGGTAAACACCAGATCAGGGTCGTTCGGCCCGCCGTCTCCAAACTGATACGGCGTCTGCGCTATGCTGAGCCCGGCCGAATCACCGTGGGAGCCAAACAGTACAGGATTTGCCGGTATCGCAACGATGGAAACCGGGGTGCTGACTCCTGCGGTAATTGTGAACTCAGCCGAGACACCCTCAACCACCGGTTCAGCCAGGCTCACCTTGCTGTTGTATACCGTTGCCCTGAGAGTGTAGCCTGAGCCGGCATCGATAGGCAGAAACGCCTCAAGCCTCGGCGGGCCTTCATCACCGATGATAGTCATTCCGGCTTCATCGCTGATGAGCCATTGCTGTAACGCCTCCGGATCGCCGTTGGCGTACAGCTCGAAATTCACGCTGGTCGCAAACAGAATTGCCTGCGCCGCAAGCCCGCGAGCTGACGGCGCATAGTCGGCATTCATCGCCGACAGAAGCCTTGTCGAGATAAGGGGGATCGACACCCGGGCACCGGTGAACGGCTCCACCGGTCCGCCGGGCGGCGGCAGCGACCCTTTGTCGGCAAACGTCCCGACCCCCATATTACACGCTGCCACCACCACAAGCAGCGCCAGACCTATCCAGCGCAGTGTTCTGATCCGTCGTATGGCGTTCATGACAACCCTCCGCGGTTTTTTGCTATTCGATTATGACAATCGCGCCTTCGGCATCCTCGACCAGGATGTCTAACGTCACGATCCCCGACTCAAACCCGTCATCATCGACGACAATCAGCGCAACGGTGTAGTCGCCGGCCCTCGCAAACACCCGCGAAATCCGCGGTTCGGACGAAAGGCGATTCAAGCTGAAATCCCCGTCCCGCTCGAAGTCAAAATCCCAACGGTACCATTCAACGAATCCGAGACCGTCGCCGTCATGGGACGCGGATGCATCAAACGCCACCGGCGTTCCGACCACCAGATCATCAGAACTATCGACGGCAAATGACGCTACGGGACGGTCGCGGATACGAGCGCGGGTGGCGTCGCTGTCCAGCATCAGGCCGTCCACGTCTCTGACGGTCAGCGTCACGGCGTACTCCCGAATTTCCTCCTGATACTGATGCTCAAGGGCGGCACCTTGGCCGGTCTGATCGTCGCCCAGATCCCATTCGTAGAAGGCAATCTGGTCGTAAGGATCGTCAGTGGCACGCGCGTCGAACGTGATGATCGGATTCTGCCTCAGCGCGGCGTACGGCCCGCCGGCGTTGGCAGAGACACCAGGAATCGCGGACGCATCCCGATCGGCTCCGGCACCTGCCTGCTGGCAGCCGGAAGCCGAGAGTGCGGCCAGCATTGCCCACACCAGGCCGGCCCACCATAGCGCGGGGCTGCAATTCATCAAGCACCTCCCAAGTCAGCACACCCGAACGGGTGGTCAGGTTACTCACTTGACCGCTGCTGCCGACGACGCACAGCGACAGTGTTACGCCTCGAGGTCACGGGCGCAATGCGGTTATTCCGTATTAATATGAGCCTCTGCCGCATCTTGGTGCTCCAATAGAGACAAACACGATACTGCACAACGGAGACTATCTGAAACAGGAACAGGAAGCAGACGTTTTCCAGGGGAATCAGGAGGAGGCCCAGCGGTTGAGATCAACAACGCCGATACGTGCAGCGTAACGCACCAGGCCCATTGTATCCGTAACACCCAGCTTGCGCAGAATCCTGAGATGGTGCTTCTCAACCGTCTTGCGCCCGATCTTCAGCGCAAACGCTATCTCTTTGTTGGTCATTCCCGCGGCGAGCATCCCGAATACTTCCCGCTCGCGCTGCGAGAGCGCATCGTACCCGGAATCCACCGCCAAACGGGTATCATCCGGCAGCTGCCGCATCATGGCCACAAGCTGTTCGGTCCAGCACGGGGTGATGAAGTGTCGTCCGGATGCCACCGTCCGGACGGCTTGCGCCAGTTCCGCTGCGGGTGACTCCCGCGCAACGAAGCCCTGCGCCGACAGCAGCAGCGCCCTCCGGATTGCGTACGATGTTGACTCCTCGACTATCGCAACGATGCGGATGTCATGACACAGTTCGATCAGCTGTCCGATGACGGCCGCGCCGCGGTCTTGAAGCAGGGCAATCTCGACCACCGCCACATCGGGTGGGTCCTCGGAACAGCGTAGAAGGGCCTGCGGTCCGTCTCTGGCCTCCCCGACAACCTCGATGTCATTCATTTGCGTTAACACGGTGCGCACACCTTCGTACGCAAGAGGATAATCGTGGATTACCAGGACCTTCAGCGGCCTGCCCATAGTCGCACCTCGCTTCTCGCAACACTCTCCGGTAGCAACAACGATCCCGGTTGATTATAGCCCGTAGATGCGAGCCGCGTCACGAAATTCCGGTCTGACCGACTGCCGCCCGAACTGTTGTGGAGCACCTGGCCGCAGGCGCCGGCCTTCCGGTGGCGCTTATGAGATCGAAAAAGCTTGATGGATATCGCCGGTGGTGCAATACTGGAGGGATAACGGAGCGTGTGGTGGATCACACGCGGATAAAGGAGTGATGTCATGAAACACATCAAGACTGTGATCGTCCTTGCCCTGGGAGTGCTAATGCTGTTCGGCGCCGTAGATGCCTTTGCGCAGAGCCCGATTGTACTGCGCCTGGCGCATTTGAACGCCCAACAGCCGTTTGAAATCCCGTCGGCCGCTATGGCCGCCGTCTTCAAGGCGTCCGTGGAGGCCAATTCCAACAACCAGATCAGGGTGGATATCTACGACAGTGGTCAGCTTGGGGCCGAACGCGAGACGATGATCCAGGTTCAGGGCAACATCGTTCAGAGCTACATCGCATCCTCAGGAGGAATGGCTACCTTCTATCCAATGATCGATGTTCTGAACATGCCGTTTGCCTTCTCCAACTACAACGTGGCCTACGAGGTGTACGATGGCCCGTTCGGTCAGGCACTGGCCGAAGACATACGCTCCAAAACCAGGATGCGTGTGCTCGGTTTCGGCGAGTCGGGCGGGTTTTTCATCCTGACAAACTCCCGACGCCCGGTGCGCTCACCCGCCGATATGCGTGGGCTCCGAATCCGCACCATGACCGTACCGTCGCACCAGGAGATCATTCGTGCGCTGGGCGGATCGGCAACCCCGATTGCCTGGGCGGAGGTCTACACGTCGCTACAGACCGGCGTCGTCGACGGACAGATGAACCCCGTTTCGATTACGACCATGGCCAGTTTCCAGGAGGTGCAGCGCTACGGGACGCTTACCAACCACATCTATGCTCCATATGTCTGGGTGATCAGCGATTCGTTCTACAACAGGCTGTCGCGTGACCACCAACGAATCATCGAAAACGCCGCCCGTGAAGCCATCCTTGCCGGCCGCGGGCTGAGCCGCATCATTGATTCGACCGAAAAGGGCCTGCCTGTGCTGACGGCACGCATGGAGATCTACACCCCGACGGCGGCCGAAATGCGGGCGTTCCGCAGCGCCACGGTCCCGGCGGCTCGCGAGTTTATCAGTCGCACCTACGGAAGAGAGGGCGAGGAGTGGATGAACAGGTTCACCCGCGCCATCGAAGAGGCCGAGCGCAAGTTCCAGTAGGGTCTGACGCTTCAGACCAATAACTGGTGATTCTCCGCGGATAGAGGTGCTCTCGGGCATCTCTATCCATTGTCAGATCTGGGGAGGCACGCGGATGAGAAAACTCATACTGAAGATCTCCGATGCGCTCGACCGCTATGTAGCATACCTGTGCGCGGTGCTCCTCGGCCTGATGACCGTGTCGGTGCTGGCGGGAGTACTGTTTCGCTATGTCTTCCGCTCACCGATAGGCTGGACCGAAGAGATATCGCGCTACCTGATGATTTGGGCGGCAACGCTGGCGGTGAGTATGGGCGTCAAGCACAACGAGCATATCGGGATTACGGTGCTGATGGACAGCATCACGAATCGCATAGTCAAGACAGCTCTGCTGGTGATCATCGATCTGCTGGTACTCGGTTTCCTGGTGGTCATGGTGTGGTTTTCGATCCACATGGTCTCGGAAGCACGATATCAGGTCACCCAGTCGTTCCGTGCGTCGATGTTCCTGCCGACGCTGTCGATACCGTTGGCCATGGGGCTGGCAGGGTTGCAGATCGTGTTCAAGATTGCTTCGTGCGCCTATCGCGAGGAACCCGAAGCAATGACGGCTCAGAGAAACATCGACATATGAGAACAGACACATGATTGTATCCGTAACGGTCATCTTCTTCACGTTTCTGGTATTGGGAGTTCCGATCGGTTTCACCATCGGGATTGCGGGCATGGTGGGACTGTTCATGGCACTGAAGGACGTTGCCCTGCTGAGCATGGCACCGATTCGTTTTTTCGGCGGGCTTGACATGTTCACCCTGATGGCAATGCCGTTTTTCATCCTGGCCGGCGAGATCATGAACCGGACCGGCATAACCCACCGTCTGGTGGCGTTTGCCAACACGCTGGTTGGTCACTGGCGCGGAGGGCTGGCCCACGCCAATATCCTGACAAGCGTCTTCTTCGCGGGCCTGACCGGTGCTGCCGTATCCGATACGGCGGCGGTGGGAACTATGCTGATTCCGGCGATGGTGGAGGATGGCTACGACACCGATTTCGCGGCTGCCATCACCGCCGCCTCATCGATTATCGGACCGACTATTCCACCCTCCAACATGATGGTCATATACGGCTCGCTGATGAACGTGTCGATTGCGGGACTGTTTGCGGCCGGATTCTTGCCTGGATTCCTGCTGGCGGGGTTTCTGATGGTGCTGGCGGCGATCATTTCCATTCGGCGCGGCTATCCCAAGCTTGCTCGTCGTACATGGAGAGAGAAGATCATTGGTCTCAAGGATGCGATCATTCCGCTGCTGATGCCGATCATAATCCTGGGGGGAATCCTCTCCGGAGTATTCACGCCCACTGAAGCGGCCGCCGTTGCCGTTGCCTACGCGGTGATAATCGGGTTCTTTGTACTCAAGTCGCTGAAGCTGAAGGATCTGCCCGAAATGCTGATCAAAACGGCGCAGATAACCGGGGTGGTGTTCCTGATCATCGGTACCGCGTCGATACTCAGCTGGGTGCTGTCGTTCGATCAGGTGCCCCAACGCGTGGCTGCCGGCCTGCTTTCGATCTCCAGCAACCCGCAGGTTGTGCTGCTGCTGATCATCTTTTTGATGCTGATTGTCGGGCTGTTCATGGACATCGCCGCCGCGTTGATCATCCTGGGTCCTATTCTGCATCCAATCGCGGTCAGCATAGGAATCGCGCCCATTCACTTCGGGATTATCATGGTGCTCTCGCTGAACATAGCGCTGATGACCCCCCCGGTTGGTGCGTGTCTGTTCGTGGCTTGCAGTATAACCAAACTGAAGCTGTCTCAGATCAGCAAAGCGATCCTGCCGTTTATCGTGGTGGAGTTCCTGGCGCTGTTCGTAATCGCCTTCTCTCCCCGCCTGGTGCTCCTGCTGCCGAGGTTGTTGGGTTTCTATTGACGCTGCCCGGCGGTCGTCAGGGAGGAAACGGTGTCCGAGTTCAACGGAGTAATGATGCAGTACTTCCACTGGTACACTGCGGCCGACGGGAGCCTGTGGAACCAGCTGGCTGGGCACGCGGGTTCACTCGCGGAGGCCGGGGTCACCAGCGTCTGGCTTCCGCCGGCCTACAAAGGAGCAGCCGGCGGCTACGACGCAGGCTACGGAGTCTACGACCTTTTCGACCTGGGAGAGTTCGATCAGAAGGGGTCGGTTCGTACCAAGTACGGCACGCGTGAGGAGTATCTGCACGCAATTGCACGGGCCCACGAGGCCGGAATCCAGGTCTACGCAGACATTGTATTCAATCACAAGCTGGGCGCGGATCACGAAGAGGAGTTCCGCGCTACTCCTTTCGATCCGCAAAACCGCAACCAGCCGACCGGCGAACTGCAGACCATCAAGGCGTGGACCCATTTCAGTTTCCCGGGCCGTAAAGGCAGGTACTCAGAGCTCGAGTGGCATTGGTGGCATTTCAACGCCGCCGACCACAACGTCTTCGATGGGGACGTAGACGCGATCTACCTGTTCGAAGACAAGTCGTTCGACGACAGCGTTGATCTTGAGAAAGGCAACTTTGACTACCTGATGGGCTGCAATCTCGATATCAACAATCCCGACGTTCAGAAGGAGCTGTTTTACTGGGGTCAATGGCTGCTGGACACTACCGGCGTTGACGGCTTTCGTTTTGATGCGGTCAAGCACGTGAAGTCCAGCTTCTTTCTGGACTGGCTGAATCACGTCCAGGCACACGCCGGGCGTACTCTCTTTGCGGTCGGCGAGTATTGGTCCGGTGAGCGCGAAGCGCTACGCCACTTCATCGAAGCCACCAGTGGAAACCTGATGCTGTTCGACGTCACGCTGCACTATAACTTCGCGGCCGCAAGCAAGCAGGGTAACTCCTACGATCTAAGAACCATCTTTGACGGAACGCTGGTTGCCGAGCATCCCACCCTGGCCGTCACGTTGGTGAGTAACCACGATTCGCAGCCGCTGCAGTCGCTCGAGTCGGTAGTGGAGGGCTGGTTCAAGCCGTTAGCCTACGCGTTGATTCTGCTGCGTCGCGACGGCTATCCGTGCGTCTTCGCCGCCGACTACTACGGAGCACACTACACCGATCGCGGCACGGACGGTCAGCAGTACGAGATCTGGATGGATAGCCATCAGTGGCTGATAGACAAGTTTCTCTACGCCCGCCGCAGGTACGCCTACGGTGAACAATACGACTACTTCGACCATGCCAGCTGTATCGGCTGGACCCGCCTGGGCAACCACCAACACGCGGGCGGCATAGCCGTTGTTCTGAGCAATGGAGACAACGGCAGCAAGCAGATGGAGATCGGTGCTCCCGACACCACCTATATCGACCTTACCGAACACATCGCCGAGCCTGTCGTAACCAACAGCGACGGATGGGGAGAGTTCCGCTGCAACGCCGGTTCGGTATCGGTGTGGGTACCGCGGTGACAGGTGAAATCGGATGTACCATTCTGCGGCTCCGGTCCTGAAGTCGAAGATCCGCACACCTTCCCTGCCGCAGGTATGCGTCGCGCGGCCGAGACTCGAGGATCGAGCTCTCGCGTTGCCGGAGAGCGCATCGCAGAAACTGCTATACCTCTCGGCTCCGCCGGGTTACGGGAAGACCACCGTGCTCTGCCGTATCGCATCACGTTTCCCGGGCAGAACCGTATGGCTATCGCTGGATTCACTCGACAACGATCCGCAGCGGCTCGCCGATCACCTGCTGGCCGCGCTGCGGCTGGATCAGATCCGGCAGCGGGAGAGCAGCGCCGGCGCCATAGCCGGCAGCGCTCAGGAAGGCAGCGAACACCTGATAAACGCACTGTACGCCATCGAATCTCTGGCAGAAACCCTGCTGCTGGTATTTGACGACGCGCACACTCTGCAGAATGAGGCCGTCTTTGAAGCGTTGCGCTCCTTCATTGCCTACCAGCCGGAAAACTGCCGCATTGCGATTGCATCCCGCGAAGATCTCCCTCTGCCGATGTCAGCGCACCGTCAGTCTGACCGGCTGGTGGAACTGCGAGCCGCCGACCTGCGCGCCGATGACGCCGAGGCCACCGAGCTGTTGAGTCGCCTGGAGGTGCAACTCGATCCGGTGGCGTTGTCCGGTGTTCTACGCAAGACGGCCGGATGGTGGAGCTGTCTGAGACTGTTCGCTATTTCGTGGCACCAGCGGCGGCCCGAAGAACGCGTGCGGTTTCTCGACCGTTTCAGAGGCACATCGCAGTTCATCGCCGAGTTTCTGCTTGAAAGCCTGGTTTGGGCTTTGCCCGCCGAACTCGCCGATGCGGCCTTTGCGACGGCAGTACCGGAGTTCTTCAACGAAGGTCTATACACCATCCTTACCGGTCGAGAGGACTGCGCACGGTTTGTTGAACGAATGCAGCACTTGAACATCATCGCGCCTCGCCCCGGCGAGGGTAGCGCGCGCTTCCGCTACCATCCGTTGCTGCGTGATTATCTGCGACATCAGGTACCGCGCGCCCGGCGTGCCGAATTGCACCGAACAACCGCCCGCTGGTTTGCCGTACACGGCTATCCGGACCGCTCGGCTCGCCACGCACAGCTGGCTCAGAACCTTACTGAGCCGACGGTTGGCGGCGGAATCTCGTTGAGCCATCGAGAGCGGGAATTGCTCGAAGCATTGGCACAAGGCCTGAGCAACGACGAGATTGCGGCCCGGCTGTTCATCAGTACCGGAACGGTGAAGTGGCACCTCAACAACATCTACGGCAAACTCGGCGCCCGAAGCCGTACAGACGCCGTTCACAAGGCGCGCGCCGCCGGAGTTGTCTCCGGCTGAGTCCGGGTCGTTCCCTGCACGGAACCTGCCGCAAAACCTTACTTTTGACAGGTTGCGCGCACACCGCGGTGCGCTATGCTCACTATGGCAACAACGGAGGGTAACGACGTGCAGGATGACACGGTGATCAAAGACCGGAGCGGCCCCGACGATCTCGACCGGATGACGCAGAGCGGACGGTATGCGCTCGACGTCGCGGGACTCCTGACCGACCTGTGGGACGAACGCCTTGAAGGCTGGCAACTGGAACAGCTGCCCGATGAACAGACCCGGGTCAGCGGGTACGTGCGCGATCAGAGCGAGCTGTACGGTGCAATCGCGGCACTTCGCAACATGGGGCTCACGCTGCTGCGCGTCGAGCTGATCACAACCACTGGCAACGCAGAAGGAGAAATCGAATGAAACACGTGTGGAAAAGACCAGGACTGCTTCAGACAGTTGTCCTCGGTACGCTGGTGATCATGCTGGGGTCGTGCGCATCATTTCAGGGCGACATTCCGGTCGACGTAGACTATGCGCGCGATATCTACATCTCGCCACGTAATCAAGACGGCATTCAGGACGACGTGGTACTACCACTCGACATTCCCGAGATCCGTGGACTGCGACTCGCGGGCTACGAGGTACAGGTCGTATCGCAGGCGGGCCGCGAGGTCTACTCGTACGGCGAACAACACTTCAAGCAAACCGGACTTCGCGGGCTGTTCCGCCGTCCTCCGGCAGTAGAGCCTCCCGACACCATACGATGGGACGGCACGGACTACGCCGGCGCCTGGGTCGATGACGGGGTTTACCTGCTGAGTGTCAGCGCCTGGGATTATCGCGACAACCGCGGAAGCTCACCTGTGGTGCGGGTAAATGTGGACAATACGCCGCCGACGGCCACGGTTGTTGCGCCGTTTCTGGTGTTCGCGCCCACCGGAGACGGGAATCAGGACACCCTGGAGTTGAGCCACGAGAACGCCTCTACCGAGGACCTCTGGAATGCGGAGATCACCGACACGGACGGCACTCGCATGGTGAGCTACCAGTGGCGCGGCGTGCCCGGTACCGTACAGTGGGATGGAACGCGATCGGATGGCTCTCCGGCTCCTGACGGCAGGTATCGTTACGTTCTGCGGTCGACCGACCGCGCCGGCAACAGTTTTGTTACCACGCTGGAGGACATTGTGCTTGACCGGCGCAGCTTCCCGGTCAACCTGACGGTCTCGCCGCTGGCGTTTTCGCCAAACGACGACGGAGTACAGGATAGCGTCCGCTTTGTGTTGCGCGCCGACGCCCCCGATCAGATTGCCGATATCGCACTGGCAGTCAAAGACGCGCGCGGTACCGAAATGCGCCGCTACGGTCCCGATGCGCTGGCCACCGGTGTGGTGCAGTTCGACGGACGCGATAACGCGGGCCGAAGACTACCCGAGGGCTGGTACACCGGCGAGCTGCGCGTTGTATACCGCAACGGCTACAACCCTGTCGTGAGTTCCGAACGCTTCCAGCTCGATGTCACCCCGCCTCAGGCAACCGTGCGCGCTAACTGGACTGTCTTCTCACCGGACGGCGATGGCCGCCGCGACACCGTGACTATCGCACAGAATTCCCGCGAGACACTCCAATGGCGCGGCGTGATCACCGATCAAGGCGGTCGCACCGTGCGCGAATACCACTGGGACGGACGGCTTGCGTCGGTCAACTGGGACGGGCGGGATTCCGCGGGAGAACTGGTGCCCGACGGGGTGTACCGTTACACGCTTTCGGCTACCGACGCCGCCGGCAACAGTGCATCGTTCCCGGTACCGCGCATTGTCGTCGACACGCGGCCAACACCGGTCCGCGTCACCCCTCGGCGCAGGTCATTCAATCCGTCCGCCGGCGCGGAACACAACGTGGTGGAGTTTGACCTCACCGCGACGGTCACTGACGGCGTCTCGCGCTGGGGGTTTGCCGTGATCGACGAAATCGGCAATGAAGTAATGCGTCACCAGCCGGCGGACCGCAACATCGTCGCCGAAACCGTGGTGTGGGATGGAACCACGCCCGAAGGCGACGCTGCTGAAGGTATCTACTTCGGCAAGCTGGAGGTCGAGTACGAGAAGGGAAATCTGGCCGCTGAAGTCACCGAAACCCCGGTCCGGCTCGACCGATCACCGCCGACGATACAAGTGAGCCTTGGCCGACTACCGTTCCAACCGGTTGACGATGAGCTGCGCAATACTCTGCGCATCGCAGTATCGGTGGACGACCCCAGCGGCGTGCGCGAATGGTGGGCGGAGATCCTCGACCCAATGGGCAACCGCTTTCGCCGCATCCCGTCACGCAGTTTCCGCAACGGCGTCTTCCAGTGGGACGGCACGTCGGAGACCGGGGAGTGGGTACAGTCGGCAAGCGACTATACGCTGGTAGTGCACGCTGAGGATAACGTCGGCAACCGCGGCAGCGCCGAATTCCGCGTACCAATCGACATTCTGGTAATGCGCGTCGGCGACCGGTTGCAGATCGTGATCTCCAGCATCTATTTCAAGCCGTTCACGGCCGATTTCACCGACGTTCCGGCCGAAACGCGCAGGACCAACCTGGCGACGCTCGATCGCCTGGCCGAAATACTGACCCGCTATCGTGGTCACACCATCGAGCTGGAAGGTCACGCCGTGCGCCTGCTCTGGAACCGGCCGACGGCGGTCTGGGAGAACGAAGAGCATCAGACACTGTTACCGCTGTCCACCGCGCGCGCGGAGGCTATCCGCAACGCGCTGGTGCAGCGAGGGATACCGGCGGCTCGTATGACGACAATCGGCAAGGGAGGATATGCACCGGTTGTACCTCACGGGGATCAACAAAACCGATGGAAGAACCGCCGCGTTGAGTTCTTTCTGTCTCAGTAGCAGTCCGCGCACCAGGTGGTAGCGGCGGGGCGGTCCGGGGGAAATCCCCAGGCCGCCCCGTCGGCTTGCGGGCGGATGGTGCGGCTGAGCCTCGATCCCGCTGCTGATATCGGTTCATGCGCGTGATGCAACAAAAGCCGGCACACGCTGGACTGGTGACCCACGCCTGTGGCATTCTGCTGAACGACAGTAGCGAGGAGAACCGATGCCACGAATACTACCCGAACCAGTCGCCCGTTATCCCTGGTACCTGCGCCTGATGTACGCCCGTCAGATTCGCGTCTACGGGCAGTATCTGGTACCTACCATGGTCTGGGGCAGGATACCCGTCCTGCTGCGGCGTTTTCTGATGATGTTCAACGGCTTTGAGCGACGCAAGTCGCCGATCGATCCGGTACTGCGTGCACTGATAACGGTGCGTGTCTCGCAGATCAACTGGTGCGCATTCTGCGTAGACTTCAACGCCGCCCGGGTACTGAACAAAGGGGCACATGAAGAAAAACTGATACAGCTGTCTTCCTTTCGGCAAAGCCACGCCTTCAGCGAGGCGGAGAAGGTAGCCCTGGAATACGCTGAAGTGATTACCCGCAGCGACGTGCAGGTGGATGACGAGCTGTTTGAACGGCTGCGCGGTCATTACAGCAACAATGCGATAGTCGAGCTGACCGGGCTGATTGCGTTTCAGAACATGTCGAGCAAGTTCAATGCGGCGCTCGATCTCGAACCCCAGGGTCTATGCCGCATTGATTTCTGATCATTGATTTCTGATGCAGTCCGTAGCGCACGGTACTGCACCATTCCCCGCTACGGTCCGAACGACGCCGGTCTGCGCGGCGGCACCGCCGTCGTCCGGCAAGAGTGCGCTACTCTACTACTACCAGCGCGCCCACCATGCCAGCAGCACGATGACCAGAGACGCTGCAGTAGAACTCGAATGTTCCCGCCCGGTCGGCCACAAACTCAACCGTGGCGCTCTGTCCCCCTGCAATAACGGGCGTCGCTGCATCGAACTCATCGATCACCCAGTCGTGGCGCCCGCCGCCGTTGCGGTAGGTGATTCGCAGCGTGTCACCAAGGTTTACGCGAATCTCGTTTGGGCTAAACCGCAACCCGGTGCTGCTGACTTCGATTTCCTTGACTGAGCCACTCTGTCCCGTCACATCGACCACGTTCTGTGCGAACAATGGAACGGCGACTACCAGCGCCATAATTGCAATGACCATAAATGCTTGTAATGCTTTCATGCTTTGAAGCTACGTAATATAACTTTCATGGTCAACTATTTTTTGCCTCGGGGTGCGTCAGGTCCAGACACACCTCCGGCATCAGCGATCAGCCGGCCTTCGTCTCCCGGCGCAACCGATTGAGCCGGTACAGCAACAACGCCACGTAACCGACCAGCAGCGCAGTGAACAGGGCGCGTACCAGCGGCACCGAGTTGGTGGTTGTACCGAGCGCCAGCGCATGGAGCACTACTATCGGGAATACCAGCCAGGTCAAGAGATGGATCGCTCGCCACTGCCTCAGTGACAGCTTCAGCGGCTTGAAGAACCACGCCGCCACAACCGCCACGCTGAGTCCCGCAAGGCCGATCAGACCGAGCGTCTTTTCGGTAAAGAGAAATATCTCCCCGGCAACCACCAGGTCGAACGCGAGCATCGCGACTCCGTGCAGCAACACCAGCAGGTATGCGATCTTACCCACCGTGCGGTGCGCCTTGAGCAATGACGCACGGCGGTACAAACGCTCTACAAAGCTCAGCCGCGACGCGAGCACGAACTGGTAGAACATCAGCACCAGCCCTATCAGCGCCAGCAGTCGGGCAGGAAGATAGAGCCCCAGGAACGCCGCATCCAGACCCATCGCGTACATCTGAAGCGCTTCACGCACCCAGGCGCCTGCCGGAAACAGCGGCACGGCAACGGCAATCAGCAGAAGCGCCTTAGCGGCTACGGAGCCGCTCGGTGCACCGTGTGTAGAACTCGACATACGCAGTAGTATACTCCCACTGCCATCCATTCGCAAATCCCAGGGCCCACGGAAACTGCGCTGCGACCCGCTATAATCGGATTGCACCGCAGCACCTATCCGCCCATAATGGGAGCAGATGATGAGCCACCAGTCTGCCCCCCCCAAACGCCCCGGTTGGTACCGTATCGTGCATACCGCGGACTGGCACCTCGGGAAGCTGCTCAGCGATCGCTCGCGTGAAGAAGAGCACGCACTTTTTCTGCTCCAACTGCTGAAAACGGTACAAGACTATGCGGTTGATGCTGTTCTGGTCACCGGCGACGTCTTCGATACCGCCAATCCGTCGAACTCGACATTACAGCAGTACTACGATTTCATTGCCGGGTTGTCAAAAATGCGAAGCTGTACATTTGCGGTAATCAGCGGCAACCACGACTCGGCGGCACAATTGGAAGCTCCGCGGCGGCCGCTGCAGGCACTGAACGCGTACGTTTACGGCTATCTGCAGGATGACGCCGCGTCGCGTATCTTGACGCTGCCGCCGGGGCGCGATCCAAAGGTAGCGGTAGCTATGGTTCCCTTCCTGCGTGACCGCGATCTGCGGGTCGGCAAAGCAGGGGAAAACTACGACGAGATCCGGACCCAGATTGTCGCAGGAATCCAACGCGTCTACGCCGAGACCGCAGCCGCGCTGCCCGAGCGCGGGCTGCGATGCCCTGCGATCGCAGCCGGGCATCTCACCGTTCTCGGCACCACCGCCAGCGATAGTGAGCGCGACATTCACATAGGAGGGCTCGGAGCCGTCTCAGCCGAAGCCTTTCCGCGGGTCTTTGCCTGCGTAGCGCTTGGCCACCTGCACCGACCTCAGTCAGTCGGAGACCAGGGGCGCGTCCGTTACGCCGGCTCGCCGATTCCGCTCAGCTTCGGCGAAGCCGCGGACGTAAAACAGCTGCGGTTGATCGACGTCGGCCCCGACGGCGTCGAACACTCCTCGCTCGAATTGCCGCGGCTTCGCCGGCTGGCACGGGTGTGCACAACCGCAGACGGTCTTGCGGACGCGCTCGCGCGGTTTGACCCGCAAACCGCAGCACTGCGGACATGGGTCGAAGTGGTGATCCAGGGCAGCGATGCCGCGGATGATCTCAACGAACGTGCGCGCGAACTGGCTCAGGGGTTGGACTTCGACGTGTTGCGCGTCGTTCGCGAGCGCTCCTCGACTGACGGTCAGATCGACACCAGCGCGTGGTCAGATGATGAAGCCATAGACACTCTCATCGACCAACCGCTTGGTGTTTTCGATGAGTTACTGAGTCGCCGGCCGCGGATCGACCAGGCCGAAGTCGAACAGCTCCGATCGGCGTTCCTGGAACTCCTCGAGGTGCATCAACAGCTTGCCGGCGGGCACGGATCATGAGAGTGCTCTGCATCAGGCTACGAAACCTCAACTCACTCAACGGCGACCATCAGATCGATCTGACCGCCGAACCGTTGGCAAGCGCCGGGCTCTACGCCATAACCGGGGCAACCGGTGCCGGCAAATCGACAATCCTGGATGCAGTCACGCTGGCACTGTACGGCAGAGCGGCGCGCTACGGCAGCCGGCCCCATCCTCACGACGTCATGAGCCGTCACTGCGGTGAGTGCCATGCAGAGGTTGAGTTCAGAGTACCGTCCGGAACCTACCGTGCGTTGTGGCAGCTGCGTCGTGCCCGCGGCCGGGCAAGCGGCACTCTGCAACCGCCGCAGCGCTACGTGTACGGTGTCGACGGTACACCCATTGCCCAGAAGATCCAGGAATGCGAGCGTGCAATTGAAGACTTGATCGGGCTCGACTATGACCGCTTCCTGCGCAGCGCGTTGCTGGCTCAGGGAGAGTTTGCGAGGTTCCTCAGGGCAGCCCCCGCAGAGCGGGCCGGGCTGCTCGAAAGCCTCACCGGTACCGCCATCTACTCCGATCTGGGAAGGCTGGCGCACGAGCAGGTGCGCGAGCGCAGGCTGCAGCTCGAGCGGCTGGAGCAGGAGCTGGCGCGTATCGAGGTGCTCGATGAGGCTGAGCGAACGCAAACCGAGCTGGAGCTGTCTGCCGGCAGCGAGACGCGAAGGCAGCTGAAGACCAGGCTGGAAGCCGCGACGGATATGCTCAACCGCATCTCGCGGCTTGAGGAGACACGGCAACAGCGTGCTGATCTTCAGCAACGCAGAGCGCAGATCGAGATCGAGCGTGAAAGCCATCGCGCCGAGCTGCAGGCCCTTGCCCGTCACCGTCGCACTCAGCCCTATCTCGAGCCATTGACGACGCTTGATGCTGCCGAACAGCAATGGAAGGAGGGCGGCTCGGCGCTCGGCGCCGCTGAGCGGAGACACGCAGAAGCCACGCGACTGCTGCGGGATGCCGACACCGCGCTTCATCGTTCGATTGCCGAAGCGCTCACTACGGCCGGCCAGGAGTTCTCGGAAGCGCAGCGGCTGTTCGAGACGGCGGAGACTGAAGTCCGGAATCACCGCTTGTGGCTCGACAGCCACCGGAAGGATGCCTTGATCGCAGAGCAGTATGCCGGGCTTGTGGCATCGGTTGGAGACGTCCGTACAGCCAGAAGTGAACTCAGTGCGCGTTGGGAAGCTGTCAGACGACAGTGCGCGGAAGCGGGTGGCCGCCGCATGCAAAGCCATGCCAAACCGGCTCGTGCCGCACTGCCGGCCGACCCGCTGACGATTCTTTCCCGGATGCTTGCCGATGCGGAGGCCGATCTTCGTGATGTACAAACCGGACTCGAGCAGGCTGAGCGTGAACTGCGATTGCGTCGCGACCATCTTGACAAGAGCAGACTGATCGCCGGCTACGAGCAGCACCGCGCCTTGCTCGAGCCGGGCAAAGAGTGCCCACTGTGCGGTGCCCTCGAGCATCCCTTTGCAGACGGAACGCCCCCGGCCGTCGATACCGACGAACTGGCGGCCCAGGTCGATGCCGCCGAATCTGAGGCCCGGCGGCAACGCTCGGCGGTCGACCGCGCGGACGGGCTGCTGCACCGGTTGCAGGCCGAGCGCGCGCCTTTCAGCCGCAGTCACCGGGAGCAAAGGCGTTGCGAAACGCAGCTGGCTGCTCTGCTTGAACCGCTCGAGATCGCAATGCCCGCCGATGGCCGTGAAGCCGAATTGCTTGACCTTCTGCAGCAGCGATCCCGATCCGTGCGCATGCATGCAGACGAGCTCACCCGGGCCGGGGAGGTCAGGGCCGACGCACAACGGCGGCGCGACGCCGCGGCGCAGACTACCGAACGGCTGACTGCCCGGCTGGATAGCCTCGCGCCGGTCAGCGCGGCGCCGGACGAAGAGACAGTCCAGCCGCCGCGCACCATCGAGCAGGCTGAGACCGACTATCAGCAGGCCCGGCGTGAGGCCGCGACTGCCGCCGAGTTGCTGCAGAGCCGCACCGGCGACCATCGGACGGCCCGTAGTCGGCTGGACCGCCTGCAGGCCGAGCTGGAAGCGCAACTGACCCCGTCCGGGTTTGAGGACATTCAGGAACTGCGCCAGGCGCGACTGCCGGCCGCAGCGGCCGAGGCGGCCGAGCAGCTGCAGCGCACCCTCGAACAGCGCAGCAGCGAAGCCGACGCTCTGCTGCGCAGGGTGTCACAGGACATCGAAAACCTGGAACAGAGGCAGACCCTGACCGGGGCGGATGCCGAAGAGTTCAGGATTCAACACGGCCGGCTGCAAGAAGAGTATGATGAACTGCTGCAGAAGCTGGCCCTGCTGCAGCGACGACTCGAGCGTGACGACCAGGAGCGCAATACGCGCGACAAACAGCGACGACAGTATGTTGAGCAGCAGCACCAGCTGAGAGTCCGGGCGCTGCTTGACGAACTCATCGGATCTCACGACGGCAGCAAGTTTCGCACGTTCGCACAGTCCATTTCGCTCGACATCCTGATCAGGCGTTCCAACCGTCACCTCAATCAGCTCAGCGATCGCTATCATATCTGCCGTGACGAATCCAACCAACTCGGGCTGCAGATCGAAGATCTGCACCAGGCAGCCGTGCGCCGTCCGATGGAGAGTCTTTCGGGCGGCGAGAGTTTCCTGGTCAGCCTTGCGCTGGCGCTGGGACTGTCGGATCTGGCGGGGCGATCGGTACGCATCGAGTCGCTGTTCATTGACGAGGGCTTCGGCTCGCTCGACCCCGAAACCCTCGATGTAGCTATCTCGGCACTCGAGAGCCTGCAGCAGCAACACAAGACCGTAGGCGTGATCTCGCACGTGTCGCTGTTGAAGGAACGCATCAGTACACAGATCGTGGTCGAGAAGCGCAGTGGAGGCACAAGCAGGATTCGTATTGTTCCGTACGATTGAACGCCTGTTCGCGAATTCACAGCTGGTCATGGTGTCGGTATTGACCGATGCCGTAGGAACGGCGTATTATTCGCGGCATATAACGTTGCAGGTTATGTCTGAATAAGGAGGACGTATGCACAAGAAACCAGTAGTTGTTGCAGTTGCACTTGTTGTACTGCTGATGGTCGTAGCGGCTTCACCGCTCTTTGCCGCTGGTCGCGCCGAGACGGCGGCTGTTCGTGACACGCTGACGATCGCCATCGGCGCAGAACCGGAGTCACTTGACCCGGTCAAGATGACCTCAGCCCCGGCGGCTACCGTCGGCGAGCATGTTGTGGAGCGCCTGATCTACATGGAAGAGGACGGCAGTCTTACGCCGATGCTGGCGACCAGCTGGGAAGCCAACGCCGACAGCACGGTGTGGACCTTCCAGATCCGCCGGGGTGTCACCTTTCACGACGGTGCACCGCTGAACGCGGAGGCGGTCCGCATGAATCTGGCCCGCTTTGTAGACCCCAACGTCGGCGCAGCCTATGCGTTCCTGCTCGGCAGTGTTCAGGACATTCGGGCTACCGGGGAGTACACGCTGCAGATCAGTCTGGCACAGCCGTTTGCACCGATTCTGTCGCACCTTTCGCATAGCTTCATCGGCATTGTAAGTCCCAACCAGATCCGAGGGCTTGCGGCCGACGGCACATTTGAGAACCCCATCGGTACCGGTCCCTACGTGATGGAGCGCTGGAGGCGCGGTGACAGTATCCGTCTGCGCGTCAATGAGGACTACTGGGGCGCAACGCCTCAGATTCCCAACCTGGTGTTCAATTTCATCCCCGAGGAGTCTGCGCGCATCGTGGCGCTGGAGACCGGTGAGGCCGACGCAATCATGGCCGTTCCGCCGCAGGACGTTGCCCGCCTGCAGGCTGATCCGAACATCGACGTTGTGTTTCAGACCAGCGTTCGCACCATCTACATAAGCTTCAACAATATCCGCGATCCGTTCACCGATCGACGCGTGCGCCACGCGCTGAATTACGCCGTCGACAAGCAGGCGATCGTTGATTCGATCTTCGAGGGCAGCGGTTTTGTTGCCGACGCACCGGTCGTCGATGCGGTGTTCGGTCATACGTCGGTCGGTCCCTACCAGTACAATCCGGCACGTGCCCGTCAGCTGCTGGCGGAAGCGGGCTACCCCGACGGCTTCAGTATGACGCTTCATCACCCCACCGGCCGCTACCCGCTGGACGCCACCGTCGCGCAGGCCGTGCAGTCAATGCTGGCTGAAGTTGGTGTCAACGCCCGTCTGGAGACGCGCGAATGGTCAAGCTACCTGCAGTTCACCGCGCAGCCGCCGGCTCAGGCCGAGTATGACACCTTCATGCTTGGCTGGGGAACCGTAACGCTCGATTCCGATTACGGACTCTACGCTCTGCTGCATACCCGTCAGTGGAATCCAAGCGGCAATAACCGCGGCTTCTACTCCAACGAGCGGGTTGACGAACTGCTGGACGCCGCGCGTATTGAGACAAGCCCCGATCGGCGCCGCTCGATGTATCACGAGGCGATCCAGCTGATCTGGGATGACGCCCCGTGGATCTTCCTGTACAACGCGGCACAGATCAACGCGGTACGCACAGACGTGCAGGGCTTGATACACCATCCGCTGGAGAACCTCAGCGCCTGGGAAGCCTCGTTCCGCTAAACTGCCATACCGACGGTTTCAGCCCCGCTGCTGCGCGGCGGGGCTGCTTCCGCTTTTGTGAGGCCGGGAGGCCGCAGGGCTTCTGAAGCCGGAGCGCTACGGCATCCTTGTTCAGAGGGAGAGAGCTTCCTTGTACCAGTATATTGCACGTCGCCTGATGCTCACCATACCGGTGGTATTCGGGGTCTCGATTATCGTGTTTTCGATCATCAGGCTCATCCCGGGTGATCCGGCACGGGCTATTGCGGGCGTGAACGCGACACCGCAGTTTATTGAGCAGGTGCGCGTGCGCTACTTGCTCGATCAGCCGCTTTACGTGCAGTACGGCCGCTTTCTTACCGACTTTATGCGCGGTGAATTGGGTAACTCGATCTTCAGTGGACGCCCGGTCACCACCGAGATCGGAGAACGGTTTCCGCGTACGCTGCTGCTGGCAACGGTCTCGCTGGTGATTGCTACTATGCTGGGGGTAACCGCCGGCATCGTGTCGGCCACCCGACGCAACTCGCTGTTTGACAACGCAAGCATGCTGGTCGCGCTGGTGGGGGTCGCGGCACCGGTCTTCTGGATGGCACTGATGCTGCAACTGCTGTTTGCGGTGCAGCTGCGCATCCTGCCGGCAACCGGCATCGGCACGTTGCGCCACATCGTCCTGCCCAGCATCACGCTCGGCACCGCAAGTGCGGCCCTGATGGCGCGCATCACACGATCGAGTATGCTCGACGTCCTGCGCCAGGATTTCATTACCACGGCGCGAGCCAAAGGTCTCAACGAGCGGCTGGTTGTCTACAAACACGCACTCAAGAACGCGCTGATACCCGTAGTGACGGTTCTTGGTCTGCAGTTCGGTATCCTGCTCGGCGGCGCGGTTCTGACCGAAACGGTATTCGCGTGGCCGGGAGTCGGACGGCTGCTGGTCGACGCCATCCTGCGGCGTGACTACCCCATCGTGCAGGGAACGGTCATGCTGCTGGCCCTGCTGTTTGTGCTGATAAATCTGGTGGTCGACATCGTGTACGCGTTTCTGGATCCCCGAATTCACTACCAGGCAGGAAGTGGGGAATAGGTGATGCGGACGGACGACAGGACTACGGCAACAGCCGCCATACAGGAAGCCGCGCAGGATCACGGCTTACAAGACGGCGCCACGGTCAGAAAGAAGACCAGCGAGCTGCGCGAAGTGATCCGCCATCTGGTGCGTAATCGGGCAGCAGTGATAGGATTGGTCATTATCGGCGGATTTGTGTTTACGTCCGTGTTCGCGCCGCTGTTCGCTACCCACGAACCGCTGCGCACCGAGCTCGGTAACCGCCTGCAGCCGCCAAGTCGCGAGCATCTTCTGGGTACCGATGAGCTGGGGCGTGACCTGTTTAGCCGCATGCTGTACGGCGGTCGAATCTCGCTGAACATCGGGGTGATTTCGGTCCTGATCGGAGTCATGATCGGCGTACCGATCGGTGCGATCAGTGGGTATTTTGGCGGCAGACTCGATATTCTGACGCAGCGCTTCATCGACATCATGATTGCGTTTCCCGGAATCCTGCTCGCAATTGTGGTGGTCACGGTACTGGGGGTCGGCGTCGAGAATGTCATGATCGCGACCGGAATAGCGAGCATACCGATCTATGCACGGCTGGTGCGCGGATCGGTGCTGGCGATCAAGGAACAGAGCTATGTTGCCGCGGCGTATGCCGCCGGACTCGGCGACGGACGGATCATCTTTCGTCAAATCCTGCCGAACTGCCTCGCACCGATTATCGTGCAGAGCACGTTTCAGATTGCCACTTCCATCCTGTGGGCGGCGGGGCTCGGCTTCCTCGGGCTCGGAGCACAGGCACCAACACCGGAATGGGGCGCAATCCTGAGCAACGGGCGAGCCTACATCCGCACCGCACACCACCTGACAACCTATCCGGGACTTGCCATTCTGCTGATGGTCCTCGGCTTCAACCTCGTTGGTGACGGCTTACGCGATGCACTCGATCCAAAGACTCGTTAGGAAGGCAGCTCATGGATAGTCTGCTTGAAATCCGCAACCTTCAGACCAGCTTCAGAACCGAGGACGGCACCGTCCGCGCGGTGGACAACGTCTCGTTCGATATCCGGGCCGGTGAAGTAGTCGGTCTGGTCGGAGAAAGCGGCTGCGGCAAGACGGCCGCTTCGCTCAGTATCCTGCAGCTGCTGCCGACACCCCCGGCGGTTATCGAGGGAGGCGAGATACATTTCGCCGGGCGCGATCTGCTGCAACTGACGCCTGAACAGATCCGCCGTATTCGCGGCAACGAGATCGCAATGATCTTTCAGGAGCCGATGACCAGCCTCAACCCGGTGTACACCATCGGCAACCAGCTGATCGAGACAATCCAGCTGCACCAGAAGCTCGATCACCGCGCCGCCCACGCGCGCGCTGTGGAAATGCTGAAGTTGGTCGGCATTCCACGGGCCGAGGAAGTCATCCATGAGTTCCCGCACCGCTTCTCCGGCGGGATGCGTCAGCGCGCGATGATTGCGATGGCGCTCAGTTGTAACCCGCGACTGCTGATTGCCGACGAGCCCACAACTGCTCTCGACGTCACCATCCAGGCCCAGATTCTCGAGCTTATGCGTGAACTGCGCGAACGTATCGGTATGTCGATCCTGTTTATCACTCACGACCTGAGCGTGATCGCTGAAATGGCCGACCGTGTGGTGGTCATGTACTCGGGTAAGCTGGTAGAACAGGCCGATGTGGAGTCGCTGTTCCACGACCCTCAGCATCCCTACACCCGTGGTCTGATCGGCTCGCGTCCCAGTGCCGACCAGGAACAGGATCTGGAGCCGACCAACGGCAGGAAGCGGCTGCCGTTCATACGCGGCAGCGTACCCAATCCGCTGCGGATGCCGCAGGGCTGCCCGTTTCATCCGCGCTGTGATCACGCCATGCCGGTCTGTGCGCAACGCATGCCGGAACGGAGCGAGCTGAAGCCGGGACACGAAGTGCGTTGCTGGCTTTATGAAGCGCATGCGCCAAAGCCGGAGGTCCGCCCATGACGGAATCAGCTGCAGCGGGTGCGCCGGTTCTGGAAGTCAAGCAGCTCAGGAAGTACTTTCCAATCCGTACCGGCGTGCTCAGCCGGATCAGTGGATACGTCAGAGCCGTAGATGGTGTGACGTTCGATATCCGGCCCGGCGAGACATTTGCGTTGGTCGGAGAGAGCGGTTGCGGAAAGAGCACTACCGGTCGCACCATTCTGCGCTTGACGGGAGCCACCGACGGCGAGGTGCACTACAACGGCGAGGACGTTCTGGCGGCGTCGGGAGACCGGATGCGCCGACTGCGTAAGGCAATGCAGATCGTCTTCCAGGATCCCTACAGTGCTCTCAACCCGCGAATGACGGTGGGAACCGCAATCAGAGAGATCCTGCAGGTGCACGGTGTTGCCTCGGGTCCGCAAGCCCGTGAGCGTGTCGAGGAGCTGCTGGTGCGCTGCGGCCTGGAGGCGTACCACAGCTGGCGTTATCCGCACGAGTTCTCCGGCGGCCAGCGTCAGCGCGTCGTGATTGCACGAGCTTTGGCGCTTGATCCGCAGTTCATTGTGGCAGACGAGCCCATTTCTGCGCTCGATGTCAGTATCCAGAGCCAGATCATCAACCTGCTCGAGGACCTGCAGGACACGTACCAACTGACCTACCTGTTCATCAGCCACGATCTGAGCGTGGTGCGTCACATGGCCGATCGCGTCGGAGTGATGTATTTGGGGAAGCTGGTCGAAGTCGCGGAAAAACGTGAGTTCTATCGCGAGCCGTTGCACCCGTACAGTCAGGCACTGCTGTCGGCTATCCCGGTCAGTGATCCGGCCATCAGGAAGACGCGCATCATCCTCAAGGGCGACGTTCCCAGTCCGGCCAATCCACCCGCCGGCTGCCCGTTTCACACCCGCTGTCCGGTTGCCATGGAAGTCTGCCGCAGCGTGGTGCCGGAGTTGAAACCGACGACCGGTGGGCGGCAAGTGGCGTGTCACCTGGTCCACCCGGTATCATGACAAGCAGGCAACGCGAGCCGCGCGCCCGCTCCGGCGACACTCTCGCCTGGCTCTACGCCTCCTTGCAGGTGCTCGGCCCGATTCTGCTCCTGCTGATTGCAATCATAGGCGCAGCCTACGGGCTGCTTCACGTCTTGTTTCTGCGCTGAGCAAAGTCCGTCAATGCGGCCTGCCTGTTGACTGGATTCGGCTGTGGCTCTACGATCAGCAACGATGAGGGAGTATCCATGTGGAGCGATCGATCACCGCAAGCGCGGATGGAAGAAGCCAATACCACCGCTCGCGAAGCGGCGCAGTTACTGTTAGACCGGATCCGAGCGCAGCGCATCGAAGCAGCGTTTGTGATGGGCTCGGGGTGGAAGGAAGCCGCTGACGCAATCGGGCCGGTATCTGAACAGGTCGAGATGACCGCCCTGCCGGGTTTCATCGCACCCTCGGCGGCGGGACACGCGGGTCGAATCCATGCGGTACGTCGCGGCGACAGAACGGTACTGGTGTTTCACGGCCGCGTCCATCTCTACGAGGGATATGGACCGCTGGCGGTCGCGCACGGTGTTCGGACGGCGATTGCCGCCGGTGCGCGAACCGTCGTGCTGACGAACGCCTGTGGCAGCCTGACGGAAGACCTGCCGGTCGGTGCGCCGGCGCTTATCCGGGACCATATCAACTTCACCGCCCGGACACCGCTGATCGGTGCACGGTTTATCGATCTGACCGAGGTGTACTCGGAGCGGCTGCGCCGGGCGTGCCGGGTTTTCGATCGATCGATTGGAGAGGGGGTCTACGGGGGCTGGTTCGGGCCGGCATTTGAGACCCCGGCGGAGATCCGCATGATGAAATCCCTCGGCGTTGATCTGGTGGGCATGTCGACCGTTCTGGAGGCAATTGCAGCCCGCGAAGGTGGCGCCGAAGTGCTCGGACTATCTCTGGTAACCAACCGGGCGGCCGGCCTGGCTGGCAAGAAACTGTCCGGCGATGAGGTGCTGGAAGTAGCTGCCGCCGCCATCCCGCGGCTCAGGCCCCTGCTTGGTGCCGTGACGGAGTTGCTGCTCGAGCAGGCATAACACCGGCGCCGGCAACGGAGACCCCGGCCACGACGGGGCCAACGGCGGTGGCGCCCTCGGAGCCGATTTCGTCCTTCCTGCCGGGCTGATCGTCGATGATGAGGACTCGATTGCTACCGGAATCGACGGTGATGTCTTCGTGCACCTGTTCGACGGACAGGGATCGCGGGTATACACCTACTCTCCGGCGGAGGTAACCGGCGGAAGTTTTCCGGGAATGAGCATCGCTCAGCCCCCTGGAGTCCACCTGATCGAATGGGATTCCGGGCTTGACGTATTCAAATCATTATGGGCCGCGGAGGCGGACGGATCGGATTTCCCGCTGTCCACCACGGATGAGGAAGCAAAGTTTCAATTCATCGCCGGCCTCTGGCTTGATGATAACCCAGTCTCGGAAGCGCCTGAAATCGTTCGTGACTCGTTCTCGGCCGAAATCAGCTGGATCTACGTTGATCGGCAAGTACGGATAACCGGTAGCGAGACGCTCGGGCCGGCGTCGGTGACTGTCGATGCCCAATTCGAAGAGGGCTGAAATCGATTCGTCATCAGTTACAGCTTCTCGGGCCCTCTGCTAATGATCTCCGCGACGGTCGCATCGGAGCCCGGCGGGGCCGGATGGACGTACGTCGACTGAACAACCGGCAGTCTCCCGGGCGGTACGCACGGCGTCCCCCGGGATCACGTTCCGGTTGCATATTCCAGCCGCCCCGGATATCATACCGTTCATGAACCTGACAGCAAGAACTCTGGAGACCGAAGGAGCACTGGAAGTTGCCCGCTTGATGTGCATCGCGGCGCGTACGGCGCCGAAAGGCCGCGGTGTCGATGAGCTCGAAACACTGGTACTCACGGAACAGGACAAAGATCGCCTGGCCGACGAGATGCAGGCCATCGGAGAGGACAAGAGTCTGGCCTTCTTTGTTCGCGACGCGGATAACATGCGCGCCTCAGCAGCCGTTGTGCTGCTGGGCTGCCGCAACAATGTGCGGAACATCCCCAACTGCGGCTACTGCGGCTTCCCCGATTGCACGGCCAGCAAGGCGGCCGGCGCCGTCTGCTCTTACTGCAGCGGCGACCTGGGAATTGCATGTGGATCGGCGGCAGCCATGGCGGCTGACGCACGCGTCGATACGCGCATCATGTTTACCGCGGGTAAGGCTGCGCTGTCACTGGGCCTCTTCTCAGAAGACGTGGCGCTGGCGTTCGGCATGCCGCTCTCGGTCAGCGGCAAGAGCCCCTACTTCGATCGCTGATTCAACCGCGGACGCACCGGCCGACCGCAGGGCCGCGGATCCGACACGGCGGCGCCGGTCAGCCGCGTGTAAGGGCAAAGTCCACCGCGGCCGCGGCATGGATAGCGGTAGTGTCAAACAGCGGCAGCCGGCTGTCGGACTGCTTGATCAAGAGACCTATCTCAGTGCAGCCGAGAATAACTCCCTGTGCGCCCGCGCGTCCGAGCTCAGCGATGACATCCAGATAGCACGCTCTGGATGCAGGGTTGATTTCGCCGCGGCAGAGCTCGTCGTAGATGACCCTGTGAATCATCTCGCGGCCGTCGGGCGGCGGAACCACTATCTGAAGCCCGTGAATCTCACTCAGGCGCGACGCGTAGAACTCCTCTTCCATCGTGAAGCGAGTGCCAAGCAGGCCGACGGTCTGCAACCCGTGTCCGCGTATTTCAGCGGCCGTGGCGTCGGCGATGTGCAACAGGGGTACTGTCACCGCCTTCTCGATGGAGTGCGCAACCTTGTGCATTGTATTGGTGCACAACACGATCAGCTCGGCACCGGCGCGTACCAGACTGCGGGCCGCGTCGGACAGTATCACCGCCGTCTCGTCCCAGCGGTCACCGGCCTGCAGCGCTTCTATCTCGGCAAAGTCAAGCGAATACATCACGCAGCGAGCTGAATGCAGGCCGCCGCGCCTCTGCCTGACAGACTCGTTGATCAGCCGGTAATACTCAAGCGACGATTCCCAGCTCATTCCTCCAATCAGGCCTATGAGTTTCACGTACGGTGCTGCTCCTGGATATGCCGGGTGAGGACGCGCCCCGGGGGCGGCGAGCCACCACCCTGT
The DNA here is from genome assembly GCA_007693945.1 of Spirochaetaceae bacterium. Taxonomy (GTDB): domain Bacteria; phylum Spirochaetota; class Spirochaetia; order DSM-27196; family PWMO01; genus PWMO01. The sequence continues at coordinate 26,887 of RECP01000091.1, forward strand.
TGTCCTATCTACTTCTTCTTTCGATAGATGTGGGTGGCGCTGCCCGCAAACAGTTCGGCGGCCTCCATGATTGTCTCTGACAGTGTTGGATGCGGGTGTACGCTCAGCGCAAGGTCTTCGGCAACCGCCCCCATTTCGATTGCCAGCACGCCCTCGGCAATCAACTCTCCTGCATCCCGCCCCACAATACCGATTCCGAGAATCCGCCCGCTCTGTCTTTCGATCACCAGCTTGGTCTTGCCGACACCGGACCCCATGGCCAGTGCTCGCCCCGACGCGGCCCAGGGAAACGCAGTGACTTCGACATCGAGTTCCTGCGCGCGGGCCTGTTCTTCGGTGATGCCGGCCCAGGCGATCTCGGGATCGGTGTACTCAACGGCCGGAATTGTTGCCGGATCGTAGGCGCTCTTATGACCCGCGATCACCTCTGCGGCAACCTTGCCTTCCAGGTTTGCCTTGTGCGCCAGCAGCGGTGGCCCGGTTACGTCACCCACGGCAAAGATGTGGCCGGCCGACGTCCGTCGCTGATCGTCCACGATTACAAACCCGCGGTCGTCGGTCCGCACGCCGGCGTGCTCCAGACCGAGGTCGGCGCTGTTGGGCCGGTTTCCGATGGTCATCAGAACGCTGCTGTAGGTCTCCGTTCTGCTGGTTTTGTTCCCGCCGTCCACGCTCTTCATGGTGACCTTCAAACCGCCGGAGCTCTCTTCGATCGCGTCGACCATGGTGCTGGTGAGAATCTCCTTGAATACGTCGCCACCGTTCTGCTTCTCGAACACCGCCACCAAATCACGATCGGCCCCCGACATTATCCCCGGCAACATCTCGACTACCGTGACGGTCGAGCCCAGCTTGCCGAAGACCGAACCGAGTTCCAGCCCGATGTAGCCGCCTCCAATCACCAGCAGCGACTGTGGAATCTCTTTCAACTCCAGCGCGCTTCTGGCGTCAAGAATCCGTTCAGAATCGAGCGTCACGTTGGGCAACGAAACCGGCGTGGCCCCGGTGGCGATGACGGCATTCTCAAAACGCAGGCTTTGCTCACCGCCGTCGTTCAAAGTCACGCGTGCTTCGTGCGCGGAAGTCAAGCGTGCGGTCCCGCGCAAGTGCTCGATCCCGCGCTGTCTGACCAGTTGAGTCAGTCCGCCGGTCAGCTTCTCGATGACGCCATCCTTGAACGCCCGCAGTTTTTGCAGGTCGAACCTGGGCTCGTCGTACGTCAATCCCCACTGCGCCGCCGCGCGCGCCTGATCCTTGACCTTTACCACATGCAGCAGCGCCTTGGTGGGAATGCAGCCCCAATGCAGACACACTCCGCCCGGGTTGGGCAGCGGATCCACCAGTACAACCTGCTGCCCAAGGTCGGCAGCGCGAAAGGCGGCTGCGTATCCGCCGGGCCCGGCACCAATCACAAGGGTCTGGATACTCTTACTCATCGCCCTCTCCCTCAAGATCCATGAAAAGCGGCTGTTCAAGCGCGTCACAGATCCAGCGCAGGAAGCGCGCGCCGTCGGCTCCGTCGATCGCACGGTGGTCGTACGAAAGAGACAGCGGCAGCAACAGGCGCGGCACAAACTCACCATTCTGCCAAACAGGCTTGGTCTGGGAGCGAGCTACTCCGAGAATCGCCACCTGCGGCGCAAACACCACCGGCGTAAACCCGGTTCCGCCAATTCCGCCGAGGTTGGAAATCGTAAACGTACCGCCTTCCATCTCCTCCGCCTTGATCTTGCGGTCACGCGCGCGCTGTGCCAGCTCACCGAGTTCCCTCGAGAGCGTAATAATGGACTTGGTGTTCACGTCGCGCACCACAGGTACCAGCAGGCCGCGATCGGTATCGGCAGCCACCGAAATGTGAACGTAGTCCTTGTAGACGATTTCTCCGGCGGCCGCGTCGAGACTGGCGTTGAAACGCGGAAAGCGCTGCAGTGCCCGGGCAACAACCTTGATCAGAATAGCGGTAACCGTCAGCCTCGCACCGGCCTTCTCTGCGCGCCGCGCGTACTTCTGCCGGAACTCCTCCAGCATGGTGACGTCGGCCTCGTCAAACTGCGTGACGTGCGGAATGGTCTGCCAGGCAGCCTGGGTGTTGCGGCCGGTGACACGACGTACGCTGCCGAGCTTCTCGCGACGTGTCGCGCCCCACCTGGAGAAATCCGGTAACGCTAACGCACTCGCCACACCCGCGGCCGTGCCGCCCTGGCTTTCAAAGCCGTCCGAGGCGCTGCGGCTCTCACGCGAGTGTCGTTTGACATCGTCGGAGCTGATGCGTCCGCCGGGACCGCTTCCCTTGACTTCGGTGATGGCAACGCCTATCTCGCGCGCCAGTCTGCGCGTGGAAGGTGAAGCCGGTACCGCGCCTCCGGCTGCCGGAGGTATCCGGTGCGGCTCCTCGACGCCGCGCTCAGACACGGATTCCGAATCATCCTGCGTCCCGGTCCCCGATTCCTGCGGTGACGAGGATTCAACCTCCGAACGGCTCCGGTCGCCGGCAGTGCTTTCTTCCCCGCCGGCGCCGTCGGTGCTGTCGGTGGCCTCGCCGCCGTCATCGGTCGCGGCATCCGGGATCTGCTCTGCGGTGTCGTCGGCGGTATCGATTCTGGCAATCACCGCCCCCACCTTGACCTCATCGCCCTCGGCCGCCAGCATCTCCGTGACCGTGCCGGCCGCGGGCGCCGGGACTTCAGCAGTGGCTTTGTCGGTTTCAATCTCCAGCAGCGGTTGATCAGCAATCACCTGGTCACCTTTGGAAACCATAACCTGTATGACCACTGCGGACTCAACGTTCTCGGAGACTTCCGGAAGTGTTACTTCTTGTATCATGACTGTGCCTCCTCAGAGCGCCAACGGGTCGGGCTTTTGAGGGTCGATCTTGAGCTTCTGCATCGCGTCAGACAGCTGTGTTCCGTCCAGCTGACCCTCGCGGGAGAGCGCGTGCAGCGTTGCCAGCACGATGTGCCGGGCGTCGACTTCAAAGTAATCACGCAAAGCACCGCGGTTATCGGATCGCCCGAATCCATCGGTGCCGAGTACCGTCATCGGCAGAGGCACCCATGAGGCTACCGACAGCGGCAACGCTTTCAGGTAGTCGGTGGCGGCGATCACAACTCCCCTCTCTTTGTGCATGCATTCGGCTACGTGCGCCTGGCGCGGCTGTTTGTCAGGATTCAGCCGGTTCCAGCGCTCGGTCTCGATAGCGTCCTGATAGAGCTGCTTGTAGCCCGGCGCACTCCAGACATCAGTCTCGACGCCAAAGTCCTCGCGCAGAATAGTGGCGGCCTTGAGCGTCTCGTTGAGAATTGCCCCGCTTCCCCAGAGGTGAGCCTGGGCCTTCTTTGCGCCCTTCTGAAAACGATAGAGCCCTTTCAGGATACCGTCTTCGACGCCGTCGGGCATCGGCGGCTGTCTGTAGTTGTCGTTCATTACCGTGATGTAATAGATCAGATCTTCCTGCTCGACGTACATGCGCCGAAATCCCTCACGCATGATCACGGCGACCTCGTAGGCATACGCCGGATCATAGGCCCGCAAGCTCGGAATCGGCAGCGCCAGGATATGGCTGTGACCGTCGGCATGCTGCAAACCTTCACCGGGAAGGCTGGTCCGTCCGGCGGTTCCGCCCACCAGGAATCCGCGTGCGCGCGCGTCGGCCGCCGCCCAGATGAAGTCCCCGACGCGCTGGAAACCGAACATCGAGTAGTAGATGAAGAACGGCACCATCGTGACGCCGTAGGTTGAGTGTGATGTGCCTGCGGCGATAAAGGATGACATACAGCCGGCCTCAGTGATCCCCTCTTCCAGAATCGCGCCGTCTGTGGCTTCCTTGTAGTACAGCAGGCTTTGCCTGTCGACCGGCTCATACACCTGACCGACGTGCGAGTAGATTCCGACCTGGCGGAACAACGACTCCATGCCGAACGTGCGCGATTCGTCCGGTACTATCGGAACCATCTGCTTGCCGACGTTGCGATCCTTGAGCAAGCCGCCCAGCATCTGCACGATAGCCATAGTAGTTGCCACTTCGCGGTCTTTCGATCCTTCATAGAAGTCGCTGAAGATCTTGCCGGCGGGCTCCTTGAGTGCCGTCCCCTTCACACTGCGGTGCGGCAGGTAGCCGCCGAGCTCATCACGCCGCGCCTTGAGATATCTGGCCTCTTCGCTTTGTTCGGGAAACGCATAGAACGGAGCATCCTTCAGTTCCTCGTCCGAGATGGGAATGCCGAAACGGCTCCTGAAGTGGCGCAGCTCCTCCTCGTTGAGCTTCTTCTGCTGGTGGGTGACGTTGCGTCCCTCGCCGGCTTCGCCGAGCCCGTACCCTTTGATTGTCTGCGCCAGAATGACGGTCGGAACCTTTTCAGATCTCGTGGCCTGATAGTACGCGTTATAGACCTTGAGCGGATCGTGCCCCCCACGGCGCAGCTTCTCGAGCTGTTCATCGGAGTAGCTCTCAACCATTTTCAGCAGGCGTTCGTCCTGACCGAAGAAGTTCTTGCGAATGTAGGCACCGCCGGCCACAGTGTACTTCTGAAGCTGACCGTCAACCAGTTCATTCATACGTTTGACCAGCAAGCCGTCCTTGTCCCTGGCGATCAGCGGGTCCCAGTCCGAGCCCCAGATGACCTTGATGACGTTCCATCCGGCGCCCTTGAACGCAGCCTCGAGCTCCTGAATCACTTTGCCGTTTCCGCGCACCGGTCCGTCGAGGCGCTGAAGATTACAGTTGACCACGAAGACCAGATTGTTGAGCTGCTCTCTGGCCGCAACGGTCAACGCGCCCATGGACTCCGGTTCGTCAAACTCACCGTCGCCCAGAAAAGCCCATACCCGCTGGCTGGTCGGCTGCCGCAGGCCCTTGTCCTCAAGATAACGCATGAAGCGTGCCTGGTAGATCGCCTGCATGGGGCCGAGCCCCATCGAGACCGTCGGAAACTGCCAGTATTGCGGCATCGACCGCGGATGCGGATAGGAGGTGAGCCCACCGTCGGGCCGCAGCTCCTGTCTGAAGTTCTCGAGGTCGGTGACCGAAAGTCTGCCCTCCACGAAGGAACGGGCGTAGATCCCGGGAGCTGCGTGTCCCTGGAAATAGATGATGTCCTGACCGTCTTTGTGGTCAGGACCTTTGAAGAAGTGGTTGAATCCCACTTCATACAGCGTTGCCGCGGATGCAAACGTTGATATGTGACCACCAATCCCGCTTGAGCCGCGGTTGGCCCGCACAACCATGGCCATCGCGTTCCAGCGGATAACACTCTTTATGCGTCGCTCCAGCTCACGGCTGCCCGGATAAGGCTGCTCGTTGTCCGCCGCCATGGTGTTGATATAGGGAGTGTTACCCGGACAGTAGAACGTTACTCCGTGCCGCTGCGCCCTTACCTGCAATAACGAGAGTATTTGCTGCACTCTCTCCGGGGGCTCGTGATCGATCACATACTGCAGTGAATCGATCCACTCCTGATTCTCCTGTTGATACTCGCGTTTCTGCTCGCTCACGAAACCCTCCTTGTACGGCTTGGGAACCCGGTGGGAGCATCCGCTTCTGCAGCCACACATAGCGCGTGCGGCGCGGATGACACTACGCTCTCAGTTGCTCGTACTCGGGGTGACGCTCGATGAAGTGCGCCACAAACTCCGATGTCCGACCGGCGTGCTGAATTTCCATGCGCAGAATATAGTAATATCCGGCCCACGGAACAAGCGTAGGCGGACCCGTTACTCCCGCAACGCCCCCCTACCGCCGCTGCGTTAGCGGTCATTCTCCGCAGCCGCTGCGTCGGCTTCGAGCGCCTGCGCCAGTTGGGCGGCAACGCGGGCGTTATTCCTGACCAACGCGACATTTGCCTCCAGACTCCTGCCGCCCGAAAGCTCCACGATCCGGCCGAGCAGAAACGGAGTCAACTGTTTGCCGCTGATTGCCTCACGCTCGGCCTCAGCTACGGCACGCTCGATTATGGCTTCGATGTAGCCATGCTGCAGCTCGTCGCCTTCCGGAATGGGGGTTGCAACCAGGGCGCCGCTACGTATGCCGGCATCCCATTGGGCGTTGAGCGCCGCTGCGAGTTCGGCCACTGACTCTACTACCAGCGGGACCGGCAATCCGCTGTGGCGTGTGTAGAAGGCGGGAAACTCCTCGGTACGCAAACCGTACACCGGCACACCGAAGGTCTCGAGATACTCGAGTGTGCGCCGAATGTCGAGGATAGATTTCACTCCGGCGCTGACCACGGCTACCGGTGTGCGTGCAAGCTCCTGCAGGTCCGCCGAAACGTCCATCGTGGTCTCCACACCGCGATGTACTCCGCCGGTGCCGCCGGTTGCAAACACGCGGATACCGGCCGCGTGTGCGCCGATCATGGTGGCGGCCACCGTGGTTGCCGCCGGGCGCCGCGACGCAAAGGCAATACCAAGGTCACGCCGGCTGGCTTTCATGACATCGGTCCCGGTAGCCAGCTGTTCGAGCTCGTCGGCGCTCAGGCCCACGCGAAACGAACCGTCGAGAATGGCGATCGTTGCCGGAACGGCGCCTGCGGACCGCACGACCTGCTCCAGATCGCGGGCAGTCTCCAGGTTACGAGGGTACGGCATCCCATGTGAGATGATGGTGGACTCCAGCGCCACCACCGCACGTTGCTCCCGCAAAGCTGTGGCAACTTCGGCCTGCAGTACTACAAAGCGTCTGGAATGGTTCATTGGGTAATCTCCCTGACTGTCTGCCTCAACCACTCTGCGTTAAGGGTGGTCGCGACGGCATACGGCTGCAATACCGTTTCACGGGCGGCGTGAAGGCCGATGCGCACCGAGACTTCCATCGAAAGACCGGCGCGCAGCCCGCATGCTATTCCGGCTATCAGCGCATCACCGGCACCGGTCACGTCGATCGGATGCACCGCACGGAGCGCCAGCCGTGTTCCTGCGGCCGGATACGATTCATCGCGGCGCAACAGCTGAACCCCTTCGGCACCCATGCTGACCACCAGCCACTCGGATGCCAGCCGGCAATCCGGTTCCGTGAAGAACCGCGCCTCGTCCCGATTGGGTGTGATCGCCACGACTCGCGCCGGGACGGTTGCCAGGCGCGCAGCTTTGACGACGCTGACCGGATCGATGACTACCGGAGTCCCCACTACGTCGGCTTCCACAAGTGCTTCTGCGATTGTTGACGCCGAAAGATTGGCGTCCACCACCAGCAGTGACGCGGCGCGTATCGTGGGTGCCACGCGCCTCACGTAGTCCGGTGAGCAAGCTTCGGCGGCGTCCATACACGACGCGCCCAGCGCGAGCTCGCCGCTGTGATCCAGCAGTGCCACGGAGAGCCCGACGGTTTGATTGGGCACACGATCAACCGACCGCACGTCAACGCCCGTGGCAGCGGTCTGCTCCAGCACCAGATCGGATAGCGGATCGTCACCCACCGCTCCCAGCAGCACCACCGGCACGGACCAGCGTGCCAGGTTCTCAGCGACGTTGCGCGCAACACCCCCGGGCACGACACGTGCCCGCGCGGGATTGGAAGTATGCGCACGCATGGCATCCGCGACGGCCTTCAGGTGAATATCGAGGTTGATTCCGCCCAGCACACAGACCGGGCCGGGTTCCGCGACACTGCAGCGCACGCGCAGAGTCTACCACCGATCGCAGTCCGGCGCAAACGGCCCTCAACGGGTGCGCGATCGATGTCTGACAGCACGGCCTGGCGCGCCTGCTGTTTGACAGTTACCTCAAGCGGTGATACCGTTTGGCGGACGGAGAGTGTTACGGTGGCAGACACACAACAATGCGCGGTGATCTTCGACATGGACGGTGTGCTGATAGACTCGGAGCCGGTCTACATGACGATAGAACGGCAGCTGTTCGACAGCGTCGGCGCTCGGATCAGCAAGACCGAGCATCAGAGGTACGTCGGCGCTCCGGTGACCGGTCTCTGGCGGCTGGTAGTCGAACGTGCGTCCAGACCGTGTACCGCAGAGCAGCTTCACGAGCAGAGCCGCAAGTTGATCCGCTCCTGGCTAGATGCTCCGGGCCCCCTTGAACCGATGCCCGGTGCGCGCGAGCTGCTGAAGCAACTGGCCGTCGCACACATTCCTTTAGCGGTAGCATCGCTGTCCTCGCCACGCAATATCGAGACTATTCTGCGACGGCTCGGATTCAGGCAGTTCTTTGCGGAGGTCGTAAGTGGCCACGAGGTGGCGGCCGCCAAGCCCGCTCCTGACATATTGCTGGAAGCCGCGCGACGCCTCGGTGTGCCGGCAGAGCGGTGCGTGGTAATCGAAGACTCCTATAGCGGCGTCACGGCGGCCGGATCTGCCGGCATGCGCTGCATAGCTCTGAGCAATGCAGACACGGGAGCACAAGGTCTGCAAGCCGCAGACAGGGTTATCGATTCGCTGACGAACCTGACTGTTAATGATCTCCTTGGTTTGTGCGGAACGGCCGCAGCCCCCCGATAGCGTGGTTGCTCGGAGGCAGCACGGCGATCGGGATCAAAGCCGCGATTGACGCAGCAGAACAAACGCGGCCAGCATCACCGAACTGAACGCAAGAAACAGCCCGCCGAACCCGGCAAACTCTACGATCACGCCGCCAACGCCGGGTCCGGCAACCAGTGCGGTCTGGGACGCAAAGTAGTAGAGCCCGGTATAGAGCCCTACTGCGTTTGGGCCGGCGCGGTCCCACAACATCGGCAGGCAGTTGGTGATCAGTACCGACCACGCTATCCCGAAGCCGAACAGCGTCGCCCAGAACGGATACAACCCGGCTACGTCACTCTGCAGGGCCAGACGGTGATTGCAGAAAGCCGCCAGGCCAAAGACCGCCAACATCAGCAATGCCCAGCACATCACCCGCCTGCGCCCCAGGCGCGCGGCAATCACGCCACCCGGCACCGCGAACGAGGTAAGAGCAAGCGCCAGTACGCCAAACGAGAACCCGGCTGCAGCTTCACCGGCGCGCAGGTAATCGCGCACATAGAGCGAAATGAACGGGGTCATCAGCTTCCAGCCGAGGAACCACAGCACTACCGCCAGCAGGATCGGCAGGGCGCCACTGCGTCCTGATCGGACGACCGCGGCCAACGCGGAGAAGACGCGGACCCGTCCGTGCCGCTTAGCGCCAGGATCGCCGCCTGGCGAGCGGACCGGCTCACGCACCGTATTGAACAGAAACAGCGTCGCACTCACCACAAGCAGAGCGATGAACCAGAACGGCACTACCCGCGTAACAGCCCCGATCACCGGCAGCGTAAGCTGCACGCCAATCAGCGGCGCCAGAAATACCGTTGCGGTGATTGCCGCCAGGCCACCCATGGTGTTGATCACGCCGTTGGCCTGGGAACGTTGCTCCCGGGGAACCAGATCGGGCATCAACGCGACAATCGGGCCTCGTGCGGCGTGGCGGAAGAAGTTCATGGCCGCCAGCACTCCTACCAGCGCCGTCAGTGACAGACGCGCCGCGATCGGCACCAGTGCCAGAGCCAGTGCAGCCAGCGGCAGGAACGTAACGATGTAGGGCATCCGTCTGCCGATTCGGGTAACGGTTCGATCCGAGAGCGTTGAGAACACCGGAATGACCGCCGGTGCAATCAAGTTGAGCGCGCTGAGCACTGCCCCCACACCTACCGACGAATGCAGGTAATCGGCAAGCATCAGAGGGACATAGGCGCTGTACATTGGTTCAATAAGGGCAACAGTGAAAAAGCCACTGCCGATCATGAATGCGCGGCGGTAGACGCCTCCGTTGTCACGATCAACGCCCCCGGAGTCGCACCGGTCTGACTGAAGTGATTGATTCTCCACTCCGCAGGCTCCCTGGCTTTCACGGTACCACTGCCGGATCATACGGCGCAAGCCGAAAAGCGCAAACGCCGCCGCGCTCTCAGGGGAGCGCGGCGGCGCAAAGCCGATAACCGGCCTGACTGCGGAAACCTGATGGAGTAGCGTATCAGCCGGTGGACGCTAAGCGGTCGCTTCTGCCACGATTTCGGCGGCCACCGCCGCCATCTTGTCCGGGTTATCGACATCGCGCATGCGAAGCGCGCGTGAGACAATCGGCCCGGCCTTGTGAGCCTTCAGCTGTTTGTTGATTTCCCGTACCACGTTGACATGCGGGTTGAACCCGCCCACTACATTGACGACTCGCCTACCACCAAGATCGGTCAGCTGCGCCAGAAACGCGCGCGTGACAGGGTTGACCGAACTGGCCCACACCGGGCCTACCAGTACCAGCAATTCGGCGTCCCCCGCACTGTATTGCTCCGCAAGTTCCACCGACCGGCTGAACACCGAATTGATCACGGCTTTGATGACGCCCATCGGACGCTTGGGCTGCAGATAGACCACATCTGTAGTGTGTCCCTTTTCCTTGAGCTCCCGATCTATCGCCTTGGCCACCTGCTCGTTCTTGCCGCTGACGCTGAAATAGACAACTGTTGCCTTCACACTTCCTCCTTAAACCCACCTATGCGGGCCACGCCCGGCTCTTGCCGGCCGTAATCAGTTGTTGGCCGCGACCTCGGACTCTTGCTCGGTCTTGCCCAACAGCCGCTGCAGATGCATCCCGATCTCCATCAGCCCGCGTACGCCGATCATCGAGCCAAAGGCGATGGTTCCGAGCTTGCCGCCACCCCCGCCCATAAACGGAGCCGAGTACATGAACGCCAGCGTCACCATCACACCGCCGATGGCCAGCCAGTAGGCCTTTTCAAAACGGTTGGTACCGCTCATTCCGGCGAACGATGCCGAATAGACGCCCACGGCCAGCGTTCCGCCGAGCGCCGGTCCATGAAGGGCCGGCAGTAGCAGGCCGGCTGCCAGGCCCACCATACCCGACGCCATCACCGCGCCCTGGCCGAACCAGACGCTCAGGATGAAGGTCACCGCCGCACCGGCGATACAGTAGACCAGCAACAGCCAGCCCACGTCCCAACCGGGTACCTCCCCGGTCAGAAGCGGTTTGCCCATGATCAGCGCAGCGAATACGCAACCGGACCAGGCAATCGTCCCGAGCTTGCCTCCAAAACCGTTGAACACATGTTTGCTCAGAACGAACACGCCTCCGGCTATCACGCCCGCCAGCGCCATGCCCGGATAACCGAACACCTGTGATGACGCCATCCCGACGAAGGATCCGCTGAAGATCGGCGCGGCGTAAGGCTTGAGGAACGCGGCCGCAAATATGCCCACCAGACCGGATGCTACCACCGCGCCGTGTCCCAGGTCAACGCTGATCCAGAACGTTATCAGCGTCCCCAGAAACAACGACAGAAAACTGAGCGTGTCCTTGGGAAAGTCGAACCGCTGCTCCTCGCTGTCGGCGGAGTAGGCCGATTTCCATTCGCGTACCGACTCGTAGGTCAGGCCGATCAGCCACACCCCGATGATGGCAATCACAATCGGGCTGTGCCCAAGGCTGACCACAAACCCTCCTGCAAACACAATGTAGGTGAATACTCCCAGAATCAGGTACCCTGCGATTGAGGCCAGGCGCCTGTGCGTAAGCTGCTTCATGTCAGAATTGCCTCCTATGTGTCAAGAATCGCGGGCAGCCGCGCGCACCACGCCGCTGCCCGACCTGATTCTGCAATTACGACGCCGCCTTGGTCGCCTTGGCGGCCTTCTTCTTGGCGGCCGGATTCTCCAGCCGCACGGCACACATCTTGAGCTCGGGGATCTTGGATGTCGGATCCAGCTTCATATCGTGCGTCAACAGGTTGGCCGCCGCCTCACGGAAGTGGAACGGGATGAATACCGTTCCCGGCGGTACGCGGTCGGTGACGCGCGCCAGCGCGCGGATCCGCGCTCTACGGCTTTCCACGTATATCGGCCGTCCGTCGAGCACCTCGAGCGCCGCGGCGTCCTGCTCGCTGATCTCCACGTAGCCCTTGGGTTCGCGCCAGTGCAGCGGCGCACTGCGGCGTGTCATGGTACCGGTGTGGTAGTGGTAGAGCACCCGGCCTGTGCTCAGCACGAACGGATACTCCTCATCCGGCCGTTCCACCGGCAGTTCGGGCGGCACCGCTACAAAGAGTCCCTTGCCGCGCTTGAACTCCGTGGTGTGCAGAATGGGTGTACCCGGGTGGTTCTTGTCCGGGCAGGGCCAGACAAGCCCCCTGGTACCCAGGCGGTCGTGCGAGATGCCGCCGTAGATCGGCGAGACCTGCGTGATCTCATCCGCTACGGCCGCCGTATCTGCAAAGTCATAGTTCACACCCTTCAGGCCGAGCCGCTCGCCGATGCGTTTGGCCAGATCGCAGAAGACGTGCCAGTCATCGCGCGCGCTTCCCGGCGCAGGCAGTACCGGCGTCAACTTCTGCACGCGCCGCTCGGTATTGGTGAAGGTTCCGTCTTTTTCCAGCGCCGAGGTGGCCGGCAGCACCACGTGCGCCAGCTGCGCCGTCTCACTGAGGAAGATCTCCGAGACCGCCAGGAAGGGCAAGATGCGCAGGGATTTTTCGACGTGGCCGATGTCCGGATCCGACATCATCGGGTTTTCGCCCATGATCAGACCCACTTTGACCGTGCCCGCCTCCGAGGCGTGTATAGTCTCGACCACCGTCAGCCCGACGTTGGCAGGCAGTTTCTCAACGCCCCACGCCGCGGCCATCTTGGTGCGCAGCGCCTCATCGGTAACCGCCTGATAGCCGGGATAGACGTTTGGCAGCGCTCCCAGGTCGCAGGCGCCCTGCACGTTGGACTGCCCGCGCAAGGGGTTGACGCCGGTTGAGGGCTTGCCGATATGGCCGGTGAGCATCGCCAGGTTGGACAGCGTCAGTACCAGGTTGGTTCCGTTGCTGCGCTGGGTGATGCCCATGGAATAGAGAATCGACGAGTGTCCACGCACGTCCGAGTAGATCGAGGTGCCGAAGGCGCGCTCGCCAAGCGCATAGATGCGCGCCGCCTTCTCGATGTCGGCAGCCGGAACGCCGGACTGCTCGGAGGCGACTTCCGGAGTGATTTCGGCAACGCTCCTGGCGAACTCGTCAAAGTTCTCGGTGCGCGCCTTGATGAACTCCGTATCGGCCCAGCCTTCACGCAGGATGACGTTCATCATCGCCATGAAGATGAAGATGTCGGTGCCCGAGGCGGCCTGCAGATGAAGCGTTGCGTGCCTGGTCAAGGGAATCTTGCGCGGATCGACAATGATCAAATTGGCGCCTTTCTTGACCGCACGGATCACTTCGTAGCTCAGTACCGGGTGCGCTTCAGCCGTATTGCTACCGGTAATGAAAACGCAGTCACAGTCCCGAACCTCGCGCTGACTGTTGGTCATGGCGCCGCTGCCGAACGATTTTGCCAGGCCCGCCACGGTACTGGAGTGACAGAGGCGGGCGCAGTGATCGACGTTGTTGGTGCCGATGGTCGCGCGCATCATCTTCTGGAAGACGTAGTTGTCCTCGTTGGTGCAGCGCGCCGAGGCCAGCCCGAACACGCTGTCGGGGCCGTTCTTCTTGACCGTGTCGGCCACGCGGTCGGCAATCACGTCAAGCGCCTGGTCCCAGCTGACCGGCACAAAGTTATCGATGGCGTTCTTGGCGCTCAGAGGGCTTCCCTCGGGCATCTGCCACTCTTGCTTGGTTATGCCAAGCTCCTTCGCCAGATCCTTGCGGATCAGCGGCTCGCTCAGCCGCTCCGTACTCTGGGCAAAGTCCCAGCCGTAGCGGCCCTTGGTGCAGAGGAACTCGCCATTGGCCGCGCCGCCTTCATATCCCCGGGCGTAGGCAATGCCGGGAACACCGTTACCGTTCTTCTTCATCAGGTACTCAATCTGGCAGCCGACGCCGCAGTACACGCAGACGCTGCGCACCTTTTCGAGATCCCACTCACGCCCTTGACCCATGCGCTGCTTGGGAAGCAGGGCGGCGGTGGGACAAATCTGCACGCAGTTGCCGCAGAAGACGCAGCTGGACTCGCGCATCTCGACGTCGAACGGCGTCGCGATGTACGAGTGAATGCCGCGCTGCCCGAACTCGATTGCGTCGGCGCCGACTACCTCGCTGCAGACACGCGTACAGCGCCCACACAGAATGCAGTACTTATGGTCACGCAGAAAGAACGGGTTGTCGTCCTGCACCAGTTCACGGTGGATCTCTTTCTGCAGCGTGGTCTCTTTCAGATCATAGATGTAGGCGTAGTGCTGCAGACCGCAGTCGCCGGCCTTCTCGCAGGTGGCGCAGTCCATCGGGTGATCCGAGATCAGCAGATCCACCGCATCGCGGCGCCGCTTGTAGAGCTCTTCACTGTTGGTTTTGACCACCATTCCATCGGCCGCCGCCATGGTGCAGCTGGGAACCGGGTCCTTGTAGCCGTCCACCTCCACCAGACAGAGACGGCAACCACCTGAAGGAACCAGGTCCGGGTGGTGACACAGTCGTGGAATATCAATCCCGTTCTCGAGCGCCGCGTTGAGCAGTGTTGAGTCTTGCGGGACCTTCAGGCTCTTTCCATCTATTGTAACGTTGAGCATGGGTGGCTCCTCCTCGGTTCCTGTTGGCTTATGCTGTTTCGGCGACATCTTTCCTGAACGCCGCTTCGTATTCATGACGGAAATACTTGATCGACGACAGCACCGGATTGGGGGCGGTCTTGCCGAGCCCGCACAACGATCCCGTGATCATCGTCTGACCTATCTCTTCGATCTTCTGCAGGTCTTCCGGCGTGCCCTCTCCATTGGCAAACTTCTCCAGAATCTTCTCGATCTGCCGTCCGCCAAGGCGGCATGGAATGCACTTGCCGCAGGACTCTTCAACGGTGAACCCAAGGTAGAACTTGGCCACGTCGACCATCGAGTCATCCTCATCCATGACGATCAGTCCGCCGGACCCCATAATCGAACCGAGCGCCGCCAGCGACTCGTAATCAATCGGTGTGTCCATGTGCTCGGCGGGAATCATGCCGCCCGATGGTCCGCCGCTCTGCACCGCCTTGAACTGCTTGCCGCCGGGAATACCGCCGCCGATGTTAAACACGATATCTCGCAGCGTGGTGCCCATCGGCACCTCAATGAGGCCCGAGTTGTTGACGTTGCCGGTCAGCGCGAACACCTTGGTACCCTTGCTGGTTTCAGTGCCGATACCTGCAAACCAGTCCCCGCCTCGCGTTACGATTACCGGGATGTTGCCGAATGTCTCAACGTTGTTGATGACCGTCGGCTTGCCCCACAGCCCCTTAACCGCAGGGTACGGTGGGCGCTGGACCGGCATCCCGCGCATCCCCTCGATCGACATCAGCAGAGCAGTCTCCTCGCCGCAGACAAACGCCCCGGCGCCCAGACGAATCTCGATATCAAACGAAAAATCACTGCCCAGGATATTGTCACCCAACAGGCCGTACTCGCGCGCATCCTGCAGCGCCTTCTCAAGCCTCCTGACCGCCAGCGGGTACTCCGCGCGTACGTAGACGTAGCCGCGGCTGGCGCCAACCGTATAGCCGCAGATGGCCATAGCTTCGATGATAGAGTGCGGGTCACCTTCGAGCATACTGCGGTCCATGTAGGCTCCGGGATCACCTTCGTCAGCGTTGCAGACAACGTACTTCTGGTCGGCTTCCATCTCCTTGGTGAAACGCCACTTCCTGCCGGTGGGAAAACCACCGCCGCCGCGCCCGCGCAGGCCGGACTTCTCAACCTCGACCAGCACCTCTTCACCGCTCATTTCGAACAGCGCCTTTTCAAGCCCCTGGTAACCCTCACGGGCGATATACTCGTCGATGCTTTCCGGATCGATGAAACCGCAGTTGCGCAGCACGATGCGCACCTGTTTGCGGTAGAAAGAGATCTTGTCCACAGCGCCGAGGCTGTCGGTGTCTTTCTCACGATAGATCAGACGGCTTACCGGCCGACCCTTCAACAGATGCTCTCGTACGATATCGGCCGCGTCCTCGGGCTTCACCTGAACGTAGAACGCCTCGTCCGGCAGCACCTTGACAATCGGTCCCTGCTCGCAGAATCCGAAGCAGCCGGTTTTGACAACCTGACACGTCTTCTCGAGGTCATGGTCGTAGACGTATTTCATGATTTGCTCGTAGATACGCTCGGACTGACTGGAGTTGCAGGCCGTGCCGTCACAGATCAAGCAGTACTGTGCGTATGCCATAGTGTATGGTCCTCCTCGTTACCGTTGCAGACTACTGCGCCGAGCCGGAGTCAACGATGTCGCTCGCCGGCCGGTCATAGATATGCTCGTCCACCAGCTCTTTGTTAATCAGATGCTGTTGCACGATCTTCTGCGCCACATCAGGGGCCACCTTCCCGTAGATGATCACGGGCATTCCCGGCACACGCACCTCGAGCGTCGGCTCGGCGTGTTCCAGACCAAGCCCACCGGTCTGCCGCACCGCAACGTTCAACTCAGGGTGTTTCTCGAGCTCGGACATCAGCGTAGCCAGCGTATCCTTGGCGCCCGCCGCAATTCCGCTGGTTCCCATGCCAATCGTGAGATGAATGTCGTTTTCCGCCGACTCACGGGTCCGTATAGTCTTCTGTGCCGTTTGCCGCAACTTGCGCAGCTCTTCAAGCGTCATTTTCGCCATGATTCTTCTCCCTCCATCGGTTGAATCTCGTCTTCGCAGGCCCGCAGGTACTGGCTTGCCAGCGACCGGCTGGACACGTACGCCAGATCCCCGAGCGCTTCACGCAACTGGGATCGCTCTACCTCGTAGCCGCTCTCCACGCCCGCAGTGGTATCGGCCGTACGGCGCCGACGCCAGCGCAACTCGTAATCACCATCGAAGCACATCAGCATGGCAGCTATCTGTGCCAGATCCCCAATCGGCGGCGTGTCCACGTGCCCGGCGTCGATCTCGACCACCAGCCGTGTGCCGACGCCGGGTTCAGATTCCAGCTCGTATCGGCCGCCGGTCTGCTCTACCGTCTGAACCAGAAACGGCAGCCCGAGCCCGACCTTACGGCCCGGGTGCTTGCCGGGCTCGGTGTAGAACGGATCCAGCGCCAGTGCCCGCTGCCGTTGATCCATCCCCTTGCCGTTGTCGCTGATCTCTATGCGCACCAGCGATTGCCGCTCCTCGACCGTCACGTCCACCAGATCCGCGCCGGCCTCCAGGCTGTTATGCGCCAGGTCAAGGATCATGTCCGACAGGGTCCAGTGCATTCGGCCGCGCGTTGTTCAGCCGGCCGCTTGCTCGGGATTCTCGCGGCCGTTGCGGTACTTATCGATGACTCTCTGCACGCCGTCGGACGTCAACTTGCCGTGTACTTCGCCATTCACCATGACCACCGGAGCGAGCCCGCAGCAGCCGACGCACCGCACGCCCTCGATGGAGAACTCCTTGTCTTCGGTAACGCCGTTGAGCTCGACGTCCAGCTGACCGCAGAAAGTATCCGTAAGTTCGCTCGCGCCCTTGAGATAGCACGCGGTTCCGATACAGACCGCAACACGATTGCGCCCCGGAGGGGTCAGCTTGAAGTAGTTGTAGAAGGTTGCGACACCAAACGCCTTGGCCGCGGGGTGTCCCAGCCGTCTCGCCACTTCGATCACAACCGGTTCCGGGAGATAGCCGTACTCCAGCTGGGTTCTGTGCAAGACCATGATCAGGTTACCGGGTTTTTCCTTCCAGTCGTCTATGAACTTCGCCAGCTCGTCGGCCAGTTCTGCTCTTTCGGGTACTGCGACCGCCATGATTCCTCCCTTCGGATGCCTCGCGCTCTGTAGCGCGCACACGCCGGTTACACGTATACGCGAGGTGGTACGCCATTCGGCACATCCTGGATGCTCGCCGCTCTTTTCGGGAACGGTTGAACAAATGATGTGTGATTTGCGCTGATTATAGCGTAACTATATCGATATTTCAATCCCTATTAACCGCCATTTTTCCCGGGCATCCGCCGCCCTGCACGCAAGACCGTCACCCGGCTCCGTTGCAGTTCTTCAGAACGTTGGCCCCGGCAGAAAGACCTCTCCTTCGGGCCACGCCAGATCGCCCAGTGGTCTGACCATCGCGTCGGCCCGAATCGCGAATCACCCACCGGTGCCGGTAGGGCTCGCGGAAGTAACGACGCCCGAAAAACGGCGCGTTGTCCGGTTCGGGGTAGCTTGTAGTGAGCAGATTGCGCAGTTCCTCATCTAGCTCCGGATCTACGCTTTCATCGGGCAGGTACTCAACCAGCGGTTGCAGCGCGTCCTCACGCATACGATTGGTCGTCCCCGCGGCTACTGCATGGCACGGAAGTTCTTCACGAACTGGACACGGTCGTAGGCAGCCGGGTTCCTGACGTTGACCTGGCTGAGCGCACCGCGGAAGTCCTGCAGAGAGTCGTATCCCTGCTCGCTCATCCAGCCGCGAAGACGCTCGTTGATGTGTTGCACTGTCTCTACCCCGTGACGGTAGAGCACCGAGGCTACCTGCACTGCGTCGGCCCCCGCCAGAATCTGCTTGATCACTCCGTCACCGTCGTGAACACCCGTGGAGGCCGCGAGATCACATCCGACTCGACCGCTCATGATCGCTATCCAGCGCAGCGGAAGCGCAAATTCGGCCGGAGTGCTGAACACATTGGTAGGAACGATACTCAGATCATGCAGATCAAAATCCGGACTGAAGAACCTGTTGAAGAGTACCATGGCCTTGATACCGCTCTCCGAAAGGGCCTGAAGGGTCCTGCCCAGCAGAGTGAAGTAGTGACTCAGCTTCACCGCAACCGGGATGCTCACCTGATCGAGCACCATGGCGATGATCTCGAAGTACGTGCGTTCGATTGTGGCGGCATCCGTGGCCTCAAAATCCGACGGCATCACGAAGATGTTGAGCTCCAGCCCGTCCGCGCCCTGATCCTGGATCTCGCGGGCGAAGTAGGTCCACTTCTGCGCCGAGATGCAGTTGACCGATGCAATAACCGGCAACGTGACCGAACTCTTGGCGCGTCGGATCAACTCGAGGTAGTTGGCCACGCCGGTTTCTCCGTCTACATAGTCGAACATGTCGGCCATATCGGGAAAGGTGAAGCCGGGCCGCAGCATCTGGGTCTGCGTTCGCTGCATCTCAGCGATGATCTCTTCCTCGAACAGCGACTTCAGCACTACCGCGCCGGCGCCGCACTGCTCCAGTTGCTTGAGACTGTCAACGTTGTCGGTTATGCCGGAACTCGCGGCGATCACCGGCGAGACAAGATCAAGCCCCATGTATGATGTACCGATGTTGGGTGTCATATTGCGATTCTAGAGCCAAAGTCGGGGTCGCGCAAGCAAAATACGTCGGCCGCAGCAACTCTGATTTTGGCCGTACGGGGTCGGTTGGCATGGAGTTCCTGCGCGCCTGCCTCGAGAGCACCCCCGTGCACCATATGGCGACGGCTGCCGCTCGCCTGGGGGTAAAGACAACGTCGGCGCGTGCGGCGCCGTACGGCCAAAATAAGAATTGCTGGGTCGGCCGACTTGGGTATTCCGATAACGATATGCTAAGCTGCATCACAGGAACAGCGCATGAACAGCAGACAAGCCGAAACCGTATCCGAACTCCTCCAGCAGGTTGAGATCATCAGGGTGGGCTCGCAAACCGCAGCCGCCGATACCGACGTTGTTGTGCCCGAATACGCCCTGCACCTCAGTGTCAACGGCAGAGCGCTGGCCACCTTGATGTGTCTGCCTGAGGCGCTGCAGGAGCTGATCACCGGCTTCCTGATTTCAGAGGGCCTTATTCGCAGTGTGGAGTCAATAGAGTCGATCACCATCTCGCACGCTGCAGGTGAGGCAGCCGTCAGCCTGACGAGCGAAGCCGAACTGCCGCTACAGCTGTACGGCAAGCGTACCATCCACACCGGCTGCGGCAGCCCATCGCTTTTCCCCCGCACGCTCGATTCGCTGCGTTCGCGTACCGTACCGGCCAGCACACCGCTGCCCGTGTCGTCACTGTTCACGGCAATGCGCCGCTTTCAGCACTCCTCGAGCCTGTTCGGTCGGACCGGCGGTGTCCACAGCGCAGCGATCTACTTCGGCGGGAGCATCCGCTTCTTTCGCGAGGATGTCGGCAGGCACAACGCGGTCGACAAGGTCGCCGGGGAGGCTGCGATCAACAAAGTGCCGGGCAGCGAATGTGCCCTGCTCTCCTCGGGGCGTATCTCATCGGACCTTGTAACCAAGGCGGCAATCCACGGCATACCGATTGTGGCCTCGCGCTCGGCGCCCACCGGGCGCGCTGTGGAGATTGCCCGTTCGCTCCACATCGGACTGGCCGGGTTCGTGCGAGGACGTCGTATGAATATTTACTCCGGCGTCGAACGCTTCGATACAACCTTCGAGCGCGAGGATGAGCCGTGAACAAGCGCAGTTCCCCGAACACTGCCGTAAGTGCCGCGGTTATCGCCGGCGGCGCGAACAGACGCATGGGCCGGCCCAAAGGGCTGCTCGAAATCGAAGGCGTACCGCTGATAACACGCGTCGCGGACGCCCTCTGCCAGATTAGCGACGACACGATCTGCGTGACCTGCCGGCCCGAGGAGTACCGTTTCGAGGCGCACCGCCTGCGCTTTGTACCCGACTACGGTGATCTGCCCCAGGGACCGCTTTCCGGGATCATGGGAGCATTGGTACACGCGCGTTGTGCGGTGTGCGTCGTGGTCGCCGTCGACATGCCGTTCCTCAACCCGGCACTCTTGCGCCACCTGGCGGACCAGGCCGCCGGAGCGGACGTTGTGCTGCCGGTCATCGAAAGCGATCGTCCGGAACCTCTGCACGCAGTCTACCGCATGACCTGTCTACCCTTCGGTGTAGCCGCGCTGGAGGCCGGGCATCGCAAGGTGACCAGCTTCTTCAACAACGTCACCGTGCGGCGCGTCATGGGCTCCGAACTGCGCCCGTACGACCCCGAGCTTGCCAGTTTTGCCAACGTCAACACGCAACGCGAGTTCGCCCGCGCCATGGCAGGTCTCAACCAAACCGGAAGCGGAGTAGCTTCGGTACCTCAGTGATCTTCGTGCGATCTTTGGGCTATCTTTCCGAGGCTCAGCGCTCGCCGCCGGTCACTCCGTCAGCCCGTCAGGATCTGCAACAGCTCGGATTTGTCTTTCGCCTTGAGAATCTTCTTGCGAACACCGGCGTCTTTCAGCAATCTGCTGATGCCGGCCAGGAATTGGACGTGCGGGCCGGTTCCCCTGCGCGGTGAGAGTGTCATGATGAATATACGTGACGGTTTGCGGTCCAGGTTTTCGAACTCGATCTTGCGCCTGGACACACCGACGGCGGCAATCATCTCGTCGACGGCATCGGTCTTGGCGTGCGGGATCGCTATACCGTTTTCCATGCCGGTCGACATCGCCGCCTCGTGATCCAGCAGGTCGCGCAGCGCCTGCTCCGGATCTTTGACCTTTCCGGAGTTACACAGCAGATCCAGCATTGCGCGTATGACTTCGTTCTTGTCCCTTCCGGGAAGATCAGTAGTCACCAGATCAATGGTCAGCGTTTCCTTGAGCATGGCCCCAGAATAGGCAGTCGATTGCTACCTGTCAAGATTGGCCCGATCGGCGGAAAACCGGCACGCCAGGCGGTCGGCGCGTGCCGATAGCCGGCCGCCCCGTCAAACCGACCACCATGTGTAGCCGAGCAGGCCGACAAAGAACAGCGTCAACAGCACAGTGATCTGGTTGAAGCTGACTTTTGCGCTGCGGACCGTGAGCAGTAATCCGCCGATGCGTTTCACCACCAGCAGGTAGGCACCGACCGCAATTGCCAGAGTCAGGACAAAAGATGTAATCTTCTCCAGTCCCAGCGCACCGGCGGCCGAGTACTGCGGTCCGTAGACCAGCGCAACCGTCGGCCCGCCGAAGAGACCTCCCGCCAGACAGGCAAGCCCGAACAGCAGCGAAATGCAGGCCACCCACGGATCGCGCTGCGGCGGCTGCGGAGCGTTGGGCGTGCCGAACAGGATCACCGAGTACTTAACGAAGCTCAGGGTCGTTCCGAGATTGATAAGGAACATACCGATGCCGCCCAGGTCGCCCTGCAGCCCCTGCTGGATGAAGTACTTGGAGATACTGCCGTTGAAGAACGGCGCGCCGGTAATGCCCAGGACGCCCGCCAGCGTACCGATACCAACGGCGGGCAGGTGACGCAGCACTCCGCGGATTTCGGCGTACGAGCGGCTGCCGTATTCCTCGATGATGATACCGGCCGTGAGAAACAGCAGGCCCTTGAACAGCGCATGGTTGATAATGTGGTACATGCCGCCCCAGAACGCCACCTCGGAACCGAGATGCAGGCCCATCACGATCAGACCCACCTGGCTGACGGTGTGGTAGGCCAGTATCAACTTGATGTCTTTCTGTGCGATAGCCAGCAGAAAGCCCACCACGGACGTCACGAATCCCAGCAGCATGAAGAACGGAGCCGCATCGATGACCGCAGAGAATGTCTGCGATACTCGAATCAGCAGGTAGACACCGGCCTTGACCTGAACACCGGAAAGCACCGCCGAGACTATTGACGGTGCGCTTGGCGCTCCGTGAGCCCGCGGCAGCCAGCTGAAGAGCGGAAACAGCGCCGCCTTGACCGCAATCGAGGTCATGATCAGCGCGTACGGGACAATCGCCGCGCGAGCATTCCCCAGCTGCGGCAGACGCTGCTGCAACCCGGCCAGATCGAGCACGCCGGTCATCCGGTACAGATACCCGATTCCCAGGAGCATAAACGCCATACCGATGAAGTTCATCATGAGGTAGAGCATCGCGTCGTAGACCGACTGCTTGTCCTGCTTGTACATGATCAGGATAGCGATGATCAGCATCCCGAGCTCTATCAGGACGTAGATATTGAACAGGTCGCCGCTGAGGAAAATCGCGATCAGCGAAGACTCCAGCAGCACGAATAGAAACAGGAACGTCTTGTCGAGGTAGTCGGCGCGCGTGCTGAAGAGAAACGTTCCGGCGAAGAACAGCGCGGTCAACAGCACCAGTGGCGCCGAATAGAGGTCGGCTACCAGGGTGATCGCAATCCAGTCCGGCCAGTCGGCCACACGTTGAACGATAGCGCTGCCCCAGCGCACGTCTCGAAAGATTGAGAGCGCAACAGCCACCACGGCCACGTTGACCAGCAACAACAGCCTATGATAGGCGCGCTGCGGCAGAAAGTAGCCGGCCGCACCGGCGATCATCGGGATCAGGACCAGCAGATGCAGCGGGATCGGCAAGGTCATGCTATTTTTCCAGCCGCCTGATCAGGATGCTCCAGTCAGCGGTACCGTAGCGATACGCGACGCGCATGTACATCGCCAGGCACATGGCGATGATCGACACCCCGATTACAATGGCGGTGATCATCAGCGCCTGCGGCACCGGGTCGGCCATGTGCGCAACCGGTGTCGAAGAGATCGGCGGCCTGGCATCCGGTGGATGATTGACCATCATGAAGAAGGTGATGGCGCCGAGGTCCATGATTCCCACCGACATGATTGTCTTCATGATGTTACGCTGGCTCATGGCTCCGTAGAGACCTAGAAAGAAGATTCCGACGGCGAGGTCCGCCGTCTGCAGTTGCGCTATAAATGCCACGTCTTGCCTACTCCCTGGAAGAATGCGAACCGCAAAACGGCCACGCCGAGTCCAAAGCCAACCTGAACCCCGATCAGAATGTCCATTGTGGTCAGATAGATACTGCGATACCCCGGATAGCGGGCTACCAGACCGGTAAACAGCAGCACGGTCGGGGCAATCAGAATAAGCGATAGAAACACGCGCTGAATCGCGTGCAGCGCTTCGGTATCGGTGTCCTCAACCGGGTAGACCACGTAACGCGCCACAAACAGTGACGCCAGAACGCTGCCGCCCTGGAAACCGCCTCCCGGGGTGTAATGGCCGTTGAGAATTACGTAGAAGCCAAACAGCAGCATGAACGGATAGAGCAGCCCGACGATCAGCTGCAGAATGATCGACTCCGGGCCGACGTCGATGTCGCGCACACCGCGGCGGATAGCGCCGAGACTGTCCTTGTTGGTGTTGGTGTTGGTGTCACTCACGGCCATGCTCCTTGCCCGCCTGAATATCGCTCTCGCGCGGCAGGAACTGTTTCATCCCAATGATGGCGGTCAGCAGAATCAGAGCCTCGAACATCGTATCGTACATCCGGTAATTGAGTAGAATTGCGGCTACCGCGTTCCTGGCATGCGTGTCCTCTTCGAAGTTACTCGTCATGTACTCGTACAAAACCGGCTCCAGCTCCACCCGATTGACCGTGGTCACAGCCGTCACTACCGCAAACACGGAAACTACGAGCAGGGCCGAGGCAACGATCCTCATACCACGCCCTCCGGTGAGAAGCGCACAAAGCGAACCGCGGAGTCGGTGCCCCGCATCTGCAGCATCATCTCCAACTCAAGCATCGCGTAACTGTCATCATCGGTGAACGCCGCAAAACCGTCGGCATCCTCGGCTACAATCAAGTCATACGACGAATCACGCAACGCTTCTTCCAGCGATGTCGAGATGAACACTATCTGTACTTCGTACTCGCGCAGCAGAAAGAACTTCCGGATCTCACGCAACGCCTTGCTGTGTTCGACATGCAGGACGTAGTTGTCCGTCAGGCGGTCGCCCAGTGCTTCGTTAACCACGCCGATGGTGTAGACCCGGTTGCGTTTGAGTGCCGCCAGATAGAGCAGTGTTACAAGCCCGCTGCCGATCACGGCCTCCGCAATTGCCAGCTCGGGCGCTGCGTACAACAGATAGAGAAACGCTGCCAGCAACGAGAACACCGCCAGGTAGATGATGGCCAGCCGGAGCGCACTGCTGTGAATCGCCAACCCTGCGAAAACGGCCATCAGCAGCAGAACACCGACTTCAACCACCGTCATCCCCCACCGGCGTGCCGGTAACCGTTCGAACCCGGTAGCCGCTGACCCATGCCGAGCGCGCGATGGCGTGTGCGCTGACTGATACCGTGAGCAGCTCAAACAGCAGAATGATCGCCAGCTTTACCGTTGCCGCCGAGAGACCGCTGAGCACCATCGCTCCGATCACCACGGTAACAAACCCCATGGCCTCGACCTTCGAGGTTACGACCACGCGTGCGTAGAAACCGTCCAGCCGCAGCACCGTGTATACGCCGAACCCGGTGATCATCAGGCCCAGAAGAATAATCGCCTGACCGACTATCTGCTGCACCGCACACCCCGTATCACGCTACAGTACTCCCCGCCGCTCCACAAACCGCGCCAGCAGTACCGTGACCAGAAACCCGAGAATCGCGAACAGCAGCGCCAGATCCAGTATGTAGCTTTCAGCTATCGAAAGCGACACGATAATCACCCCGAGGGTTATCTTGCTGGCCCCCAGGCCGACACCGAGTAATCGATCCCAGACGGTCGGGCCGATCACTACCCGCACAAGACTTCCGACTGCCGACAGACCGATCAGCAGCAACGCCAGGAAATAGAAGTCCATTATCACTCTCTCGATTGACCGTCACTGCTGTGCCCCGCGGTCCGTTGCGTGAACACTCGCTCGAAGCGTCCCTTGATCATCTCGGCAGCTTCATCGGGATCCGCGGTCAGGCATTCGATCCACACGACCTTGAAGGTGCCCCGGTGATAATCGATAGTCACGGTACCGGGGGTCAGCGTAATTGCATTGGCAACCAGAACACCGTGAAACGGGTTCCTGATCGCGGTGGGCAGGTCGACCACGCCGACGTTGATTCTGCCGCTGAGGGTCACGTACATCGCGTGAACACCGGAACGGAAGATCTCTACGATCAGAACGGCCACATACTGCAGCAGTCGCAGCGGGTGCAGCCGGAAAAGATCCTGATAGCGCGCCCGCAGCAGATAGCGATTGGTCAGCTGCAACACCAACAGCGACAGCACCGCCCCCTCGATAAGGGTGAAGACGGTATATGACTCGTTCCAGATTGCCCATACGATAGTGCAGACCGCCCACGCTGTCAGAAAGCCCGAGAGGCTGCGGTTCTTCTGTTCAGGCATCAGGTATGTCTCACTCGCTGCTTCGTGTCCTGCCGGTTTGGGCCGGCATCGTCAGATCGTCGGTCAGATAGTGATAGCGCGTTTTGGCCCCGATTGGCAAGAGTACTCTGCATTGATTTCGAACCGTCCTTCCCGGTTAACGGCAAACCTGCTATTCTCGGCTGATGGTCGGTACAGTACTCCCCGTTTGGAATCGATCCGTGCCCGCCGATGGTACCGGCCGCGCACAGCTGACGCTATTCGCCATGACGTTTCTGTACGCTGTGTCGGTTACGATGATCGGGCCGTTGATGCCGCTGATCATCTCGACCTTCGATCTGCGTCTGTCGCTTGCCGGGTTGCTTGTTTCCTTTCAGCAGCTCGGCGGTGCCTTGGCGATTATCGGAAGTGCGCTGTTCGCCGACCGCGCGCACAAGCCTTTGTTGATCGCGCTCGCGTTCAGCGTCTACAGCCTCGGTCTGTTCTCGATCGCGGCGGCGCCCGGCTATGCGGTCCTGGCGGCCGCGTTCTTGGCCGTCGGGTCCGGCAGCCGGTTCTTTGATACCGTCGCCAACGCCGATACCGCTGAATGGAATCCCGGGCGTAGTGCGCTGTACCTGAGCCTGCTGCACACGGTCTTTGCGGTCGGCGCCCTGACGGGACCGCTGTACGTCAGCATACTTGTGCAGGCCGGGGCATCCTGGAGTACGATCTTTGTCGGACTGGGAGCGGCGGCCGCGGTTGCCGTGGCAGTCTATGTGACCAGACCGCGATTTCGCAACCGCCGTTCCGTCGCCTCCACGACGCTTCGACCCGGCAGCGTGGTCGATGTGGTGCGGGCGCCCCGTATGTGGATCGCGTGTGCCGTTATGCTGTCGTACACCGCTCACCAGGCCGGCTTCTCGGTATGGCTGCCGATGTACCTGCAGACCAGCCTTCTGGCTTCGCCGCATCTGGGAGCGATGGCGTTGTCGTTCTACTGGTTGGGGATCATCATCGGCCGCCTGCTCTCGGCGCGTCTGGCTGTCATCATCACTATCAAGCGGCAATTATGGGCCGGCGCGCTGATCGGCACGCTGGTGCTGCTGGCAGCCTTCAGCGCGCGCGATCCGCTGCTGCTGACGGGAGCCGCATTGTTGGCCGGTATTGCCGGCGCCGGGGTGATTCCTAATCTGGTGACGCTCTGCTGCAGCTGGTTCCCGGCGAACACCGCCACCGCTTCTTCAATGCTGTTCCTGTCGGCATCTATTGGTCACATGATCTCCCCCTGGCTGATTGCGTCAGTGACCGAGCGTTCCAGCTTTGACATCGGGTTCCTGATACCGATTCTGGCGCTTGCGGTGACCGCGGCTCTGGCAACCGGGTTGCCGCAGCCGGAACGCTCGGTGTCGTAGCGCAACAGCCCCGCTATGTGACTGCCGTGCCTCCAGACGCCAGATTGCGTATATTTCCGTCAGTGGTGCCGAAATTGTTGTTTTGCGTTTGCGAGCCACTGACAGCCGGATTGAGCATGGCCGGTGCGGTTTGAATGACCTCAACAACGGTTTCGGCACCAGCTCGTAAGGAGGAGTATTGATGGCGGAGAAGATCGTTGTGTTTGGAGGGTACGGGGCAATAGGGACGGCCACGGCACGGCTGCTGCGTGAACAGGGCTACGAACTGCACCTGGTGGGCCGCGACGGTCGCCGGCTCGAGACAGCATCGCAGCAACTTGCGGCGACGTTCACCGTTGCCGATGTTACCGAGAACGATGCATTCACCCGTGTAGCCGAGGACGCCGGCACGCCGCTGGCGGGCATGGTGTATGCGGTTGGCAGCATCAATCTGCGCAGTCTGCAGCGTTTCAGCGAGCAGGACTTCATTGCGGACTTCAGGATTAATGCCGCCGCAGCAGCGCTGGCCGTGCAGGCACTGCTTCCGGCCTTGAAGAAGAGTCAACGTGCCGCATCGGTAGTACTCTACTCGAGCGTTGCCACAATACAAGGCTTTGGCTTTCACGCGTCAATTGCAATGGCCAAGGGTGCAGTCAACGGGCTTGCGCTTACACTGGCCGCCGAACTGGCGCCCAGAGTGCGGGTCAATGCGGTTGCGCCGTCCCTGACGCGCACACCACTGGCGCAGAGCATTCTGGCCAACGAGCAGATGGAGCAGTCGATTGCCAAACTGCACCCGATGCGACGCCTTGGTAATCCCGAAGACGTCGCGGCGCTGACTGCCTTCCTGCTGTCACCGCAAGCGGACTGGATCACCGGGCAGATTATCAGCGTCGACGGGGGCCGTTCGACACTGACGACCAGCGGGTAGCGCCACGGGCGCCCTGGGCTGTCTGTCTGCAGCAGCAAAGTCAGGCGTCGCCTTTGTCTGCCCGGAGTCGGTTGGCAGACCAGATACGAACTCCTGCCGATACCCGCGCGAATTTGCAGCATCGAGCAAATCATGCTACCATAAGGTATCGTTGCAGAGTCGTGCGTCTCCTGCCAGTCCTACAGGTGGCGTTTTCCTGCCGGAACACCGCTGCGGAGCTTCGGTCCGTGCGGCCCGCTGGTCGTATGATGAATCGGTATCCAACACTCGTTGCGGTGCAGCACGCTCGGCACGCAGTAACGGAAGGAGTGTGCATGATCCGATTCAGCAATGTCAGCAAACGCTATCCATCAATGACCAGACCGGCGGTTGACGGACTGAGCCTCGACGTCGAAGAGGGTCAAACCTGCGTCTTCGTCGGGCCCTCGGGCTGCGGCAAGACAACGACCCTCAAAATGATCAACCGTATTTTTGAGCCAAGCTCCGGGAAGATCTACGTCAACGGCCGTGACGCCCTCTCCCAGGATCAGGATCAGCTGCGCCAGGGGATCGGTTACGTGATCCAGAAGACCGGTCTGTTTCCGCACTATACGGTCTTCGAGAACGTCGCCACCGTACCGCGCCTGCTCGGTTGGGACGAGAAACGCGTAGCGGTACGCGTGCGGGAGCTGCTGCAGCTGGTGGGCCTTGACCCCGACGAAAACGTTTCCAAGTACCCGCGTGAGCTCTCGGGCGGGCAAAGTCAGCGCGTCGGAGTCGCGCGTGCCATGGCCGCCGACCCGCCGGTTATGCTGATGGACGAACCCTTCGGTGCCGTCGACCCGATCACCCGCACGCAACTGCAGAACGAGTTCCTGACCCTGCAGCAGAAGGTCCGCAAGACCATCTGCTTTGTGACCCACGACATCGACGAAGCGATCAAGATGGGTGACCGTATCGCAATCATGAACAACGGTCGCCTGGTGCAGTACGATACACCCGAAAACCTGCTGCTGGCTCCGGCCGACGAGTTCGTGGCGCAGTTCATCGGCAGCGATCGATCGTTGAAGGTTCTGAGCCTGCTGCCGCTGCCCAAAGTGCTCAAACGTCAGTTCCGCGTTGTCCGGGAGTCCGCCGAGTTGCAAACCGTCAGGGCCTCGTTTGACCGGTCAGAACGCAATCGCCTGATCGTTGAGGACGACCACTCGAACGTGGTGGGCTACGTTACCCGCAGTGACGCCGAAAAGGCCGGCAGTGCCCGCGGTTGGAACCGATTCATCAAACCGTTCCCGGCAACGCTGCCGCCCGAGGCAACCCTGCGCGACGCACTGGCGGTCATGCTGCAGCACGACGTGGGCGCGGTACCCGTGATGGAGAGCTCGCACACATTCATGGGTATGGTGTACCTCGACGATATCCGCTCCTACGTCGGCGAGGCCTACCAGGAGCGCGAGCCCGAACAGACGGTGGAGGCGCCCTCATGAGAGCAGTGCGCTACTTTGTCAACAATCTTGACCGGATTCTGGGCTACACCGCCCAGCATGTCGTGCTGATCGTCATGGCAATTCTGATCGCGGTACTGGTGTGGGTGAGCGTCGGCATTCTGGTCCGCAACAGCCGCCGTATGGCGCGTGGAGTGCTGGCGGTTGCCAGTCTGATAATGTCGGTGCCGAGCGTGGCGCTCTACGGAATTCTGGTGTCGATTCCGGGACTCGGCTTGAGCCGGCAGAGCGCAGTGTTGGCCCTGGTGCTTTACGCAATGCTGCCGATCATCCGCAACGTGTACGTCGCGCTCAACGGTGTAGACCCGGCAATTATGGAAGCGGCCAGGGGTATGGGGATGTCTACGCGCCGCATTCTGTGGCGCGTGCAGCTGCCGCTGGCAACGCCGGTGGTTCTTGCCGGCGTGCGTGTCTCAGTCGTGATGATGGTAGGAATCGCGACGCTGGCGGTATTCATCGGCGAACGCAACCTCGGCGTCCTGATTCAGCAAGGTTTGGTACGAACGCGCTCGGATATGATCATAGTGGGCGCCGTAATTGTGTCCGCGTTCTCAATCGGCATCGATTATCTGTTCGGCAAACTGGAGCGGCTACTGGTGTCACCGGGGATTCGAGGAGAGACGACATGAACTGGGAACGGCTTATCGAAGTAGTGCGCCAGGAGGGAATGCAGCTCGTGGTTCAGCACCTGGAATTGGTGGGGATTTCGCTTTCGATAGCGGTCGCTCTGGCGCTGCCGGTTGGTATTCTGGTGACGCGGCCACCGTTCAACAGGCGAGCACCGCAGATACTGGCATTCCTCAACACGGCGCAGGGAGTACCCAGTCTGGCCGTGGTAGCCATATTTCTGCCGGTCATGGGAATTGGCCGTGTTCCCAGCCTGTTTGCCCTTACTATCTACGCCCTGCTTCCCATCGCCAGAAATACCATCGCCGGCATCGAAGGGGTTGACCCGGATGTGCTGGAAGCCGCGCGAGGCATGGGCATGTCTGCCGGTCGCGTACTGGCCCGCATAGAGTTACCGCTGGCACTGCCGGTCATTGTTGCCGGAATCCAGACATCAGCTGTACTGACCGTGGGTACCGCAACCCTGGCGCACCTGATCGCGGGCGGCGGGCTGGGCCGCCTGATCTTCTCCGGCATCTCGATGCATCGGCCCGAGTACATCATCGCGGGGTCGCTGATGACCGCGGCGCTCGCGATTCTTATAGACCAGGCCATCGGCCTGCTTCACCGCTGGATATCGGCCAGATATTCGGGTTGAAGAAGCTCACACACTATGGAGGTCTCGTATGAGAACGTACAAACAACTATCGATAATGGCGGTGCTCCTGCTGCTGGCAGCCGGCCCGCTGTTCGCCGCGGGCAGCGCAGAGGTGACCCGAGAAGGACCGACAATTACTGTGGCGTCCAAAGCGTGGACTGAGCAGTTGATCCTCGGCAATATGCTGCTCGAGATGCTGCGCGCTGAGGGGTACGCGGTCGAAGATCGCACCGGACTTGGAGAATCCGATGTGATTCGGCCCGCCCTGCATGCCGGTCAGGTGGACATGTACTGGGAATATACCGGCACCACACTGCTTACGTTGATGGAACATGAACCAGTCGGGGATCCGGATGAGGCCTTTGAGCTTGTCAAACGGTGGGACGAACGGAATAACGACGTTACCTGGCTCGATTACGCTCCGGCCAACAACACCTATACTATCATGATGCCTGAAGAGGATGCGCAAGCGCTGGGAATTGAATCAATCTCAGACCTCGCAGCTCACATTCGCAGCAATCCCGCGGCAATCTCCTTCGGCACCAACGACGAGTTCTACGAGCGTCAGGACGGGATTCGCGGGCTCGAGGAGCTGTACGGCTTTGAGTTTGACCCGGATCAGGTTCGCTTCATGACCACCGGCTTGACCTACGGTGCGCTGCGCGAGGGTCAGGTCGACGCCGCGGTCGGCTTCGGTACCGACGGCCGTATCCCGGCCTTCGGATTCATCAACCTCGAAGACGACAAGCAGTACTTCCCGGTCTACAATCCGGCTCCGCTGGTGCGCATGGAGATCGTTCAGGCCTACCCTGAACTGCCCGAACTGGTCGGCCGCATCTCTGCGCTGCTCGACGGCGAAACCCTCGCCGAACTCAACCGGCGTGTCGACATCGATGAACAGGAACCCGAAGACGTTGCCGTGGCTTTCTTGCGGGAGCACGGTCTGATCGACTGAGTCCCGCCCGGTCCGATCCGGCAGCGCAGCGGTGCGTGAGTGCGCCGCGTGCTGCCGCCCGGCCGTGCCGGCCGCCGACGATTGCCTTCGGCCCCTCTTCCGTGCTACGCTGCACACGCTATCCAGCCACGGTTCCGGAGGAGTGACAAGGTGCAACCAGCTCACACATTTCATATCCCGGTACTGGGGATCGGGTATTCCCTCGACACCCCCGTAAAGGTGGCCAAATACGGCATCTCGTCGGTAATGTCGATCGTTGATGACCAGACAATCGAGCAGCTGCGCGAATACTATTGCCGGCAGCGCAATCAGCCGTATGAGCCGATCACGGACGATGATCAGGATCCGCGGGCACATCGGATTACCGCCTACCTGAACCTGGTTTCGACTCTTGTACGCGAGCGCTCGGAAGCGCTGCGTAGTTCACCGTTCGAGCCCGGTTCCGACATAACCACCTACTTTGAACTGCTGCCTGACGAATCAAGTCTGCGCCGGAAGTACAACGCCATGCTGGCGTGTGCTGATTCAGCTCAGCGCAAGAGACAACAGGACGAGCTGCGCGCAGCTGTGATACCCGGCGATATCGACGTCAACATCATGGTCAAGGTAGACAAGGACAACTATCGGGACGGAGAAAAACTGCCCCCGGAGTTCGCCGACGCGATGTCGGCGCTGCGCGGTTACGCCCTGAGTGAACTCGATTCGTCGATTGTGCTTTCGGCCGGTTTTAATCGCAGGCTTGCGAGATACATGGAGACCTTCGCCGATTTCCACGCTGACGCCGAAGGGAACTTCAAGAAGAGGATTACTCTCAAGGTCAGTGATTTTCGCTCGGCGCTCACCCAGGCCAAGATGTTCGCGCGTAACGGGCTCTGGATTTCCGAGTTTCGCATCGAGTCCGGACTCAACTGCGGCGGCCATACCTTTGCCACGGACGGACATCTGCTGGGACCGGTACTGGAAGAGTTCAAGACAAGACGCGGCGAGCTGCGCGAGTCAGTCTACGCGATCTATGCCGATGCGGTTGTCAAGCGCAGCGGTCGCACGCCGCCGGAACCGTCCTTCCGTGTGACCGCGCAGGGAGGGGTCGGCACCGCTCGCGAACACAGATTTCTGCTTGAATACTACGCTATTGACGGTGTCGGATGGGGATCGCCATTTCTGCTGGTACCGGAATGCGTAAACGTCGATCCGCATACGCTGGACAGGCTGGCCGCCGCCGGTGAAGAGCAGATAGTCTCGAGCGGCGCCTCACCTCTCGGTGTGCCGTTCAGCAATCTGGTCGACTCAGCTTCTGAAGTCCGGAAGTACGAGCTGGAGCGTCGCGGAACACCGGGAAGTTCGTGTCCGAAGGGTTTTCTGAAGTTCAATACCGAGTTCACGAAGCTGCCGATCTGTATCGCTTCCAGCGCCTACCAGCGCAGGAAGCTGAAGCAGCTCGATGCCCAACGGCTGACCAAGGCGGAGCACTCACGACATCGCCAGAAGATTATTGAACGCGCATGTCTGTGCCGTGATCTCTCCGGAGCAATCACGCTGAATAATCAGCTCGGTCGTGCGCCGGCCATGGCGACACCGGCGGTCTGCCCCGGCCCCAACCTGGCCTTCTTCTCCCGGATTGCCACGCTGCAGGAGATGGTTGACCACATCTACGGCAGATTCAACCTTCTAACCACCGGGAAACGCCCCCATATGTTCGTAAATGAGCTGAAACTGTACATCGCCGATCTTGGCCGCGCCGCACTGCAACAGATACGCGACGCCGGCGCTCGAAGTGCCGAACAGTTCTCCAGCTACAGGGCCAATTTGCAGGAGGGTATCGAATACTACCGCAAGCTGGCGCGCAGCCTGGGCGACGAGTACTCACAGTGGAGACAGGCGCTTCTGAGCGACGTCGAAGCCGCCGCACGGCAGCTTGACGAGATCATCGCGGATTACCCGGCGCTGGTGACGGCGGAAGCCGCAACCGGTGCCTGATCGCGGGCATGCGCGTAGGGCTGTTTGACCTGCTGACCCCTGACGCCGTCATACTGGCGGTGGAGCGGGCGCTCAACGTAACTCTCGACGGCTCGCTGCAGCCCTACCCCAGTTACGTGAACCGTGTCTACGGTGTGCGCGATGAAGAAGACTGCGAGTTAGTTGTCAAGTTCTATCGGCCACGACGCTGGTCCGAAGACGCCATACTCGAGGAGCACCGTTTCCTGCTCGATTGCGCCGCTGCCGAAATACCGGTAGTGACGCCGCTGACAGACCGGCAGGGGCGCACACTGCACGCCCTAACGGTTGATCCGTCGGAGGCAACGGCAGGCGCGCAGACCACGGCCCGGTCTGACGGGGTCGTGCGACAGGGCGAGTCTTTCTCGTTCACCGTATTCCCCAAGCGCGGCGGGCGCAGTTTCGACGCCGAAACCGACGAGCAGTGGTACCGCCTCGGGCTGTTGATCGGACGCTGCCACGTGGTGGGGGCACAACGCCGCGCCAACCACCGCCTGGTCTGCACTCCGCGGGCACTGACCGGGGAATTTGTCGACCAGCTGATGAGCGACGGCCTGGTAGTCGGTGAGTCTCGCGAGGAGTTCGAATCGATCTGCCGGGACACGCTACGGGCAATCGAGCCCCTGTTCGACGGCGTTGCGCTCACCAGAATCCACGGCGATTGCCACCGCGGAAACATCCTCGATCGTCCCGACAGCGGGCTGCTGCTGTTTGACTTCGATGATATGATGATCGGACCTGCTGTGCAGGATCTCTGGCTGCTGCTCCCCGACTACGCCGCCAACTGCAGGCGCGAACTTACGATGCTGCTCGACGGATATCAGCAGTTCACGGCCTTCGATCGGGCATCGTTGCGATTGATTGAACCGCTGCGCTTCATGCGCATGGTCTATTTTCTGGCGTGGCGTGCCGCACAACTGCACGACCACTGGTTTCGCCGCAGTTTCCCCGACTGGGGTAGCGAAGCGTTCTGGATCCAGGAGACTGAAGACCTGAAGACGCAGGCACGAATGATTGTGAAAGGCCACGAAGCGTGGTGAAACCTCAATCAACGCCGCCAAAACGCAGACGCGCGGCCATACCATGCCAACCGTCTCCGGGCGGTCAAAAGGCGAATTGCTGTTCGCCGCAGGTATGAATTGACACCCGGCGGATAGCGGGCGCATAATGGAAGGCACCATGGACGAAGACATGCGACTCAAAGTCGACGCCGTACTGGAACGGGTCAAGGATCCCGAAAGCGGACTCTCGGTGGCTCGATTGGGCCTGGTAGAGCGCGTACGCTACAACCCGGAGAAACAGGAACTCTATGTGTTTACCGACTTTCTGTCGCACCAGCCCTCCTGCATGGCGTGCGTGGGGATTGCCGCGGTCGTGATTGCCGGCATCCGCCGTAGCCTGGTCGAGGAGTTCGCGGCCGAGTTCCCCGATCTGGCAGTTGAGCTCGTCTGAGCGATGGGCGTCCTGGGCCTGCTCATCCTGGTGCTTGCCGCCGCAATGATGGTGGGCTGGCGCAACGGAGTGCGCACCAATCGCAGTCTACTGCTGGACACCTGCGCCGCAGCCGAGCGGGTCTTTGCGCCGACCGACACCTCCTACACCAATATTGGCGGCCTGATCGGCTACAATTTTGCCTACCAGCTCCCCGACAGCGACACATTCCGACGGCTGGACGGCACAATCACGATGCTTCCGCGGCAGGCACTGCTGTACTACCCGCTGTCGCGCTTCATGGGTCGTGAGGACAACCTGATCCTGACACTCTTCTGCGACCGGCTGGCTCCCGGACAGGGCCATATTGTCGAACAGCGGCAGTTCAGCCGCGGCTGGATACCAATAGAAGACAGCGAGTCAATGCAGTTCGAAACGCTCGAATGCGACGGCCATCAGTTCCTGCTGTTCAGCTACAATCCGATAATTCGCGCTCTCCTGCAGCGGCTCTTTGACCGGCTTGCTCGTGCCTCGCGCCTGCGCCACATCGGCTATTACGGCAGCGGCGGGTATGTCGCCCTGCGGTTGCATCCGGGCGGCAGTGACATGGAAACACAACTCGCCGACGCGTACCGGCTACTGCAGACACTCCCGCAGCCGCCCCGGAACGCGGCGCTGCATAGCGCGCATTAACATGACTTCAACGCATAACTTACATTTGACAGCAACCGGATTACGGAGTAGGCTAAAGCAGAATATGCGGTAAATCGTTGTATCTCAGGGGAGGAGTGTACTATGACGGCTATCATCGTAATCGTAGGGGCAGTATTGTACGTTGTGCTGTACCTGACCTACGGGCGCAGCCTCGAGAAGACGGTAAAGGCGGACAACAGCATCCAGACACCGGCTCATCGGCTCTACGACGGTGTGGACTATGTCCCGGCCCGTAACAGCGTACTGTTCGGGCATCACTTTGCGTCCGTAGCAGGGGCGGCGCCTATCATCGGCCCGGTACTGGCCATGGCGTGGGGGTGGGTCCCGGCCCTGCTGTGGGTATGGTTCGGCAATATCTTCATCGGCGCGGTGCACGATTACCTGGCGGTAATGGCATCGGTGCGTTACGACGGCAAGTCAATCCAGTTTGTGGCCGCCGATCTGCTGACCAAGCGTACCGGCAAAGCTTTCTACTACCTGGTGTTCTTCCTGCTGGTTCTGGTAGTAGCAGCCTTCAGCGCGGTACTGGGCGGCATGTTCCTTGCCAATCCCGCGGTTCCGGCGGCAACCGCCTACCTGCTGGTGGCGGCCGTGATCCTCGGCGTCCTGATGTACCGCACCAAGCTGCCGTTCGTCGTATCATCGCTGATCGGCGTGGCAATGCTTGTCTTCGTCATCTGGCTGGGCGGAGCACTACCCATCGTCTTGCCGCGCGGCACCTGGTTCCTGGCGATGTTCTTCTACATCATCATCGCCGCGGCCATCCCGGTTAACGTATTGCTGCAGCCTCGCGATTACCTGAACGCGTTTCTGCTCTACGCCGGATTGGGTGTTGGCGGGCTCGCGGCGCTTTTCGCGCTCAGAGGCTTCACCGCACCGGCGTTCACCACTTTCTCGGCGGTTGTGGTAGGCGGCAAGCCGACGCCGTTCTGGCCGGTGGTACCGCTGGTGATTGCCTGCGGCTCGCTCTCCGGCTTCCACTCGCTGGTTGCTTCGGGCACCACGTCCAAGCAGCTGACCAACGAGAAGGCCGGCCTGCCGATCGGCTACGGCGTCATGCTGGTGGAAGGTTTTCTGTCGACCACGGTTGTGATTGCGGTGGCCGCGTTCGGCATGACCGTGCTCGCAAACACCGGACACCCGGTGGCCTTCGCCGAGTGGGGCACGCGCTACAATCCGCAGGCGGCTGCCGCCGGTCTCGCCGGCGCGCCGATGTTCTCGGAGACCTGGGCCGAGATGGTCTCGGTTACGTGGCTCGGTTTCATTCCGCGCCAGTTCCTGGCGATCATCGCCGGCATGTGGGTCTCTTCGTTTGCCATGACTACGCTCGATACCACCAATCGCCTGGCGCGCTACTGCCTGGCGGAGATGTTCCTGCCGGTCAAGGACAAGGCCGAAGCGGTGTACAAGTTCTTCACCAACCGCTGGATCGCGTCGCTGATTCCGGCTGCGCTTGGTATCTGGCTGGGGTACAGCGGAACCTTTGCGATGCTGTGGCCGTCCTTCGGCAGTGCCAACCAGTTGATAGCGTCAATTGCGTTGCTCACCGGTACGGCGTGGGTCACCAAGCGGCTCAAAGCCAAAGCCACCGTCGCGTATGTACCGGCAATGGGGCTCTGGATCACCGTTACCGCAGCCATGATCTGGTACGCCGCGGTGCCGCTGCCGGCAACCATCGCTGCCGCGCCGGCTACCGGATGGACGGTCATGGTTATCATGGTGATCATGCTGGTAATGAACTTCCTGTTCATCATCGACTTCTTCAAGACCAAGGATCTACCCGCTCCGGCGGATGTCAAATCGTGAGCGAGCAGGACACACTGAAGCACAAAGATCGACAGGGCGCCTTCGGGCGCCTTGTCGGCGCAATTGGCGAGTTCTTCAAGCAGTCGTTCTCCGACGTCGGTCTGGCGCACCGCAGCAAGGCGGTAGGGCTCACCGAATGCGAGGTCCGCGAGCTGGAGAACATGTTCGTCCTGCTGTTGATGGGCTCGTTCACCGGAATGCCGGCACCCCCGTCGTTTATTGCGGCGGAGCTCATGCCGCTGCTCGAACACGAACTCAAGGTGGTCAACCGCCGTGCAGAGAACGCTGACGACGCCCTGGCCGAGATCGCCGGCTGCTTTGACGTAACCTGAGGATACCCTATGAAATCACTGTTTTTCACCGGCAAGGGCGGGGTGGGTAAATCAACTCTGTCGGCCGCTGCTGCGTGGCAGCTGTCGGAACAGGGCTACAAGGTCCTGGCGGTTTCTTTTGACCCGGCCCACAATCTGGGCGACATCTACAATGTCGAGCTCGGGCACAAGAAGAAGAAGTTCACCAAGAACCTCTTCCTGCAGGAAGCTGACCTCGACACGGCTGCATCGGTCTATATATCGCAGAACATCGATATTCTGACCGAAGTCTACAGTTATACGCGCGCGTTCAACCTCGACCTCTACTTCAAGGTGCTGCGCTACTCGCCCGGTGTCGAGGAGTACGCCTCGCTCACCGTGATGGAGGAGATCTTTCGCACCGAGACCGATTTTGACTACATCGTCTTCGATACCCCGCCGACCGGACTCACACTTCGAATCCTGGCGCTGCCCAACATCACGGTCACCTGGATCGACCGCCTGCGGCGGATTCGCAAACAGATACTGGAGAAGCGCTACACCATCCACAACATAAGCGGGCAGTACATCGAGGGCGGCGTCAGGCTGGCCTATGAGGAGAAGGACGACCGGGTAATCCAGAAGCTCGACGAGCTGTGGAAGCGCTATGTCGGTGTCTACAAGACGCTCAAGAGCGATAGCACGCACATCTGCGTGGTCTTCAACCCCGACTACCTCTCGCTGCGTGAATCGCAACGCATCGTGACCGGTCTGAAGGATCTGCAACTCCCGTTGCGCGTCGCCTACAACAACAAGTTTCGGGATGATCTCGCGCCCGTAGCCGACGAAGTCGAGCAAAAGCTGCTCAACGGCGCCGGAGATGTCGAACTGATGCGTGTACCGATACATGATTATGTGCGCGAAGGGGCTTACAAGTTCGCGTTTGATGTCACCGCCCCGTTTCGCTGATTGAGGCCAGGGAGCAAGAGACGCGTGCCGTTCCAGTCCGACATCGTCCAACAGCCGGTATTCTACCTCTTCATCGCCGGCACAATCCTGATCTCGCTCGGCTACTCGTGGGGCAGGCGACGCAATCGCCGCATCTTTCTGTCGGCTTTTGACGCCATTACCAGCGTCATCGAACCCAAGGATCAGCAGTTCACCAATATCGGCGGTCTCACGGGTTACCACGCCAACTTCGTCCCGCATAAGAACCGCTACATCCGGCGGCTCGACGCTACCATCACCATGCTGCCGCGCCAGTCGTGGCTCTACTACCCTATCTCGCGCCTGACCCGCAAGTTCGACCGGCTCTTTCTGGCGTACCACCTCTCACCGAAGGCCGCCGGCGTGCTGAAGGAGGGCCACCTGATCGAGAAGGGGTATTCGCGTTTGGCCGGCGCCAGGATAGAAAACGAAGCCGCTCTGACCCGCGAGACAGTCGATTGGGATGGAATGACGTTCTCCTTGTACTACCAGGATCATCACATCAGGGATCGGCTGGAGCAGTTGCGTCACCAGTTGGGAACCCCGGGGCCCCTGCGCCACGTAGCGCTGGTTCCCGAGCAGGACCGCCTGTTCGTGTTCCTGATTCCGCGTATCGGCCAGGTTGAACCGCTGGTTGGAACGGTAACGCGCTGGTTCGGTGAGCTGGTAGAGTCAAGACTGGCCGCGCAGCGGCAGAGCCGGTAGCTGACGGAACGCAGCGTACGTCTCAGGTGCCGTCTTCCGGCCGCCTGCCGGCGCTTCTGATCACCTGCTCTTCAAACCCGGACCTGGCTGCGGTTCTTGGGGGCGCCGGAGCGTGCCTTCCGCGGCACGGCACAACGTGCTATCATAACCGCACATCAAGCTTTCGGCGGAGCCCGCGTGACCAGACGTCAACCCATGCTCTACATCCTGTTATTCATTCTGGCACATTTCTTTCACCATCTGATGACCGCTCTGGTGGTTCCGCTGCTGCCCTTCATTCGTGACGACTTCGGCCTGACGTATGCACAGTCCGGACTGGTGGTATCGGCGTTTACGCTGGCATACGGCATCGGTCAGCTTCCGGCGGGCTGGCTGGCGGACCGCATCGGCCCGCGTTACGTGCTGACCGTTGGAGTTGCCGGCGTTGCGCTGGCCGGAGCCGCGATCGGGCTTTCGCTTCGGTACCAGACCCTGATTGTCTTGCTGATCTGCATGGGAATTGCCGGTGGCGGCTATCATCCGGCGGCAGCGCCCCTGATCTCCGCTGCGGTTCCCGCGCCGCAGCGCGGCCGCGCGCTCGGCCTGCACCTAATCGGCGGCAGCGCCAGCCACCTGGTTGCTCCGCTGACCGGTGTCCTGATTGCCGGCTGGCTCGGTTGGCGCGGCTCGTTTATCGTGCTCTCGCTGCCGGTGCTGCTGTTCGGGGTAATCCTGTTTACGATTCTGACCCGGCACGAGATTCGCGCTCGAGCCGGCCGCGCTGCTAAGGCCGGGATCGCCGATGATGCAGCAGACGTTCCGACGCGCCCGGCGCTGATTGCGGTATTCCTGATTATGACCGCCTTGGTCGGCGCCTTTACCGGCTCGAGCATTGCCTTCCTGCCGCTCTATCTGGTTGACGTCTTCGGCGCCAGCGAGCAGGCTGCGGCGGTCTTTCTGTCCGCCTTCTTCGCAACCGGCATCTGGGCGTCGCCGCTTGGGGGCGCGGTCTCGGACCGCTACGGACCGTTTGCGGTTTTCATGGTTCTGGCAATTGCCGTCGGTCCACTGATCATGCTGCTGGGAGCCGCACGGCACTGGTCGCTGGTCGCACTGGTAATGCTGGGCATCAGTATTACGCTCTTTGTGCGCATGCCCGTTTCCGAAACCTACCTGGTCTCAGTGGTGCGCAAACGTAACCGGTCGACCGTACTGGGCATCTATTTTTTTGCCGGAATGGAAGCCAGCGGCGTAATAACTCCGATCCTGGGGCACGTTATCGATATCTACGGCTTTCGCGCGGGCTACACGGCGGTTGGCGCAGTGCTGACCGTCATCATCCTCTTTGGGGCCGTGATTGCTGCGACGCTGACCCGCAAGCGGCGCCCGCACACGATAGCCGGCCGGACAGCATAATAGACCGAATGCGTACCTTCGCGGGCCTCATCGCGCAGCCTCCTCGCCGTCGGGCCGCTCACGGCGCGCGATACCGCGTAACAGCCTGCCCAGGATGTCTGAGCCGGTGATCACGCGCTTCGCGTCACTCCATACAAGCACAATGTCCTGGTCGATCACGTCATCATCGGAACGCTCGGGATGGACCTTCAAGCGCGGCAGGACCTCACCCAGCCGGATGCGGTGATCTCGTATCACAATCGGGCGGTGACAGTGGCGCAGCGGGTTGAAGCTGCGTGGTGCAAACAGCGCCCCGCGCAGAAAACCGGCCGCATTAAGCGTCAGGCGCGGCTCGCCCTGGCTGTCGACCAGAATCACCCACTTCTTCCCGGAGGCATCCAGTCGCCGCAAGAACTCATCCGAAGGCGACGGATCGATGGACGGGAAGACGGGGTGACCGCTGCAGAACTCGAGTTCAATGATGCTGTCGGGGTCGATCCGTTCACCCTCGCTGGAGACCGGAACATCGTCAATCTGCAGAAAGTTGAGACTGCCGGTGCCTTCGACCGCGCCGATATCACTCTCGGGAGCCTTTGAGTGCAGTCTGATAAGCTGCTCGATATCGGTTTCCTTGAAGTAGCAAATGCCTTCCGGACCAAGCAGGCGGTCCAGCAGCAACGCCGTGGGCCTCGCTACCGGGTACAGCAAGAGCTGGTAGAAACGGACTACCGGAGACAACAGCGCCGAAATCCGCAATGCGCGGCGCGAGAAGTAGGCCTGCGGGAGGATCTCTCCCACTACGGTGATCAACACGGTGGAAAACACAAACGCCGTGACACCGGCCAGAACGGAGTCCGACAGTAACGCCAGCAGTACGTTGACAGCCACGTTGGCCCACAGAATGGTGACCAGCAGGAAGTTGGCGTTTTCGCGCAACGCCAGCACGCGCCTGGCGTCAGCGTTGTTCTTCTTGACTTCTACTTCCAGCCGCAGCCGGCTTACGCTGAAGAACGCCAGGTTCAGCCCCGAGAGCATCGCCGATTGAGAAATGCACAGTGCAATGCCAACCCAGATCATTGCGTTCAAAGGTCGCCTCGCTTGCGGACGCTCACCATGCCGCCGGGACCCGTGCGCTTAATGCGGCGCTGCATAGCCGATCTCATCGAGTATTACGCTCCCCGGCTGGTCAATGTCAAAGGCAAACCGAATCTGCCTGATCGAATGCGGCGGCAAACCGGCGGCGGCTACCAGATCCAGTGGCACTCGATAGCTTCGCAGCACGGTTTCCACCGGTCGTATCAACGCACGTTCCAGCGGTCCGAGTTTGGTGTACTGTACCACCAGCGGCGGCGGACTTGGCTGAAGCAACGCAAGCTCCACCGTCACAACGCTGTCGTCATGTCCCAGCAAAACAAGATCAACGGCCGCCGCCGACAGTCGTTCACCAGGCGGAGGAACCCGCACATCGGCCAGCGAGAAAAGCAGTTCGCCTCGGCTGCTGAACCGGGCTGCAGTCTCGGCCGCAACGGTGACCGTGAAGTACGCTGCGGGCGAATCGGGCCGGTCCGGCCAACTGAGAACCCGTGCCCGGTTGCCGGTCTCTCGGCCAAAGGCTCTCAGGGTTACCGGTTGAGTGTCCCATCGCTCGAGCCCGACCGCATGGAACGCCGTGCGGCCATCGGCTGTAACCCTGGGGTCACGGTCCGCGTCGAAATCGGCTATCACACTGTGGCGGCCGTCACGATAGCGCTGCAGCACCCATTCTTTGGGCAGCAACTGCAGCGCGGCTGACGCGCTGCGGAAGACGGTTCGGGCTTCCTCCCGGTTACGCAAGGATGCCTCGACGAACGCAGTCACGTAGAGAGTGGTCAGCGCGTGCTGCCCGGAAACTCCGATCAGCGGAGCGTTGTTGAGCAACTGCCCGAAAGGAAAAGACATGTCCGAACTCCGGGGGATCGAGCTGAAACCGGCGTGGCTGCCGCGATAGATGTAGGCCAACGCCTTGAAGCTGTTTGCCGACACGCTTACCCGTTCGTACTGCGCCAGTCCCATAAACAGTGGCACATCACCATCGTGGCCGCCGTGCAGCACCACGTAGTCGATGCCCGAGAGTTCCACGGGGCCGCCTCCCGGTCGATAGAAGCCGTCACTGGGAGCCAGGGCCACCACACCGCGAATGTCAAAACCGAAGTCAAACTCGATCCCGGGCTTATCCGGATGCGCCGAAAGCTCGTTGAAGAGCGCCGCCACCGCGACGGCCTCGCCGCCGCGCGAATGTCCCACCAGGGCGATCCGCGAGAGGTCAACGCGACCGTACCACGGTGAGGCCGGATCGGCATTCCAGTCCTGCCACACGCGCAGATGTTCCAGAAGCAGCCAGGCCCGCGCGGGAATCTCCTGCCGGCCGTACCCCTCACCCAGCCATGAGAAATTGAGATAATTCTGGTCAACCGATACCGCTATGTACCCGTGCGAGGCCAGCTGCTGCGCCAGATAGTCGTAGCCAAGCTCGGCGCGATGGTGCATGGGATGGTTACCGTGCACAATCAGCACCAGCGGGTAGGCTCCGGAGCCGCCTCCGGCGGCAGCCTCCGGTGCCCACACCACGCCACCTATCGGCGCCTGCGTAGCGTCAAATCCCCAGTAGCTGCGCCGAAATCGACCTTCGAACCCCGAGACCGCCGGCAGCAAAGCCGAAAGATCAACCGGCTCGGCAACAATATCCGCCTCCGCGCCGTATTCCGCCCGGCGCTGGTCCTGACCCGAACCGTAGCTGCTGCGCCGCACGCCGTACGGACCGGGCTCGGCCAGCGACGTCCAGAGCGCGGCGGTGGAATCGGCGGCGTATATCGCGCGGTCCGGTGAAGCCTGAGGGGCCGGGGGAGCCGCCAGGTGCCCGTCGCTGCCCGGATAGAGAAACCAGAACAACCACGCGCCGTACATCCCGATTGCAGCCAGAGCAAATGCCATCTGCATCGCGCGGCGTACCGCGGCGCGTCCACCGGGATCATTGCGACTCCCGAGCGCCCGCATAACCGCGCCAAGACCGGCTCCCAGTAACGCGTGCACCGGAGCGATGATCACGCCAATCAGCAGCGCGATGGCGATGAAGGTCCCCTGAAGCGCGAGCACGACGCCCACTCCCAGCACGCCGACGCCACTTGCGTACCAGATACCGCGCGGAATGCGCCGCGCGAGAAAGCCTGCCACGCACAGGGCAACAGCACAGCCGGCAACCACCGCAACGGCCGCCGTCCCGGCGATCAGCGTCAGC
This sequence comes from Spirochaetaceae bacterium, assembly GCA_007693945.1. Taxonomy (GTDB): domain Bacteria; phylum Spirochaetota; class Spirochaetia; order DSM-27196; family PWMO01; genus PWMO01. Next base: position 71,353 of record RECP01000091.1, read on the forward strand.
GGCAGCGCTCCGGGCGGTTCGACGCCACGAACCTTCCAAACGGCCAGTCCCACTACGGCGCCGGCCACAACCAGCAGGGCAGCTGCCCGCTGCGGATGTGGCGCCAGGCTTTTCGGGAAAACGCGGCGTACGGCAATTCTCACCTTTGGCCCTCCTGGTGCTCTGTTTTGATCGGCCGGGGTCCATCATAGCAGCAGTATGAACGCGCCGCAACGCACTACTGAATGAGAGCGGCTGCCGGTAACGCTTCACGCTCGCGCAGCAAACCGGTAGTATAGGGCGAGTATGGAACCATCCCCCGCACACGGCGCATTCCGGCCGATCCGCCGGTTACGCGAGCAGGTGGCCCGCAAGATCGCCGCCGGCGAGGTAATCGACAGACCGTATTCGGTTGTTCGGGAACTCATCGACAACGCACTCGACGCCCGGGCGGATTCGGTGGACGTCTGGCTCGAAGACGGCGGGCGCAGCCGTATCCAGGTAGTCGACAACGGGATCGGGATGGACGACGCCGACCTCCAGCTCTGTTTTCTGCCGTACGCCACCAGCAAGATCGAAAACGAGTATGATCTCGAGAACGTCACAAGCCTCGGCTTTCGCGGCGAAGCGCTCTCAAGCATCGCAACGGTGGCGCGGCTGGAGATCAGCAGCGGCCGCGGTAATGACGGCGCTGCTCACCGACTGGTGGTTCACGCCGGCCGGCAGATCAGCTTCCAACCGTGCGAAGCGATCACCGGAACCTCGGTAACCGTCAACGACCTGTTCTACTCGCTGCCCGCACGGCGCAAGTTTCTCAAGCGCGCGTCAGCCGAAACCACTATGTGCCGTAACGCCGTGGTCGACAAAGCGGTTGCGTTTCCCGCGGTTCTGTTCCGTCTCTTCGTTGACGGCGAACTCAGGCTGTTCCTGCCGCCGAGTGATGCCGAACAGCGCGTGCTGGCGTGCTACCCGGAACTCGGCGCCCGTTCGCTGCTGTCTACGGCCAAGGGAAGCGGGGACGGATTCTCGATCGAAGCTGTCACTGCCGGCAGTGCCCTTCTCCGCCGTGACCGCAGACTGATGCAGGTCTTTGTCAATCGGCGCCGCGTCTGGGAGTTCGCGCTGGTGCAGGCGATGCAGTACGCCTTTGAGGCGGTCGCTCCCGGTGGCAGCTATCCGATCTGTTTCCTGTTCGTACGCTGCGAACCGCAGCTGGTTGACTTCAATATTCATCCGGCAAAGCGTGAGGTGCGATTCCAGAACCTGGCGCACATTCACCGGCGCACTGTTGAGACGCTGTCCGGGATTGTGCGCGCCGCAACCGTACGGAATGCCATCACCGGTCAGGCTTCCGGCAGCGACGGCATACCCGAGCGGGCGCCGTCTCTTGATCACGCGCTGTTCGACCGCGGTGCGCAAAGCGGTTCTGCACGCAGAGCTGTGGCGGATGTCGGGGTCGATGTAATCGCAGAGTCACCGGCGGCTTCGCATTGCACGGTATCGACGGCAACCGGAACGGGTTTCGGGTCCGATGGAGCCCACGTCAATGGCACGGCTGCCGGCGGTGCGGCGCCAACCCCGGCGATCACCTACATCGGCCGTCTGTTCGGCCTCTTTCTGCTTGTCAGCCGCGGTGATCGGCTCTACATCGTCGACCAGCATGCAGCCCACGAGCGCCTGCTCTACGACCGATTCCGCGCCGATCGCACGCTGCAGGAGCTGCTGGTTCCGCTGGTGGTCGAAGTCAGTGAGCAAGAGGAGCAGGTATTGCTGACGCGCGAGCAGGAGGTCGCCGAGCTTGGTATCCGGCTCGAACGCTCAGCTCCGGGACAGTGGCGCATTACGGCCGCGGCAGCCGCATTCCTGTCGCATCAGGATCAGATCGTGGAATCTCTGCGGGAAATCACACACCATCCGGAACAGATCAGCCGCCGATTCTACGCGCAGATGGCGTGCAGGGCCGCGATCAAGCAGGGCGACGATCTTGATCCGCACGCCGCGGTGCGGCTGCTGCACCAGGTGTTCGCGCTGCCCGAACCGCGCTGTCCTCATGGCCGACCGTTGTGGGCGGTACTGTCGCGTGATCAATTATGCGCAATGGTCGGCCGCTCGTAGCTGCCGTCAGCTGTTGAGAAAGTGCTCGGCTTCAAGCGCCGCCATGCAGCCGGTGCCGGCGGCCGTCACCGCCTGCCGATACTGTTTATCCTGAACGTCACCGGCCGCAAATACGCCTGCCACGCTGGTAGCGGTCGACTGGCCTTCGGTGACAATGTAACCGGTTTCGTCGGTCTTCAGTTGACCGTTCAGAAAACCGGTGTTGGGCAGATGGCCGATGGCGTAAAACAGCCCGCGCGCTTCGAGCGTATCCTCTTCACCGCTCTTGTTGTTCCTGACCCTGACCGCGTTCATCGCCTTGCCATCACCGAGCACCTCAACGCCATTTGTGTTCCACCGAATCTCGATCTTGGGGTTTTCCAGTACGCGCTTCTGCATAGCCTTCGAGGCCCGCAGTACATCGCGACGCACCAGCAGGGTCACACGGCTACCGAACTTGGTCAGGAAGCTGGCCTCTTCGCAGGCGCTGTCACCGCCTCCAATGACTATCAGCGGCTGGTTGCGAAAGATCGGCAGCGCGCCGTCACAGACCGCGCAGGCCGACATACCGCGCTGCCAATAGGTCTCCTCACCAGACAGGCCGAGGCGTCGGGCGGTTGCGCCGGTTGCGATAATCAGCGCCTCGCAACGATACTCCGTTTCACCCTCCGTCCGGACGGTGAACGGCCGACTGGAAAGATCAACCGACGCGACGGTCTCGGTCTTGATCGTGCAGCCGTAGGTGAGCGACTGCCGCCGCATGCGATCCATCAGCTCCGGCCCGCCGATCGCCTCAGGAAACCCCGGGTAGTTCTCGACATCGGTGGTGGTGGTAAGCTGTCCGCCTGCGGCGACGCCGGCAGCCATGAAGCCTTCAAACAGCAGCGGTTGCAATTCGGCGCGGCCGGCGTATATCGCCGCGGTATGAGCGGCCGGCCCCGAACCGACGATGACCAGCTTTTGGGTTGAGTCTGACATTATGCTCCTCGATCAACGCACCAGCGGCGTTTTTCAGCAAAGGTACGCAACCGCGTCGCCGTCGTCAACTACAGCCCGGCGAGCAGCGCCTCCACCTCGGCGCGCGCGGTGTACTGAGGATTGCGATCGAGCAACTGCCGCAGGATACGGCGGGCGTCGTCCTGCTGTTCCCGGGCTATCAGAACCTCGCCGAGCTTCTGATAAGCCGCCCAGTAGGTGGTATCGATCTTGATGACCTCGTTCAGCGCATCCTGCGCCTCCGCAAAACGACGCGAGCCGATGTATGCCAGCGCCAAATTGTAGCGCATCAGGGTGTCGTTCGGCCGCTGCTGGATAGCGCGGCGGTAGTGGGTGATACTGTCGTTGAACAGCTCCTTGTTGAGGTAGACATTGCCGAGGTTGTTGTTGACTTCGACACTGTTGGGTTCAAGCCGGTGAGCGGCCAGCAGGAAGTCCAGCGCCTGATCGTGCATCTTCTGTTGGTCCAGAATACGGCCCAGTTCGACCATCGCACGCACATATTCGCGATTACGCGAAATAGCCGCGGTGTGGGCCTGGATCGCCTCGGTTATGTTGCCGCGCTTCTCCTGAATCTGGCCCAAAGCGTAGTAGTATTCAGGGCGATCGGAGTTCAATTCGATAGCACGCTGAATATCGCGAAACGCCAGGTCGATCCTGCCCAGGTCCAGGCGCACCAGCGCCAGGTTGTAGTTGTTGGTGGCATTGTTGGGTTGCAGCTCGTCGGCGCGCGCGAAATGGCGTTCGGCATCGTTGAATCGCTCCTGACGAAAGTGAGCGGTGGCCAGACGGGAGTGATAGATTGCCGTCGAAGGGTCGAGCTCTACCGCCCTTTGCAGCGCAGGCACGGCCCGTGAGACATCACCCTGATCCAGCAGTATGCTGCCGATTCGGTAGTGTGCGCGCGCGTCTCGCGGATGCGTCTGCGCCGCAAAGCGGAACGCCTCGAGAGCTCGCGTGTTGTCACCAAGTTGCAGGTTGGTGATGCCGAGGTTGTGATAGGCGTTCTCGTAGTAGGGATCGATGCGCACCGCCGCTTCGTAGGATTGGCGCGCATCACGAAACTGCCGCGCACGAAACTGGGCGTTGCCGAGCGCAAAGAACACCGATGCGTCGTCGGGATTCAGGCGTGCCGCAGACCGGAAGCTTGCGATAGCGTCGTCAAACAGTTCGGTGTCGTGATAGATGCGCCCCAGGGTGAAGTGAGGTTCCCACAGTTCGCGGTCACGCTGGATTGCGCGATTGGAATACTGAATCGCCTGCCGACGGCTCTCGGCATCACCGGGATTCTGTTCGTAGATTGCACGGCCGGTGCGCGCCAGAGCTTTGGCGTGATAGCGGTCAGTTGCCGTGCCGTCCTGCAAGCTGATCTCGAGCACTTCACCAAACGCGTGGCGAGCCTCACGATAATTGCGGCGCGCGAGAAACTCATCGCCCTCGGTGAGAAGCCGCTGGATACGCTGTTCGCGTTCGCGTTCCTCGGCCGAAAGGCGCGCCAGGCGCTCCTCTTCAGCCCGGCGGCGGGCCTCATCTTCAGCCTGTCGGCGCTGCTCGTCGGCTCGCCGCTGTTCGTCGAGCTGCCGCGCGATACGCTGCTCGGCTTCGCGCGCGCGACGCTCGGCTTCGGCCTGCTGCGCCTGCAGCTCACGCAGCCGTGCATCGTCGGGCCGCGCCGCCAGTTCGGCTTCCAGCTGTCGCCGTCGTTCGGCTTCCTCTTCTGCGATACGCCGCTGCTGCTCGCGTCGCGCGAGCAAGACGGCCTCTTTCAGCTCGCGGGCTTCGGCATCCTCAGAGTCGGCGATCAGCAACTGGTCGATGATATCGAGTGCGCGCTGGTATTCGTCGCTCTGGTAGTAACCGCGTGCCAGTTGCAGCCGATTGGACCTCATCCGCTCGGCCTCACTCATTTCAGGTGCCGCAGCTCCACCACGCAGCAGAAAGAACGCTGCGACGCCGAGCGCCAGTACCACAACGGCCCCGGCAATGATCAGTGTGCGCTTATCGTACAATCCTCGGTCCTCTCCAGATGATAGTACTGGATTAATTGTCAGGGTCAGTCCGCAATGTCGAACACATCCTCGTAATCATCGATATCCTCGGCACCACCGCCCAGGCTGCGGGCCTCGCCGCGCGATCCGCCCAATGATTCCAGCACCGAATCCAGCAGCGCACGCCGGCGCTGCTCCTCCTCTTCGCGTGCCCGGCGTTCCTCTTCACGGCGCCGTTCCTCGGCTATCCGCTGCCGTTCAGCCTCTTCGCGCGCGATACGCTGCTCATCTTCGCGTCGGACACGCTCCTGTTCGATTATATCGCGCAGTAGCGAAATCATCCGCTGGATTTCATCCCTCTGCGGTGTTGACGGCGCCAGCGTCAGATAGACGGTATAGTCGTCAATTGCGCGGCTGTACTGTTCGGTACGCACGCGCAGGTTGGCGCGGTTGAGGTAGGCTTCCGCCAGGCTGCCGTCGGTGCGGATTGCCTCGGTGTACATCTCATCGGCCAGATCGGGATTGCCGGCCGCCAGATAGTTGTTTCCAAGGTTGAAATAGATCAGACCACGATGGGTGCTCGCCACCTCGAGACCCCTGCGGAGGATCTCGGCAGCACGCTCGTACCGCCCGAGTTGCTCGTAAACGATCCCGAGATAGAGGTAGATTCGCTCGTTGCGCGGCTGCTGTTCCAGTGCCGCCTCGAGAACCGCGGCGGCTTCGGCGGGCCTATTCTGCATGTAGAGTTCCTCACCGCGTTGAAGCAGCGGCGAGGCGCCGACGGATGCCGAGACCAGAAGAAGGCACAGCAGGAGTACGCCAGGCCCGCAGCGCCGCGCACGGTGCGCGGCGTAAGGCCGGTTTGACAGTGGTTTGCAAACGCCGTATTCTTGCCCTGGCATGCGGTACTCTCTTACACTGACGGTCCGGTTATGAGCATCATCGTGCTTATTATTATCCTCGGTGCAGCGGCGGGATTGATTACCTTTTTCGTTATCACCTCCGTTCCGGCTCCGAAAGGGGTCACAACCTGCAACGCAATGGTCGAACGGGGCAGGACCACGCAGGCATGCCGAACAGCAGAGACGATCATGTCCCGGCAACCACGCGACCCGGATGCGCGCTGTCTACGCGGACCTGCCCGCCTGGCGCTGATCGAAGCCGAATCGGCCCTGATGGAGTTCAGGATTGCCAATGACAGCGGCCAGTTTGAAGACGACGTCCGCGCGGCGCCTCCTGAAATAAAGATAACAGACCTCCCGGCCGAATTCAATCTGCCCTCACAACTGCTTGAGAAACAGCTGATTCCGATACCCGCGAATGCCGGCGCTGGGTCTGCGGACCGGTAGTCACATGAAGATTCTGTGTGTGTCCGATCACGTCGACCCGCTGGTATACAACACAGGCGTTCGCGAACGGTTCAGCGATATCGATCTGGTAATCGGGGCGGGCGATCTCCCGATGGAGTATCTCGGCTTTCTGGCCAGTAGCCTCAACACACCGGTGCTGTTTGTCTTCGGTAACCACAACCTGTCGCATATCGACAACTTCCGCCCACGACCGTCGCCCGCGATTGAAGGCAGTCAGGTTGACTTCCGCTTCACGAACACCTTTGGATCGACTTACATTCACGGACGCATTATTCGTGCAAAGGGAGTACTGATTGCCGGTCTTGGCGGAAGTCTGCGCTATAATGCGGGAGAGAACCAGTTCACCGACGGCCAGATGTACCGGCAGGTCCTCAGAATGCTGCCGCGCCTGCTGTGGAACCGGCTCTTTCACGGCCGCTACGTGGATATCCTGGTGACGCACGCTGCACCGTACGGCGTGCACGACAAGCCGGACCGCTGCCACACGGGGTTCCGGGCCTTTCGTTGGTTTATCCGGCGATTCCGGCCGCGTTACCTGCTGCACGGACACATTCACCTGTACGATCTGAACGCCAGACGCGTCTCGGTGGTAGACGGCACGACCGTGATCAACGTCTACAGCCATTACGTTCTGGACACCCAAGAACCGCCACACCCGAGCGAGGAGACCACTGATGAGCAGCATCGTTGACCATGAGGCCCGCGAGGACTTCAACCGGGCCCGAATACACGAGATGCTTCAACGCATTCTGCATTCGCTTTCGCCCCAGAACCAGGAGTTGCTTTCGCTCAACGAAGTCAAACAGGTCGTACGCCCCCGGGGCGAAACCTACCGCGGCATGCAGACCGTGGAGATATCGCAAATTGTGGGCAGTGAAGGGCGGTATCGCGACTTCAGCAAGAGCTTTCTGCCGCGCCACGATAACCTCAAGCACCGTTGGATCAGCGTCGACAAGGCGCACTTACAGGATATCATCCTGCCACCGGTGCGGCTCTTCGAAATCGGTGGGCTCTACTTCGTCCGTGACGGGAATCACCGGGTGTCGGTCGCCAAAGCCCAGGGTGTGGGAGCAATCGACGCCGAGGTCACTTCGCTGGCATCCAGAATCACGCTCGACCCGCACATGACGCGCGAGGATCTCACCCGGGCGATCATCGACTACGAGAAGCGCACGTTCTATGAGCAGACACGGTTCCGTAAACTGGTACCGGACTACGACCTCAACTTCACCGCGACGGGACGTTACGACGAGGTCCTGCAACACATTCACGGTCACAAGTACTTCATCAACCAGGGTATCGGCGAAGAGATACCGTTCGAAAAGGCGCTGGTGTCCTGGTACCTCAACGTGTTCCGCCCGGTCGTCGATACCATCGAAGCCGAGCGCATAATGAGCCGCTTCCCCGGACGAACGCACGCCGATCTCTACATGTGGATCGTCAAGCGCTGGCACATCCTCAAGGACCGTTTCGGCGCCGATTACCCGGTCAGTGAAGCCACGCGCCAGATCTCGTTGCGCTACGGCCAGACGTTCCGGCAGCGTTTGCAATCGCTCTTCGGCCTGAGGCGGACTCAGCGGCGGATCGGGCCCGACAACGAACCGTAGTAGGATCCCAGCGGCACGTAGAGGTAGCCCTCGCTGACCGACCGTTGGTCCGCCAGCAGCTCAGCCACCGCGTGTTCACCGGGCGCCAGCGTTTGCCCGGGACTGCTCAGATGGTCGTCATGTGCGGCGTCGTCTGACACGACGTAGAGCAGCGCCGGGGCGCCAACCACGTTGATACTGTTCTCAGTACGGTTCAATTGCGGCAACTGGTGTTCCACCGCGGAAAACGGCGGCGCATCAATCGCGACCGCACGCTCATCCTGCTCTCCGGACGCGTCAATCACAACCACGCGATACCGCCCGCGCGGCAGCGCCGACCAATCCCCCATTGTCAGGCCGTCGAAACCGATCCAGTTCTCACCCGCCAGGCGGCGATGAGTCCAGCTGTCGGGATCGAAGTGCCAGTAGAGTTCGGCTTCGTCATGTATCAGATAGAGCTCGCGGATATCGGCAAAGCCGTCCTGGTCGCGCACCAGCGCATACAGCGTCAGCTGCTCGTAGCGCCGGTCCAGATCGAAGTTGTCAACGTACTCCAGACTGAGCTCAACGCCGACCAACTCCGGTGGCGCACCGGTACAGGACACCAGCAACCACGCGGTCAGTAATACCGGAGCCAACGCTGCACAGGATCGCATCACCGTCCCACCCGCCTTGTGCTGCGTGGCAGCCGCACGTGAACCGATGAGGCGCGCTCCAGCCGCCCATCGGCAATCAGTCGCAATGTGACCGCTCGAGCACTGCTGCGCGGCAGGCCCCACAAACGCGCCAGGCGACGCTGATGCAGATCACCTTGACTGCCGATCAGCTCCGCGTGCGCTTCACCGGCAAGCTGGTCGAGCGTCTGCGGCGTCATGACGCGTGCGTTGTCCAGTATGACCGCCATACCAAGCCGCTGCAACGAATCGATCAGAGCGCGCGTGTTGGAGTGTCGACTGCGGCTGACATCGTAACCGATCCTTCCGCTGCGTTCGATCTCCGCACGCAACTGTCGAGCAGCGGGCGGAAGAATAGCATCACGATCAATGCCGGCAGGGAAGTACCGGCCCTCACGCTTTGTCAGCACTCCGCCATCGCCGGCTGCCCATTTGACTACCGCGGCCCCGAATGCCGGCCCGCTGCCGGCAACCGCGGTTCCCACCACTGCGACGGCATCGCGTGTTCCGATGCCGCGATGGGTAGCGGCGGCGCGCGTGAGTGCGGCTCGGCAGCGATCGACTACGTCCGGAGACACCCACCAGCAGCCGATTCGCAATGGCGGCGGCTGCGCGGATGGGATGGACCGCGCCGACAGTTCGGGATGCATGCCGGCATCCGGACTCCCGCAGAATCCCCACACAGCGAAGCTCACCTGCTGTGACGATGCACCTTCAGCCAGTAGCTCGCCGGCACCCGATACAACCGCGGCTGCGTCGGTTGCCGGGGGCAGCGCCAGCTCGACGCGCAGCCTCACGCTGCCGCCCGGATGGCGCAACTCGTAGTCGCAGCCGGGGATCAGCGGCAGCGGGCGGGCAATGCGCAGCAGCAGATAGTGCGCGAGGCGCGGATCTCGATCGCGGACAGCCTGAACACCGTGCACGGCAGACTGCAGTGTCTCACAGACGTGTGCGGGCACGCCGCACGGTAGCAGGCGCCACTCACCACCGGCCTGACGGCTGCGGGGCACGTCGGCGGCAGTTGTGACCAGCGCCGCGGTAGCGTTGTACTGCTCGCACCAGAGCGGATAGAGCAGCCGGCCGGGCCTGAGTTCACGCCGTGCCGCGCCTTTGAGGGTAACGGCGAAGCGCGTAATTCCGTAATCCGCGGGGGATTCCGCCGCACAACTCTTGAGTGTGACGCTGCGCGTACCCGGATGGATAAGCAGAGCCGGAAGCCTTGCCAGACCGGTTGCCGCGCCGGCAAGCCGTACGGCAACACCCTTGCCGGCATGCGGCCCGTGCTCATCGCACGATTCAACCCACCATAGCGGCGGGGCCACGTACGGTGAGTTGAGTTTTTCTGTTTGGGACAAGTCCTGGTTCAATGTAGCGCGGGAGAAAAATCCCGTATCAGTAGTTCTTCATCGCTTGCAGCTTGCGCTGCTTTTTCAGGAGCTTACGCTCCATCGACTTGCGTTTCCGGTTCTTGATGGTCGAAGGTTTCTCAAAGTACTCACGCTTCTTCCACTCGCGGATTATTCCTTCCTTCTCTACAATGCGCTTGAATCGCTTGATGGCCTTCTCAAGCGGCTCACTGTCATCTACTCGTATGTAGGCGATGAACATCACCTCCTTTCCGGCTCTTCGGCGGTGCTGTTGAGTATTCTACGAAAGATGGCGCCTTTGTCAACCAGCGGACGTTCCAGAAACGCCTGGGGATCGACGGGCACACCAGCTACGCGAAACTCCCAATGAAGATGCGGGCCGGTCGCCAGCCCCGTCATTCCGACGGTTCCGATCTGCTGACCGCGGCGCACCAGGTCACCCTGCCGCACGTCAATCCGGTCGAGGTGGTAATAGAGACCGAAGACGCCCGGAAGGTGTTCTACAACAACCGAATTACCGGTGATGATACGGTCCTCGGCAAAGGCAACCCGACCCGCCCCGGAAGCCACAACCGGTGTCCCGACCGGTGCTGCCAGGTCAATACCGAAATGAATCGACTGCGCTTCGTTGCCGTCGGCGTAAGCGAACACGCGCCGGTCGCCAAACCCGGCAGTTACACGGGCGTCTTCCACCGGTACAATGAAGGGTCCCTCGTTGTAGATTGAACCGGCATCGTAGGTTGCAACAAGCGCTATTATCTGCCGCGCCTGCGCCACTCGCCGCGGATCCGTTGTCTCGCGAAGATCGCTGAGCGCCTGGCTGAGCGCAATGCGCATGGAAGCGAAATCCCTTGGCAGCACCGTCACGGACCGGTCGAGCGTGACTGTTCGGCCGTCGCGCATGGACGCCACGGCCTCGAGGCGGTAGGGGCCCGGAGCCGCGGTTGCAGGGACACCGAGAAGTGACACCCACACCGGCACGTCGCGAGCGGTGGTGCTGCGGTAGCCGTTGGTGGCCACAACGCGCACGCCGTCGACCCGGTAGAGGGCGGTCTGCAGCTGCACCACATCGCTACCGGAGTCAAGATGCACGACCAAGGGCGTGCCTCGCTCGACTTCATCGGGAGCATGCACGCTCGGCGCGGGCGCGGAAAACGCCGCCGTCAGCACTACCGTCAGCATGACTGTAACGACAACCAGTGATCGGACCACGATAGCCTCTCAGCTCAAGCTCAGATTGTACCCGCGCCGCGCTATAAGCGCGTCTTCAGTCATTGAGGCGCTCCCGGCGCACCCTCCCGCGTCGCTCGCGAGATATCAATGACGCTCAGTTGGGTGTTCTCCCGGTTCTGAAAGTAGTTCTTTTCAAGCTGGAATACCACGTCCACGGTGTCATCCAGCCCGAAATCGACATTGACGCGCGCGGCGGCATTCCAGTACACCGCCGGCCACTTGAAGCTGCCCACCGCAAGCGTCATACGCAGATGCTGCTCTTCACGGCCCATGAAGTCAAGCCGTACGAGCCTGGCATGCCGCACCAGAAAGACCAGCGGAGCGTTCGCCTGCCCGTAGGGTGCAAAAGCGTCTACCACCTTGTGCAGCTGCGGTGTCATGTGCACGTGCGGGATCTCGGCATCGATAAGCACGGCCTGCTCGTCTTCGTGCAGCTGAATGGCATCAACCGCGGCGGCTGCTCGCTGCAGGAACAGCACAACCCGGTCCGAAGCCAGCGCGAATCCGGCGGCGGGATCGTGCCCGCCCCACTCGTCGAGAATATCCTCAAACTGTTTCAGAAACTCGGTGGCCAGAAACCCGCGAACGCTGCGCACGGAACCAACGGTCTTGCCGTTGACGCTGGTCATCACCAGCGCCGGAGCACGGAACTGGCGGCTGAGGCGCCCGGCAAGAATCCCGGTAATGCCGCGGTGTACTTCGTCATCCTGCACCACCACCAGTTTACCGCCAAACGTCTCGAAGCTTGTTCGAGCCTGCGGCAAAACGCGGCCCCAGGCCTGATCACCAATCTCCCTGCGTTGCACGTTCAACTTCACTACCTGATCGACCAGCGGACCGATCTCGGCCGGGTCCTGCGAGAGAAACAGCCGGACCGCTTTGTCGGGCTCTCCCATGCGTCCGGAGGCGTTTATGACCGGCGCCAGCTGATACCCGACATCCTGAGACGTAATGGACTTTCCCAGCAGCCCCTGACGCTCGATCAGGGCCAGCAGCCCGGGCCGCGGCGAAGCTCTCATTCTGCCGAGCCCCATGCGGACCAGGATGCGATTCTCATCACGCATCGGCATCATGTCGGCAATCGTACCGAGCGCAATCAGGTCACTGACGTCCTGATAGGCGTCCTCGAGCGCCGGGACACGCTTTTGCATGTAGAGTACAAACAGCGTCACAAAGACGTCGATCTCCTCGGGACGGCGTCGGCGATAGCGCGGCAACCGCGAGCTCTCGAGAATCTTGAGCAGACTGCGCCGCTCCAACGCGGGAAAGACGTTCCAGATCTCCGGGGCTGTGTCGATCAGCGCCACATCCACGCGGCTTCCGAACACACGCCGGATCATACGCTCCTGCGCCGCGGCATCGTAAGCCAGCACTTCATGTCCCTGCAGAAACGCCCCGATACGCGTGTCTTCGATGCCCACCATGCCGGGCACAACCGTTTCCGAAATGCGATCGACCTCCAACAGGTTCTCGAGTTTGACCGCGTCAAAAACGACGGTCTCGTTGCCGGGGCGGACGTTGAGCAGGCAGATCGTCTGTTTGTAGAGATCGGTCTGTGCCAGCAGTAGTGCCCAGCGCAGTTTGCCCGCCAGCGCGCAGCCGCACAGCCCGGCGAACGGATAGCCGGTATCCGGCATCTTGGGGTTGATTATGGCGATCGAATCGGGAAGCTCCTGCTGCGGATTGTGGTGATCGAGCACTATGACGTCGACACCGAGTTCCGCGGCGCGCCTGATTTCGGCAACGTTGGTGATTCCGCAGTCGACCGCCAGGATCAGCGTTCCATCGGCGGCGGCAAAGCGTTCCACGGCCTCCACGGTCAGGCCGTAGGGGTCATCCCCGAGCGGCAGCGCCCAGTCGACGTCTATTCCGAGTTCGCGCAGAGTCTGCACCAGGATGGTGATACTGGTGATACCGTCGGCATCACGGTCACCAAAGACCAGCACGCGCTCGCCTTCGGCCCTGGCGGTCAGTATCCGGTCGACGGCGTCTTCCATCTCTTCAAACAGAAACGGGTTGTGCAGGTATTGCGGATCCTCCTCGAGAAAGTACAGTAGATCCTGGGGCTCTATCAGCCCACGCCGCACCAGGATGGCGGCCGAAAGCAGCTCGAGGCGATGCGTCCGCGACAATTCGCGCACCAGATCCGGGTCAACCGGTGGTTTGGTCCACTTCATCAGAGGTTCGTTATCTCTTCGAGGATCATCGGCGATTGGTCCACCTGATCAGCTCCGACCACGAACGCCTGCTCCAGTATGGGGGTCGCGCGTCGCAGCGCTTCCGCGTTCTCGGCGTAAACCGTGCACAGAGCGTCACCGGAACTGACCCCGTCACCGCGCTTCCGGTGAATGTCTATCCCGACGTGCGGCAGTACCGCGTCATCAGCCGTGTTACGGCCAACACCCAGGTAGACACCCGCCATACCGACCTTATACGCGTCGATCTGCTGCACGCGGCCGGACTCGGACGCCGTGATAGTGTGCCGCTCGGAAGCACGAAAACTGCCGTAGCGCTGTTCCAGGACCGCGCGTCGGCCTCCCTGCAGTTCCACGTTGCGCACAAAACGCTCCCAGGCGCTGCCATCCTCCAGGCACCGCTGAGCAAGCCGCGTCCCTTCGTCCACGGAACCGCACGCCCCACCCAGTACCAGCATCCAGGCTGCCAGCCGTAGCGTAACTTCCATCAGGTCGGCCGACCGCGGATCGGGTTGCAGATCATGTCCGGCTACGGTGCCGCGCAGGCAGGCTATTGACTCTTCGACCTCCAGAAAATTGCCGACCATGTGCCCCAGCGGCTGTTCCATGCGCGTCAGAACGGCTACCACCCGTTTTCCGAGCGCCGTTGCGGTTTCCACCAGTGACTCGGCAAGCTCGTGTGCCCGTTGGCGGGTCTTCATGAACGCCCCCGATCCGCACTTGACGTCGAATACCAGCGCATCCGAGCCTTCAGCAAACTTCTTTGAAAGGATGCTGGCCGTAATCAACGGAACCGACTCGACCGTGCCGGTGACATCGCGCAGCGCGTAGAGCAGGCGGTCAGCCGGCACGACGTCCCGGCTCTGCCCGGTCATCGCGTATCCCACGTCGCGGAGTACGTCGCAGAAACGCTCGATCGGCAGCGCGGTGGTGTAGCCCTCTATTGCTTCAAGCTTGTCGAGCGTACCGCCGGTGTGCCCAAGCGCCCTTCCGCTCATCATCGGAACCCTCACTCCGCAGGCCGCGACGACCGGTGCCAGGATCAGCGAAACCTTGTCCCCCACCCCGCCGGTGGAGTGCTTGTCGACAAACGGCCCGTCAATTCCGGAAAGGTCAAAGACCGTTCCGGAGCGAATCATCACGTCGGTCAGATGCCCGGTTTCTTGTCTTGACATTCCGCTGAAATAGACCGCCATCAACCAGGCCGCAATCTGGTACTCGGGGACTGAACCGGCCACGTATCCGTCAATCAGACAGGCAATTTCTTCACGGCTGAGGGTTCCTCCGTCTCGTTTTTTGACAACCAGATCTACCGCGCGCATGATCTCTCCTGGATCGACAGAGTACCACGAATGGCGGACCGTGAGAACCGGCCGGCGGGATCAACAGCACGTCGACCACGCGCAACGCAGCTCCCAATGCCGCCCGTTGCCGCCAGACTGCGCCGCGCCCTTGTATTTGACCGGCCAGGACCGTATCATGCGCCAATGAAATACCGCATGATCAGCACCACCGGTCAGCTCCAGACGTTCCAGCAACACATCGCCGGGCGCGATACGCCGATCGTTGCACTCGATATCGAAGGCGAGTTCAATCTGCACGTCTACGGCGAACGACTCTGCCTGGTTCAGCTCTACGACGGCCAGGAGCTGGTGGCAGTCGATCCGGTCCAGATCGACGCCGCGCAGCTCAAGGAGTTCTTTGAGGATCGGCGGGTGCTCAAGATCATCTACGACTCGCTCAGCGACCAGGCGCTGCTATTCAAGACCATCAACGCGCGTATTCACTCGATTGTCGATCTGAAGCCGGCCGTGGATCTGCTTGAGTACCCCCGGCGTGATCTGGGTTCAGTGCTGGACGCGGCTCTCGGGGTCTCCATCGAGAAGAAGTCACGCTTCCAGCGCTACAACTGGACAACCAGGCCCCTGGCAGCCGACGCAATCGAGTACGCCCTCTCGGACGTGGCACATCTGTTGGCCCTCAAGGACCATCTTCTGGCCGAGTTGGCCGCCGGAGGGCTGATGGACCGCTACCTGCTGCAGAACCTGATGCTGCAGAACAAGGCGCCCGATATCAATCGCCGACCGCGGCTGTTTCGCTCGGGCCGATACCACAATCTCTCGCCAGCCGCCAAAACCCGCTTTGAGCGCATCTATGAGATTCGCGACGGCTATGCACGCCAGGTCGATCTGCCGCCGGATATGCTGCTGCCCAAGCAGCAGCTCTTTCAAGTTGCGACCGGCCAGATGCCGACCAGCGCGCTGGAGCCCAATCGGCGCGTACCGCGCCGGGTCCGCGAACAGATGGTCGCCGACATCGAGGCACTGCCGCCCGAATAGGCCGGTTCTGCCCGCAGCGCCGTCGCTCAGCGCCGCTCACAGGAGACTACCGCCGATACGCAGCGTATTGAGGGGATTCTCGGCCACATCCTGCACGATCCGGTAGAGCACGCGGCGGGCGTTACGGGATGCTGCGGCGTTCAGACCTATCTGCAGCGCCCGTGAGAACTCCAACCCGCCGCTGTGTGCCAGGTAAGCCGCCGCGCCGGGACTGAGCGCGGGGCAGATGGCGGGGTCCGTGCACTGACTGCAGGCAAACCCGGCGCACCGCGAATCGTAGTAACGGTGGTCCGACGGCGGAAACCGGCGGCCGCACGCCGCGCAGGCGTCCAACTCCGGCTGCAGACCGCCGGTTTCCAGATACCGCCACAGGAACTGGATCGTAACGGGACTGAAGTCGACCGCGCTGTCCAGAGCGCGCAGTGCGCTCAGCAGCAGAGTGAAAAGCGGCTCACTTTGGCCTCCGCCGCCGAAGGTCTTGAGCAGCAGCTCGGCCCACAGTGATGCACTGTAGAAGCGCGTGATCGACTCACGCAGCCCGGGGAAGAACTCATGCACGCTGAGATCGGTGATCTTGACGCTCTGCTTGACCGGATCGGTATAGAGGTAGCACCGCCCGTAACAGAAAGGGTTGGTTACGCCGCGCAGCGTGCCTTTGCGAGAATAGGCACCGTGGGCAATCGCTGACAGCAGCCCCTGATCCGGGGTCAGCATGGTGACGCGCTTGTGGATATCGCCGATACGCGAGTTCCTGAGAATGATTGCGTCGGTCGTGCTGGTCCGATTCACCTGCCGCGTCCTGCTTGACTGCACTCGCCGGCCATAGCCATATTATGCGTAGTACACAACTATCTAACTCACAAGGTGCACGCATGTCGAGTCCACACGCAATCATTCCGGCCGATCGTATCCTGCCGGCCAAGCTGCTGGTTATTCCGCTGTCCGGAAAACCGATCTTTCCCGGTATCTTTACGCCGATGATGGTCAACTCCCAGGAAGACATCGCCGTAATCGAACAGTCACTGGCCGGAGACAGCATGATCGGGCTGACGCTGCTCAGGGATGAAGAGACCAGCAATCCCGGCGGTGAGGATCTTCATGCGGTCGGAACGGTTGCCAAGATCATGAAGAAGATCAATCTGCCCGACGGTGGACTCAATATCTTCATCTCGACCTTGAAGCGCTTTCGTATCAAGAAGACTCTCAACCACGCACATCCGATTGCCGTTGCCGTGGAGTACATTGAAGACAGCTACGATTCGGCCAGCGGGGATGAGATCAAGGCGCTGACGCGTTCGCTGATCGGAGAGATGAAACAGGTGTCCGAGAACAACCCGCTTTTCTCCGAGGAGATGCGCCTCAATATGGTCAATATCGACCACCCGGGCAAGATCGCCGATTTCTTCAGCTCGATTCTCAACGTTGATCGCAATGACCAGCAGAAGATCCTCGAGACCGCCGATGTCAAAGAGCGTATGGAGCTGGTGCTGGTGCACATAAAGCGTGAACAGGAGTTACTGCGACTGCAGAAGAAGATCCAGCAGCAGATCAACGCGAAGATCGAAAAGAGCCAGCGCGAGTACTTTCTCAAGGAGGAACTCAAGGCAATCAAGCAGGAACTCGGAATGCCGGTCGACGCCCGCAGCTCAGATCATCAGCGCTTCCGCGAGGCTATTGACCGGCTACAGCTCTCACCGGAGGTGCGTGAACAGGTCGAACTGGAGCTCGACAAGTTCTCGCTGACAGAGCCGAGCTCGCCGGAGTTCCAGGTAACGCGAAACTACCTCGAGACAATCGTCAACCTGCCCTGGAATGATCCCCGGCCGGAAAAGATCGACATCCGGCGTGCCGAACGGGTTCTGAACGCCGATCACTACGGGCTGGAAGACGTCAAACAGCGCATCCTCGAGTTTCTGTCGGTTCGCAGGTTGAAGCAGGATTCCAGGGGTTCGATCATCTGCCTGGTCGGTCCTCCGGGCGTCGGCAAGACATCGGTGGGACGCTCGATCGCCAAAGCGCTGGGCAAGCAGTTCTTCCGTTTCTCGGTCGGCGGCATGCGTGACGAGGCTGAGATCAAGGGCCATCGCCGCACCTACGTCGGCGCGATGCCGGGCAAGATCATACAAGGACTCAAGAGCGTCAGAACCAGGGATCCGGTATTCATGATTGACGAAATCGACAAGCTCGGTGTCTCGTTTCAGGGGGATCCCTCCTCGGCGCTGCTGGAGGTACTGGACCCCGAGCAGAATATCGAGTTCCGTGACCATTATCTGGATCTGCCGTTCGACATCTCCAGCATCTTTTTTGTTACCACCGCCAACACGCTCGACAGCATCCCCGCCCCGCTGCGCGACCGCATGGAGATTATCCGTCTGTCGGGGTACATCGACGAGGAGAAAGTCGCTATTGCACGTAAGTACCTGATCCCCAAGTCGCTGCAGCGAGCAGGGCTGGGAAAACGGGATGTCAAGTACAGCAAGAAGTGTCTGCTGGAGATCGCCAACGGCTACGCCCGCGAAGCCGGGGTCCGCAACCTGGAAAAGGCGCTCGACCGTATCCATCGCAAACTGGCACACCGTGTGGTTCTGGAAGAACAGCAACCCCCATTCAACGTCGAGATCGATCAGCTGGAGGAGTTGCTCGGCAGACGGACTTTCAGGGACGATCTGGAGAAACGCGGCACCGTTGCCGGAACGGCGCTCGGTCTGGCCTGGACACCCTACGGTGGTGACGTGCTGGTGATCGAAGCGGTCAGCAATCCCGGCAAGGAGGACTTTCGCATCACCGGTCAGATGGGTGAGGTGATGCAGGAATCGGCGCGCATCGCCTACACCTGGGTGCGCCACGTCGCCGAGCGCTTCGAGATCCCGGCTGAGTACTTCGAGAAACGGCAGATCCACCTGCACATCCCGGCCGGCGCAACCCCCAAGGATGGCCCATCGGCCGGCATCACGATGGCCGCCAGCCTGCTGTCGCTGGCTACCGGCAGACGGCTGCGCGCGCGGCTGGCGATGACCGGAGAGCTGTCGCTGGTTGGAACGGTCCTGCCGATTGGGGGACTCAAAGAGAAAACCATCGCTGCGCGGCGTCACCGCATCAAGGAGATTATCATCCCAAAAGAGAACGAGCGCGATCTCGACGACATTCCGCAGCACATCAAGCGCGGCGTCACCTTCCACCCGGTGCGCACCATGGACGAAGTCGTTGATAAAATCCTTCAAACCCGTTAAGAGTGACGCAATGGCCTGCTCTACCCCACAACCGGCGCCGCGCCCCGCGGTGAGGACACAGCTGCCGCGGATACTCTGGTGCATGACGCTGCCGGCCGTCACCGTTCTGCTGGCCGCCGGCTGCGGTGCCTCGCACGGTCACGACGGCGCCGCGCAGGCCGGGCAGCCCGTGGCGGATCCCCGGTTGCACCCGGCGTTTGCTCTGACCGCCGACCAGCTGCTGCAGATGGTCGGCGAGCTGCCTGACCCCGCACCCCGACGCATCGCCGAACGTCCGCGGCGTTTCCTGGCACTGACGGACGCCGTTCTCGACCTGCCGCGGGATTTCACGATCCTTGTGGACAAAC
Organism: Spirochaetaceae bacterium; assembly: GCA_007693945.1. Classification (GTDB taxonomy): domain Bacteria; phylum Spirochaetota; class Spirochaetia; order DSM-27196; family PWMO01; genus PWMO01. The sequence continues at coordinate 90,751 of RECP01000091.1, forward strand.
AGCATCCGCTGCCCGCCGACTACGAACCCGATGACCTGGTATCCCTGCGCGACTTCCGTGGACGCATCGGCTATGCAGCCGCCGATCGTACAGTGCGGCAGGCCATAGTTGACGACCTGCTGGCAATGGCGGCGGCGGCGCGTGAAGACGGTGTAGAGCTGCTGGTGCAGTCGGCCTATAGATCGTGGAGTTATCAGCAGACACTCTACCAGAACTACGTCGCACGCCACGGTGAAGAGGCTGCGGCGCGTTTTTCGGCCCGGCCGGGCCATTCTCAGCATCAGCTCGGAACCGCGGTGGACTTTGCGCCGATCGGACACCAGTTCACCGGCACTGCTGACGACCGCTGGCTGCGCGAAAACGCGTGGCGCTTCGGATTCTCACTCTCCTATCCCGACGGGTACGAGGAGGTCACGGGCTATATCTTCGAGCCCTGGCATTACCGCTACGTTGGCCGTCCGGCAACGCTGCTCGAACGTGAGTTCTTCGGAGGCATCCAGCAGTACATGCTGGAATTCCTGCACCGCTACGGTGACAGATTGCGCGCTGCGCGCCTCGAGTAGCCCGCACTGCCATGGAACTGCTTGCTCCAGCCGGCAACATCGAAAAACTGCGCTACGCGTACCTCTACGGCGCAGACGCCGCCTACATCGGCTTGCACGGATTCTCGCTCCGCTCACGCGCCGACAACTTCGGCCCCGACGAGCTGGCCGAGCTGCGCCGCATCAAGGCCGGCCGCAGGCTCTACTGTGCTCTCAATATCTACTTCTTCGATCAGGACATCTCCGCGCTTGAAGCGGCACTTGAGCGGATCGACGACACGCTGTTTGACGCCTTCATCGTCAGTGATCCGGGGATCCTGCCGCTACTGCGCCGTCGATTCCCGTCTACCGAGCTGCATCTTTCGACACAGGCCAACTGCGTCAACAGTGAAGCCGCCCGGTTCTACCGCGACCTCGGGTTCAGGCGGATTATCCCGGGACGCGAGCTGTCGCTGGCCGAGATAGCCGCTATCAGGAAGGCGGTGCCCGACGTGGAGCTGGAAGTGTTTGCCCACGGGGCGATGTGCCTGGCCTACTCGGGACGCTGCTTCCTGAGCCGCTGGATGAGCGACCGTTCAGCCAACCAGGGTGACTGCGCACACTCGTGCCGCTGGTCCTATCGTGTCGGAACTGATCCGCTGGTGCTCGAGGAGCAGCAACGGCCCGGCGAGTTCTACCCGATCAGCGAGGGTGACGGCTTCACCGAGATTCTCTCCTCGCGAGATCTGTGTATGATTGACCACCTTGGCCGGCTGCGCGACGCCGGGGTGGACAGTCTCAAGATCGAAGGTCGCATGAAGTCGATCTACTACACCGCGCTGGTCACGCGGGCCTATCGCGCGGCGCTCGACGCACTGCAGCCGGCCACGGTCGCGGAACATCACAGCACCGCCGCCCGTACGGCATTCACCGCCGAGCTCGATGAGGTAAGCCACCGCGACTACACCACCGGCTTCTATTTCGATCGTGATCAGATCGAGCGTCCCGCTTCGCGGGGCTACCGGCGCGGCTGTCTGTTCCTGGGAACCGTGGAAGAGCGAGTCGGCGCGCGGCGTTTTCGGATCGCGGTCAAGAACGCGTTCGCGGGCGGCCAGCTGATCGAGTTCGTCGGTCCGCGCAGCGCGGCGCAGAGCGACGATACCTTCGCGCTCTTTGACGACAACGGCAATCCGGTTGACCGCGTAATCCATCACGGCAACTGGTACCTGGAGACCGACTGCAGCGTAGAAGAGGGCTACCTGATCCGCACGCGCCCGGCTAACGCAGCGCCCGTACCCGGACGGCCGTTGTAGCGGCCAGCTCTTCGATCGGGGCCAGGTGACGCGCCAGATAGCCGCCGAGCACTTCAGGTTCCATCAGCGGGCCAAGTATGCCGGCCAACTCGGCACGCAGAGACTCGCAGTCGGGAGTCAGCCGACTCAGTTCCCCCTGCAGCGAGCCATCGGCCACAAACTCGGCACGGTTGCCCGCATGGCGCGCCGCCGCGTGCAGCGCGGCGGCCGCAGCGCGCAGGGTGGCCCACGCCTGTTCAACAAAGCGATCCAGCCGCGCGACCGCTTCGGCAGCCGGCATCACCGCACGTCCCAGCGCGCTGTCACTCTTCAGTTCGGGGCTCAGCGCTCGAGCGATCGTGCACTCGATCGGCTCGGCAATGGCCTGCAGCGCCGGCTGCAGCCGGATCCCGATTCCCCGGGACCGCAACACTGCCTCCAGCGGCGCCAGGTAGTGTTGCCGGTACGCGCGTTCGAGTTCATCATCCTGCGGCGTCGTGACCCCGCCCAGCTCAATCCGCGGCACACCGCCGAGCACCTCCAGCAAATCGTCGATCACGCGCTCTGCCATGCGCAGCGCTGCGGCCGCGTAAGCCTCCAACTGAGCCCGATCGTCGGCAATGCGCGCCAGATGCGCAAAGCCGGCAACCCGGTTCAGCGCAAGCGGCAACCCGTGGCGCGTCAGTCGCGGAATCAGCTGAACGGCGGCTCGTTCTGCAACCGCGCAGATACCCATGATCTCCTGCTCATTGAACGCGCCCGGCCCAAGCATGCGGCAATCGATACTCCACGGAAAACTCTCCTCCCAGTCGACCACAACCTCGGTCACGCCCTGCTCGGCCAGCAGCGGCAACAGACGGCACAGGCGGTCGACTCCCGGCGGAACGGTGCGAAAGCTGAGGTGCAGCGTGTGTAAGCGTTCCGATGCGTGTTCCATACCGCTGCAACTGTAACCGGCGGTGGCGGAGCGTGCAAGGGTGCGCGCGGGGCCACTCGCGTGCTTGCGCTCCCCGCGCTCTCGGGCTATCATTTACCCGATGCGCACCGTCAACAGATCATTTGCGGAACTGGGACTGGCTATTACCGATATCTGGCTGCCGGCCGATGGGATTGACCTGCAGCGCTGGGCGGTGATCGCGTGTGACCAACACACCTCCGACCCCGGCTACTGGCATGCGGTGGAGGAGTTTGTGGCGGGCGCTCCGTCGACGCTGTCGCTGATCTTTCCCGAAGTCTATCTCAACGCCGCCGACGCGGAACAGCGAATGCAGGCGGCCACCCGTGCAATGGTTGGCTACGTCGAGCAGGGAGTGCTGCGGAACTGCGGCGCGATGGCGGTCCTTGTAGATCGTCGCACACCGCAGGTTGCACACCGCACCGGTCTGGTTGTCGCCATCGATCTGGAACGCTACGACTACCGCCCCGACTCCACTTCACTGATTCGCGCCAGTGAAGAGACTATTCTTGAACGGCTTCCGCCGCGCGTGGAGATCCGTCGCCAGGCGACATTCGAGCTGCCGCACGTTCTGGTGCTGATCGACGATCCCGAGGGGACCGTGATAGAGCCGCTGCGCCGCCAGCGACGTTCATTCGAGCTGCTCTATGATACCGAGCTGATGTTCGGCGGCGGGTCCGTGCGCGGTTACGCGGTACGGGACGGCGCCCGCCTGCAGCGTGTTGCCGACGCGTTACGTACGTTGATCGAGCCGGCACGGCTGCGGGAGCGCTACGGGCGCGATGATGCCATGCTGTTTGCGGTCGGAGACGGTAATCATTCTCTGGCAACCGCCAGGAAGGTGTGGGAGGACAAAAAGGCCAATACCAACCCGACCGCGGACGACCCGGCGCGCTACGCACTGGTCGAGATCGTCAATATGCACGATCCCGGCCTGCACGTCGAACCGATTCACCGCGTCGTGGAGGGCATCAGAGCCGACGTGCTGGCCAATGCATTGCGTTCGGCGGTCGCATCGAGCGCAAACCCGCACCGCATGCAGCCCGAAGCGGCCGTCGCCCGCGTTTTGCATGCAGATGCCGCGGGGCGCAGCTTTGCGTTGCTGGCCGCAGACTACGCACTCTGCTTCACGTGTCCCGAGCCGGCCGGTGTGGCTCCGGCGGTGGTCGTGCAGCAGACGCTCGAGAGCCTCGAGCAGACTCACGGCGACGCCCTTCAGATAGACTACATTCACGGCACTGACACGATCGTCGAGCTCAGCCGACGTGAGGGGTCTCTCGGCATAGTGGTTCCGCCGATAGATGCGGCCTCATTGTTCCACTACGTGGCCAACAACGGTCCGCTGCCGCGCAAGATCTTCTCGCTGGGTGAAGCCGAAGAGAAGCGGTACTATTTTGAATCACGGCGCATTGTCTGAAGAGCAAAGAACGCCAGCAACGCCGCGCTGAGCGCCAGCGCTCGCAAGAGGCTGCGGTCCGCGGACCATCGCGCGGGCGGCGGGAGCTTCTCGCCGGGTGTCTCGGAATCCGCCCGGGGCACGCTGTGTCCGGGTATGCGAATCAACCCTTCGGAGCGGCCGACGTACCCCATACGCCGCGCTTCGATGCGGATCTCTTCCGGGTCTGACTGCAGTCGTTCCGCTGCCGCCGCCAGATCACGCTGCCGTTCGTTGAGTTGCCCGATGTGGTACGACAGTTCATCGCGGTAGTCCGACAGCCTGGCGTAGGCAATCATCCCTCGTTCACCAAACACGAGCGTCAGGAGCAGGTAGGTCCAGACGGCGATTGCCGCCGATAGTCCGAGATTCTTGACCGCCACACTTCTGAGTTACGGAACAAAGCCGGGCCGGCTTTAATGTTGACAATCGAAATTGGGGTGCAGTAGAGTGAGAAACGTGTCAATGCGACCTTGTTGCCTGCCGATAAGACTAATGATGAACCCCATGTTCCCGGGAGATAACTGAAATGGAGCTTGAGCAGTACGGAGTCTGGGTCAAGGCCGGGCCTGAGGACGTAGCGGACGAGAGTGAGGAGATGTTCGCACTGTCGGACGTCGGGGATGATATCGATCAGGACGCCTTCGCCGAGCCGAGCGACCTCACCTCCGAAGAGGAAGACCTGCTTGCCAAGCTTGAAGACGAGGAACCCTCCGATGACCTGTCACTCGATGATTTCTCGCTTGACGACCTCGAGCTCGAAGATATGTCGATCCCGGGTGACGAACCGGCCCCGGTTGATGATCTGAGCGAAGAGTTTGATCTCGGCGACGCGCCCGAGGAGTTGCCGGAGCTTGACATCGCCGTCGGCAGCGGAGACGATGCCGACGACCTGGACGACATTGATGCAAGCGCCCCGGGAATCAGCAGCATAGAGAGCGAACTGGCATCGATCAAGGCCGAGCTCAACGCCTTACGCAGGGAACTGACCGAGCTGCGCGGCAGCGGTGCGGCAGCGACGCCCCTGCCTTCCGCAGCGCAGGGATCGAGCTCAGAAGAGCCGCAAGTGACCGCCGGGTTTTTTGAAGAAGACGAAGACGAGACGATCGCACTGACCGACGATGAACTCGACAACATTCTCAATACCGCTGAGTTCACTGAGGAGTTGGGCCAACCAAGCGAGGTTGACGAGGTCGAGATACCGGAAGAGCTCGATGAGGGGGATGCTTCATCGGTTGCGGCCCGGATTACGCTCGAAGAACTCGATGATCAGGAAATGATCGATCTCTCGGATGGCGATGATAACGGCGAGCTCGAGACCGAGGATCCAACGCTGCACCACAGCGACATTCTGGCACTGTCGAGCCGTGATGAGGAAATCACTCTCGAGGATGAAGAAGCCACGCCCGCTGACAGCGGCGAGCTCACAGACAATGTGTTCGCAGCAACCGACGGCGACGTAGACGCGCTGGCCGAAATGGACATCGATTCCGAGCTCGCGGGCATCGAAGAGCTGCACGACGATGAGGAGTACGAGCAACCGGCAGTTGACGGCGCGACGGACAGCCGCACCGCTGCCGACGAGCTGGCCTCGCTGGCGGATGAAATCGATTCTCTGGGAGTCGACGTTGTGGCAGCCGCAGATGATGAGAACGGCGATGATACCACGCTGGAACTCGAACCCGAAGACACGCCCGGATCCGAGTTGGAGCTGGAAGAGCTGGATGAAGACCTCGAAGAGCAGGAACCTGAAGAGCTCGATCTGGATCTGGATGACATCGATGAGGACGACGCGCACTTCGACCTCAGCGATGAGGCCGAACTGAAGCCGTCGTATCACGACGAGTCTCACGGCCGCGTCGATGACCTGGACCTCGAAATCGACCTCGACGGCGAGCCCCAACAACCACCGTCGACCGGCTCGCCGACTTCACACGCTCTTCCCGGGGATCTGCGCGAGGAAATCCGTTCCGTGTTGCAGTACATGGACCAGCTGCTCGAGTCGCTGCCGGAAGAGAAGATCGAAGAGTTCGCACGTTCGGAGCACTTTGAGGTTTACAAGCGCCTGTTTGAGGAACTCGGGCTGGACTCGCCGGACGCGGATTGAGCCATGAAACCGCACGGACTGCTGCGCAGGGCAAATCGCGTTCATGGTCTCGGCGATCCGACCGCGGTAACGGCACCGTCGCAGGCCGACGGCTCGCCACAAAAAAAAAAGCCCTCACCGAGTTACTGCGTGAGGCGCCGGCAATTGACGAGCCGATAGAGAATCTCGATCCTGAAGCTGCAATTGCCAACCTGCTGACAACGTTCCAGACAATCGGCACAGGCATCGATGCGCCGGTACGCATGTTCTCACTGCTCTGCGACGCGCTGCGAATCGAAAAGGGCGCCTTGCTGCTGCCTGACTTCGACGGGGTTCACTTCGCACCGTGGGCCCTGCGTGGACTCGACAACACCTCCGAGCGTCGCATGCAGATCCCGGCGGCGATGCTCCGCGGTTTGTGCGACACCAAAGTAGTTGAGATTGTTGAGACCGGCCGGCTGCAGCCGTGGCTGCCGTTCCTCTCGTTCAGGGAAGCTTCCATGGTCCGGCGCCTGGCCCTGCTTCCATTCTGCGTCGACAATACGATAGTTGCCGTGATTGTGATCGTCGCCAGCCCCTATTTGTCGCTGGAGAGCATCGCAATCCGGCTGATAGTCGCCGCGGTTCGCGAGCAGATGCTGAGCCTCATCCTTCACAACCAGGAAGTGAGGTTCCGCGCCCGCTTCCGGCACGTACTCGGTGACCGAAGTGAAATTGTGCAGCAGATCGGAACTGAACTCGCGCGATCCGAAGGCAAGGTGGTTATTCTGGCGGTAATCGATATCGACCCGTTGCTCAACGCTATCTGCGGGTCCAGCCCCGACACGGACCGCTTCCGGCTGCAGCAGGATGTACTGCGTATAATCGGTTCAATGCTCGAGGACACCGCGACCGCCGGTGCGCTGTCATCCGGGCGGATCATAATCATCCTGCAGCCCGGTCAGCCGGTTGGACCGGAACTGCTTGTTCATCAGCTGGAGGTCGGACTGCGCGATCTGTTTCACGAGCTGTCGCAGTCGGTCAGCCTCAGCCCCCGCTACCGTTCCGTGACTCGCGACGTGAATTCAATCAACGACCTGCTCGACGGGATCTGAACGCGGAAGGCAGGTGCCGGGATGGTTGATCTGATACGAGCGCGCAACGGACAACTGTCCGCGGCGGCCAACGGACGCACGCTCTACTCGCGTTACGATCCGGCCGCCGAAGCTGCCCGTTTTGTGACGCGCGAACTGTCGGCGCAGTCAACCGAGCCCCCGGTTGTGCTCATCGTCGGCGCGGGGCTGGGATATCTCTCGGCAGCCGTCCGCGCCGCCCTGCCACGCAGCCGGTCCATCGCGATCCACCTTGACACGACACTCTACGCCAACCGGCTGGCAAACGCCGACCATCAGTGGTGCGGGGAGGATGTTCGGACCGACTTCGCACGGTTTCTCGAGACACATCTGAGTGACGAAGATATCGACGGTCTGTTCGTGCTGCAGTGGGAGCCGTGCGTCCGGGTGTTCAGCGACAAAGCGCAAGCGATCCTCGGCACAGTACGTGATTTCCTCGATCGGCGCTCGGCAACGCTGGCTACCGAGCGCCACTTCGGCGCCCGCTGGGTCGCCAACAGCGTCAGAAACGCAATTGAAGCGCGGCCGCTGCGGCAACTGAAAGGCGGCAGGATCCCGGTTATTGTGGCCGCGGCCGGGCCCTCGCTTTGCGACTCACTGGCGACAATTGCGGGCCGAGGAGCAGGTGTCGCGCTCTGGGCGCTTTCGTCGGCAGTGCCAATTCTGCTGCAGGCGGGTTGTCCGCCGGACCTCGTGATTGCGACCGACGCCGGTTACTTTGCCGCCGAACACCTCAGAGCGCTGGCCACGCATCCGCATATCCCGATTGCGGCACCGTTATCGGCGCGCACCGCTTTGTTGCTGCGCCGCAACCAAACGCTTGTCATCAACCAGGGCAGCTGGTACGAGCGCGATCTGCTCCAGCGTATCGGGCTGCCGTCGGTGCAATTGCCGCCGCACGGAACGGTGGCCGGAACGGCCTGGTACCTGGCGGCAGCACTCGGAGCCGGAGAAGTGATCTTCGCCGGACTTGACCTCTGTTTGCGCGATATCCACTCGCATCCGCGCGGCCACGCCTTTGAGCCGCTCTTGCGTGGCAACGCGCGCCGACTGCGCCCCTACCACCATATTCTGTTCGAGCGCAATTTTGTCCCCAGCCGGCCGGTGCACCCGACCGCCACCGTCAGGATTTCACGTCCGCTGAGCACCTATGCCGCCTGGTTTCGTAGCGCTGCCGCCTCTGGGCCGGTCAAAGCCGCGCGCCTGCGCCCTTCCGAGGTAGATCTCGGGCTGCCGGAGTGCCACCGTCTGCCGCGCCGCGTCACGGCAGCCGTCGTACGTCCAGCCGCCGGAAGCCCTGCGCCCATCGAGCGCCGGATGGCGGTATCGCGGTGCGTTGATCAATGGCGCCGCCAGGCCGAGGCTTTGGCCGACGCGCTCGCGGTAGCGCCCGGCAAACGTGACCGGGCACAGACCCGTGCAGCGGAGATTGCCCGCAGCGTCGACACCGCGGGCTACCTGCGTGCCTTGCGGGAGCGGCGCAGCGGCGGGTGCCGGGGAGATGCCGGCGAGCAGCTCGAGCAGCAGCTGGCACGTTTCTTCGACCGGCTGCAGCTGGCCGTGGAGCGCGCGCCGTGACCGCCCTGCAGCGCAATCTCGAAGCGCTGGCACCGCACCACGGCGAACTGGCGCGGCAGTTGGCACATGTCGCGCCGGGACGCCGCCTGAGAGTCAGCCTCAGCCGCAGCGGCGCGCCAACCGCAACGCTGCTCGACAAGCGAGAGATTGCCCTGCATTCGCGCTTCGATCCGCACAAAGAAGCAGCCGGGCTGGTAGCCGCAAGCCACGCAACCGGTTTCTGCCTGGTACTCGGGCTCGGTCTCGGGTACCATGTCCTCGAGCTTCTGGCCGTCGACAGCGTGCAGGCCGTACTGGTGGTCGAGTATGATCTTGCGCTGCTGCGTTCGGTGCTCGAACAGCGCGACCTCAGCCGGATCTGGCACGACAGCCGAGTGAGCCTGGCCGTCGATCAGCCGCCGCACGCCGTCGCGGCTGCCGTTGCGCGTTCCTACGTTCCGATGCTCCACGGCAACCTTACCACGGTGCCGCTGCGCGGGCGGGTGGACGGTGATCGGCAGCGCTTTGCGGATGCCGGTAGTGCCGTCTCGCAAGCCGTCGAGGCGGTCGGCGCCGACCTGAGTGTACAGCGGGTATTTGGGCGCCAGTGGATGCGCAATATCATTATCAACGCCGCCGAAGCGGCGCCGCAGCCGCAGACTCTGCCAACCTGCAGCCGCGCAATTGTGACCGCCGCCGGACCGTCACTGGAGCATGATATCGAAGCAATCGGGCAACGCGGCGCAGATCAGCTGCTGATAGCGACTGACACGTCTTTGCCGCGGCTGCTGGCGGCCGGTATCAGGCCGGATGTCGTGGTTGCCATCGACTGTCAGCTGGTGTCCTACCTGCACGTTCTGGGCGCATCCGGCCAGAGGCTCATCCTGGTCGCGGATGCGGGCGTCAACCCCGCCCTGCCGCTGTGCTTCGGCACTACACACTACGTCGGCGGCAGTCATCCCCTGCTGGTCTATCTGCGTGCTCGCGGATTGCCGGTCTCCTTTCTCGATACCTCGGACGGCAGCGTCACCCATACCGCGGTGCACCTCGCCGCCCGACTCGGCGCGACCCACGTTGAGGTATACGGCGCCGACTTCTGCTATCCGCACGGCAGCGCCTATGCGCGCGGCAGCTATATACACAGCCACCTGCTCGGTAAAGCCACGCGCCGCTCTCCGTACGCCTCCAGCCTCTACCAGTTTGTGATGGAACGTCCCGAACTCCACCTCGAACGCATCGACGGCCGCCGGGCTTACGTAACCACGGTCATGCGCAACTACCGCAGAAGCTTCGATACGCTTGCCGAGCGGGTCGACGCAACAATTGTGCGTACGGTCAACGGCAAGCGCATCGCGTCCCGACGGTGCGCCGGGCACGCCCGTACGACGCGCACATCGATACCGCAAGCGCACGGTCGTCAGCAGCCTGCCGCACGGTCCGCGTCCGACCCGTTGGGTGCCTATCACGGCGCGCTTACGGAACTGCCGCCGCCGCGCGATCCGTTGTGGCGTTATGCGGATGAGATTTCGCCCGACCAACTCAGCCTGTGGTCAACCCTGCTGCCGCTGGCGGCGTTCTATTCTGATCAGCAACTGCGTGCCGGTAGCGCGGCGCTGCTGGACCACACCCTCTCGCGCGCGCTGGCACTGCTCGAGCGGTTGTTGTGACTCACGGTTGAAAGGCAACTGCCCCGTACCCGACGAAGTTCTCGTCGCGCGCACGCCGGAAGCTGCTGTCGTAACCGAGTTCGCGCGCCGCGCTGTCTCCCCGGCTGAGAGAAAATGCCACCGCGGCTGCCGCGGCCCCCGGTGAACAGGCCGATTGATTGGCTGCCGCGTGAGCCAGCAGACCCGCAGCATCGCGCGCCCGGCACAGATCCAGAAACCCGCGGTCGTTTACGCGCTCAGCCCACTGCTGGTTCCGCTGCAGCGAACCCGGCCGGGTCAGACCGAAACGCGGTCCAAAGTGAGTCAGATCCGTCGATCCGACCACGCCCAGGCGGCGACCGGTGCCGGCCTCTGCCAGCAGCCGCCCCAGCGCTATTGCGGTCTGGTCGGCCGGTGCGCGCAGCCAGAGTACACGTGCCCGCGGAAACAGGTGGGCAACCAGCGGCAGGTGAATCTCAACCGAGTTGTCGCTGCTGCGGTCCGGGCTCGATTCCAGCTGATCGGCGATCCGCGCACGAAGTTCTGCGTCGGCCTGAACGCTGCCTAACGGCGTCTCGAACGCGTCTTCGGGCGCCATCAGCAGCGGCTGCCCGGCCGCGAGATGCCCGCCGACAACCGCCAGGGTTTCGACTGCCGGGTCAATCGCCGATATGCCGTAATACGCCAGGTGTCCGGAATACGCCCATCCGGCGTGCGGGACAATGACGGCGCTTGCTACGGATTGCTCGGACGCGCAACGGGGCCACCGGGAACACGCATCGCGTATCGAAGCAAGGTCGGTCGGATACCAGCCCGCGGCCAGGCCGCGACGGCGAATTGCCTGCATACGCCTATCATACACCGTCACCGCGCTGCGGAAAAGAGTGCATTTTTTCTCACTTTCCCATATAATGCGCAGTATGATACGCAAGTTCGCCGCAGTATACGCCGTCTGTGCGCTGCTGTTTCTGCTGGTCCTGGGCGCGGTACTGCTGATTCAGCTGAACGACGCACGCAACGTGGCGATTGGGCGCAGCCAGACTCACTTCCGTGACGTGCGTGACACGCTGGCCGGCCAGGCTGTCGACGGACCTGTCGAACCGCAGCAGATTCAACGCGCGTTGGCACAGGCCACAACTGCCGAGAGCTCATTGCGGGCGGTTGCCGTGTACAGCTTCGATGCCGGGCTGGAGTATCTCTGGGTCCGTAATCGCAGCTACCTGGCCAACAACGGGACAATCGACCTGCCCACTCCGGCGACTCCGGAGTTCAGACACGACCGCATAAGCGAGATTGTACTCACCGAGAGCGTGCGTACCACCGCGGGCCAGACGCTGGTGGCTGAAGCGGTCTACCGCACGCTCGACGCCGCGGTATGGTACCACCTGCTGCGCAACGCGCTTACCGCCGTACTGGTGTTTGCACTGGTCACCGTGCTTGTGACGCTGGGTATCCTGCTGGCGGAGCGCAGACCGGTAGCCGCACTACAGTCTGCTGCCCGGGAACCGCAGGGAGGTACCTCCGCATCAGCACCCGCGGCACAGGCGTCCCGGTCCGTGGAGCCCGCGTCGGAGACGCACAGCGGGCTGTTCAGTCCGCACAGCGGTGTCAGTCATGAGTCGCATCTGGAACGCCGCCTGACGCTGGAGCTCGAGCGGGCGGCGTCCAATGACCAGGATTTGAGCTTTGCCCTGTGCCGGTTCCCGGGCATCTCCCGCGGAACGGAAACCTACCGCAGCGCTGCTCGCGGCATCATCGAGCAGTTCCTCTTTGAAGACCTGATTTTCGAACAGGGCAGCGACAGTTTTGCGGTCATTGTGCCGAACACCGATCTCACCCGGACCATCAAGCAGTTTGAACTCCTCTATCAGCAGTCGAGCTCCGCCGGTTTTCCGGCAAAGCCGCTGTTCGGTCTGACCGCGCGCTCGGGCCGTCTGGTTGAAGCCGATCGCCTCATTCGTGAAGCCCAGCACGCGCTGGGCAAGGCACAACGCGAGGGACAACCGATCATGGCGTTCAAGGCGGATCCGCAGAAGTACCGCGACTACGTAGCAGGCCGCCCGCAGTAGCGACTAATCACCCTCATTCGGTCCGTCGATGTTGATGATATCCTCAGGCGGACGAAACACGCGTTCGAGCGTCCAGGCATTAACGCGGTAGTGGATCGGTTCGCCGGTTCCATCCAGCGGCACACCTGGACCGGCGGCACGCATGATGAACTGATCGCCGTTTGCCGCGTCATAGACCAGCACCTGGTAACGGCTGGCGTCCTGCAGTGTGAACTCCAGTTCTGCAACCGCAGCGGCGGCGGGCGTCGCAGCGGCGGGCGCCACGCGGGCTCCCTCCAGGGCCACCAACGCCGCCAGCAATTCGCGCACCCTGCTCTGTCGAGCAACCCGTTCGCCGCGGTTGTCGGCCAGAAGCCACGTACCGGAGCCGTCACGCCGCAGCCGGTACGCAAATCGGCGCCAAAGCCCGCTCGGATCGGCAATGTCGGCCGACAGCTCGAGGCGTGTGATTGCATCACTGCCGATCAGCGACGCAAACAGCCGTAACTCCATCCAGTAAACCGAATCGCGCTCCAGGTAGAACAGCGGTGCAGCATCCACGGTGAAGACCTCGGCGGATGCACCCCGGCGGACGTAGGCTTCGCCGCCGGCGTGCGTGCGTCGTCCGTACGCGACGGTTACCAGTTCCTGTCCGTCGCTGCCGTACAGCGTGATCCGACGGGCACTCTGCCGGTCAAGACCAAAGTCGGGCCACAACTCCCGATCGGCGGTCACGCGCCGGGTTGTGCGCCCGTCGCCCAGCACGCGCAGCAATTCGTCCACGCGGTCGTCCCGCGCCGGCAGCAGGCGCTCGCCGGCTTCCAGCCACCAGTTGCCGTCCCGGTCACGCTGCAGACCTACCGTGTCGCGCCCGTCGATCGCTACGCGGGTCACCCGGTCACTGGTGCCGGGGACAATCAACGCGACTCCCGCCCCCGCCGCCGGTCGGCGGCGCGGCGATCGCAGCACACCAATGGTCAGGGTGATCATCAACAGCAGCGCCAGCCCTCCCAGGATGGTGACCCGCGTTCGAAAACTCATTGCGTCAGGCTCCGTTGATCCGTTCCGCCGCGCGTCCGCGACCTGCGGCGCAGATGGCGCGCCACGCCGAACAGGACAACCGACAGCGGTATAAGGTAGACATTGACCAGTTGTGCAAAGCCCGCAACTCGTCGCCGCGCCACCGGATCTTCGATGCGGCTCAAGCGGAGATCGCGAGCGGCGCGCGTGCGCAGCGACAACAACTCGTCATCGAGCGTCAACCACGCCGCGAGGTTTTCAGCGAAGTCGACGTTATGCCCGCTGCCGGTGTACTGCAGGAGGTTACTGAGGAAGTCCGAATCGCCCACAACCACCACGCGTGCGGGCGCTTCCTGCGTCCCGCCGACCGCGGCGGCCAGCACGTACCTGCCGCGCGTTTGGGCGGCATCGCGCTGCAGCGCGGCTGGTTGCAGAGGACTGGTCACAAACGGTTCGCCCATCAGCCAGGCACTCGCGGAAGACTCGAGCAGCACTTCGAATTCGCCCTCGGCATCGAGGTCCAGCGGGCTGGGCCAGTACAGGTCGAGTCCGGTGAAGCGGGCGCTCACCGGGTGCGTATCGTTGTAGTTGCGCACCGAGACCCACGGTGGATAAGGCTCCAGAGACTGCACCGTCATGGTCCCGCTTGGCCGCGCAACCGGAATCGAGCGGTGGAACTCATCGAGCACTATCTTGCGCCGTATACGCACCCCGTACTGCAGCAGCAGCTCATCGATCGGGCGTCGGGGCGCCGCCACGGCAGCCAGGTTCGGAGTTTCGAGGTCAATAATGACGCCGTCAACGGCAAACAGCGCCCGACCGCCTCGAGCTATGAAATCGCGGATGACACTCAGATCGGCATCGGAAAGATCCCGACCGCCGATCACAAACACCGCATCGATGTCCGGGGGGACCGGTTCACCGGCGGCAAGCGTTCGAAGACCAAAGCGACGCGACAGTCGCGAGGCGGTCAGCTGGTACTCGCGCGCGAGCTCTTCATCACGGCGGCCCAGCACAAAACCAAGCTGCGGAGTACGGTCGTGAACCAGGTTGCGCAGCGCGCTGGTCAGCTCGTATTCAAAGATACGCGGATCGATAACCACCGGCAGGGTGTGATAGCGGTCAAGGTATTCGATCACGATGCCGCTGTAGACGGTCGCGAGGCTCCGCTGGTCCTGCTCGATCACCTGTATCTGCTGCGGCGCAACACCGAGTGACTCGACCTCGGCGCTGAGGCCGGCGGCAGCCGGATCAACAACGTCGACCTCGATGTTCGCGCGTGATTGTGCCGCGTACTCGTAGAGCAGGTCGGCAATCTGCTCGGTTTCAACGGCGCGCGCACGCAGCCGGTCGGAGAGAAAATAGGTGATGCGCGCGCTTTCGGGCATTTCGCGTGCCAGGCGCCGTGAGACGTCCGCCAGCGTATAGGCGCGCTGCTCGGTAAGATCGAGGCGCACGAAGAAGTAGACCGAGTTGAGCCCCACCAGAATCAACACCAGAAGCGTCATGAGCAGGGTGATCGTCTCCTGTTGTTTGCGCTTCATGCACGGCACTCCACGGCTTTCAGCTCCATTTCTTGATTACCAGAACCCTGGCACTCAGATAGAGAAAGGCAACCGTAAGCAGGGCGTAATGCACCACACCGCGGCTGTCTATCAGTCCGCGCGCGAAACTCTCGTAGTGGGTGAGCAGCGAGAGATGGTTGACCGTCAAGGCCAGCACACGTGGCAGCGCGCTTACCGCGTTGACCACGTGCAGCACGCTGATCAGTAACAGCAGCAGCGAACTGATCAGGAACGCCGATATCTGGTTCCTCGACAGCGAAGAAACAAACTGCCCCAGTGACAGCCCCGCACACGCCAGCAGCACGGTTCCGACGTACTGACCGACAATCTCACCGATCTCGAAGCGTGCCAGCGGCAACACCGTGAGCGGCACCGCGAGCGTGAACGCAAGCATGATGAGGACCAGCACCAGCGCTCCGAGGAACTTGCCCAGTACCAGCTGCAGTTCGCTGAACGGCATTGTCAGCAGCAGCTCGGCCGTGCCGCTCTTGTTTTCCTCGGCCCAGCTGCGCATGGTGATCGCGGGCAGCAGCACGATAAACAGAAACGGCATCAGGCCGAAGTAGCCCCGCAGCGACGCGAAGTCGCGCGCGGCAAACCCGTAGATCGCGAAGAACCAGACCGCCGTGAGGCCCAGAAACAGCGTGACCGCGATGTAGGCCACCGCCGAGTTGAAGAAGGAGTGCAGCTCGCGGCGAGCTATGATCACAACCGGTTTCATCGGGTCAGCTCCACGAACAGCTCCTCGAGACTGCGTCGCAAGGGCTGCAGTTCGGAGATCCGCAGCCCGTGTGCCACCGCCCAGTCAAACAGCGCCGCCCCGGCATCGTAATCAATGCCCTCGCGCGTGCCCGCCTCGGCCCCGGCCGGCACCCCCGGCAGCAACGAGAGCTCGGCCGAGATACGCACCGCGCGCTCCAGTCGGCTGATACGCACGTCTCGCACCCCGGCCAGGTGTTCGACGTCCGCGAAGACGCTCTCATCGCTGCCCGGCGCGGCAATGACGCTGATTGCGTAACGCGCGCCGCCGGACAGCTCGGCGGCTATCTGTGCCGCGGTGCCGGTAGCGGCGATGCGGCCCTTGTTGAGTATCAGAACGCGGTCACAGAGCGCCTCGACCTCCTGCATGATGTGGGTCGACAGAACCACCGTCTTGCTTTCACCGAGCGAGCGGATCAGCCGTCGAATCTCGAGGATCTGATTGGGATCGAGTCCGCTGGTGGGCTCGTCGAGGATCAGAATATCGGGATCGTGCAGCATCGCCTGCGCCAGACCGGTTCGCTGCCGATAGCCTTTCGACAGAGTGGCAATCGGTCGCTGCACTACAGAGCTCAACCCGCACGCCTCGATCGCCGCGGCACAGCGCCGCTGCCGGTCTCCGGGTGCTATCCGGCGGGCACGCGCCACAAAGTGCAGGTACTCCCGCACAGTGAAATCGTCGTAGAGCGGAGCGCTCTCCGGCAGGTAGCCGAGTGTACGCTTGATCAGCAACGGCGCTTCACTGATCTCCAGCCCATCGACACGCGCGCTTCCGGAGTCGGGGTAGTGAAAGCCGGTCAGGATCTTGAGAATTGTGGTCTTACCGGCTCCATTGGGACCCAGCAGACCGACGATCTCGCCGGCTTTGATGCTGAACGAAACCCCGGCTACCGCCTTGAGGCTGCCGTAACTCTTGTGTACTTCGGTCAGTTCGATCATACGCGCATCCCGTCGTCAGTCGACGTAGGGTATCGGAATGGTCTGGCGGTCCTTGGTAAGGAAGGAATTGGGGAAGAACTCGCGCGCCTCACGCTCCAGAACCTTCAGGTCGCGGTTGGTGTAACGCGGACTGTAGTGAATCAAACCCATCCTGCGCACCCCGCCGGCGTCACGCGCCAGCTTTCCGGCATCCTCGGCAGTCATGTGCTTCTTCTCATAGGAGGCGTCACGCAGACTGCGTTCAAACATGCCTTCGCAAATCAGAAGATCGGAATTCTCGACCTCTTTGGCAATACCGTTCATCGGCAACGTATCGGTAATATAGGAAAACTTGCGTCCACGCCGGGCAGCTCCCATGACCTGCCGCGGCTGAACAATCCGGCCGTCGGCGAGCTCGACGCTCTGTCCGCGCTGCAGCATAGACCATTGCGGTCCGCGCGGCACCCCCAGTGCACCAGCCTTGTCCGGATAGAAGACCCCCGGTCGCGGCTGTTCCTCCAGAATGTATCCCACGCAAACCCGGGTGTGACGCAACGGAACTGAACGAACCTGAAACCCGTCACCGCCAAAGACCACACCCGGCAGGTGTGGCTCGGCGATCTCCTGAACGATGATCTCGAAGTTTATATACATCTCCAGCACACGCCGGCTGGCCTCGACAAACTCACGGATTCGCGGCGGTCCGATAATGTAGAGCGGCTCACACCGGTCGACCTGTGCCGAGAGCATCATCATACCCGGCAGACCCGTGACGTGATCGGCGTGTGTGTGGCTTATGAAGATGGCGTCGATCTTCTTCCATTTCAGATTCAGTGCTCGCAGCGAGACCTGAGTTCCCTCGCCGCAATCGAACAGGAACAGGTTGCCCTCACGGCGCAGCAGTATCGAGGTGAGATGTCGCCCGGGCAGCGGCATCATCCCGCCGGAGCCGAGTACAAACGCTTCCATATTCATGACTGCAGAGACCATAGCACAGCACCACCAAAGAAAAAAGTGCCGCCGTCATCGGCGATGGTGCGCTTGCTGCTGCCGGCTATCCGAATAGGCGGTGCAACTGCAGTACCGCCGCTCCCAGCACCGGCGCGTTCGGTCCCAGTTGCGACAGGCAAATACGCGGGGACGGCGAGGCCAACGGGGCGGCGTCCAGCCGCTGCCGCAGACCGGCAACCAGCCGCTCTCCGATTGCGGCAACCGCACCCCCGATGACTATTTCATCGGGGTCGAGGCAGCTGACGACGTTCTGCAGTCCGAGCGAGAAATGGTCCAGGTACCACTCGAGGCTCTCCAGCGCCGCCGGCGATCCAAGCCGTAGCGCCTCCAGGAAATGCGCCAGAAACCGCCGTTCCGGCCTCGGCCGCCTGCGCACGGCGGCGTGGAATCGCCGCATCAGCGCGGTCTGTGAGGCGTACTGCTCCCAGCAGCCGGTTCGTCCGCAGGTGCAGCGCCGGCGCCCGCCGGAGACTGCTACGTGCCCGAACTCGCCGGCACGCCAGCGCGCCCCGCGGTACAGCCGGCCGTCCATTACGATGCCCACACCGACTCCCTGCGATACCGACACAAACACCACGGTGGTGCCGTCGGGCCGCGGATGGCACCACGTTTCAGCCAGGGCGGCAGCGTTGGCTTCGTTTTCGAACATCGTCGGCAGCCGCAGTCCGGGCTCCGACAGCGGCATCTCGCGGATAAACAGGTTGGGCGCAACCGTGAGCACCGCGCGCCGCGCGTCAACCACCCCCGGCAGGCTCACGCCGACGCCGAGCGGCTCCGCTGCCGCGGCGCTGCTCACCACCTCGCGAATGGTAGCCGCCAGGCGAGCGGCGGACATCCGGCCGCGCAGCGTGCGGCTACTCGAGCTTACCGGCGTCAAGTCAAGGTCAGCGGTAACCAACTCGATCCGGTCCGGCCAGACCGCCACTCCAACGGCCAGCGCGCCACGCGGCTCCAACGCGTAGCGCAGCGGCCGGCGGCCGCCGGAGGAGCGCGCAAAGCCGGCCGCGCGCGCCAGTCCGGCGTCCATAAGTGAGCGCATCCGCGCGGTGACCGTCGGAACGCTGAGCGCCAGGTGGCGCGCCGCCTGCGCCGCGGTCAGGATACGCTCGCGGCGCAGCAGCGTCAGCACACTGACCTGGGCCGGGGTCAGCTCCGTGAGCCGTGCCACGCGCGGCGCCGTCAGAGGTAGCGATTGACAATCGCTTCGAGCATTTCGCGCCGTCCGGAACTGTTGACGATTCGGTCGTGCTCCAGGGCGTAGAGTTCGAGTTCCTTGAACCCGATGCTGCCGTCCGCAATTTTGCGGCCGATGCCCTCGCGATAGCTGCGGTAACGCTCGGCGATGAAGTCCTCGATCTCGCCGGCGCCGAGCAGATTGTGGGCAATCTCGAGCGCGCGCGCGTAGGTATCCATCGCGGCGATGTGTCCGATGAAGATGTCGTCCGGCTGGAAGCTCGGACGGCGCAGTTTGGCATCAAAGTTGAGCCCTCCCGGAGCCAGACCACCGGCTTTGAGTACCTCGTAGAGCGCAAAGACTGCCTCGTAGATGTTGGTTGCCATCTGGTCGGTGTCCCACCCAAGCAGGTAAGCGCCTTCGTTGGCATCCATGCTTCCGAGCACGCCATTAATACGCGCCATGTGGATCTCGTGCTGATAGGTGTGGCCGGCCAGGATCGCGTGGTTCTGCTCGATGTTGATCTTGAAGTGATCGAGCAGATTGTAGGCGCGCAGGAAGTTGAGACACGATTCCACGTCGGAGTCGTACTGATGCACGGTCGGCTCTTTGGGCTTGGGTTCGATCAGTAGCTGTCCCGTAAAGCCGATCTCCGCCGCGTAGTCCACCGCCATGTGCAGAAACCGCGCCAGGTTGTCGAGCTCCAGTCCCATGTCGGTATTCAGCAGGGTATCATATCCCTCGCGCCCGCCCCAGAACACGTAGTTCCGGCCGCCGAGATAGTGAGTCACTTCGATGGCCTTCTTGACCTGTGCCGCGGCGTAGGCAAACACATCGGCGTTGCACGACGTGGCCGCGCCGTGCACGTAGCGCGGGTGGTTGAAGAGGCAGGCGGTGCCCCACAGCAGCTGTTTGCCGCTGTCGGCGATCAGCTCACGGGTCAGTTCGACAATCTGGTCGAGGTTGCGATTAGTCTCGCGCAGCGTTTCAGCTTCCGGGGCGATGTCACGATCGTGAAAGCAGAAGAACGGCACCTGCAGCTTCTCGAGAATCTCGAAACAGGCGCGCATTCGTGCTCGCGCCTGTTCCATAGGATCGGAAATCGAAAGCCACGGACGCAGGTTGGCGCCGACGCCAAACGGATCAGCGCCGGTTCCGGTCAGCGTGTGCCAGTAGGCAACCGAGAAGCGCAGGTGCTGCTCCATGGTCTTGTCGCCGATCTTCCTGTCGGGCTGATAGAACTTGAACGCCAGCGGGTTCCTCGATTCCGGGCCTTCGTAGTTGATCCGTGGTATGTCGGGAAAAAACTGGTTTTGCATGCTGTCCTCCATGTCCCCATGATAAACCTGCCACCCGCAAACCGCAACCAACTTTTTAAATTTGTTTTATGAAGTTTGCGCGCGCAGCCGATCCGTGTGCCGCCTGCCTGGGTTCATACGTCGCGGGAATAATCGATCTGCGGATAGCCGAAACCGTGCAGTTGCAGGAACTCCTGGCGGTAGCCCTCGAGGTCGGCGACTTCATCGAGGTTCTGACTGGTAACCGTTGGCCAGATTTGATTGATCTCGGCCTGCACGTCCTCGCGCATCTCCCAGTCGTCAAGCCGTATACGGCCCTGCTCGTCCAGCTCGGGTACGCGGCCGGCGTACAGGCGCTCGGCAAACAGCCGATAGATCTGCTCAATGCAGCCCTCGTGAAGCCCCTTGCGCTTCATGACGCGATAGAGAATCCCAAGATAGAGCGGCACAACCGGAATAACGGCGCTGGCGCGCGTGACCAGGGCCTTGTTGACCGAGACAAACGCCCGGCCGCCGCGTTGCTGCATCAGGCCGTCGAGCTCACGCGCGGTTTGCTCCAGGTGATCCTTGGCGCGGCCGATCGTTCCCTCGCGATAGACGGGACGCGTCAACTCAGGACCGATGTACGAGTAGGCAACCGTCATCGCGCCGTTTGCCAGCACTCCCGCCGCCTCGAGGGCATTGATCCACAGGGCCCAGTCTTCGCCACCCATCACCTTGACCGTCGCGGCGGCCTCTTCATCGCTTGCCGGGGTGATCTCGGCTTCCGAAAGCGTTCCGGTCATCGGGTCAACCGTCTTGTTGGAGTAGGTTCTGCCGAGCGGCTTGAGCACCGAGCGATACTGCTCTCCGGTGTCAGGATCGATACGCAGACCCGATGCCAGGCTGTAGACCACCAGGTCGAGGCTGCCGAGCAACTCGCGCACACGCTCGATTGTCCGCTGCCGGGTCTGGTGCGAGAACGCGTCGGCAAAAATGGTCTCGGCACTCAGACCGGCTGTCTGTGCCTGCTGGTCAAACGCCGTGGCGGCATACCAGCCGGCCGAACCGTCCCGCTTCTCGGTCGGCTCACGCTCGAACGCCACGCAGATCGTGCCGGCACCGGCGCCAAACGCGGCCACGATGCGTGTGGCCAGCCCGTATCCGGCCGAACCGCCGATTACCAGTACCTTCTTGGGTCCCGGAATCACTCCCTTGCGCCGCACGTAGTCGATCTGTTGCCTTACGTGCAGCTCGCAGCCCTGCGGGTGGGCGTTCATGCATATGTTGTTGCGAATCATTGGCTCGATGATCATGCGGGTTCCCCTCGTGTTGTTGGCGTCCTGATACCGCCCTGAGCCTACCCCAGCCGTTCGAAAAAGGCAAGAATGACGCTCGGCAGTCAGTAATGCTCATATTGGCCGTACGGGGTCGGTTGGCATGGAACTCCTGCGCGCCTGCCTCGAGAGCACCCCCGCTCACTTGTCCTCGCAGAGGCTGCGGAGACGTTCGCGGGGTCGCTCTCGGGCGCGGCGCAGCGGAATTCGTCTGCCAACCGACCCCGTGCACCATATGGCGACGGCTGCCGCTCGCCTGGGGGTAAGGACAACCTCGGCGCGTGCGGCGCCGTAGGGCCAAAATTGCTGCTCGACAGTGGCGTAGTCATGGCACTCTGTTGACCACCGGGCGCTCGGATAGTAGTGTTACGCAACACATCGCAGCAACGAGGCACACAACTATGACCGTTTCCATCTACACGTGGTCCGAACTGAGCGACGAACGGCGTCGTGCGCTGCTGGCGCGTTCCGAGACCGATATCGGTGCGGTTCTACCCGCCGTGCAGCGCATTGTGGATGACGTGCGCGCCCGCGGCGATGCCGCTCTGCGCGACTACGCCGAGCGCTTCGACGGCGCCGATCTCTCGTCCACGGCGCTGACCGTGTCGCAGGCAGAGTTCGACCGGGCCGACGAGCGGCTTGGGGCAGCGGTCAAGAGCGCGCTGCAGTTTGCCGTTGAGAACGTGCGTCGCTATCACGAGATCCAGTTGACACCCGGTATGCCGATGCAGGAAATCCGCAGCGGCCTCTGGGCCGGCGAGCGCACCACTCCGCTGCAGTCTGCCGGCCTCTACGTCCCCCGCGGGCGCGGCAGTTTTCCGTCGATGCTCTACATGCTCGCGGTGCCGGCGGTACTGGCCGGTGTGCGGACCGTGGTTATCGCTACGCCGCCGGCGGCCGACGGCACAATCGATGACGCCTGTCTCTACGCCGCGCGTCTATGCGGTGTGGAGCGGGTTGTGCGCTGCGGCGGCGGCCAGGCGATAGCGGCGCTGGCGTACGGCACCGAGAGTGTTCCGGCCGTCGCCAAGATCGTTGGGCCCGGCAGCGTCTACGTGGCTGCCGCCAAGCGGATCGTGGCCGGAACCGTGGACACCGGGGTGCCGGCCGGCCCGTCGGAAAGCATCATCCTGGCCGATGCCACCGCCGACCCCTGGAAGGTGAGCCTCGATCTGCTTATAGAAGCCGAGCACGGCTCGGATTCCAGCGCCCTGCTGGTGACCCCCAGCAGGCCCCTGGCGGAGGCGGTGGCCGAGATAGTGCCGGAACTGGTCGCCACAACGCCGGACGAACCGGAGCCACGGCGCAGCTTCCTGTGCGACGTATTCTCCTCCTACGGCGGGATCATCCTGGCCGACGATATCGGGCACGCTGCGGAGATCGTCAACCAGTTTGCCACTGAGCACCTGCAGCTGCAGGTTGCCGAGCCCTACGACGTACTGGGTCTGATACACAATGCCGGGGAAATCCTGCTGGGCGAGCACAGCGTGTTCAGCCTGGCCAACTACGCCGCCGGGGCCAATGCCATTCTGCCGACCGGCGGCAACGCTCGCAGCTGGTCGCCGGTTTCGGTACACGACTTCCAGAAGCGCTCCTCGGTGGTCCACATCACGCCGCACGGCTACCGTCAGATGCGGGACCACGTGATCGCCCTGGCCGATTACGAGGGATTCTACAGCCACGCCCAGGCCCTGCGGCGGCGCGATGAATCGCTGAGCTGACCACTCCAATGCCGGCCGACGTAGAACGCGGTTTCGCGTGGTTCGAGTCCTTCACCAACCTCGAAAAGGGACGTCACGTCCCCCGTGAATACCGGCTCGATCGCATGCGGGCCTTGCTGGCCGCCTTTAACAATCCGCACCGCGACGCACGCGCGGTTCACGTGGCCGGCTCCAAGGGCAAGGGGTCCACCGCGGCCTTTCTGCAGTCAATCCTCACGGCCGCCGGTTACCGTGTCGGCGGCTACTACTCGCCGCACGTCACCTCGTATCGCGAACGCTTTGTGCTGACGCCGCAGCCGGCCGCAGACCGGGACCTGCTGCCGCTGATGCGGCGGATCGAGGCGCACGTCAGACGCTCCATGGCGCGCGACCCGAACGCAGAACCAACTACCTTCGAGTTGCTGACACTGCTGGCTTTCCTGCTGTTTCGCGAGTCGCAAGTCGACTGGGTGGTGCTGGAAACCGGCCTTGGAGGGCGCCTCGATGCCACCAACGTGGTCACACCGGCAGCTAGCGTAATCACGCCCATCGAACTCGAGCATACCGAATACCTCGGCACAACCGTGGCGCAGATCGCCGCCGAGAAGTCGGGGATCATCAAGCCCGGGGTTCCGCTGTTTGTCTCGCGGCAGAAGCCCGAGGCGCGCGACGTGATCCTGAGCGAAGCACAGCGCCTCGCCAGTCCGGTGTGGCAGGCGGAGCACGGCGTTTCCGAGCTTCGCGTCCGCGGCAGCTCCGCCGGCTTCACGCTCATGCCCCACCGCGAGCGATTCACGCTTGAGCTGCGGCTGCCCGGCGAGCATCAGGCGCGTAACGCCGCACTGGCGGCCGCGGTTGTCCGTCACCTTCTGCCGCAGCTTGCGCATGAGATCATCACAGACGGGCTCAACCGCGCGTGGCTGCCCGGGCGGCTGGAACGCATCAGCGGCGCCCCGGCCTGTTATCTCGACGGCGCTCACACCGCCGATTCGCTGCAGGCGGTCGTGCAGGCGTTCTGCCCATTGACGCAGGAACCGCGTATCCTGCTGTTCGGGGCGGCGGCGGGCAAGGACGTGCCGGCCATGGCGCGCGTACTCGCATCCACCTTCAGCACCGTGGTTGTCACCCGGGCCGGCAACTTCAAGCCCGGTGATCCGGCGGCCGCGGTTGAGGCATTCACGGCGCTCGGCGTCGCCTGCATACTGGAGCCGGAGCCTGCCGCGGCGCTGCAGCGCGCTTGTCGGCTCGCCGGCAGCACCGGCTCGGTGCTGGTTACCGGCAGCTTCTACACCGTTGGCGCCGTGCGGGCGGTGGACAGGAGCACCATCCGGGCGTATAGTTGAGACTATGCACACACCGATGACCGAGTTCTACAACGGGCGGCTCATTGCAACGATTGGCGACATCACCGATTTCGAGGTCGATGCGATTGTCAACGCCGCCAACAGCTCACTTCTCGGCGGCGGCGGCGTTGACGGTGCAATCCATCGCCGCGGCGGCCCGGCGATCCTGCAGGAGTGCAAGCAGCTGCGTCGCCATTCGCTGCCGGACGGCCTGCCGACCGGCAAGGCGGTCATTACGGGCGGCGGCAGACTTGCGGCGCGCTACGTTATCCACACCGTCGGTCCGGTATGGCAGGACGGAAACCGCCGTGAGGACGCTTTGCTTGAGGCGTGTTACCGCAACAGTCTGGATCTCGCCGCCGGACACGCGGCAACCACGGTTGCCTTTCCCGCCATCTCGACCGGAGTGTACGGCTTCCCGCGCGAACGCGCCGCGCGCGTTGCCTTTGGCGCGATCGGCGAGTACCTCTATCGCAACACCGTCCCGCGGACCGTCTATTGCGTCTTCTTCTCGCATGATGACTACCAGGAGTTTGTCGATGAAGCCAATGCTATTCTGCAGGCGGTTAACGACCAGGAATAGAAGTCAACGTGTCGCTCAACTGGAAGGAAATCGATGCGGTACTCGCCGAACTGCCGCTGACTGACGCGTTCGTACGCAAGGTGGTGCAGCCCGATTACCGCAACCTGGTGCTCACCTGCTATCAGCGGTCACGGACGTTCCACCTGCTGATCTGTCTGGAACCGCAGAACTGCCGCATGCACCGTATCTCGAGCTCAGCGCCCAGGACCGCCCGCATGCAGCGGTTCATGCAGATTCTGCGCTCCCGGCTGCAGGGAGGTCGGATCATCGACGTCGAGCACGTCAACCGAGATCGAATCGTGCGCCTTACGCTTCGCCAGGGTGGAGAGATCTGTCTGCTGTGGATCCGGCTCTGGGGCACCGCCGCCAACGTAATCCTGACCGATGAAACAGGACTGATCCACGACGCCTTCTTTCGGAGGCCCGCGCGTGGCGAGCTGAGCGGTGCGCGCTATCAGCCCACTCCGCCGGCCCGGCCGCCGGACAACGGTTTTGCCGTTCGTGATCTTCCCGGAGAGGGCGATTTCAACAGCCGCCTCGAGCACTGGTACGGCCAACGGGAGCGCCAACAGCGGCTGGAGCGGGCACGCGACCGGCTGGGCAGGCAGCTTGTACAGCAACAACAACGGCTTGAACAGCGGCTCGCCGGACTGCACGACCGCTTCACGACCGTCGAGTCCGGCGAACGCTGGCAGCTGTTCGGCGATCTGATAACGAGCAACCTGCACCTGATCGAGCCCAATACCGAATGGGTCACCGTCGACGACTACACCCGCCCCGGCAACCGGATCACCATCCAGCTAGACGCGGCCCTGTCGCCGGCCGAGAACGCGCAACGCTACTATCGGCGGCAGAAGAAAGCGCGCAGCGGCAGGCGGCACCTCCAGGAAGAGATACGGAACGTCGAGCGTCAGCTGAAACACACGCGTACACAACTGCAGTCCCTGCAGCACGAACAGGATCCGCTCCGTCTCGAGCAGCAGCTCACGCAGCCGCGCGCCGGGCGCAAGACCGCCGACCAAGCGCTGCCGGGGCTCACATTCGAGAGCCACGGATTTCAGATACTTGTCGGGCGCAGTGCCAGGGAGAACGATCTGCTGTTGCGCCGCTACGCGCGCGGGAACGATACCTGGCTGCACGCGCGCGACTACCCCGGAGGCTACGTCTTCGTCAGGCAGAAACCGGGCAAGAGTATCCCGCTGGAAGTCCTGCTAGACGCCGCAACGCTGGCGCTGGCGTACAGCAAAGGCGGAAGCGACGGCGACGTCTACTACACGCGGGTCAAACACCTGCGGCGCGCCCGGCATGGCAAGACCGGCACGGTCATCCCCACCCAGGAGAGTAACCTGAGCGTACGACTGGACCGGGACCGCCTGCGGCGGCTGAAAGACGGTGTAGAGGAGCAGAGCAGTGGAGCGCAATAGCCGGGAGTACCTTGTGCGACGCGCCCGGGCCGCGATTGCCGCCGCGTTGCGTGACCAGGCGGTTCCCGACGAAGCAGCGCCCGAGGAGGTCAGACGGACGCAGTGCGGGCTGTTCGTGACACTGCACCATCAGCCGGAGGCGGACGCCACGCCGCGGCTACGCGGCTGTATCGGGCACCTGCAGGGCCGTGACCGGCTCGACCGCGAGATCATCAGCGTCGCGCAGCAGGCCGCGTATGCCGACCCTCGCTTCGCCCCGCTGGCGAGTCTTGAGGAACTCGACGATGTGGTGATCGAGGTATCGCTGCTGTCTCCGTTTGAGGCGCTGCACGACATCGAGACGATCGAACCCGGGCGTGACGGCCTCTACATAACCTGCGGCAGCCGCAGCGGCCTGTTGCTGCCGCAGGTGGCCTCCGATCGCGGCTGGGACCGCCTGACGTTCCTGCGCCATCTCTGTATCAAGGCCGGATGCCGCGAGGAGTGCTGGTCAGACCCGCAGGCGCAACTCTACCGCTTCCAGGCCGAGGTATTTGACGAGCACTCGCTGGGCATGAGATAGTCAACAGGTACGGTACGTAGCATGGAACTGACACAACTCGCCGAAGGACTGGTTCGCATAGAAAAGAGCGGACAGCCGTATCTCGGCATTGCAACCTATATTCCGGGGAACACCTTCGCGCTCACCAAGTTGACCGCACAGGCACGCGAGGACGGCTGGCTGGTGCACAACGGCCAGGTCTCGCGTTGGAAGGTCGCCGGTTTCACCCAGCACGCCAATCGCGTCTATCTGTACGGCGATTTTGTTCCCTCACGATCGCTGGCCGAGATACTGCGGCTCGACTGGGACCATCTGCTGCCGTACCTGATCAGGATGGTGCGTTCGCTGCGCACCGCGGAACGTCACGGCGCCGAAATCGGAACGCTGCACACCCGCAGCATTCTGTTCACCGATGACGGCGGGGTGCTCTTTGTTCCGGCAACGGTTACGCGCCTGATCTCCGAGCAGCAGAGCTCCAGCGACCGCCTTGAATTCAGCCACATCTACACCCATCCCGACCGCAACGATCGGCAGAACCTCTCGTTTGCGCTGGCGGTGATCTGTTATCGCTCGCTGACCGGCGAGTTCCCGTACTCGGCGGCCAACGAGGAAGAGCTGCGCGATCTGATGCGCGCCCGGCCACCGCTGGAGGCGTGGCTGCGCACCCCCGAGATCGAGCCCGCGGTCTCGGAAGTGCTGCAGAGAGTCCTCAAACCCCGACAGACCCAACAGGCGGAAAAGGTCGAAGAGGTCGACAGCCAAAGCTGGCTCGAACTGCTGACGCAGTGGCGCAGCAAAGGTGTCTTTCGCCGCCTGACCGACGAGCAGCGGTTGGAGATCCAGGCCCGCGCGCTTACCATCGAGCGCAAGACCACGCGTTCGTACCGGCGTCGCGAGTACTGGCGCCGCAACTGGAAGAAGGTGACCGCCATTACTCTGATCGTCGTGCTGATCGGAACCGTACCCGGCACGATGGTGCGTAACTGGCTGCAGCCGCGTTCCACCGCCGGGCTGCCGCCGCGCGAGGTTGTGATCGCTTTCTACACCGCAATCAACAACCTGGATCATGCCACCATGGAGGACGCCGTTATCGACGGGGCCGGCCGCGATGAGATCCGCGAAGTCACCAACCTCTTTGTGATGTCGCGGATGCGTCTGGCCGTCGAAATGACAACCGGCTTCATTGACGCCGAGCAGTGGCGCCGCGACGGCGACGGAACCATTCCCGATGGAGCCGTCCCCTACGGCGTTGCCGGGTTGCAGCTGCAGCCGCGACACGAGGATCAGGAGCGGGCCGAGTTTTTGGTTCGCTACGAGAAATGGATGCCGGGCGATACGTCGCAACCGGAAGAGCCGCAGGAAGAGGACCGCCCGGTGGCAATCGGTCTGCGGCGCGAAGACCGGGTGCGCCTGCGTACCGACCGCGGCGACTGGGTGATCTATGCGATCGAACGGCTCTCGGAGTCATTGATCGATCAGGGCACGCTGCAGCCGTTGCGATGAGCGCCTGCCAGAATAAGCGATGGACCAATCCGGCGGCCGGACAATCCTGACCAGCGCTGCACCGCGGATTCGCGCGCGTCTGGCCGACCTGCCGCCCGGCGACTGCGGCTGCAGCCGCCGCTTCACCCAGTCCGAGGAACTGTTCCTGGAACTCGACGAGTACTACGAGGTACCGCCGATTGCCATTCACCACGATGTGAACCGGCGCGAGCCATCGGCCGGTTTTCTGAGTGCGGTGGAAGCCGTACTCGACCAGGTAGTGCCGGTGACCGGCGGACTGCTCGCCGGTCTCAGTTTGGGCTTCAACCCGCTGCACGCTTCCTCGGCGCTCTTCTACCGGGTGCTGGAACGCCGCGGGCAGCGCTTTATCTATCTTGTCACCGTTGACCTCTCGTATCGCCCGCTGTTGCACCAGGTCGTCACGGCCGGCAGCAACGATGTCGCACCGGCGTACCGCACCAACCGCATCTTTCTCGCGCCCGACCTGGTCCCCCTGCAGGACGACCTGCGGGTGCAGCAGTCGATCTCGCAGACGTGGATTGGAGAGACCGGTCGCGGCTATATCACGCAGGGCATATGGATCGATCGGGATCTCAACAAGTTCCTTACCAGGCTGTTTGTGGCGCCGGGACAGCTCATCTATCCCTACTTCCCGTTTCACACCAAGTTCAAGGCAATCTGTTTCTCTCCGATCGAACTGGGCGCCGGCTTTCGGCCGCGCGCGGTCGAGCTGATAGACTCCGCAAGAGCTGTTCTGCTGCCACGCATCGATGATATTCTGGAGACGCTCAGGGAAGCGCCGTTTTCCGAGGAGCTCGAGCTCTTCCGCGAAATGCGTGCCGCCGTCGACCCCGGCTGGCATGAGGTATTCGCGGACCTGCGTCTGCGCGCCTACCTGAACGAGCACGACATGAAGGAGTATATTGTTGAGCGGCAATGACTACCGCGGGCAACGCGTCACCGTGATGGGTCTCGGTCTGCACGGCGGTGGTCTGGCAACCGTGCGTTATCTGTGCGCACGCGGCGCCGAGGTGACGGTCACCGATCTGCGCAGCCAACGCGAGCTGGACAACAGCCTGCAGAGGCTCGCCGGCCTCCCGCTGCGACTGGTTCTCGGCGGACACAACGAGAGCGATTTCCGCAGCGCCGATTTCGTGGTAAAGAACCCGGCGGTGCCGCGCAGCTCCGGCTTTCTGGCAATGGCGCGACGCATAGAAACCGATATCTCGCTCTTCCTGCGCCGTTGCCCGGCGCAGGTGATCGCCGTTACCGGTACCAAGGGTAAGTCAACCACTGCGGCCTGCATACACCACATATTGACCCGGCTCGGGCGCAGCAGCTACCTCGGCGGCAATATCACCGTCAGCCCGCTCGAATTCGCGGATGATCCGTCGGACGGCCAGTTTGTGGTACTCGAACTGTCGTCCTTCCAGCTCGGAGATCTGGCGCTGGTGAGCGATGGCCTGCAGATCCTGCGGCCGAAGGTCGCTCTGATCACCAACCTGATGGCGGACCACATGGACTACTACGCCTCGTTCGAGGACTACTTTGACGACAAGAGCGTGGTGTTCCGCGGACAGACGGACGACGACTTCACGCTCTACAATCACGACGACGCCAACGGCCGGCGCTACGCGGCGCTGACGCCGGCGCGGCCGATCCCGCTAGCGCGCACCGCGGCGGCATTTGCCTCCGACGATACGGCGGCCTGGCTCGACCGCGGCTGCGGGTGGTTCCGTCCGCCTGATCGGAGCACCGCGCAGCCGGAGCTGCTGGTCCCGCACGCGGTCAGGCTGATCGGGGCCCACAACCGTACCAACCTGCTGTTTGCGGCCTCCGCCGTACGCTGCCTGGGACTGCACGCCGACCGCATCGCGGCAGCCGTCGCAGATTTCGGCGGCGTGCCGCACCGGATGGAGCGCGTGGCAACACTCGACGGAGTCGACTATTACAATGACTCGGCCGCCACGATTGCCGAGGCCGCCCTGGCGGCGGTGCAGAGCTTTGCCTGCCCGGTGCATCTGATTGCCGGCGGCAGCGACAAAGGCCTCGATGTATCGCTGTTCGGCACCATCGCGGCACGCGTGGCCTCGCTCTATCTGCTATCCGGCACTGCCACCGAGCGGATTACGGCGCACCTGCATCGCAGCGGGGCCGCGTGGTACGGTCCGTTCGATACCGTTGATACAGCGGTGGCGGCGGCACGCGGCAACGCCCGCCCGGGCGACGCCGTGGTACTGTCACCGGGCTGCGCGTCGTTCGGGATGTTCCGCAACGAGTTTCACCGCGGCGACGTGTTTCGCAGTGCCGTCCGGCAGCTGGCACACCGTGCGCCCCGCGGCGCACACATCGGAGGACATACAGATGCAGCAGATCACTGAAGAGTTCATTCGCAGGATCCCGAAGACCGACCTGCACGTTCATCTGGACGGCAGTCTGCGGCTGTCGACGTTGATAGAGCTGGCCCGCGAGCGCAACGTCAACCTGCCGTCGTTCACCGAAGAAGGCCTGAACGATCTGGTGTTCAAGTCGCATTACGGTGACCTGACCGAATACCTTTCCGGTTTCCAGTGGACCGTGGCGGTGCTCCAGGATCCCGAGAGCCTCGAACGGGTAGCCTACGAACTGGCAATCGACAACGCCGAAGAAGGCGTTCGCTATCTCGAGGTGCGTTTCGCGCCGCAGCTCAACATGCACGAGAAACTCGGATTCGAAGACGTGATGAACGCCGTCGACCGCGGGCTGCGCCGAGCGCGCGATTCCATTAACCGCGATCTTGCCGACGGCGTGCCGGCCTTCGAGTACGGAATCATCGTCTGCGCCATGCGCTTCTTCACCCCCTCCTTCTCGCGCTACTATCGGGAGCTGTTCAACGTGCACCGCTACTCGGATTCCATTGAAGTGACGCAGTACGCCTCAATGGAGGCCGCCAAGGCGGCGGTCCGGCTGCGTCAGGAGAGCGACGTGCAGGTGGTAGGCTTTGACCTGGCCGGCGCCGAACACGGGCATCCGGCGGCAGTTCACGAGGCGGCGTTTGGATACGTGCATCGCGGGTTTCTCAAGAAGACCGTGCACGCCGGCGAGGCCTACGGCCCGGAATCGATCTTCCAGGCCATCACGCGGCTGCACGCGGACCGCATCGGTCATGGGCTGCACCTGTTCAACGAAAACCTGCTGAGCATCGAGGATCCCGAAGCGCGTCACCGCTACGCGCAGAACCTGGCCAATTTCATCGCCGACAACCGTACAACAATCGAGGTCTGCCTGACCAGCAATCTGCAGACCTCGCCGGACATCAAGACGCCTCAGCAGCACTCCCTGGGGCGCATGCTGGCGCAGAACCTGTCGCTGACATTCTGCACGGACAACCGGCTGGTATCGCACACCACCGTGAGCGAGGAAATCCGCCTGGCACTGCAGCATTTCGAGATTTCGGCCAGGCAGTTGAAGAACATCATCATTTACGGTTTCAAACGCTCATTCTTCTACCGCCCCTATCCGGAGAAGCGGCGCTACGTCAGAAGCGTGATCGATTACTACGAGTCGCTGGAGAGAGAGTACGGCGTCAAAAACGGTTAGCGCCACGGCCGATAACGGCGCAGGCGCTTGTAGTAGACAAAGCGTAACCGCTCAGCAGCTGTTAGCAACCGGTAACGCACCGGTTGCAGCGGCAGGTCATGGCATCCCGGTCGATGGACGATGCGTCCGCCGAAACCGGTCTTGAAGCGGTAGAGACCGGCCATCGGATGACCGGGGTCATCGTTGGGAGGGATGCCGAACAGGTCGTAGCTGCGGCAGCCGCTGTCGCGCGCCAGCTGCATAGCGCGCCACTGGATGGCGTGACCGGCCATCAGATTGCGCGCCCGGCCGGATGAGGCCCCGTAGAGATAGGTGGCGCGATCGCCGACCATTGACACCACGATACCCGCCAGCAGGCTGCCTCCGTGTTCGGCAAACAGTAATCGCAGATCGGCATCGTCATCCCGCGCGGCTATCTCGAACAGTCTTCGATAGTAATCAAACGAGTGCAGTACGATGCGGTCACGGCGGGCAGTCTCGCGGTAGAGGGCATACCACTCGGCCAGCCGCTGCAGGCCGACTTCGCGTATCGCGACGCCTTTACGCAGGCTCAGCCGGATATTATAGCGCGTCTTGGGCTTCATGGCGCCGAGCAGTGCGTCGTCATCACCGTCCAGAGCAACGATCACCGTAGAAGCCGGCTGTACGTCAACCGGGGCCTTGACCAGTCCGGCATCGCGCAGCAATTCGCCGGTCATCCGTCGGCGGTCCTGCACCAGGTCGGCGCGCAGCACGGCCGGCGTCGTCTGGAGTTCCTCGCGCAGCGCGGCAAGCAGCCCGGCCATCAGTGGCGCATCGACGCCGTCACACGCGGCCAGCGCATGGGGAAGATAGCCTATCGTCATCAGGCCGCGCAGCGAGCGCGTCAGCAACAGCAGCGGCTGCTCCGTCTGCTCCGTACCGCCGCCCAACGAGACGCGGAAGCAGTGCGCACGCCAGCCGAACTCCGCCTTCAGCTGTGCCCACAGCGCACTCTGGAGCAGGTTGCTTGACCGCGGCAGCTGCCGCGGTTCAACCGGCTGCAGTTCAATCGACATTTCGCACGATCAGCCCACCGGGCCGTCGCTGACCAGTGGTGCGCGCACCGCCTTGCCGGCACACTCGATTGTCGTCGAGCCGACCTTGAGCACGCGCCTGGAAACCGACAACGGTATCGAGAAGAAGGTCTCGATGTCGATCTGCGACGGCCGCTCGGGGTAGCCGGTCAGGTCGTCACCGTGCAGGTAGAGTCGGTCACCCGGTTTGGCGTGATCGACGAAGATCACGTCGACCTGTTCGCTGCCGTCTTCGCGTTCTGCAGAGGCCGCAAGCAGCATTCCGTTACTCTCGACACCGCGCAGCCTGGCGGGCTTGAGGTTGGAAACCAGCACCACGGTTCTTCCGGTAAGCTCCTGCGCGGTGTAATGGCCAACCAGTCCCGACACGATGGTGCGAGGCTCGCCGCTGCCGTCGTCGACCTGTTCCACAAACAGCTTGTCCGCCTTGGGGTGTTGCTCAACCGCGGTGATACGCGCCGCGCGCAGCTCGACTGCGGACCGGAAGCGGTCTTCCATGCTCTGCGGCTCCCCGGCCGCGGCGCTCTTCTTCTTGGCGGCGCGCTCGGCCTGGGTGCCCGAAAAACGCAGGCGCAGCTCCGCGATGGTCTCTTTCTCCAGCGTAGCAAACAGGATGCTGGGCCTGGATATTCTGGAAATTCCCGACAGATTGCCGAGATCGTCCCACTTCAGCCCGGGTTTGCCGAGCAGAGCCGCCACGCGTTCGGCAGTCTGCGGCAGATAAGGCGAAATCAGAATTGCCAGGTCGCGCACCAGATAGACGAGGTTCTTCAACAGGTAGCGCGTGGCCTGCGGGTCACTCTTGCGCATCTTCCACGGTTCGGCCTCCTGGAACACCTTGTTTCCGTACGAGGAGAGGGCAAACGTGGCACGGAACGCCTCGCGCAGATGCGCGCTCTCGAGGTGATCGGTTATTTCGCTCTGGAGCCGGCGCGCGTGGGCCCAGAACTCCTTCCACTGCGGCGAGCTGACCGTACCCGCCGTGTCCTCCTCGGGGAGTGTTGCGCCGAAGTACTTGGTCTGAAAGGTGAGCGTGCGGTTGACGAGGTTGCCCAGGTTACCGATCAGCTCACCGTTGACTTTCTCGCGGAAGTCGTCCCAGCTGAAGGTGAAGTCCGAGGTCTCCGGCCGATTGTAGAACATGTAGAAACGCCACACGTCGGCGGGGATGCCGGTGTCCCGCGCATCGTTACCGAACACGCCGACTCCACGGCTCTTGGAGAACTGTCCGCCCTCGTAGTTGAGATACTCGGAAGAGGACATGTGGTGCAGCAGCGTCCACCGCTCTCCGGTACCAATCAGCGAGCTGGGAAAGATCACCGTGTGAAACGGGATGTTGTCCTTGCCGATGAACTGAAACAGCTCGACCTCCGCGGGCCTGTGCCACCATTGCTGCCACTGCTCGGTATGGTTGGCGGTAATCGAGATGTAGCCGATCGGCGCGTCAAACCAGACGTAGAAGACCTTGTCACGGTAGCCATCCAGCGGAACCGGGATACCCCACTTGAGGTCACGCGTAATCGCGCGTTCCTTGAGACCGTCACGGATCCATGCCTGCGTCATCTGCACCGCGTTGCGAGCCCACTTGCCGCTCCGAGAGGCTTCACTCAACCATGCTTCGAGCCTGGGCAGAATGGCCGGCAGGTTGATGTAGAGATGCCTGGTCTTCCTGACAACCGGTGTGCTATTGTCGAGCACGCTGCGCGGATCCAGCAGATCCGACGGATCGAGCAGCTTACCGCAGTTCTCGCATTGATCACCGCGGGCATCCTGGTAACCGCAATGCGGGCAGGTCCCGCGCACGTAGCGGTCTGCCAGGAACATCTGTGAAGCTTCGGAATAGAGCTGTTCGATCTCGCGTTCCACGATGTAGCCGTTCTCGTACAGCTTGCGGAAGATGTGCTGTGTGATCTCGGTATGCAGATCGGTCGACGTCCGCCCAAAGCGGTCGAAGGAGATCTCAAACCAGCGATAGATCTCATCGTGAATCGCGTAGTAGCGGTCACACAGTTGGCGGGGCGTTATGCCCTCCTCGCGAGCGCGCGTCTCGGTAGCGGTCCCGTACTCGTCGGTTCCGCAAATGTAAAGTGTCTCATAGCCGCGCAGACGACAGAAGCGCGCGAACACATCGGCCGACAGCACCTGAATCAGATTACCCAAATGCGGGATGTTGTTGACATACGGCAACGCGGAGGTGATCAGTCGCTTCTTCATACCGAACCACTATAGGTGCGCGCTTGATCGAGTGTCAAGCTTGCTGCAGCCAGGCAGGAGCAGCGGCGCGGTCCCCGGTCACGCAAACATTACCTTGACTCCGGTGGCCTGAAAAGGTAGCTTAAAAGTAGTATTCCCTTTCCATATCCTTAAGGAGGTCATATGGCGGAGCGAGACGTAAGTCCTCCAAACTTGCCGTTCCAGGTCAATCCCAAGCTGATCACGGCCGTTGTTGTGGTGATACTGCTGGCGGGCACGGCTATGAGCAGCGTATTCATGGTGGACCAGACCGAAGAAGCCGTAGTCCTGAGACTCGGCCAATACGCGCGGACAGTGGGGCCCGGCTTGCATTTCAAGCTGCCGTTCACCATCGAGCGCAATTACAATGTACCAACGCAGGTAATCCAGACCCAGTCGTTCGGTTTCCGCACCGAGATGCCCGGGATTACCACACGATACGCCGAGCAGAGTTTTCCCCAGGAATCGATCATGCTGACCGGTGATCTGAACATCGTTGACGTCGAATGGATCATTCAGTACCGCATAACCGATCCGCGCGCCTGGCTGTTCAACGTGGAATCGCAGCCCGGCGGCCTGGGTATCCGGGCTCGTCCGGCGGTCGACCCGCGCGATCCCGACAATCGGGTCAAGACAATCCGCGACGTGTCGCAGTCGGTAATCAACCTGCTGGCGGGCGACCGCGCAATCATCGACGTTCTGGGTAACGAGCGCAGCAACATCGAGTTCCAGGGCCAGGAGCGAATGAACGAAGTCCTGAGCGCTTTTGACATGGGTGTACTGGTTACGCAGGTGCGGCTGCAGAACATCGTGCCGCCGGTCGGCCGCGTGCAGGACGCCTTTGAAGACGTCAACCGCGCCGTACAGGATCGCAGCCGGCTGA
>RECP01000029.1 GCA_007693945.1 Spirochaetaceae bacterium
GCTGCCGCTCGCCTGGGGGTAAGGACAACGTCGGCGCGTGCGGCGCCGTACGGCCAAAACGAGAATTGTTGTTTCGCGGCCGTATAAATCCTGATATGATGGACAGGAGGTAACATCATGGGCTCCCTGAGCGAGCTGTATGCGCTGATGGAACAGCTTGCAACTATGCGGCGCGCGCTGGTTCCCCACGCAGATACCGTTCACGGCAATCGCGGCAGCCTTGCGGATGGGCCGGCCGCGCTCGAGCGTATACGCGATCAGATTCTCAGCTGGCCGCGGCACAACGGAAGCTTCGTACTGCGAGCCGGCGACGCCGGCGATATCGTTACCGGGCTGGACTACGAGCTCACCGAGCTCGAACGAGATATTGTTTTTCTGCGAGACGGAGAATCCGCGCTGCTGCGGTTGCTCGTGCGGCAGCGGCCGCGGTTCAGCGCACAGGTGGAGGAGCTCAGTCGGCGGCTGTCAGCTTTCTTCGAAAGCGAAAACCCGCGTGCCGGCACTGCTGGCGCGAGTGCGGCCGAAGGTCACCACGGCGCAGTTCGCGGACGCGTGGCTGTGGATACCTTTGTGACCGACCGCGACGGAACGGTCAACAACTACTGCGGACGCTACCGCTCTTCGGTGCAGGCAATCTACAACGCCGTGTTTCTCAGCCGTTTTGCCTGGCGCTGCTGCCGCCGCAGCGTGATGCTCTCCTCGGCGCCGCTCTGCAACGGTGGACTGGTGGACGTAAGCGTCAATCCCGACGGCGTCTTCGTATACGCCGGCTCAAAGGGACGCGAGTTCTGTGATGAGCGCGGCAGGTACCGGGCGTTCCCGATTGACGACCAACGCAAGCAGCTTCTCGATCAGTTCAATCTGCGGCTGGAACAGCTGCTCGACCACTCGGAGTATGGCGTGTTCCGCCTGATCGGGTCTAGCCTGCAGTTCAAGTTCGGCCAGACTACCGTTGCCCGGCAGGACGTTGACAATTCCGTGTCCGACCGTGTCTCGGGACGTTTTCTTGACGAGGTGAACCGGCTTGTCACCGAGGTTGACCCGCGGCGCGAGTACCTGCGCGTGGAAGACACCGGCAAGGACATCGAGGTCATATTGACCGTCAAGGACGGTTCTGACGCCAAAGACTTCGACAAGGGCGACGGGCTGACTTTTGTGGCCGGCGAGCTGGGGCTGGAGCTGGACAACTCCCGGACTCTGATCTGCGGTGACACCAGCTCGGACATACCGATGGCACGGATTGCGGCGCAGAGATCCCGGGATTCACTGGCCGTGTTTGTCGGGGCCGACGACAGGTTGAGCGCCGCGGTGCGCTCAGCAAACGCCAATGCAAGTTTCGCTTCGTGTCCCGACGTGCTTGTAACGGCACTCGGCGGGCTTGAAGGGTCCGCGGGGAGGGACGGCAATGAGCTGTAAAGCCGCGGTATTTGACCTCGATGGCGTGATCACCGCTACGGCACAGGTGCACTTCCGGGCGTGGAAGCAGACCTTTGACGATTACCTGCGTCAGAGGCAGAAGCCCGGTGAACGACAATTCCAGGAGTTCAGTTACGAGCAGGACTACATCCCGTACGTGGACGGGCGACCGCGCTATCAAGGCGTCAGGCGCTTTCTGGCGTCGCGCGATATCCGGCTACCGCACGGTGATCCGTCCGATCAAGCGCAAGCCGAGACGATATGCGGTATCGGCAACCGCAAGAATGCGCTGTTTCGTGACTTGCTGCATCAGGAGGGTGTGGAGCTCTTTGATTCCACAGTTGCGTTTGCCCGCAATCTGGCGCAGCAGGGTATAAAGCTTGCCGTGGCCTCCTCGAGTGCCGACTGCGGCTATATTCTGCAGGAGACCGGTCTGGACCGGCTGTTCCAGACGGTCGTGGACGGCAGGGTAAGCCGCCGGCTCGGTCTGAAGGGTAAGCCGGAGCCCGACATCTTCCTGCTGGCTGCTGAACGCCTGGGAGTAGCGCCGTACGATTGCATGATGGTTGAGGACGCCTGTGTGGGAGTGCAGGCCGGCGGAAAGGGCAACTTCGGTCTTGTGCTCGGTGTGGCACG
Organism: Spirochaetaceae bacterium; assembly: GCA_007693945.1. Classification (GTDB taxonomy): domain Bacteria; phylum Spirochaetota; class Spirochaetia; order DSM-27196; family PWMO01; genus PWMO01. The sequence goes on from RECP01000029.1 coordinate 2,053, forward strand.
CACGGTCGACGCGCAGCTGCTGCTGGCGCATGGAGCCGACCTGGTGATTGAGGATATGGCGCAGTTCTCGCTTGCCGATCTTGACCAGTGGTTTACGCAAGGTATCACTCAGGCCTCCTGGAATCTCTCGTACCACGGTTTTGCACCTACCGAAGAACGCCTGCGCGAGGCGCTGACCACGGTGGGCAACGGCTACTTCGGCACGCGCGGCGCGTTTGTGGGTGAGGCGATCAACGACGACATTCACTACCCGGGTACGTATGTCTCTGGCCTGTTCAACCAGCTCAAGACCGAAGTGCACGGGAAGTCGATTCAGAACAACGACTTCGTGAACTGCCCGAACTGGCTTGCCATCCAGCTACGAGTCGAGAACGGAGAGGAGCTTAAGCCGCTGACAACCAGAGTGCAGCAGTGGCATCATTTTCTGGACATGCGCCAGGCGGTTACCGTCCACGAAGCGACCTTCTGCGACGCAGCCGATCGCGTCACCACCATTCGCACGCGCCGGATCGCGAGCATGGACCGGGTTCACCTCGGCGCAATCGAGTACTCGATCATTCCCCGAAACTACTCGGGCAGTGTTACGCTGCGATCGCGCCTGGACGGCACGGTGTATAACTACGGGGTGGAACGCTACCGCCAGCTCAGCAGCAAGCACCTCGAGGCGGTCGCTTCAGGAGAGCTGCCGGCCGAGGGCGATGATGACGGCCAGATTCGGCTGCAGGTCAGAACCAGTCAGTCGGCAATTGATATCTGCATGAATGCGGTGTCACGCTTCTATCTCGGTCAACAGCGTCTGCATCCGTCCCGCCAGCTGCAGGTGGAACCTGGTCTGGTGACCGAAGTATTCACACTCGACGTTCAGGAGGGACGCGAGTACCGCTTCGAAAAGACCGTAAGCATTTTCACGTCTGCCCACTGGGACAGCCAGAACCCGGCGGCCGACGCCCGGGAGGCTCTGCGCCGGGTACCATCGTTTGGCGAGCTGCTGGAACGGCATCGGGCGGTCTGGAATGGCTACTGGAACCTGGCCGACTTTGTAGTCGATGGTGACCGCTTTGCCCAGAAAGCGCTGCGTCTGCACGTCTACCATCTCCTGGCTACCGCAAACCCGGTGAGCACCTTTGTCGATAACGGTCTGCCGGCCCGCGGCCTGCACGGCGAAGCCTACCGCGGCCACATCTTCTGGGACGAGCTGTTCATTTCTCCATTCTACAATCTGCACTTCCCCGAGGTTACGCACAGCCACCTGATGTACCGCTACCGCCGATTGGACGCCGCACGCCGGGTTGCACGCGAAGAAGGGTTTGCCGGAGCGCTCTATCCGTGGCAGTCGGCGGGCACCGGGTTACGCGAGTCGCAACAGCTGCATTACAATCCCCGGAGCGGACGCTGGGATCCCGACCTGTCCTATCTTCAGCGGCACATCAATAATGCAATTGCCTACGATATCTGGGAGTACTTCTTTACCACCAACGACACCGGATTCGTGGAGCAGTACGGGATCGAAATGCTGTTGGAGATGGCGCGCTTCTGGGCCGACATCACCCGGTTCGACGAAGACGACGAGCGGTACCACATCAGAAAGGTGATGGGGCCCGATGAGTTTCACGAGAAGTATCCGCACGCCGAAGAGGGCGGGCTGGACGACAACGCCTACACCAACATTATGACCGCCTGGCTGCTGCACAAGACGATCGAGACTTACTGCCACATGCCTTCAGACGTAAGGCAGCGTGTGCAGCGCGAGTTGTCATTTGACGAGTCCGAACTGCGGCTGTGGCGTGACATCGTGCAGCGCATGTATGTGCCGATGCGCGATGACGGCATTATCGAGCAGTTTGCCGGATGGTGGGAATTGCAGGAGCTTGACTGGAACGCGTACCGCCGCAAACACGGCAACATCAGGCGTCTGGATCGAATTCTGAAAGCCGAAGGCACGACGCCGGACCGTTATAAGGCGATCAAGCAGGCCGACGTTCTGCAATGCTTCTACATGCTGGCGCCGGCCCAGGTTGCCGGGATACTGCACAAGATGGGGTGCGAGGTCGGAGACCCCATTGAGCTGCTCCGCAGAAACTATGACCATTACGTGCCGCGCACCAGTCATGGAAGCACTTTGAGCTATGTAGTACATTCATCGATTTCCAACTCCCTGGCGTCCCATCAGCAGGACGCGTGGAACTGGTTCCGCGAAGCGCTGGCCAGCGATATCTACGATACCCAGGGCGGGACTACCCCCGAAGGAATCCACTGCGGGGTAATGGCCGGCTCACTTGAGATTCTGTTAAAGGGGTTTGCCGGCATAAACCTGTTCAAGGATCGTATCGTGCTGCATCCCCGGCTCCCGGACAATTGGCGCAGGCTGGCGTTCAAGATTCTGCACCGCGGCAACCGCGTGGCAATCGACATCGTATCCGGAGAGGTGCGCGCCTGGCGCCTTGAGAACGGTACAGAACGAGAACTCGAGTGTACCGCGGACGGCGCCCGGCTCACGGTGCGTCTGGTGTAAGACCGCACGAGGCCCGAGCACCTTGAACATGCGCCTCTGGCAGGCCCATAATCCGGCGCGGCGGTGAACGATCATCCGCGCGAGACTGTGTGGCTGATCGACGTATTGTTCCGGACTGCAGCGATCACGGCGGACCGGAATCACCAGTCAAACGTATTTCCCGGGTTCCGTCTCCGGCGGTTACGCTGCGGCTGATAACGGCGCTCGTTGCCGGATGCCCATGAAGCCGCTTCCGGTACCGAGGTACGTGAGTCACGTTTGCCGCAGTTTGCAGAACCTGGTGAACCGGTGCCTCAGTTGGTCGAAGCGGGCCGGATCAGGAACAACGGTCTTCGTACCGCCCTGGAGTTCCAGCGGCATACCGATACCTTCAGCCGCCATCAGTGCGGCTCCCACGGCACCGGCGGTCTGGCCAAAGCGCATAAACACCGGCCGTTCAAAAGAATCTGCGATTATTTGTGGCCACAAACTACTCTCGGTAGGGCCACCAACCAGGAATATTTCGTCGACACTGTCGATTGACAGTCCTTTGGTCTGCATGAGTAGTTTGAAGCTGAACACTACGCCTTCAAGTACCGCGCGCGCGATTGCTTGCCTGCTGTACGCGCCATCCAACTGCGCATACAGGGCATCATCGAGCCGCTGTTGCGCCGGGTCCACGATTGGCACCCTGTTTCCGTCGGCGCGCGATGCGAGTTGGTCGAACAATCCAAAATCCAGCGATGATCCCAGCCCGAACCTGGCCAGAAGCTCCGACACCCAGTTATCGAACTGTCTGCCCAATCCCGCTTCACTGAACATCCCGAACCAGTTGCCCCCGCTGGAACTGGTGAAAGGATCAATCAGCAGCCGGCGTTGCAGTCCCGTCTCTCTATCGGGCAGCAGCATGCATCCCACCCAGGAAGTGCCGCACGAGAACATCAACTGCGAGAGTGTGCGCAAGCCTATCGCGCGTGCAGCTCCCGGATGATCGAAGCAACCCAGAACAACGTGCGGGGCGGCACCGCGGTCCAAATCGTAGCGCCGACAGATTTCGGCTTTGAGCGGGCCCAAACGCGCGCCGCTCGGCAATAGTGGCGAGATCTGTTCACTGCTTACGCCGGCAAGCGCAAGCTGTTCGCTACTGATGGTTCTCTTTTGCTGGTCATAGAGATAGAAGGTTGTGGCGGTGGAGTAGTCGAGGGCCCATATGCCCGTCAGATAGTGACCCAAATAGTCGTTGTTCATGCAGATCCGGTGTGCGTGGTGCAGCAGTTCCGGGTGGTTCTTCCTGATCCATAACAGCCTTCCAAGAGGGAATTGCGGTGCCAGGGGCCAACCTACGGTTCGATACACCTTTGATGCTGGTATCGCGGCCAGTTCCTGATCTATCGACCCGTCCAACGGTCGTGTATCCAGCCAACTCATCATCGGGGCAAGCGCCCGTCCTTGCTTGTCGAGCAGGATGAGGTTTCCGCTGGCTGTCACCCACGCCATTGAGGCCAGCACGTGCCGTTTGTCAACCAGTTTGCCCAATAGTGAGCACACGAGTCGGACATAGTCATCCGGCGGGAGCTCGTAGACTGACTGCCGGGTCGCCTGACCAAAGTCGATTGTTTCACGTTCTACGGACATTATTTCGCCGGTTTCATCGATAGCAACACCCTTGACGGCAGTGCTCCCGAGATCAAGACCTATTACATACTTCATCAGAACTGGCTCCGTGGTAGCACCAAGATGAGCACGAATCTATCACCAAAAGAGGCAATTGCAAATCGCTTGACAGCGCCGGGGTGTTGGTCCAATATACACGAGCGTATCGTTCAGTAATTGCCGCTCATGAGACGGGCAATCAAAGGAGTATGCGCTTGGCGTTGCGGATCGGGTTGTTACCCTTGTACCTCAAATTGTACGACGACGTTTCCCCGGCGTTACGGCAACAGGTAGCGGGCTTCTGCGAGGTTCTCACTTCCGGGTTCGGTAATCTGGGGCTCGAGGTTGTGTCCTCCGGCATTTGCAGAATAGAGCCTGAGTTCTCGGCAGCGGTCGATCAATTCACCCGGCAGGATGTCGACGCAGTTGTATCTGTTCACCTGGCTTACTCGCCGTCACTGGAGGCGCTTCAACCGCTGCTGTCCTGCCGTATTCCTCTGATACTGCTGGATACCACGCCGGATTACGCTTTTGGTCCGCACCAGGCGGCGGAGAAGATCTCGGTCAACCACGGTATCCACGGAGTTCAGGATCTTTGCAGCATGCTGGTCAGAAACCGGCGCGCTTTCTGGATAGAAGCCGGGCACTGGCAACGGTCCGATGTGCTGCAGCGAGTCGTTGATCGCGTGAGAGCGATAGCCGCCGCGCGGTCGTTGAACGGGATGAAAGTCGGCATCATCGGCGAGCCTTTCAAGGGAATGGGTGACTTTCAGGTGGACGCCGCCGTGCTGGAGCGTGACGTGGGTGTCAGGACGATTGGATTCTCGCAGCCCGTATTGCGACCTTCTTCTGACGCTGAACTCACCCGGGAAGCCGAATATCTGGCTTCAATCGGTGCCATCGATGACATGCCGGATGAAGTGCTGAGGGCCAATCTGGCGATATCGCGAGGTCTGCGGTCATGGATTGAAGATGAACAGCTGGCCGGCTTCACATGCAATTTTCTGCATGTAACGCGAGACAGTGTGATTGATCGGATGCCGTTTCTGTTTGCATCCGTTGCGATGTACGAGGGGTTGGGATACGCCGGAGAGGGTGACGTGCTCACCGCTTCACTCGTCGCAGCCTTGCTGCGGCTCAACCGGGAGACGTCATTTACCGAGATGTTCTGCCCGGACTGGGAAGGCGGGACCGTATTCCTGAGTCACATGGGCGAAATAAACCCGAGGGTCTGTGAACCTCACGCATCATTTCGCGTCAAGGAGTACCACTACAGTGACGCGGATCAGCCGGTGTACACTACCGGGCAGTTCAAAGCCGGTCAAGCGCACATCGTTAATCTCGCTGCTCTCAATGACGAGCAATTCAGGCTGATCATTGCCCCGGTGGACGTTGTTCATCATCCGGAATCCAGCTTTTCCCTGAGCGTTCACGGTTGGATACGGCCGGAACCGCCCCTGGCCCGTTTCCTGGAACAGTACAGTTTGCTCGGTGGTACGCATCACAGTGCTCTGGTCTACGGTGAACGAACGGAAACCCTGCGAACCTTTGGAACGACGCTGGGCTGGGACGTACAAGTCATATCGCAGCAATCTATCTGATCAAGGATGCACTGATGGCAAAAGAGCTGTTTGAGATCATGGATGTTGACCGGCGCGTGTACGAAGAGGAACTGAACTCTTTTCTGCCGCACAAGATCATCGATATCCATACCCACGTGTGGCTGAAGAAGTATCGCCACCGCTATCCGGACAAACCCAAGAGAACGGTTAGCTGGCCGGCTCTTGTAGCGGAGGAAAACCCGATTGAGGATCTGTTCGAAACGTATCGACTGATGTTTCCCGGCAAGCAGGTCACGCCGCTGATCTTCACCAGCATCATCCGCAGCGATGATTGTGATGCGCAGAACGGCTACATAGCCGAGTGTACCAGACGGCATGGTGTGCCGTCGCTGCTCTACGCATTTCCTGAATGGTCGGGTGAAGAACTCTATCGCAGAATAACGGCCGGACATCACCTCGGTATCAAGGTCTACCTGAACCTTTCCCCTTCCTATCTGCCCACCGGAGAGATCAGGATTTTTGACTTTATCCCGTATCATCAGCTGGCAGTGCTCAACGAGCACAAGATGATCCTCATGCTGCATATTCCTCGGGACGGCAGGTTGGGCGATCCGGTCAATCTTGCGCAAATGCTGGAGATAGAGCGCAGCTTTCCCGACGTTCGTGTGATATATGCGCATGTTGGTCGAGCCTACTGCCCTGAGGACTTTGGTAATGCCTTTGAGGTGCTGAAGAAGACCGAACGACTGACGTTTGATTTCAGCGCTACAACTCTGGATGAAGCCATCTATCGGGCATTGGACACAGTGGGACCGCAGAGAGTACTGTTTGGTTCGGATCTCCCGATCCTGCGGATGAGGATGCGCAGAGTATGCGAAGACGGCAACTACGTCAATATCGTTCCCAAGGGGCTTTACGGGGACATATCCGGTGACCCTCACATGCGCGAGGTTTCCGGCAGTGAAGCTCAGGAGCTTACGTTCTTCATGTATGAAGAGCTCAGGGCTTTCAAGCGGGCTGCCACCCGATTTGGTGCAACTCCCGACGATATTGACGCCATTTGCTACGGCAATGCGAGCAAGCTTCTGCGTGAGACCGGTCGCGCGCTTTACGGTGAATCGCTGATGATGAAACTGGTATAGGTGGAAGGTATGTCTGGAATAGATCTGAGAGTTGCAAAGCTGTTCAACGGAAAACGGAACCTGGTTATCTCTGCACTCGATCATGTCATGGAGTATGGCGACCAGAAGGGTATCGAAGACGCCGAAACGGCGATTGAGCGCTGCATGGGAACCGATGCCCTGCTTTTGTCGCGGTTCATGCTCAAGCGCTGCAGCCACCTGTTTGCGTCGCGTAAAGCACCGGTCCCGGTAATCAGGATCAACTGGTCGTCCGCGTTCTACTATCCTCTCAGCTATCGACAAGGTTACACCGAAATCGCGAGCACCGTGGAGGAAGCCGTTGAAGCTGGTGGTGAGATGGTGATATGTTCGCTCTTTCTGGAGAACGGCGATGAAGAGATGGAAGCGCGAAACGTTGCGCTGTTCTCCGAGGTAGTGCGTCAGAAGGAGAAGCTGGGTATTCCGCTGATTGGTGAGTGCTACGTTGTTGAGCATCAGGAAATCACGCCGGATCAGGTGCACGCCAAAGTGAAACGTGTGACGAGAGTCATGGCGGAACTCGGGGCGGACTTGATAAAGTGTTTTGTGACCAACAAGTTCGCCGAAGTAGTACAGAACCTTCCGGTTCCCGCCTTTACCATTGGCGCAGAGAAGCTTGATAATGACCTGGCCGTTTTGCAGAAGGCGGAAGATAGTGTCAGGCAAGGTGCTCGCGGAATTATCTTCGGCAGAAACATATTCATGGCACAGAACGCCGCGCATCTGGTTAACGCGCTGAACAGCGTGATCAATGACGGGCGTGCGCCCGAGACGGCAGCCAAGGAGTACGGTCTTACCTGATCCGCAGAACAAGTGACAGGAGGTGAGCTGGCGGCAGACTGAAGATTAACGGCGCATTCATGGCAAAGGCAGTGACCAGAGGTGTCATCCGTTATTCGGGTGCGGGCGACGATGCGGATCGTCGCATGATCGACCGCGGTGCGGCACTCGCGGTCGGGAATTGAAAGGAGGATTCTATGAAGATAGTACGATCATTGCTGATTGTATCGATGCTCGTAATGGTGGCATTTGCTGCGCATTCGGGAGGTGGTCGAGAAGAAGGCCCGGTTACGATCCGTTTCATGTCAACCGAGGCTGACTTGCCGGGTGATTTTGTGGCTGAGTTCAACCGGGAAAACCCTGACATCAACCTGGTACGAGTTGAGGAAGACTGGACCAAGTGGATGGCCGATGCCATGGCCGGAGATGCCCCCGACTTAAGCCGCATGGGCAGCGGAACCGATATCGCTTACTATGTGAACCGCGGTTTGCTCTATGACATGACCGACAGGCTGAGAAACAGTGAAGTAGTACGATGGGATGACATCGATGTTATGGGAAGCTCAACCTATCAGTATGACGGGCAGGTGATCGGGCAGGGCTCCTATTACGGACTACCGAAGGACTACAACAATGTCGGTATGATCACCTATAACAGAGAGATGTTCCGGGCGGCCGGGCTGGAGGACCTCAGCGTAACTGACCCGATTACCTACGAAGAACTGTACGAAATGGCAAAGAAGCTCACGATCCGGGATGCCGATGGGAACGTAGTGATTTTCGGATACGACTACGCTCCCGGGTGGGTCAAGCACCTTGTCTCCGACATGGCCAACGCCAGAGGAATCAGCATCTACAATCAAGACGGCTCCGCAATGAACGAAGACCCGGAAGCGCGGGAGCTATGGAAGTACTGGGCACGGTTCCAGGTTGAGGACATATCCAGTAACGTCAGAAACCCGAGTCCCGGTTGGACCGGAGCGGCCTTTCAGGCAGATCGAGTTGCAATCGTTCAGCTTGGTTACTGGTTTGGCGCTCAACTCATGGAAAACGAGAACTACGAGACGAAGTACGGCTGGGCTCCGACTCCGATTCTCGCCGAAGGCTACCCCAGGGTTGCCAGCAACCTCGGTGCTACCGGGATAGTTATGTTTTCCGGTACAAGGCACCCTGAAAAGGCGTTCAGAGTATTCGAGTGGTATATGGGCGGATCTTACGGTATCGAGCGCGCAAGAACCGGCTGGGGCATACCCCCGTTGATGTCTCTTGCTCCGCTCTTGCCTGCAGACAATGAGTATAACCGAACGCGCAAGGCGATAGCGTATGACGATGCCCAGTTTTTTCAACCGTGGCAGGCCAGCACCTATATCACCGCCGCGATGTACGATCACGCATGGACGTCAAATATTGACGATCTGGTTCTGGGCAGCATCGATTACGACACTTTCGTTGATCGCATGTATGCCGAGCTCAACGCCGCATTGCGACGCGGGCGTGAGGAAATTGGTGCGCAATAGATAGGTGGTACGACACTCCGGTGCGCGAGAGATCGTTCACCGGAGTGCCTGCACCGTGGCAAACGGCGTGGACCGACATGAAGAAACTGACGGCAAGACCGGAAGACCGTAGATCGTTCTTCATTTTCATCTCCCCCTGGTTGTTCGGTTTCGTGTTCCTGTGGATGATTCCGATTTCGTGGGGATTGTATACATCCTTCACCAATCGTATGGCGTTCACGGTAAGCCCCAGGTTCGTCGGGCTTCAGAACTATGTGGAACTGCTGGGCGACCCTGCGGTTCGGTATTCGTTCCTGGTCACGATCGTGTTCTCTGTTATGCACACCACCATAGCCATGTGCGTCGGTTTTGTTCTGGCGCTGCTGCTGGAAAAGAAGATCCTTGGTCGCGGGGTGTTCAGAACGCTACTCTATTTCCCTCACATGATCCCACTGGTAGCAGTCGGCTGGATATTTCGGATCTTTCTTGAACGTGATTCGGGGTTTCTGAACATACTTCTGGTGCGATCAGGACTCATGTCTCAGAACATCGCCTGGCTATCGTCCTATCCGCTCTTTTCCATTCTTACGCTTTCATTCTGGCAGGCCGGCTGGAGTATGATAATATTTCTCGGAGGATTAAGTACGATTCCTGATTCCCTCTATGAGGCCGCCACTATCGACGGAGCCGGTTATCTTCGCAAACTGCGAAATATCGTGGTGCCCCTGATCAGCCCGTTTACCCTGTTTCAGTTCATCATGAGCGTTATCTACTCACTGCAGTTTTTCGTTCAACCTTATATCCTCAATCCAAGGCCGATCCGCGGCGGAGCGCTGATGGCTACCACTCCTCCGCGGGAGACCTTCTTCGTAATGGCCAGAGGATATTTCAACATCATGACACAGTTTCGGTTTGCGTACGGTATAGCCTTACTCTGGCTTCTATTCGTCTTCATTATGGTAGTGACGTTGGTCTTCCTCAAATTGGGGGCGTTCTTTGTCTATTCAGAAGTCGAGAGCAAGCGGTAGTGGATGAGGGAGCTTGATAGATGCCTTTAGGAATGCGAAAGCAGCACAAGATCATCCAGTTTCTGAAGTTTACCGTCCTGCTGCTGCTGGTGCTGGTGTTCTTCACACCGCTGGTTTCAATGCTGGTCACCAGCATCAAGACACGCGGTGAGCTCTATGTCTATCCACCGGTGATCCTGCCGCAGGTTGCTCAATGGAGCAACTACATACGCGCGTGGACAATGATCGATTACCCGACTCATCTGATCAACTCTCTGATCCTGGCGCTTTACTATACGGTTCCTTGTATTCTGGGTAGCGCGTTTGCCGGATACGGCTTCTCGCGCTTCAAAGTCAGAGCCAACAAGATCCTCTTCCCCGTAATGCTATCGACCTTGATGATTCCTCACATGGTTACCATTATCCCGCTCTACCTGCTCATGAGAGAGGTGGGAATGGTCAACAGGTTCTATTTCTGGATTCTGTGGGGCATCCAGGGCACGCCTTTTCTGATTTTCCTCTTCAAACAGTATTTCTCGACTATTCCGGTGTCTTTCGAAGAATCTGCTCGCCTGGACGGGGCCGGAAGGTTTCAGATCTTTTTCCTGATTATGTTTCCGCTGGTGCAGACAGCGGTTGTAATCTCGGCAATATTCGCTTTCCAGTGGGTCTGGTCGGACTATCTTCTGCCGGTAATGATGCTGCGGGGGCAAAAGGTCAACCTCGCAGTTAGACTCGCCAGCGGGTATTCGGACGTACAGGACAACATGCTGTACAATATCGGAATGGCCGGTATCGTGTACTACACAACGCCGATCGTGATACTGTTCTTCACGCTACAGAAGAAGTTCATTTCCGGACTGACCTCGGGCGGCCTCAAGGGTTGACCATCAAACTCGAGCCGTAGAATCAGTCGACTGCAGGCCGGCGGCTACCGCCCGTTCCGGTTTTGTGCCGTTTGGCGTGCGGCAGAGGCGAGCGCCTCAGGGCGTGGAATCCGTAACGGCGGGGCGTCAGCTCGTACTTGACCCGATCGTTGCCGTGTACATCTATTTTGATACTCGGTCCCAACTCCACTGCAGTCCACGTTGCCGCGGGTTCGGGATGCGTGGTGTAACTCTCGACCAGCGACTGTAGCGTTACGAAGTGCACCCCATCAATCGTGCTGAGCCTGTTACAGTGGAGGTGACCCGACATCACCATGACTACAGCGTCACTGGACGTGATCATTGCTCGAGCATCGGCAGTGTTGCGGTACTCGGCGCGCCCCTGGGGACGATCTTCGAAGTAGTAGTTGCCGATAGTTGAACCGCTGTCCAACGGAATGTGCGTCAGCACTACGGCGGGATAGCGAGCCAGAGCCAGCTGGTTTTGCAGCCAGTCCAGATCCTGGTCCGGTAACACAAGATTGCCGCGTTTGGAACGAACGTCTCCCTGCCAGAGAATCAGCTGCCAGCCACCAAGATTAACGATACGGTGAGACAGTTCAGTCTGCAGAACCGCTTCGTTGCATGCCGGCGACAGATTCTCGAGATCGTGGTTGCCCAACAGATGTGCTCGCGGCAGACCCGCACGTTTGAACAGGGCGGCCACTTCTGCGGCACGCCGGCGATCGGTCCGCGCGTCCTGGTCGACTATTCTGTCACCGAAGTCGACAAGCAGAGAAGGCTGATAATCGCGCAATCCATCAAGTACCGACTCAAGCAATTCGAGCGCCCGAGCGCACTGTTTGGTTTCGTCATTCGGTCCGTAGTGGATATCACTGACGGCGGCAATCCGCACGATCTGCGTTGGTATGGTCACGCAATTCCTCGATACGCTCGGGTCGGTACTCGCAAGGACACTAACACGAGGGCAATCTGGCGACAAGCAGGCGTTGCACCGTAAGCGTTACCAGACACAACCGGACGAATCACTTCCACTGGACGGCGCGCCGCGGAGCACAACCGCGGACCGCCCGGTTTGGTCTCGTGACCGCTATTCTTCGGACCGGGAGAGCGCTTTGTCCGCCCACTGCAACGCCGCGGCGGTAGCGGGAAACCCGATCGAGTTTATTCCCAGTACGATTGCGTGCTCGATCTCCTCGCGACTCAGGCCGTGTTCAACGGCCCGCCGGACCTGGCTGCGGAGCGCGTTCTCCAGCCCCGCTCCGGCACAAATGCCGATCTTTATCAGCACCTGGGTGCGTTTCTCCAAAGGACCGGCAGCCTCCGCCGCGCTGCCCATCTGCTCGTGGGCTGCCGCAATCCGTGGAAACCGCTTTACCACCTGGCGGTACGTCCGTGGTAGTTGTCTGTTCTTCTCCGTGCTATCCATTGTTCTCTGCTCTCCTTCCGTTGATGGAACGCTACCCGCATTATACACGTAATCAGTATCAGTTGGTTGTGTTGCAGCGCGACAGGCTGACGGAGCGGTGGCTCGCCCGCGGTTAACAGACCGAGAGCGAGCATCGCCGTCTTGGTGCGCCTGCACCACTGCGATGATCACCAGAGAGTACGAGCCAAGTCGAATGCCGAACGCCACAACCTCCGCAGTTTGGAGGCCGGCGTTGTACAAGAGCCAACCGATGCGGGAGCGCCGCAGACTGGACTGGAACCGGCACAGCTTATTCAGCCGCGGGGTTTTGGGCCAGTCTTACCGCGCGTCACTGGTTCCTTTGTGTTCCTGTCTATTCACGCATGTGTTGCACGATTCTTCTCCATTTGTGCTCCAGAAAAGCTTCACTCAAATCGATTGCAGATGTCTCCGGGGCCAAATCAATACCGTGGATCCGCCATCCTAGGTGCGTCAGGAATTCTGTAAGGGTTAAAGAGTGTTCCAAAAGCTGTGCATTTTCCGCTGCATCCGCCCTTGGTTCACG
>RECP01000128.1 GCA_007693945.1 Spirochaetaceae bacterium
TGTCGCCAAACCAGAGTATCCCGCTCTGCAGCAGTGCGAACCGGCCGTAGTACTCAAGGTCGTCCGGCAGGGACGTCAGGCGGTCGACATCCGGCAGTCGGCGCGTCAGGTCAACGGTGAGCACCCGATCCAGGTTTGCCGAGGACACGTCTTTGGCGGCTATTTCTCGCATCGTCCGTTACCCCCGCATACCAGTGTAGCACACCATACTCAGTGACACAAAATTTAGACTCGAAGGATCTTGTCGCGGAATCATCACGATTGTTCGATGGCCTTCCGTCACCCATCCCGTAAGCCGCCACGCAAACGGCGACAGAGAACCGATATCACCCCTTGGGCAAGTGACGGATGATCGGCCATGACGCTGTCGAAGGGATCCTTGTCCAGGCGCAGCAGCACCGTCTCCTCCACCGCGGTGGCTGAAGCCGAGCGAGGCTGCGGGTCGAGAACGGCCATCTCGCCGACCACCTCTCCGGCGGCGAGCTCGGCGAATTTTCGCTCGCCGTCGTGAATGGCCACGCGGCCTTCGCGGATGATGAACATACAGGTTCCAAGCTCGCCTTTGCGGATAAACTCCTCGCCCTCGTGTGCGTCTACCTCTTCCATGATCGAGGCGATGTGTGCGAGCACTGAATCGGGAATACCCGAGAACATGTCGGCCGTTTTGAGTGCCAGAACCCGTTCGATTGTTGTGAGCACGCTATCCTCCGGTTGGTCTGAGACGATGCCGAGGCTCCATCCAGCCGCGTGTGCGCAGACCTGGAGCCACTCTTCCGGCCACTCCCGGCCGTCACGCAGAATCTGCTTCACGCGCGGTACCATCCCCAACGGGGATACGCCAAACAGCTCGGTGTAGGTTGCGACCGACGGCGGCTGTCCGTCGCGGTGTTCGGTGACCGCAAGCATCTTCTGGCGCAGCGGACCGCTGAGCGTGACGTCGAGCATCTCGGCGGCAAGCGCCCGGTCGCGCTGCGTTCCCTCCAGCATCTTCCTGCGCGCTCCCTGCACCTCGTCGGGAGAGTGGAGCAGCGACAGCAGCAGGAAGATCTCCTCCACGTCACGACGGTATCGGTCCTGGACGGCGGACAGCAGGGCCCGAGATTCTGCGTGGCCCGATTCAGCGCGACCCGGCTCGTCGAGGTCGTGCAGCGACATCACCGCGAGTGCGGCGCGCTGAAGCCGCTCCTCGATCGCCCGAAGTACGGTCCCCGCGATGCTTCCGGTTGCCCGATATCCGGTCGAGACAAGCGCCTGCAGAACGGCGACGCTCAGATCGCCTGGTGGCAGCGTCAATCCGCGTGCCAGAACCTCGGTGATTGAATGATCGCTGGAGCGAGACGCCGCGCGCACAACCCGAACAGCGGTCTCCGGCTGGTACAAAGAGTGTCCGCTCACGATGTCTTGCAACAGCGCGTAGAGTGCCTCCCCAAACGAAGGCAGGGCCGCGAGCGCCTCGGCGCGTGTGGCCGGTGGTTTGCTCAGACGAAGAACCTCGGGCAACAGCACCGGGTGGGCGACCGCGCCGGCGGCGCGCAGTGCGGCGTGCTGCACATCAACGTCTGCGTCCCGAAGCAGTTGTTTCACGGGTTGATAGAACGATTTCACGGCAAGACGTGCCAGAACCTCCGCGGCGTGTGTTCGGTCTACGGGGTCCGTTGAGTTGAGCAGTACGTTGAACACGTCTCCGGCGGTGAGGATTCCGTTGATCCCGCCGTAGAGAAAGAGTCCGGTTACCGCGGCGGCCCGAATCGATGGCTCTACCGACGAGAGAAGATGCGACACATCGGCAACCGGATCTTCGCTGGTTGCGCACCAGGCGCCCACCGCCGCGCAGCGAACGTCAACGGGGTCCTCACCGGAAACCACCGCGCGGGCGATTGGCTCCGCCCATTGCGGGCGCAGCTCTTCCACGCGAACAAACGCTTCGGTCCGCACTCCGGAATAGGGGCTGCTGATCAGTTCGTGCAGATACGCCTCGTAGTCGGGCATGTGGGCCTCGTGCATCAGGTCGAGCGCGGCGTGCACCTGCCAGCGATCCGGGGTATCGAGCAGCCTGTGCAGCACCTCACGGGTTGACGCATCGCTGAACACCAGATCAACGCCCTCGATACGCCGGCGTGCCAGCGATGTTCGCAGATGGTTCCCGTACGCGCGGAAGAGCAGGATTCCGACGATGCCGTATGCAAGCGCCAGAACCAGGGTGACGCCAACCGCGTACGCTGCGCCCGCGGCCCCTATTGCGGCGAGCCCCACCAGCAGCAGACCGCTGAAGCCGTAACTGAGCGGGATGCCGATACCCTGGGCGAAGCCATGCACCGCCTCGCGCTCGTGGGCTGGAAGCGGCTGAAACGCGGACTGCAGGGACGTCTTTGCGAACCCCGAGTATGAGCCGTACTCAAGCACCTGAACGCCGACCAGCACCGAAAGAAAGACTCGCGGTGGCACGCCAATCCTGCCCGCAATCAGCGATGCGATGATCCCCGCACCAACGAGCACCGGTCCGGCACCCAACCCCGCAAGCATCCCGTAGCGAATCAGCAGGGCACCGGCGGCCAGGAAGGTGAAAAGCATCGCACCGGCGGTGACCAGCGACTTTGCCAGCCCGATGAACTGGGTGAGTTCCGTCTGCGCCGGAAACACCCTCTGGGCCTGGGAGTAGACCACGTACTGAACGAGGAGGGAGGTAGTGAAGGCGAGGAACTGGTAGAGAAAGACCAGCATCGCGTACCGGTTGGTCAGCATTGTGCGGACGGTGGTGATCACCGAGTGCCGTGCGCTGCCGTGCTGCGGCTCTTCGCGGGGCGCTTCTCCAGACGCATGGACACGGGAACGCACGGATCGGCCGACCCAGAGCGAAGACAGAAGCACAATGCCGGTCAAGGGCAGGATGGCTTCCACCGATCCGAGTACTTGAGCCAGCGGTGCGACCGCGAGGCCTGCACAGATCACCGCTCCCATCTCCCATGCGGTAAGCAGCGGGTAGACCCCCTTCAGTCTGCGAGGGTCGTAGGTCTCGGCGGCAATCGATCCGCGAAGCATGAAGGCGTAGAGCGATCCCATGGTGTAGGTCAGCATGACGAGGTAGGGCG
>RECP01000121.1 GCA_007693945.1 Spirochaetaceae bacterium
TCGGCCCCTACCCCGCGCGTGCCGAGCAGGACGGTATCGACGGCAACGTGATGGTACTCGACTTTGAGATGGACAACACCGGGGACTGGGTTGGCGCGCAGCTGCGCGTTCCCGGCGGTCGCCGCGACTACTCGAGCGCCACCGGCTTGCGCTTCCGTTGGCGTGCACTCAACTCACTGGATGACGACGCGCAGGATCTCTCCGATGCGCATATCGACGTCTATCTGCAGATCGGGGCGGTTGACGAAGATCTGGACGGCGACGGAAATCTGGACAAGGGGTCAAGCCCGCTGGTGCCGAGTTTTCCGTTCAGCCATCGCGACGGTGAACTGACCCTGCGGGCCGGAACGGTGGCGCCCGGACGCACGCTGGTTCTGAGTGAGGACGGCAGCGGCAACGACGTGCTCGATCGCGAGGTGCCGCAGCTGGTGTTTACCAGTCGTGAACTGCGCGATGAAACCTCAAACCTCAGCGGTCTGCCAACTGATCAGTGGCAGAGCGTCGAGATCCGACTCAGCAGCGAGGAGCGGCGCAGGCTGGCCGAGACGCGCGCGATTCGGATCATTGTAGTGTCCAACGACAGCGACGTCGCCGGACGCCTGCTGTTCGCCGAATTCAGCCTGCAGGGAAGCCGGTTTGCCGTAGAGAGCACCGAGCCGGTTGTGCCTCCCCCGCCGGAAGGCGAAGTCGCTCCTGACATTATCGTACGCGAAGTCACCGATCGTCCGCCGACCGGTGTGCGGCGCCTGGTCGACCAGTACTCCGAGGTGCGTGATATATTCCACCCGGACTCGCGCGAGAATCAGCGCGTGTTGCAGATCAGGTGGGGCGACCCCGACCCGCCTCAGCCCGCGTGGACCATCTCGGATTACGTCACGCCGGTACCGTTCCGCCAGTACGATACACTCGTGTTCTATCTGCGCATTGCGGATCTGCAGCCGGCCGACGGCCAAACGCCCGTACTGCAAGTCCGACTCACCGACGACAGTGGACCTGACGGCCGCGGCCTGACCGCCGAAATAGAGCTGGACAACGATACGCTCGCTGATATCGGACACCGCTGGCGACGCGTTGAGCTCGATGTCCCGGCCCGCAGAACCCGCATTGACGGCATCGACCGCCGGTGGCCGCTCTCCGTCGACGCCCCCCGAGCCGGCAACGAACTCACGCGGCTCGAGATCAGCATGCGCGACGCCGACAGCGGTACCATATATATTGATGAGGTCCACTGGGCTGACAGCCGCATCTCGGTGGAAGGCACGTCACGGCTCGCACTGGCGTGGCAGTTGCCCGGCAGCCTATGGTCGGTACGCGGGACCGACGTCGTGCGCGACCTGGACGTTGACCACGACATGAGCGTCCGCAGCCGGGGGTTTCAGACCGACAGCGAATTCGGCGGATCGGCCGGCCTGTTTGCCTCGGCGTCCGCGGTCAGGGCAACGATAGCCGGAACGCGGGTCGAGACCGACTTTTCGATGGCGGTATCCGACGAGACCGTCAGCTACAGCGGGGGACACGCGCTGCGGATTCCGGCGGCAACCTCGCCGGTTGTTGTGCTGGAGAGCTACCGGCGCAGCTACAGCAGCATTGTGCCCTCCCTGTTTCGCTCGAACGCCCTGCTGCTGTCGAGTGATGATTTGGGGGCCATGCGCTTCGACGCCTTCTCACGCCTGCGCAACCAGAACATCAACCAGACCTGGCGCGTGCGCCTGGAAACCGACTGGGACCGCGCCACCTCGGTTGAGACGCGGTTCGCGCTGATCCACTCTGCCGGCGGCTACGAGATCTCCGACGGAGATGACTACTTCACGTCATGGATCGACGGTTATGCGTTGCTGCTGCCATACGAGCAGGGCTCGGGGATCGAACGTCGCACGGCATCGCAGAGCACGGCGCGCGTCGACTACGGCACTTTCAGCGCACGCCTGTCACCCAACTGGGATATTGAAAACCAGAGCGTCACTCGAGGCACGCAGCGCAACCGCGGCAACCTGGAAATCGCCTTCCCGCTTCAGTTCGGTGGTTCCGGTATCGAATCATGGACGCTGACCCCCGGCTACAATCGGTCCTTCGCCTTTACCAGCGCGGCCCCCGATCACGGTTCCTATCGCGAGGACATTGCGCACTACTGGCAGCGCACCGCCGAACAGCGCTACATCTTCGCGTCAACACCCTTCTACGAACTGCTGGCGCCACGCGAGGAACTGCTGTTCATCGACGACACCGCCGGGCTCACCAGTGCGCGCTACGATCCGGAGGCCAGCCTCAGCTACGGTCGCAATTTCGGCTCCAATATCCGCGATCTTTTTGTACCGCACCGCATCCGCACGGCACTGCGGCGCAGCCTGGTCCGCGACGCGGACGCGATCACCGACACACGGACCTATCAACTCGAACTGACCGCCACGGCGGTCAATCTTTTCGGGAGCCTGGGCGCGTACCAAACCTTTGCCTTCTACCAGAGCGACGAGTTTCGCAACGGCGTTGATCTTCGGCTTCAGTACCGCGAACCGGCTGAAACCTACCAGATCGACGCTCAGCTGATCTCGGAGAGCGCCTTCTTCGGGCGCCGCGCCCGCAGCCTGGCTATTGAACACGTTGTGGGTATAACGGCCCCGGAGGACACCCAGATCGACATCGACTCAATAGTCAGCTACCGCTGGCGGACCGAACCACAGTCGATCTTCGGCCTGGATGCCCTGCAACCGGCAATCGAGCGCGGAGCGTACTACCAGCACATCGAGCGCCTCACGTTCGGCCTGCGCCACTTTGAAGAAGATAGCTGGCGTAACGAGGTGACGATCATGCTGGGTCACGAGAGCGGCATCGAGTTCCCCGACCAGGGCTCAATACGCGCCTACTTTGACCTGGGCTTCGGCTGGAAGCCGTTTGAACTCGACGCCGCCGAGGACCGTATGTTCATCCTTGGCATTCAGGCCGGGATCGAGGGGCGGATTCGGTTCTGAGACGGCCTGCAGCGGTCCGCGCACCTGATTGCCGCGGACTGCGCCTAATGGGTGTATACTGTACAGCAGGAGGTTGCCATGGCGATTATCACGCTCTCGCGTGAACGCGGGAGCCCCGGAGACACGATTGCGCAAAAGCTGGCCGATAAGCTGTCGTATGGACTGGTAGGCAAGGCCGAGGTCGAGAGAGCGCTGCACGAAGATGGGTTTCCCGAAGACGCCATTCAGAAATACGATGAGAAGAGCCCCGGATTCTGGCAGCGCTTCTCACGCGACAAACAACGATACCTGCACGTATTGCACTACGCCATATCGCGCTTCGCCTACGAAGGCAACTGCGTTATACTCGGTCGGGGCAGCCAGGTTCTGCTTTCGCAGCTGCCGAGCGTCCTGAATCTTCGTGTGACCGCACCCTTTAAGGCCCGTGTTGCGGCTGTTGCACAGGAGTCAGGCAAGACTATCGAGGAAGCTGAGCATATTGTACACCATAATGACCGCGAGCGAGCCGGCTTCCACCGGTTCTTCTTCAATGCGGATTGGACGAAGGCGGAGCTCTACGACCTTGTAATCGACACCGGGTATCTGGACGCCGAAACGGCAGTCGAACTGGCCTGCACTGCACTTGCTGCACTGCAACGTCCGGAGTACGTGAAGGAAACCGACCAGAAGCTCGCCGACTTCTTTCTGCAGACGCAGGTGCTCATGCGCCTGGTCTACATCGACGCGGTACCTGTGCAGAATCTGAAGGTAACCGCGGAAGACGGAACAGTGCATGTGCGAGGCATGGTGCACACGGAGGCGGACATTGCCACTGCGGAGCAATCGGCCGGCAAGGTCGAAGGGGTGAAGACCATCCAGTCTTCAATCTACTACGTGCCGCCGACTAGCAGTAGTCGGTGATACCGGGCAGTTTATCCGTCGCCACGGTTTCACATCAGACCGATCACCGCGGTTAGCCGCACATTGCTCACGGCGCCTTTGGGGCGTCGCGCGGCCGGGTCACGGCGTGATCGTGCCCGTCCGGCATCCATCTCAGCCGCGGGCCGATCACCTGAAAACCTTCCCTCTGGTAGAAAACAGCGGTTTTCCGCCATTTCGGCTGGTGCGGGGCGCCCACCTCCAGTCTGCCCCAGCGCCGTTCCACGCTTTCGCGTTTGGCGCGCTCCAGCAGTGCGGTGCCGATCCCGCACGACCGCACCGCCGGGTCGACGTACAGTTCGTGGATGACGCCAAACCTGCCGCCGGCATACACCGCCCCGCACTCGCCGAGGCTGATAAGCCCAACCGCGTCTCCGCCGGCATCAAAGGCCAGAAACACGGTATAGCTGCCGCGCTGCATTGCCTCATGGATGAAGGCGCGCGTATACTGATCGTCGTAGGTGAATCGTCTGTCTGCTATCTCCGCTATGAGCGCAGCGACCACCCGCACAATCAGCGCGCTGTGCTGTCTGCCGGCCTTGACTATCGTGATTGCGTCGTCCGGTACGCGGTCCACGTGTGCTCACCTCAGAAGGACACGTACGGCTGAACGTTGAGCGGCAGGCTGGTCAGAGTTTCCACTCGCGTTCCGTACTTGCCGAGCGTATTCTCCACCACCAGATAGTCAAGGCCGGGAAGACGAACGTCGTTCCAGTGGTTACCAATTCCCCGCAGCGCGACGTCCAGCATGGTGACAATCCGGTTCCCCAACGGTTCGTGCGAATCAAGGGTGATAGCGCCGAAGAACTCCTGGCACTCGGTATAGCCGGAGTTGTGTGTCCCGGTATACGGCTTAAGCTCCTCTAGGCGGATTTCGCGTCCCACGCGCGCCGATACCTCTTGAGAACGCGACGCGAAGTAGTCGACCAGTGCCTGTTCCTGCAGGCGCGCGGGGAGCTGGTCTCGCGCAACCGTGCAATAGGCATCGTAGCCCACGCGATAACCTTCTTCCACCAGGTCAAACCAGAAGCGCTGCTCCTCGGTGACGGCTGCCGGCGCAGCGGCAGCAATAACCGATCGACGGATACACGCGTTGAGTCCGTCGCGCTTGGTCCCTACTCCCAGATTGACGTAGTCACCCTCGTGGATCGGACGGTTCAACGCCTTGCCGATCAGAGCCCGGTTGGCCTCGTTGGCGCCGACTATCACATCAAAACCCAGTTCCTCAGCGCCCAGCTCGCGCGCAACGAAGTACCCCCAGGCAGCTACCTGGGTCTCGAGCACACCGGGCCGAATCACGCGCAGCATTGCCTCCATGACTGCATCCGCGATGCACGCAGCCTGGGAGATCAGCTCCATTTCGCGTTCGGACTTCTCGTACTTGATGCGGTAGTAGACCTCCTGAGCATCGACCAGATTCTCAGTGCCCACCAGCTGCGAGACGTACTCCACCAGAGAGGCGGGAATCACCTGCCGGGGAGTCAACAGACCGATGCGGCCGGGAGGCTGCCCGCCGTTAGCCGTACAAAGGATATCCTCCAGCGGCTCGGCAGCCACCGGGTATTCTTCATCGGCCAGCTGCAGCAGCTCGGCCTTGTGAACCGTGGCTCCGGATCGCGCAGCAAGCTGCTCGGCCACGTAACCGCCCTCCAGCCCGGCAATCAGGTGGAAACCGGTCCGTCCCACCACCCCGCACACCTGCTCGACGGTGATGTTGGTATTGCCGCCCAGGTAGGGAACATCGCCGCAGTAGTGTTCGTCGGAGAATACCAGCCCGAGGTCGATGTCCCGAGCCGCGAGCTCGGCGTACACCTGCCGGCTGCGGGCCTCGAACTCCTGCCGTTCTACCGCCAGCGTCTTATCCACCGATGGCGTTTGCTCCAGTACGCTCAACACCTTCCCGAAATCCGTCCGCAAACGCGCGGCATCTACCTGCGATTCCATAATTCGGCTCTCCCTTGCTCAGCGCGTGGTTAGCTCGCGCCAGGTCAACAGCATGTCTTCGGCTTCACGGCGCTCCCTCGGGACGGCCGTGGCGCGCAGAACACAGCGCGCGCCGCTATTCCTGACGGCGGACCCGATACGGCGCACGTAGGCGGAACAGCTCTCATCGTCATCGATCACCGGCAGTCGACTGAAGAGCACCGTATCCGATTCGGCACAGCGCTGCAGCAGCCATTCGACCTCGTACAGCTCCGGGTTTCCCAGATCAATAGCCAGCACGGTATCGCAACGGCACAGACGCTCGAAGAAGCGTGGGTGTCCTCCGCAAAAGTGGCAGAAGCATCCGCTGAACGGCTGCACAGACCGTTCCACAAACGGTATGACAAAACGCTCGATCATCTGCGGCGACAGCAGCGTCGGCGTATCTTCACTGATGCGCACGCCGCACGGGAAATAGACCCCTTGTGCGGTGCCGTGTCCATGTATCATGCCGTCGTCCGCCTCGCCGATCAGAGCCTTGACGCTGCGGGTGGCTCGCAGATAGAGATCGAGGCACACCTCCAGCACGTCAAACACCGTCTGCTGTTCGGCCTCGCTGCCTGCCATCGCAAGAAAGATCTCGTCGCCGTAGAGCAGATGCGCGATGTCGAACACTCCCTGTGTATCGGGGTGATAGGCGCAGACCAGATCTTCACCGCTGCGTCGGTGTATGGCGTAGAAACGCCGAGCCAGCTGCATGAGGTGCGAGGAATCGATATCGCAACCGCGGGCCTGCATGATCTTCTCAAGAGGTAAAGGATCACCGGGCCACGGCATCTGGTCGCTCTTGACGGTGTAACCCTGACCCGCCAGCGCCGGCACGAAGATAACCCCCAGATTGGGGCGTACGGCCGCGATGCCGTCGGTTGGCCAATCAATAACCGGCCGGGCGCGCTGCATTTCGGACTCCCACATCAACTGTGGATCCTCGAAACGTTCATCGTAGCGCTCCGTGTCGTACAATGCGCCCTGCTCCGTCGGTACCAGAATCAGTGACGGCCCGTCTCCACTCCAGAAGCGGCGGTGTTGCTCGATCAGCGCCTGGGTGCCGGGGGCGCGGTTCATTTTGTCATTCATGTTTTCCTCACTACCGCCTCGGCTGCGGCACGGATGTTCGGCGGACTGGCATCGCGCGGCATCACGCAACCGGAACCAAGCACAAAACCGGGCGGCACCGCCTCACAGCCAGCGGCCGCGCGAGCACCCTGGATGCACGCCAGCGCCTCGCGTTGCACATCCATCGGATCGGAGTTGACAAACGACAGGGTGTTGATTCCACCCATCAACGCAGTACGGCCGGCCACCACGGAAGCCGATTCGGCCACACTCATTCCACCCAGGGGATCAAGCGGCCCGATGCAGTCCAGGCCCGTATCGACCAGATCATCCAGGATCGGCAGCACGTTGCCGCAGATGTGGCAGTAGAGCAGCGCGTCCGGACACGCGCGGTGCAGCTCGGCTGCCACCGCCGTGAAGTGCGGTTTGATGAAACTGCGCCAGTGTTGGGGTGACAGCACCGACATGTTCCCTGCCGAATCATTGATACGCAGAATACGGTAGCCCTGGTTCAGCCAGTAGGTTCCCCTGGCAACGGCTATGCGGTCGCCCCGATCCAGGGCGGCGTGAACGAGCCGCGGCTGGTCGAACAGGTCGAGCAGCGCTTTGTTCATACCGTTGAAAGCCACATAGAATGCCATCCCGATTGGCCCGCAATCCTGGATGAGCGCCGGCATGGCCCGGCCCGCACATGACGTCTCAACGCGCTTGCATACCTCTTTCTGGTTGCGATTGAAACCAAGCTCATCCAGTAACGGCGGTTCGGGCACCGCAATTGCCCTGACATCCGCCATACGGTTCAACACCGGCAGCGGCGCGTGCCGGTAGTGGAAGTAGGTCATGGCGACCGGGTCCGACAGACCGAAGTCGCTCACGTCGGAGAGCTGGGTCTGCAGTCCTCCGTCCAGGTCGATCGGTCCGATCCGGCGACCCGCGGCCGTCAGCTCAAACAGTCTTCCATCGCGCCACGCGGTGTGACGCGCGGGAAAAGCAAACTGGCGCACACCGTCAAGCCCGAAATCCACTCCGGTTCGCAGTATGACTTCGAGCGCGGTACACGGATCCTGAATAACACGTTCGATCTCCACTCCCAGCCAGCGAGCGCCGAAATCAACCCAGATCTTGGGAACAAACGGAACGCGGTCGGGGATACCGCGCCGTAAGGCAGTTTCGATCCGTTGCGACGCCGTCACGAGAACTCCACATCCAGTTCAGCGGCCAGTGCCAGCGCGTCTCGAACCCTCTCATCGGTGGTTGACGCGTCGATATCCGCCAGTACGATGTCGCACGGCCCGCATTCCCGCGCGATACGTCTGAAGTCGGCATCAAGCGCTTGCGCTGTCTTCTGCTCCAGGGCGACCGGATCGTAGAGCACCGCCCGGCGTGTGTCCGGAAACAGGATGCGCATGCGCGCAAGATCGGTCTCGATGCCGGTATCGAGGTAGCCCATCCTCTCGATCCTGCGCAAGCTGTCAAGATAGGGATCCGCCTTCCAGTTGCAGGTATGCACGCCAAACCGCGCATACTGCACGCCCAGCTGACGGTCAAACGGCAGCACGAACTGCTCATACTGTTGCGGGCTCACCATGTTCATGACGCAGTTGGACATCGAGAGCAGATCAACCGGGAACCCGCTTTCCCGCTGCATGGCCTGGACGCGGCGTGACACCGCCGTGATTGTGCCGGCAATGTGCTGCAGGAAGCGCCGCAGCCAGTCGGGATGGTCAAAGAAATCCGTGAAGATATCATTGCCCCGCACTTTCAGTGCCACATTGAGCAGTCCCTGATAGTTCAGGTAGCCATGGATCGGGCCGCTGTGCTCGCTGATCAGTCGCATCTGCCGGTAAAGGTCCTGCAGCACCGGATGGTCTTCGAGGTCCAGCGGCCGGTGAATCGCTATCTCTTCGCGCGGAATGTGGGCACCGTCGCGAGCATCCGGCCATTTGTCAACGGCATACTGCGGTTCGATGCCGTACAGCCGTGCCATCAGGAGAATGCCGTAGACCCCCGAAATAGTCCAGCAACTGCGCTCGACCCCGTTCTCGTAGCGCGGCGTGAAGTGTTCGAACCCGGGAAAGGCGGCGTGAAGATGCTGCTTCATGGTCAACAGGCAGCGGGCGCGATAAACCGGATCAGTGTGCCAGACTTCGGAAAAGTCGATGCCCAGACGTGAGCGGTACCAGGCAGGCGTAAAGCCAAGGCTGACGCGCAGGAACCCTTCACTTCCGTCAACCGGCTCCCGGGTAGCGGGCGCACCCAACGGGATGTGATTACGCAGGCCGATTGATCGATCCGGGTAGAACTCTGTCGCAGCCACAGGCAAACCTCCCACCGGGAACCGCGGCGTAGCGCGGTATGGCAGCCGCGTATCCGGCGCCCATTCCGGATTCAGGATACGGGCCGGACGCGGACCTGTCTACACTCTACACTCCCAGGATTGCCTGCCCGTCAAGACGGCCGTTGCGTGACCGCAGATCGTTGTATTCGTCCAGCATCAGGTCGAATTGTTCTTCACTGAGAGCGACGCCCTCGGCGGTCGGCGCCGAGAAGAACCGCCGTGGCAACGTATCGCTTTGGGGCCCGATACCCTCACGCCGGTTGAAAGCTCGGGTCGCCTGGGTCACGCCGTTGGCAAAACGCTGCAGCGTCCGCGTGTCATACTCCAGCCCGGTGGCGGCGGCCACCAGTTCGGAGAGCTCATCCCAGAGATAGAAGTCACGGAAGAACCGGCACAGGATCAAACAGTCAGACACAGCGGCTCGGTCTTCGAAATCAATCACATGAGCCGCTTTGCCGCTAATCATCTCCTTCTCCACCTGCCCGGAGAGCTCAGCCTTGTAAAAGGTGCCGCGCAGATGGCACGCCCCCCGCGCCGAGGTCGCGTACGAGAGCCCCATGCCCTTGAGCACGCGCGGGTCAAAGCCGGCGGGCTCGAGTCCTTTCACATGCACCGCGACATCTTCCAGGCCCAGTTCGGCAGCCGCCGACTTGATCCCGTCCGCCAGTAGCGCACCGATTCCTTCACGACGCGCAATCATCCTGAAGAGCTCGGCCATTCGATCCGGCTGATTGAACGCAATGGCGAAGTCGCTCCGGCCGCGTTCGTACGCCTCTACGGCAAATCCGGCAAGGTTGCCGGCACTCATCGTGTCGATACCGAGACGATCGCACAGGTCGTTCAGCCAGACTACTTCCTCAAGGCAGTCAAGCGCGTTGATGCCGCCCAAGGCGTAGATTGTTTCGTATTCCGGGCCCTCGATTTCCAGTCCGGCATGCCGACCGTTGCGTACAACTGTGTGCTTGGTGCACCGAAGGAAACAGTGAGGGCAACCGGCGGCGCGCACATCGAAGTTGGCCGCCATGTACTCCGCAGACAGGTTCTGCCAATGCTCGAACCTGCCTGCGGTCCAGTAGCGTGTCGGGAAACAGCCATGGCTGTTGGTGATCTTGACCTGCATCGGCGTGCCCTGGCTGCGGTATAGCTGTGTCACCGGGTTCTGCTTGCTCAGCGCACTGATCCGCCTGTTGAGCGCGGTGAGGCGCTCCGGATCAGCGGTCCGGCAGCGCAGCCGGCCGCAGAAAACCATCCCCTTGACGTTCTTGGCGCCGAGCACGGCACCACATCCGCCGCGGCCGAGGCTTCGCCACCGTTCCACCTTGATCGAGGCGATGGCCGCACGATTCTCGCCCGCAGGACCGATAGTCAGTGCAACCGCATTCCTGGGTGCCGAGGCCAGCATCGCCGCCTCGGCATCAAAGGTTTCCATTCCCCAGAGCGCGCCGGCGTCGTGAAACTGCACTCCGTCGGAATCGAAGCTGAGATAGACTGCGGACGGGGAAGCCCCTTCGAGCACAATGGCGTCGACCCCGCAGCCCTTCATGACTGCGGCGCCACGCCCGCCGCAGTAGGATTCCAGGAAGCCCTGCGTTGCGGGCCCTTTGGTGCAGATGCCGAAACGGGCGTGGCCCCAGACGGTGGTATCGCTCAGCGGGCCGGTGGTCAGAATAAAGCGGTTCTCCGGTCCCAGCGCATCCACACCCGGTGGGTTGTCGCGCTGCAGCAGGTAGGTTCCAAGGCCCTTTCCTCCCAACGTCGCCGCCAGAACACTGTCCGGAAGCTCTTCAAGCCGCGAGGTACGCCCACACAGGTCAACAAACAGAACCCGCTGGAAAAACCCGTCCATACTGCCCCCCCCGATAGTCCAGTGTGCTCCGCCAGGGCAGAGCCGCTTCTGAGCGCCTATGTCTGCATTGCAACACAGCATACGGCGCGGCAGGAGGGTCGTCAAGAACGCCGGTCAGCGAGCTCTCGCTTACCGATGTGCGGCACCTCCCGTCGCACGGCTTGGACTTCATATTCCGTGGTGCTATGGTGTAGGTAGTGAATCCTGTGACGGCCGCTGTAGCGGTGCTCGGCGGCAAGCGGAAATCACTCATCGTTCACGCTGTACAGCACGGTCACGAACGCTTGCGCCGTATCCAGAAAGCCGCGGCAGAAATACACCCCGGCACCCTTTGCGATCGTCTCAGCCCTCCGGAGCGGCTCCGGATCGTCGGCAGACACGTGATTTACGCCACGCCGCGTTACACCGGGTACCGCCTGACCGAGCGGGGCCTCGCGCGGCTGCCGACTGCGGCCCAGACGACCGACTGGAGCGAAGGGTTCAGCGGGGTGTAGAACAGTCCTGCACGGCGAGTGCAGACGGAGCTCTGCATCATGCGTGAAGAAGAGCAGGCATTCCGCTGCGGGCAAGTGCCCGGCGCTTACGGAGCGGCCCACGGCAGAACGAGGATCTCGCTTATCGTCGTCCTGCTTGTGGTTCTCTGGGCAGAGGCTGTACCCGCCGC
Source organism: Spirochaetaceae bacterium (assembly GCA_007693945.1). Taxonomy (GTDB): domain Bacteria; phylum Spirochaetota; class Spirochaetia; order DSM-27196; family PWMO01; genus PWMO01. Next base: position 11,772 of record RECP01000121.1, read on the forward strand.
TGACGGTCGCCTGATCGAACACGCGCATGACGTACACCTGACTCCCCCGCAGATCGAATCATCGATAGCACGGCTCTTCAGCGGGTACCCGCCTCCCTCGGCACACTATAGCGTCGACATCTACCTGATCCGCTATCAAAGCCTCTATCCGGATGACGCCGCAGCGGCAATCACGGCCCAACTGTTCGTACCTCGTTCCGACGTGCCGATCGAACGGCCGCTGTACGTATTCGCACCCGGAACCACCGGCCTGATTGATGCCTGCCGGCCTTCGCGGGAACATAGTGCAGGCATTCACTGGGGCCTCTATCGCGAGCACATGCTGGCGTTCGCTGCCGCAGGGATCATCGGCCTGTTGCCGGATTACACCGGCTTCGGCGATCCTGACCGCATCCAGCCGCTGTTCCATGTCAGATCGGAAGGCCGGATGATGCTCGACGGAGTCCGCGCGGCACACGAGTTCTTTGCCCGACACAATTCAGCGCTGCAACCGGCGCAGGGAGCATTCCTGGCCGGGTTCTCGCAAGGCGGGCACGCAGCTTTCGCCGCAGCAGACCTGCGTCAGAGCTATGCGCCAGAGGTGGCGGTGGCGGGAGTCATCGGCTACGGTGCAACCACCGACCTGCAGACGGTGTTCCGGGAGTTCCCGGTGGTCGCGCCGATGATCGTGCACGTGTTTTCGGAGCTCTACGGTACGCAGCGCTTCGATCCCCGGCAGATTCTGCAGGATCGCTGGCTGGCGCACCTGGAGCATCACGTGACACGCCAGTGCATCGGAGCAATGCAGTCCTATTATCCGTGGAATGCTCGTGCGATGTTTCGACCCGAGTTCTACGACGCGTTGACCGAATCCAGGCTCCGACAGCAGTTCCCCGCAATCCACCGTATTCTGGAGCGCAACAGCAGCGGGCTCAGCGGACACGGCATACCGGCGCTGATACTGCAGGGCAGCCACGACATCGTGATCTCAGCGCGCAGCCAGGAGCTGTTCGTGCAGCAGCTCAAGGCTGCCGGCAGCCACGTCGACTACCGGCTCTACGAGGACACGCGCCATGACACACGTCAGGCCGCGTTTCCGGAGGTGCTGGCATGGATCGAGTCGCACTCTGAGCACGCGCCCGGGGAAGCGCAGGCACCGGGAAGTCCCCGGTGACCAACCTCGGCCCACCCCACCGGATCACGGCACAAGCGGCCCAGGGCGTCCGCGCGGATACTCAAGGCCGGTTATCGATCAGTCGAGGGTCAGTTCAAAGTCTCGAATCACCCAGTCGCGCTGGCCGCCCTGAAATCCAATCGCGAAATCACTATCGGGGATCTCAAACTGGATCGTCGTCGGAGTCTGATCGTTGACGGTATGAAGCGCTATCAGATCGCCTCTGCCGCCATCAGGCTCCACGCGGTATATCTCGATATCTCCGTCCCGGCCCGATCCACGCGTATCATCGAGGACAGTTTCAAAGGATATCGTTCCGCTTGCGTTGATCCGCCAGAAGCGGATGGATGCACCGCCCGTTCCGGTCCACTCGTACGCACCATCCTGACCCTCGACCGGTTCAAAGCCGCTGCCGGAATCACCGGTTATGGTCTTATCGACGAGTTCGCGAAACGTGTCCTTCAGGTCATCATCGTCTGCCAGCGGAGCACTCCACTGGGCGTACAGTGTCTCGTCCCCGCCGGGCATTGCAAAGGTATCGCCTGCGCGATACTGGTCACCCGAACCATCCGGTGCGGTATTCCATCCGGCAAACGTGTACACAACTGTATCTTCCTCGCGGACGAGACCGCCGGTGTTGCCCATCACCGTCACTGCCTCGCCCTCGAAGTATTCGGTGTCATCCGCAGGCGGATCACCACCGCTTGCCTGGTTCCCGTCGTAGGCTACCGCGTAAGAAACCGGTCCTTCCGGCACCCACTGGGCGTACAGTGTCTCGTCCCCGCCGGGCATTGCAAAGGTATCGCCTGCGCGATACTGGTCACCCGAACCATCCGGTGCGGTATTCCATCCGGCAAACTGGCTGCCGTCCTTCTCGAGCGGCTCGTCGGGGTCCAGAGGCAGGACCGTCACTTCAGCGCCTGCCTGATACTCAGCACTGTCCTCTGGCAATGCACCGTTTGTGGCTCCATTGGAGAAGTAGAGGACGCGGTAGTTCTCAGGCACCGCGGAATCACCACCGCCGCCGGAGTTTCCGGTTGGGTTCGAACACGCCGCAACAGCAAATATAGACATCGTGAGAATCAGAAGACTTCGCGCGGCCTCTCTTCCCCTCATCTCTCAACCTCCAGGACCGTGAATTCGGACTCCCGGCATGCACACGGCATCTACGGTACCCTGTCGTACCTCGCAGGTCTTTGCCGTACCCGACAACAGAAAGCATAGCGCACTCGCCGAAGCAAATCTGATCCGGGCCTGAAATTGCAGAGATGATTGCCGTGCTATCCACGGAGTCGAACTCGATCGCCTCGGGATTACGCGGCGTCTCGGCCGCTAAAGTTCGGCAGCCGACTTCAATCTACGCCCACCGCCGCCTCCCCGGGGGCATTCCATGACAGCGTGAATCGGTTGCCCGCATAGCGGCTGGATACGGCGATCGCCGCTGCCGCACGTCCCTCAGTCTCCACGCTGACTGTGAAAACAAGCGTTGTCGAGCCGTCAGGGTGTTCGGTCACTTGAAAACCGGGATCGTCCAACGGACGATATGGATCAGGTCGCTCTACACTATCGGGGTCGCCGACCAGAACCAGCAACATTTCGTCTTTGATCTTTGTATCCCCGTTAGCGTCATACTCGCCGAACCCGATAAGGTGCTCCGATTCCAGCACGTCAAACGTGGCTGTAACGGTGATCGGCAGCGTCTCCATCAGGTTCTCGTGGCCCCATCCAATACCATCGAGCAGGAACCAGTGGACGAGCCTTCCGTTATCGTCCCCGCCGTTATCCCCGCCGTTATCCCCGCCGTTATCCCCGCCGTTATCCCCGGGTATCTCGTCTCGTCCGTAATCCCAAAGGACGTCGTCGACCTCAGGCGGTTCAAGGACGGGGGGGATCTCGTT
>RECP01000026.1 GCA_007693945.1 Spirochaetaceae bacterium
TCAAGCACCGCTATTGCGATACGCCGCCATTTGTGTTTGTATTGTCCAGGAATTATGAACACAAGGTGCTGCAGTGTCAAGCCAGGATAGCAGGATGGAGTATGTCATCGGGGTCGATCTGGGTACAAGTGCCATTAAGGCCGTGCTCATGGACCATCATGGGACCTTGCGCGCAAGACAACAGCTTGGCACCGAGCTTGCACCTGCGGCTGACGGGCGTATCAGCTTTGACGCCGATCATGCGGTGCGCCGTTTTGCCACTGTGGTCAGCGCTCTGGCATCACAGTGTCCACGCGGGTCAATCAGCGCAGTGTCAATGTGCGCCGCAAGCGGCAATGCAATGCTGACTGATGCCGACGGAACCCCACGCATCGAGGCCATCAGCTGGCTTGACCGGCGCACCGAGGGGCTGACGTCACAGACGCTACCCGATCTCGACCCGGCCACTGTGCATGCGGTAACCGGCTGGCCCTGGCTGGAGGGCTTTGCATTTGCCAAGTACGCATGGCTGAAGCACTTCAGGCCGTACCTGATTGATAAAAGCACGCGGTTCTGCATGTTCATCGAGTACCTGGTCTGGCGACTGTGCGGTGAATGGGTCATTGATACGTCGACGGCTACTCCTTCCCTGCTGCAGGACCAGCTGAAGCGGAGCTGGTGCGGTGAGTATCTGCGGATGCTCGGTATCACCAGGGAGCGGATGTCTCGCATGCTTTGCTCGGGAACGCGCGCGGGTTCGCTGCTGCCGTCGGCGGCAGCTGAGTGCGGCCTGTCGAGTCGTTGTTCACTGATTCTCGGATGCTTTGATCATCCCGCAGCTGCACGCGCACTGGGAATCACGGATACGCGCCATATGCTGCTGTCGTGCGGCACGAGCTGGGTACTGCTCCTGCCGAGCGTTAGTCGTGACAACGCAATCAGCTGTGGATTCCGCACCGATCCCTTTCTGGAACCCGGAGGCCCGTGGGCTGCGCTTCGCAGCCTGTCGCGTATTGGAGAAGCTCTGGACTTCCTCATTGAGGCCTGTCTGGGCCCCGGGCGAGACGCCGGACTATCGAGATACCAGCTATTTGATCGTCTGGCATCCGGTGTCGACCGTTATCGCCGGGCCGCAGATCCGGCTGCCTGGCTACTCATCGATCCAATGGAGTATCGCAAACCGGGCGACGATACACTACAGCTGTCCCTGGCCGCTTACGCGCGCGGGGAGGTCGCGCTGGCAATCATGGAAGGTGCAGCCTTCTGCCTGCGCCGTGAACTGCAGGACGGCGCGCGGCTGTTTGCGAGTGTGAACACTATCCGTATGGCCGGGGGTCCCTCGGAAAGCGCTCTCTGGCCGCAGATCATCGCCGACATCCTGAACCTGCGCGTCGAGATTGTCCACGCGCGGTTCAGCGGCGCAATCGGGGCGGCGCAGATAGCAGCTTCTTCCCGATTCTCGACTTCAGGCCCGTCGGACAATCCGGTCGGCGGTATACAGCGCGTGTATGAACCCGACCGCAGCTTGCAGCCTGTCTATAGCGAACGCTACCAGGTATTCACTGCCCGTCACGCGGATGCGGGGCAAACGCCGGCAGGTCAATGACCTTGTTGGCGTTCTGCATGGCCTGTTCAAGGATGCAGGTGTCGATCCACGCATCTTGCAGGGAATAGGCCTGAGGCTCACCGGATTCCATGGCCGCCACAAAGCCGTTATAGGGTGACTCGACCACCTCTGGCACCGGCCACTCGAGTACAGCGTCTTCCCTTCGGGCTTGTACCACGTGAACGTTCGACTGTGGCTGAACCACTTCACTGACGTACCAACCCTGGTCGGTGATCATGGTACTCTGGATAAGAAACTCCCGGTCATTTCCGGCGCGGTCGTAGATCGCAAGATCTGCAGCCCAGCTTATGAACAGATGAGCGGACGCCTTGGGCAGGAAATCCAGCTTCAGAAACTCGGTGTCAGGGCATTCTACCCGCCCCGCATAGTTATCAGAGAAGAACGTCAGACCTTTGATCTGACCCGCAATCAGGTAGCGGGCAATATTCAGGGTATGGATCATGGCGTCCATGAAGGGGCCACGGTTACGATCCCGGTCAGTTGCCCACGTGTTCCACACCGGGTAATGGTGCAGCCAGTCTTCCTTGTACAGCACGAGTCTGCCGATCTGACCTGAATCAAATGCGGTCTTCATAGTCTGGTATACCGGGTTAACGCTGCGCCGATAGAACACTGCACAGGTGACACGGTCGCCTACTGTGTCCCGGATGACATCGGCATCGCTCAAGTGCGCTGCCAGAGGCTTGGCCATGATGATGTGCTTGCGCTCGCGCACGGCACATTCCACCAGCGCTTTGCGCGCCCAGGGCGGAGTAAACAGCAGGACAATACCGATACTGCGGTCTTCTATGACCGACTCGGCTGAATCAGCCACGGCGGCACCAAAGAGCTGTGCCGCCGTATTCGCTCTGTTACGGTTCAGATCGAAAACCCGCGTTACACGGATCCGGTTGCTGGCAAGGATCAGATTGGCCTGCCGGCGAAGATAGTCTCCGCAGCCAATCACACCGACATTATACGTCTTCATCCTGGCTCCGATACGGTCAGGCGATCTGCCGCGATGATGCGATCGATCATGGCGTCAACCTCGCGATTGACTTGTTTTCGCGATTCGTCTTCGTCGAACCAGGCCATGGATCGGCGCACGCCCGCGGCAAATGATACCCGGGCGCGGAACTCCGGTACAGCACGCTTGATCTTGCTGTTGTCAAAAACCATGGTGCAGGCCTTGTCACCGAGCAGAAACGCCAGCCAGTCCGGCGCCAGTCTCCCGATGCGTTCGGAGGCGATATGGACAAGCCGGGGGCGCACACCTGCCGCGTCGCCAATGGCTTGATAGATCTGGTCCCAGGTCAGCACTTCATCAGATGTTATGTGAAAACTCTCACCGAGCGCCTGCTGGTTTCCGACCAGCCCCAGCAGACCGACAGCGAAGTCGCTTGCATGGGTCATAGTCCACAAGCTTTGGCCGTCACCATGGACTATGATCGGCTTGCCGTGCCGCATGCGGTTTGTCACCGTGTAGTCCCGCCCGCCCACGGCTGCCGGAATCCAGGTGCAGTCATAGGTATACGAGGGTCGAACAATGGTCACGGGGAAGCGTTGATCCTGATAGGCCTGCATAGCCCGATACTCACAGGCAATCTTGCCGCGCGAATACTCCCAGAACTGATTATCCAATGGTGTTGATTCGGTAATCCTGTAGTGTACCGGCGGTTTCTGATAGACTGATGCCGAGCTTATCAGGATATACTGGTTGATTCGGTCACCGAATATGGCTATATCATTCTCAACATCCGCCGCTGTAAAGGCGCGGAACTGGATAACCGCATCAAAATGCTCGTCCGCAACGACCGCTTTGACTGCACTTCTGTCGCCGAGATCAGCGCCAAGCACCCGCACACCATCGGGTAGCGGTCTTGAACGATTCAACCCCCGGTTCAGAACAGATACGCGAAACCCGCGTGATGCCGCGAGTTCCGTGACCGCATAGCTGAGGTTGCCAGTACCACCGGTCAGCAGGATCTTCACACAGCGCCTCCTTCATCCGACATTGATTCTGCGCATGTCCGGCGGAGAGAGCAAAGAACGGAGAGCCGGCCGGCGGGCGGCGGCTGATTGTTCTTCACATCTTTTTTGATTGACATGATCGATGTCGTATCCTACACTAGCCACCGCTTGCACGCAAGCGAAAGTATACGCAAGAGGAGAAAAGCGCTTATGAGTATGATTCACAAGCCGAAATACGTAGCTACGGTATCGTTGCTACTCGTGTTGATCTTTGCACTGGTGTCAATCCCGGGTCTCTTTGCCGCCGGATCCCGAGCAGAAGACGTTGTTGAGCTTGAGTTCTGGATGCCGGGGCAGGAGCCGACGATTCGGGAAACCATGCAGCGAATCATAGCCGACTATGAAGCGGCTAATCCTAATGTTCGAATCAACTACACTCAGACACCGTGGGGTGACTATTTTGCCAACCTGGGCGCGGCTATTGCCGGTAACCTTGCCCCGGATGTAGCTGGACTCGGCTATGGACAGTTTGGCATGCTGGTGCAGGACGAGCTGTTCCAGCCGATTCCCAAGGACGATCCGCGCTTTCAGCTCGATGAGGTAGGCGATTTCTTCATTCAGGCCGGCTCGTTTGGCGGCGAGTTGTACGCGCTGCTCTACCCGGAGAATCGCCCGTTGGTGTGGCGCAGGGACCACTTCAGGGAAGCGGGGCTCGATCCGGACAGGCCGCCCCAGAACTGGGAAGAGCTGCGCGAGTACGCCAGGCGACTGACCGTCTACAGCGGAAACGACATTGTGCGTGCAGGGATCGAAATACCCTTCCTGAACTTCGGGACGCAGATCTTCAAGAGCTTCTATGCCATGAACCATCCGGACGGGCATTTCTGGGAAGAAGGCGGCGAACCGATAATTCCTAACGCCGAAGCCATCGAGACCCTTGAGTACCTGGTTTCGCTGTTCCAGGAAGACCGCGTGGTGTTTGCTACCGACATGCAAGACGTAACCGGAACCGCCTTCATGCAGGGGATTGCCTCCATGGCGTTCCCGCAGTCACAGTCGCTGCCGGTGCTGGTTCAGCAGAATCCAGGCAATCTGGGTTTCGCCATGCCTCCGGGAGAGGTTGACAACAAGGTGCTGACGCTCGGAACATTCTTCTCTATGTTCCGCAGCAGCAATCATCCCGAGGAAGCTCTCGATTTCCTGGCTTACCTGTACTCACCTGAGGTCATGTGGCAGATGTACGAGGGAATCCTGTTCATCCCGACTCGCGACTCTCTGCGAGAACGCTTCCTTGCCGACCAGGACTTCAACGCGGTTCTTGCCCAGGCAATTGATAATCCCATCTCGTATTTACCCAATCCTGCATTTGGCGAGGCAAACAGCATCGTTGCGCAAGAGGTGGAAGAAGCATTCTTCGGGAACAAGACCGCAGAGCAGGCGGTGAACGATATGGCCCGACGGCTGCGAGAAGCGATCCGCTGAACGTGATACTGCTTGACGAAAGCGTATTATAAGACTCAAGCTGGAGTCAGCGCAGCCCGTGAGGGTAACGCTGACTTCAGCGTTTCCACCAGGCACGCCTCTGATCAAGAACACGGAGGGATTTGCGGTATGTTCAGCAAACGTCAACTGCGATACGATTACAGCGGATACCTTCTTCTTATACCCAACTACCTGATCTACACCACGTTTATCCTGTATCCCGTACTTCGCGTCATCTATCTCAGCTTTGCTCAGTATCGCTTCGTGACCCCACCGACGTTTGCCGGTCTGTCGAATTACCTCTATCTGCTCGAAAGCGACCGGTTCCGCCAGGCCCTTTTCAACACCATGTACTACTGGATTGGAACTGTTCTGGTCAGTATGGCGCTCGGCATGCTGATTGCCGTGGTCCTGAACCGACCGAAGCGTGGAGTGAGCCTGTTTCGATCAATCTACTACCTGCCCAATCTGCTGTCCCTGGTAGTCGTGGGGATTGCATGGCTATGGATCTACAATCCGCAAATCGGAATCCTGAACTCGTTTCTGCGCTCAGTCGGCTGGCGCACCTCGGACTGGTTGCGTGACCCGGATCTGGCTATGACGCTGGTCATTATTCCGGGTATCTGGACACTTACCGGCTTCAACATGATCATCTATCTTGCCGGTCTTCAAGGTATCGACCAGAGCTACTACGAGGTAGCCGATATCGAAGGCGCCGGATCAATCCGCAAACTGTTCTCGATCACGCTGCCCCTGCTCAGACCGATTTCGTTCTTTGTCTTTGTGATGAGTTCGATACGCTCTTTCCAGGTATTTGAGCTGATCTACATCATGACGGGCGGTGGTCCGCGAGGAACCACTACGACTCTGACCTTCGAGGTCTACCAGATGGGTTTCATGCACTACCAGATGGGGCGAGCAGCGGCGGCCTCGGTAGTGCTCATGTTTATCGTGCTGATTGTGACAGTAACCAACTTCTGGTATGGCAGGGAGGGGTTCAACGATGCGCGCTAATCCTCGGTCGAGAAGGTTCATCGAGACCCGGAACACCGTTGCAGCCTATTCGGTTCTGAGCATCTTCGCGATCATCATGATTCTGCCGTTTGTGATCATGGTCTCCACGGGCCTGAAGCCGATGTCTGAGCTGTTCATGGTCGACGGCTTCCACCTGTTTCCGAAGAACCCCCAGCCGTCAAACTATATCGAGGCAATGCAGTCGGCAGCCTGGGGCCGCTACTTTTTCAACTCGATCTTCGTAACGTTTGTTGCAACGGCAGGAAGCCTGTTCATCAATTCTCTCGGTGGTTTCAGTCTCGGCGTACTCAAGTATCCGGGGCGGGATGTGCTGTTTCTCTTGCTGCTGATCGGCATTATGGTCCCGTTTCAGGCGCTGATAGTGCCGCAGTACATCCTGTTGCGCTCGATTCCGCTCGCCGGCGGCAATAACCTGTTGGGACGAGGTGGTACCGGATGGTTGAATACCTATTCGGCTCTCATTGTTCCGCAATTGGCCGGCTCGTTTGGTGTTTTTCTCTGTCGCCAGTACTTTCTCGGTGTTCCTTATGAGCTGTACGAGTCGGCCAAGGTAGACGGTGCAAAACCGATGACCGCCTTTATGCAGATCTACTTGCCCCTGAGCAAGCCGGTTCTGACAAGTCTCGCAATTTTGAAGAGCGTTCACGTGTGGAATGACTTCTTCTATCCGCTGATCATGACCTCGAGTGATCGCATGCGCACGGTACAGCTCGGACTGCAGACTTTTCAGGGCTACGCATTGAACCGGTGGGATCTGATGATGGCGGCAACTACGCTGGTTGCCCTGCCGATCATCATCGCCTTTCTGCTGTTGCAGAGACAGTTCGTCCAGAGTGCTCTGTCTTCCGGTCTCAAAGGATAGCCGGGTTTTCGCAGTCGCCACGTATGACACTTACGCAAGGAGCCTTGTAATGAGAGCGGTAATCCTGATGTTTGACTCACTCAATCGTGCCTACCTGCCCGGATACTCGGAACAGGCGCTCGACCTGCCGAACTTTGAGCGCCTGCTTGATTGCAGTGTGCGCTTCACCAACTGTTACACCGGCAGCCTTCCCTGCATGCCGGCACGACGCGACATGCACACCGGCCGCTACAACTTTCTGCACCGCAGCTGGGGACCCATGGAGCCCTTCGATGACTCCGTATTCCAGACCCTGTCTACGGCGGGGATTCATACCCATCTGGTCAGCGATCACTACCATTACTGGGAAGACGGTGGTGCCACCTATCATAACCGCTACTCAAGCTGGGAAATTGTCCGGGGTCAGGAAGGCGACCACTGGAAAGCCCATCTGCCTATGCCCGAGGAACCGGATCATTACGGCAAGTGGACCGCATATGACTGGGTGAACCGCGAATACACCAGGAGTGATAGTACGTTTCCCCAGACCGTTACCCTTGAGAGCGGAATTGCGTTTATCGACAAGAACGCTGAGGCAGACAACTGGCTGCTGCAGATCGAGACCTTTGATCCCCATGAACCATTCTTCCTGCCCGAGGAGTATCAGAAAGATGTGAATGACGGGTACCAGGGCAAGCACTTTGACTGGCCCCCCTACACCCGGGTAACCGAGCCGCCTGAAGCGGTGGAACACGCGCGAGAGATGTACCGGTCCCTGCTGAAGGTCTGTGATCGTTCACTCGGGCGCGTGCTCGATGCCTTTGACCGACATAATCTGTGGGGCGATACCATGCTGGTTGTGTGCACCGACCACGGTTTTCTGCTGGGTGAACATGGCTGGTGGGCCAAGGGCATACAACCCTACTACAACGAGCTGGCCCACATTCCGTTCTTTATCCACGATCCAAGCGGCGCCGTGGCGCCCGATGGCGCCTCAACCAGAGACGATCTGGTACAGCTGATTGATCTTGCCCCGACGCTGCTGTCCTTCTTCGCCGTAAGCCCTCCATCGGCCGACATGACCGGACGCGATCTGCGTAGTGTGGAGAGTCAACGCGATTCGGTGATCTTCGGCATGTTCAACGGTCACATCAATCTGACCGACGGCCGCTACGTGTATATGCGGGCACCGGAACACAAGCACAGTGTTCCCCTGTACAACTATACCCTCATGCCCACCCACATGCGCCGCCCATTCCCGGTTGCGGAGCTCAGAGCTGCCGAGCTGCACCCCCCGTTCCGATTCACCAAGGGCTGTCCGGTCCTGAAGGTACCCGCACCGGACGGAATGCCGGGAGGAGAGAGAATGGAACCGCAGGAGACGCTGCTTTTTGATCTCGCGGCGGATCCGGGGCAAGAAAGGCCGCTGCGCGACGCTGAGCTTGAACGGCAATTGTGCCGGACGATGCGGTCCCATCTGGATCGCCACGACGCACCGGCCGAACTCTATGCGCGTTTCGGTCTGAACGATCATCAACGAGCACAAGATGGCAGCTAGTCGCCAGCCGAACATCATCTTTATCTTGAGTGACGATCAGGGATACTGGGCTGCGGGCCCTTACGGAAACCAGGAAGTCAGGACGCCGTCGCTGGACCGTATCGCCGCCGGCGGGATGACCTGTGACCGCATGTTCTGTGTTTCGCCGGTCTGCTCGCCGGCGCGTGCGTCTCTGCTGACCGGTACGATACCCTCGGCGCACGGCATTCATGACTGGATCCGACGAGGCAATTCTGTTCTTGAAGAAGACCGGCCGCGCCCGATCGAGTATCTGGCAGGGCTGAAGAGCTACACCTCTGTCCTGTCGGACGCAGGCTATCGCTGCGGCCTTGTCGGTAAATGGCATCTGGGCAACGCCCACCTGCCGCAGCAGGGTTTTCAGTACTGGCGTGTGCATCCCCACGGCGCAGGCCCCTATTACGATTCCCGACTGATTGATGAACAGGGCAGCGTACAAAACCATGAGGGCTACTTAAGCGACGTGATCACCAACGAGGCGCTACGCTTCCTTGAAGCCCGCCCGCGCGGCGACTTGCAGCCCTACTACCTGGCCGTTCACTACACTGCACCACACAGTCCCTGGGGCCGGGAGCATCATCCGTCGGAGCTTTTCGATCGCTATTATGAAGAGTGTCCCTTCGAGTCGACGCCGCAGATACAGATCAGTGACCAGCAGATCAGCTCTACGCCGGTTGGCTTTACGCCGGAGGAGCGCCGCTCGATCCTGTCCGGTTACTACGCGGCGGTTGAACAGATGGATGTCGGAATTGGCCGTATTCTTGACTACATCCGTGACCGCGGGGAAGAAGGGGAGACTCTGATCCTGTTCTCGAGTGACAACGGAATGAGCATGGGCCACCACGGTCTCTACGGAAAGGGCAATGCCTCGTTTCCCGCCAACATGTTTGAAACTGCGGTGCGGGTTCCGTTCCTGTGCTCGTGGCCCGGTTTTATCCGCGCCGGAGAGAGAACCGCGCAGCTCATGAGTCACTATGATGTCGCTCCAACGATTTTGGCTCTTGCCGGACTCGAAAACCCGCAGAACCCGGCCATGCCGGGAATCAACATCAGCTCCGCGCTCATTGAAGGGCCGGCATCGACACCGGGGAACCAGCGGCACGACGATTACGCTCTGAACCGGCAGTACCTGATCGTCTTCAGCGAGTACGGACCGGTGCACATGGTTCGCGGCCAGCAGTACAAGTACGTGCATCGCTATCCGTACGGACCCCACGAGCTCTATGACCTTGATTCTGATCCCGACGAAACGTGCAATCTGGTTGATCTGGGCGAGTATCAGCAGGTACGCTGCGAACTCCGCGAATTGCTCGGCTCCTGGTTCATGCGCTACTACCGCTCAGAGCGTGACGGCCGAAGTCTTCCGGTCACCGGCCGGGGTCAAACCGGACTCGTTGGCACCGACCCCAACTCGGTGTTCTGTGACGACTGGTTCTACGTAACTCGGGAGCCGGACCGGCACCGTGGTTTTGAGGCATAGCGCTTCGAGTACAAAATCTCAAAGGAGCAAATACAACAGAAGCCTATGAACAAGACGGAGCAGAAGCCGACAGGTGGAGCAGAGCCCGTGCTGGGCCTGGTACCGATCGGGAAGTTCTGTTTCAGCCACGAGGATGCGCTGCGACAGAAGACACTGGTTGAGGAGTTACTGCAGAACCAGGCAATCCCGTACATCTCTGTCGATCCGGTGGTGTCGGACGGCATTGTACGATCGGATACCGACGCCCGCGCAGTCATAGACTACCTGCAATCGCTTCCCTCAGGTCAGCAACCGGACGGCTTGTTCATGCCGCACTGCAACTTCGGGACCGAGACGGCTGTTGGCGCGATTGGTCGCGCCATGGGACTCCCGGTACTGCTTTGGGGTCCGCGTGACGGGCAACCGCTGCAGGACGGCTCGCGCCTGCGCGACAGCCTGTGCGGCATCCTGGCCTCAAGCAAGGTGCTGCAGAACAATCGCGTACCGTTTACCTACATTGAAAACTGTGACACTGATGAGCCTCTGTTTCCGCAAGCGCTCGATTGTTTTCTGCAGGTCCTCAACGCGGTCAAGCGCTTCCGCTCCGGAATGCGTATCGGGCTTGTGGGTGGCCGCCTGCCCTTCTTCCAGTGCACGATGATCAACGAGGCTGAACTACTGGAGCGCTTCGGAATTACCGTGGTGCCGGTGAACCTGCTGCGCGTTATTGATGCAACAATGCGCAACGAAAAGAGCAACCAGCACGCCTATAACACGGAGGTACAGAGTCTCGCTGAAACCCTTGATCTGTCAGAGATGACGACCGAGGGTATGTGCAGGGTACTTGCCTTTCGCGATGCCTTGCTCGATGTAAGCCGCGAGGATGCTCTGGACGCGCTTACCGTCGAGAACATCATTGAGCTGACGCAGCACATGAAGGTTCACCTGGTTTTTGCTTTGGCCGAGCTCACTGATCGAGGGATTCCTGCGGTTATCGAGAGTGATGTGCACGGAGCGATATCGTCGCTGGTCCTGCAGGCGATAAACCGTGGTCGCTCGGCCGGCTTCTTCATGGATCTGACCGTACGGCACCCGCAGCATGAGCAGGGTGTGCTGCTGTGGCACAATTCGGCACCGCTGTCATTGCGCGATACGGAATACTACGCCGGCCAGCCCGACGCTGCCGACAGTTTCGCCGACCGGCCCCGCCGGGTGGCATCCATAGGAAGACACTGGACCATGCCTGGAATCAGCCCGGGCGTCTGCAACTGGAAGCTGAAAGAGGGGCCAGTGACCGTAGCCCGCTTTGAGCGCTCTGAGTCGGGCTACATGCTTCTAGGGTTCGACGCGCAGAGCATTGACGGCCCGTTCAACCGCAACAATTACCTGTGGATCAATACGCAGAACTGGCGCGCTCTGGAACGCAAAATTGTCGAAGGCCCATATCTGCATCATGTGTCGTGCATCTATGGTCGGAACGCGGCAGCGCTCGAAGAGCTGTGCAAGTACATCCCGGGGCTGCAGTTCGACCGCTATTGAAAAGACGGACGACTCGGTCTGAAACCTACTCCGATGTTACCCAGACGGGACTGGTCCAGGCATATACCCCGCGGGCCGCTGCGAGATTGTGCGGGTAGCGGCTATCGTTGACATAGCTTAGTCCAGCGCCCCGGCCGTCTACATCGTTCAGAGCCTCGTCACCGACCAGTCGTACCTTTGCATGATAGAAGTGAGTGCCGGAATGATTTAGCTGGTCATCGCAACTCACCTGGAGCGTGTGCGGCTTGCGCTCCGCCGACCGGGCAGGCTGCTCGCCGGACCGGGGCGCCGGCTCATGCCGGTGGATCGGCTGTCCATCACGCAGGATCTCGACCGAGGCTATCGGTGCCGGCGCATGGACGGACAGCTCTATTGGAAAGGATTGTCCAACCGTCACCGATACGTCATCGCCGATAAAGGCCCCGGCAACCCGCAAATCCAGAGCGATCTTTGAACCCTGCGTCGCGATTATGCGACGCTTGTTGTAGGCATCGAGAATAGCCTCGGGCGTTAACTCCTCGGCATAGATACCCGTGAGCGCACCACCGCGACCAGGCACGTAGCGGTGCGTATCGCTTGAGCCGATGAAGCCCAGGCGCATACCCGCCAGAAGCTGATCCATGGTGAAACTGGTTTCTTCCATGCATACGCGCCAGGAGCTGACGATCTCGGTGCTGCGTTCTATCCGCTGGTCTCGAATTTCATAGGAGCAGTGATGGCTGTACACGAGCGACGTCTCGCTACTGATCGTTTCGAGGAAGCGGTCCAGAGTCCGGCTATCCGGATCAGTTCGGCGTGCGACCTGCCGGCCTTCCGGGAGGAGGAAGTGCAGCACCGCCCGGTGATTGAAATCCGACGGACTGAGAGATCGATCATGGTACGTAAACTCCCAGGCCGGCGGACAGAGAAACTCTCCGTTACGGCTGAAACGGCGCGCAATAGCCTTCTTCAGTACCCATTCGCCACGGGTGAGCACCTTGTGCGGATAGAAATCGTTGTCCACGAGTCCCACAACATCGATACCCGCATAGCGCCTGGCGTAGTGGATCAACTCATCGGGATCACCCTCGGCATCAGGACTCATAACCGTGTGACAGTGAGTGTCGGCCCAGTAGAGCGTGTATTGTCCTTTGCCGCTATCCACTGCGGATAACGTGTATCTCGGCCAGTCGGAACCCTGGGTATCGTCCTCCGGTGTCTCACGCTTCCAACTGTCCCAGTCTGAAGCGTCGAGCCCGTATGGGTCTGCATCAGCCAGGGACGCTCTGCTAAGGTCCAGTATCTCGCGATCCTGCTTCTCAAACCGGTAACAGGCAAGCGGTAACCGGCCACCGGCTGTGCTGCAGCGCGGGGGTAGCGCGTAGCAGTAGCCACCGCGGTCGACAACGAGCGCATCCTCTACCCGACCATCGCGCCTGACCCGCCGGCAAACCAGTTGCCCTGCTACGGAGGTTTGCGTCGCTTCCGGGCGCACTTCGCAAGCCAGAAGCGGAGCACCATCGACAAGCACCAGCTGCGGATTACGTCTCAGCCCCACATAGCCTTTGGATGCTTTGCGCGGCAGAAGACCTTCACGAAGATCGAGGACAATGCCAGCATCCGAGGGATGCGCGGCGTCGTGCAGCCCAATGGGGTGACCATCTTGCAGCCAGACACCCTTGACGAAGCTGTAGTGGTCAACAATACCGCGGTCGTCCCTGACTTCCACTGCACCCCGCCAGATACAGACCGGGTCGTTTTCTACACAGACAAGCTTTGCTGCATTCCAGTCCTCGCCTTTTGCGCCGAAGGTCTTGCCAATGTCTGCCTGAGGCTCCGTTCCAGAGGCGGCTGCGGACTGAAGCTGCTCCGGCCGGTATGCGGCAAGAACGATCTCGTAGTGTCCGCCGCGGTACTGGTCCCAGGCCATCCAGAGCCTGCCCGCCTGGTCCACTGCAAGATCAGGCCGAAAACTGTCGAGCAAAGAATCGCTCATTGGAGCTTCAAAGAGCAGGCCCTCTTCCTCATGCCAAAGCAGTGTATAGACCTGGCAGCGCTGCCGGGTAATCTGTTCCCAACAGAAGACGTAGAGTCTGTTGTCAAGCGCACACGCTTTCAAGCGGCAGATCGCATGCGGCGACGAAAATACCCGCTGCCGAGTACCTATGGAACCGTCTGGAGCAGGCCGTGCCACACAGAGCAGCGAACCCTCATCGGAACTCCCGAGCTCACTCCAGCAGAGCAGGGGTTGATCGGCGTCTTCGACAAGCGTCACCGAAAGCAGGTTGGCGGGGGGGCCGGTATGGTAGGTTGGTCCGGCCGGCTCTTCGGGCCCGGTGGACTCGGCGGGCCCGGCGCCGCTCTGTCCGACTCCCCAACCGGGCTGATTTGACCCAGGCCCCTGCAGCGTGGCGAACAAAAGATATTCGGCCCCGACGGCGCTCGCCGCTTCGGCAGCAGCCTGCACACGATTGTCGCGTGACGAGGAACGCATGTCAGCCGCATCGAGCTGGCCCGTGTATCCAATGTAACCGGCTGCAGCCAAAGACTGACCGGCCTGTACACAGGCCACATGGCGCGACAGGCAGGGTTCCCGTTCACCGGGATACTTGAAGTAGGCCTCTTTCTGCTCGTTGGTCATTCGTTATCCGGTTGGCTTGTCACAAGGCTCGCTCAGCAACCGCGTGCGCTTCACGGACACGCTTTTGTGCGGCATGCTGATCCTCGCGGCCGGAGTATACATGGCTGAAGACAAAGGGGTCAATGCCCCGCGTCGGTCAGGCGCATTATGCGGTCGGTGGTGTTAGACAGCTCCTGATCAAGAGCAATCCTGCAGCAAAGAGATCTCAGACGGTCAAAGCGACGCCAAGGTGGGAGCGCGACTACGAGGAATTCAAAGCCGGGCGCGGAATTGGGCGGGCTCAGATCGCAATGATCCGGCGGCTGTGAGGCGCCATGCGCTGGATGTTACTCGAGGGCGAGCAACTTCACTGGTTGAAGGAGGAGCTGTATCGGCGAAAACTCGTCGAGTATCAGAAAATCATGAAATGACGCAAGAAGGAGCGAGTTGCTGCTTGACACGAAAACAGAGAGGATAGGTGTAGGTGTCTTTCCGTCGGCCTTACGCCTGGATGCTACGATGTGCGTCACGGGTCACGGGAGCAGGATAGCAGCGGAGACGGCGGTGAAATGCCGTCTCTGTGTACGGTTACTATCGTCGTACCCGAGCTGGAAACGCCGCGTATTCAGGAACTTCATCCGCCGGTCTACCACTGGCTCTGTGAAGCCCTGGCGGCAACCGCGGGCTGCGGCCTGTCGGCGATTACACGACCGGCAACGGTAGTGTT
>RECP01000124.1 GCA_007693945.1 Spirochaetaceae bacterium
GCAATCGCGTCGAGTTCCATGAACTCCAGCGCCCAGCGCGTACCGATAACCGAGACCTCAGGCGGGCGGCCGCCGGCCAACGACGTCGTAATGCGGTCGTACATCTGGTCCCACGGCACCGGCACAATGTCGAGGTTGATATCGGGGTACTCCTGCATAAACGCCGCCTGCAGTTCGGCGCGGAACTCCTCGGTGAGTCCGTCGTACAGCGCCCACAGCACGGTGACCGTCGGCTTGGGCTCCTCGCGCCCACCACGCGCATAGACCAGCGAAGTGAGCAACAGCAGTACCAGCACGAGCACCACGGTTAATCGCAATTGTTTCATACACAACTCCTTTTTTTTGTCGGGAACCGCACCGCCGTGGCGGATTCACGACGCATGGTTGCGAACAGCACGCCTACCGCAACACGGTAATTAACGTACTGTTCGTTCGTAGTATAATCCGTTGGATTGCGGTGTCAAGGTCTTTTTGCGGCGCAGTGCGTGCCGCGGGCGGTTCCGGACTGCGTCCCCGCCATCCGGAACACCGTTGACAATCCGTGACTCGGTACGTACGATCTGTGCAGCGCTGAGGTGCCACTATCGACAGGTCGAATCTGTTACGGACGGTATTCTTTGACTCACCGGACTACATACCGGTCGTGTTCCACATAAACCTCGCCTGCTGGGACTACTACCCGAGACAGGAACTGGCGCAGCTGGTGGATCAACACCCGTCGCTGTTTCCGGAAGGAGTCCCCTCCTTCGTGGAACACGCCGAACCGGTCCCCTATCCGCCCTGGGCCGTCAAAGGCACGCCGTGGACAGACCCGTGGGGGTGCCGCTGGGAGACATCGATCAGTGGGTTCATCGGTGCGGTCAGCGAGCACGCCGTCAAGCATCTCGACGAAATAGAAGCACTGACACCGCCGGATCCCGACAGGACAACCCACTGGTATCCCGTCACGTGGCGCAAGGGAACGCCTCCCCACGGCGGTTCGATCGGCTTTTTCGACTGCCTGAAGTCCGGCGAGATCGGCCACGGCCACACGTTTCTGAAGCTTGTCGACATCGTGGGCTACGAGACGGCGCTGTACGCGCTGGCCGATGAAGACCCACGAATTGCCGGGCTGCTCGGCATGCTCGAAGCGTTCAACCTCGGTCTTGTAGAGCGTTTCATCGAGTACGGTGGTGTCGAATGGCTCGGCTACGCCGAAGATCTCGGCATGCAGCGCGGACCGATGATATCGCCCGAGCTGTTTCGCACGCACATACTGCCGTCGTATCGGCGCATCATGGAACCGGCCCAACGGCACGAAGCCGTAATCCACATGCACTCGGATGGAGACGTTCGGGCGCTGATTCCCGATCTGCTGACACTGCCGATCCGGGTATTGAATATCCAGGACCGCGTCAACGGACTGGACTGGATTGCGGGCAACCTCAAGGGGCGAGTGGCGGTTGATCTCGATATCGATCGGCAGCACGTCACGGTGACCGGATCGCCGCAACAGATCCGCGAGCACGTTCGTGACGTACTGAGAGTACTCGCCGATCCGGCAGGGGGCCTGATCATCACTTTCGGGCTCTATCCGGGCACACCGCTGGAAAACGCCGCGGCCCTGATGGACGCGCTGGAGGACGGCATGTACAACAGGCGTCTGTGGGGCGGATGACGCGTCGCTTTGTCATGGATGAGCAAGGTTGTCGGGCATGGACGAAGTTCGAATGACGTTTGTGGAACACCTCACTGAGTTGCGCAGACGCCTGCTGACGGTGTTTCTCTCCGTTCTCGCGGGCGCTATTGTGTGTTATCTGTTTATCGAAGAGATCGTGGCCATCCTGCTCGTGCCGACGCACGGTGTCGAGTTCGTCTACCTGGCGCCGCCGGAGCTGTTCCTGGCCTACCTGCGGCTGTCGCTGGTGCTGGGGATTGTCATAACACTGCCGATCAGTCTGATGCAGCTCTGGTTGTTTGCCCGTCCCGCCCTGACCAAAGCGGAGAAGCGCGCGGCACGCTTTGTCCTCTGGGGCGGCACGCTCTTCTTCGCCGCCGGCGTATACTTCGCCTACACTGTCATTCTGCCTCTGACAATGCGCTTCTTTCTGCAGTACGCAACACAGGCAATCCAGCCGATGTTCTCCTTCGGTGGGTACGTCGGATTCGTGCTGTCTATTCTGCTGGCGTTCGGGATTGCCTTTGAGATGCCGATGGTGATCGTCATACTGACCGCTATCGGCCTGATAACGCCGGCACTTCTCAGGTCCGCGCGCAGGCCGGTAATTGTCGTACTGGTCGTCGTTGCGGCGTTTCTGACTCCCCCCGACGTGGTCTCTCAACTGCTGCTGGCGGGACCGATGCTGCTGCTCTACGAGCTGAGCGTACTGCTCTCCCGTCTGACCGTTCGGCGACGCGAGAGCGAGCCCGACGACCAGCACAACGACCAGTCGGCGTAGTCCGGTTTTACCGCTGGGTGCGCGCCTGACTGCTGTACTCCGTGTAGGACCGTTGCAGGTCGGCGAGTGTCTCACTGACACAGGCGCGTTTTGCCTGGTGGCACCGCGCCAACCGGGCGGTCAGATCAATCAGCCTACCGGGGACAAGCAGCGCACGGTACGGGCGTACCACGCTTCACCGGTTTGGCGATCAGCCTGGACCGCCCCGACAGAGCGTCGCAAACCGCCTCCACCAGCCGGATGCTCTGCAGCACGCCCACCGAGCGGCACCCCATGGCCAATCGCAGAGAGACCCCGCTGAGCATCCGTGCGACCCTTCAGTCACCACGATGAACGCCGGACCGAGTTGCCGCTGCCGGGGACTGATCGGCGGCCCACAGCCCGAGTTGCGCCCCCGGTTCGTCGCCCGCCTGTTGCGAACGCTTGAGGCTCCCGGCGGCCCGTGTCAGCACGTGCGCGCTGTGCGGCTCCAGCTGACCGTGATCGGCGCGGTAGTGCAATTCATCGACCCGCTGCAGCCCGGTTACCGCCGGGAGCACCAGCTGCTGTTCCTGACGCGTAACAACCGCGAAGCCGTGAGGTTCGTTGCGGTACTGCGGCTCGTGCCCGCGCGAAGCACGGTATTGGTGCACGAACCGTTCATGATCGTAAAGGCGCTGAAGTTGCCGATCGTTGATCCGTTGCGATGCGTCGGCAATGGTTGCCTCGATGATCGACTGCAGTCCCGGTTGCAGCTCAAGCCCCAATGAGCTGCGCCCGGCCGCCAGCGCGGCAACGGTGGTCGTTCCGCTACCGACAAACGGATCGAGGACCAGATCCTGCTGCATGCTGTACATGTGTATCAAGCGAAACGCCAGCTCGAACGGGAACGCCCCGCTGCGTTTGCGCGCTTCGTTGGCCGGCAGCCGCTGCTGCACCCCCTTGAAGTCCCAGATATCGGAAAACCAGCTGTTGCGTTCTTCCCAGAAGAAGGCACTCCGGGCGCGTTGCTGCTTCTCAGTTGCGTCGAATACGCGCTTGCCCCCTTTGCGCAGTACCAGAATGTACTCGTGTTCGAGCGTGACATAGGCGCCCGCCGGCAGCATTCCGGATCCCATGAACTTGTTGGGCGCGTTGGTCTGTTTGCGCCACAGGATCAGCGGCAGACTCTGAAAGCCGAGTTTCTCGCAGGCGGTGGTAACGCGTGAATGGTTGCAGTAGAGGCGGAACCCGGCTCCCAGCGTACGCGTGGCGTCACCGATGTTGATGCAGGCAAATCCCCCGGGACGCAGCACCCGCATGCATCCGCTCCAGACCGTATCCAGCAGGCGGTGCATCAACTCGAAGGCTTCCGGCCCGTTCCCCTCGGCCAATTCCGCCGTGATACGCGAATCCTGCATCCCGAACGAAGCATCCCACATCTCGATCATCGGATAGGGCGGAGACGTGACAACCAGGTCGACCGAGCCGGGAGCCAGGGCGTTCAATGCAGCATCGGGCTGGAACAGCACACGGTGTTCTGTTTGCACGCTGTAACAATAGCACGGTGGTTGCGTAGCTGCAAAGCCGGTTGCGAAACCGATGCGATAAGGATATCGTGTCGACACTGTGAGGACGATATGAACCAGGAGCACAAGAATGGCGCCGACCGGCTCACGCAGGAGTACGTGAGAAGCCATCGCGGATCGCTCAGCCTCCATAGCGAGGCAGAACGCCATTTTGCCGCTGCCGGTGCAACGCACGCCGCACGCGTGGCCGATCCATGCCGGCCGTATATCACTCATGCCGCGGGGTCACGAAAGTGGGATGTCGACGGCAACGAGTACATCGACTACACCATGGGACACGGCGCGCTGATCCTGGGCCACAGCCACCCGGCGGTGGTGTCCGCGGTACGGGAACAGGCAGGTCGCGGCCTGCACTACGGAGAAAACCACGAACTCGAGATCCGCTGGGCCGAGCTGATCGCGCGCATGATGCCGATCGCTGAACGAATCGAGTTCTGCGCCGCCGGCCAGGAAGCTAACATGATGGCAATCCGCCTGGCACGGGTGTACACCGGACGTCGGCGCATCCTGCGGCTGCGCTACAACTACCACGGCTGGGCCGAAGGACTGGTGGCGCCCGGAGCACCCGGATGCATCACTACCGACGACGTAACCGAGGTTCCGATGAACGACCTGGCGGCTGTAGAACGCGCACTGTCGGGAGCCGAGTACGCGCTGCTGCTCTCCGAGGGCGGCGGGGCGCGTATGGCCGGACAGCTACCGGTCGATCTTGACTTCCAGCGTGCACTGCCGCACCTGGCGCACCGTTACGGCACGCTCTACTGCATCGATGAGGTGGTCACCGGGTTTCGCGATTCTCCCGGCGGCTGGCAGCAGTTGATCGGCGTGACCCCGGACCTGGCCACACTCGGCAAGTGCGTCGGCGGCGGGCTGCCTGTCGGAGCCGTTGTCGGACGCGCCGATATCTTTGATTCGCTGAACCCCGCCGCAACACCGGATCGGCTGATCAACCACGCGGGAACCTGGAACGCCAATCCCCTGTCGTGCGCTGCCGGGGCGGCGGCGTGCTCGCTCTACCTTGACGGAACGCCGCAGCGGCAGGCGGCCGAATCCGCGCGACGCTTTCGGGACCGCGGCAACCGGCTGCTGCGCGATATGGGAATCAGCGGGCGCTTGCACGGCCGAAGCATCGTCCATCTGTATCTCGGGCCGATCGAGCGCGACGATTTCGATCCCGACTTCGAGGCGCCGTCAACCGACATCGAGATGCTCGCTGGTACGGCTCACGCTGCCGCGAAAACGCGCTTCAAGCTGCACCTGCTCCAGCGGGGCGTAGCCACCCTGCGCGGCGGCATGTTCATCTTCTCTGCAGCCCACGATGCAGGCGATGTCGAGGCAACGCTGGCGGTGCTCCAGGAGACGCTGCATACGATGCACCGCGAGAGCTCGATACCTGCGCAGCGCACGTCCTGATTCTACCGTTACCGCGCGGCGGTCGTATCTCAGAGCCATGAGCCGGAACGTGGCGTCGGTTGATCCGGATAAGCCATGCTGGTGGCCGCCGGTGCTTCGGCATGACCCGATTGCGTACATTGCGCCGATCTCGATCAGTCCCAGCCGGGCGCGCCAGACAGAACCCTTCGCCGACACCTTCGCGGGAGTCCACGACACCGTGACGGGCCAGCAACTGCAGCAGTTTAGCCAGGCAGTTCCGCGGAGCTTCGATTCTCCCGGCTATTGCAGCCGCTCCGGCGTACGTGCCGCTGTCGGGCGCGGATAGTCTCGGCAATACTCTCAAAATGCGGCAGCGTCCGGCCATAGAACAGTTTCCAGCCCCCGCAGAGCCAGCTCAACTGTGACGGTTCGCTGCCGGTACCAACGGTACCGTCGCTACCGCAGGCCGCAGCATGACGCATCTTCTGACAGTCGCCGGCGCACAGTACCCGGTAGGGACAGGCGGTACAGGCCGCATTCCAGCGGCGCTTGTTGCGACCGAACTCCCGGAACGCCAGCGAATCCCACATGTCCTCCAAACGGTCACGCATGACGTTACCCAAACGCTTGTCGTCTTCGACAAAGAAATCGCACGGGTAGACGTCTCCGTTATGCTCGACCACAAAGTACTGGCGGCAGTTGCGCGACAGAACGCAGCTGTTGGCGTAGCCGTCGACCAGCATTGTCAGAACCGAATCAAAATGGCGGATCGAGACGTTGTCTTCATCGCCGCCGTGCCATTCATCGAACAGATCCAGCAGAAACCGGCCCCACTGCTCGGCGGTAATGGTGTAGGGTGCCGGCAAACCGGATTGATCGAATTCCACGCACGGAATGTACTGGTGATAGCTGATACCCAGGTCATCGCGCAGGTAGCGGTATACTTCGCGAGCACGCTGAACGTTGGCCGTGCTGACCAGTGTAAGCACGTTGTGCTGCACTCCGTGTTTGCGCAGCAACTCGAGCCCACGCAGCACCTGGCGCTGCGTGCCGCGTCCCGACAGTGTCAGCCGATGCCGGTCGTGAATCTCTTCGGGCCCGTCGATGCTGATGCCGACCAGGAAGTTATAGTCTGCAAAGTGCCGTGCGAACTCGTCGTTGAGCAGGATACCATTGGTCT
Organism: Spirochaetaceae bacterium; assembly: GCA_007693945.1. Classification (GTDB taxonomy): domain Bacteria; phylum Spirochaetota; class Spirochaetia; order DSM-27196; family PWMO01; genus PWMO01. The sequence continues at coordinate 6,540 of RECP01000124.1, forward strand.
GCAGCCCGTTGGAGACGCGTACACCGCGCCGACCGTACTTCTGCTGCAAGTCGGTAACGCTGCGAAAGAACCCCGGTCCCATCAGCGTCGGCTCGCCTCCCTGCCATCCGAACGAATAGACCGGTTGCGGGGTTGCCATGTACGCCGCTATTGTGCGTTCGAGAACCCTCGCGCTCATCTGATGACGGCGTACGCCCGGATAGAGTGCCGCCTTCTCCAGGTAGAAACAGTAGCTACAGTGGATGTTGCAGTCAGCCGAGGAAGGCTTCACCAGCAGCGAGTACGCGGACATTGCTCTGCAATACTATCGGGTTCCAGCGCCGGCGGCAAGCACAAGCTGCGCGCCAATCGCCACCATACCGACCGGCGAATCGGGGTCTACCGCGGTGCAGCGGCCGTCGCGCCGCGCTGTTGATCGTCAAGCCCGATGCCGTAGCCGAATTTCCGCGAAATCTCGCGCGACGCGTCCCTGACAAGCTCGCCGCATTCGCGCATCGCTCTGAGGTTGATGCGATTCTTCGGTCCCGATACACCGATCATTGCCACCGGCGCGTGAACCTGGTTCAGAATCGCAGCAGCAATGCAGCGAATCCCCGAGCTGTACTCTTCATCATCTATCGCAAAGCCCCTGCGGCGAACCTTCGCCAGGTCGCACGCTATGTCCCCCAGGTCCACCAGAGTGTTGGGCGTGTATCTGGTCAACGGCTCTTCCAGCAGATCGGGCAGATCGTTACTGTCGATGTACGCGAGATAGGCCTTGCCCAGGGCCGTGCAGTAGGCAGGCTCCATCGCCCCGATCTGAGTGTTGACCGACAGTATGCCGGAGCCGACTACGCGATCTATGAATACGATGCGATTGCCCACAGCCACCGCCAGATGAGCCGTGTGCCCGGTCTCCTGTGCCAGCCGTACAACATACGGCTTGCTGATCTGTTGCAGATCCAGCTGTCGGATCAGCGAATCGTATAGCGCATAGATCTTGATTCCCAGCGAGTATTCGCGCGTCTCCGGATCCCGGTGAATGTAGGCTCGTTTCTCCAGAGTGGTGAGCAGGCGGTATATGGTCGCCTTGTCCCACTTGAGCCGCTGCCAAAGGTACTGCAGCGACACGGGGTGACCGGCCTCTTCAATCACTTCGAGCAGATAGAGACCCTTGTCCAGTGAGTGGATGATGTCGTAGCGCTTGGCGGAGGTCTTGCTGGTCGGCATTGCGAGTTCACCCTCCAACGTTTGGTCAGTCTGGATGCGGCGCGAACGTTCGTCCGTACAGGCAGGCGCGCAGCTCTGCCCGGCCGCCACGGCTCTACCGGGCTTATTCTGACACACAATCCCTCTTAACACAACGTTTCTAATTACACAATGCTATTGACAAATTATCAATCCGCGGATAGAATCGATCCTGCGGGTGCAGGAGCCCCCGCGTCCGTAGCGGGCAAACTCCGGGAACTCAGTAACGCCGCGTTCCCGGACGGGGGAAGTCATGGGCATTGATTCCGTCAGCCGAGTTCTTTCCGCACAGTCCGCGACGGAGCGCGCTCGCTGTATTCATGAGTACGAAGGCATCGCCCGCGCCGTTTCCGCCGGTGCGCTACAGCAGTTTCAGCGCGTATCGGTCTCCGAAGCGCTGGTTCTGGGGCTGCTCAATCAGGGAATCCGCAAGTACATCTGTGTTTTCGGGCATGGAAGCACCGATATTGCCGACGTGCTGGCCTCCTACCAGGACGCCGGCGTGGTCCAAACCTATAACGTTCGTCACGAGATTGAGGCTGCCCACTGCGCAACCATGCTGCGCTGGCACTACGGGGAGACCGCTGCCGTTATAACCTCGATCGGCCCTGGAGCACTGCAGGCGCTTGCCGGCTCGCTGGCGGCTTCATCCAACGGCATCGGTGTGTACCACATCTACGGCGATGAAACCACGCACGATGAAGGTCCCAACATGCAGCAGATTCCGCGGCACGAGCAGGCCGGGTTTCTCTCGCTCGTCAAAACCATGGGACACGGGTACCAGATACACACGCCACAGGCTGTCTTCGCCGCGCTGCGGCGAGGGGCGGCCACCGTCTTCAACCCCGTCTTCGCCGGCCCCTTTTACCTCTTGATGCCGATGAACGTTCAGCCCACGGCAATCGAAGAGTGCAACCTGCTGGAGTTTCCCGGACGTCCGGAGTATCCGACGCTAAGGGTAGATGACGAGCAGGTCTTTGCACAGGCAACGCAACTGGTACACGGCGCGCAGCGCATAACCATCAAGTTTGGCGGCGGTGCTTCCGGCTGCGGCGCGGAGATGGTCGAACTGGCGGATCTCATAGATGCGGTCATCGTCGGCGGAGCCAAAATGGGAGGAGTAGTGCCCTACAGCCACCCGCGATTCATGAGCGTCGGCGGCTCCAAAGGAACGCTGTGCGGCAACTACGCCATGAACCATGCCGATCTTGCAATCGTGATCGGCGCCCGGGCGGTCTGCCAGTGGGACTGTTCCGGCACCGCCTGGAAGAATGCCCGCGACGTGATCAACTTCAACTCCGATACTTACGACGCGGATCACTACAACCGCAGCCTGCTGGTTACGGGGGACGCGGCCGCAAACCTGCGCCGTTGGATACGATACCTCCGGCACAACGGTTTCAGTCAAACTGCTGCCGAATCGCAGTGGTTGCGCATGAACCGCGACAACAAACGGCAGTGGGAGGAGCTCAAGGCGTTGCGCTACAGGTCACCTCTGCTTTTTGACCGGACCTGGGGCCGCGAAGTTCTGACACAGCCCGCGGCCATACGGGCTATTCTGCAATTTGCCGGGGAGCACAACGCGGTCTGCTACTTCGATGCCGGCGACGTACAGGCCAACGGATTCCAGATTGCAGAGGACGAAGTCCCGGGACGAACCTTCAGTGAGACGGGTGCCTCGTACATGGGGTTTGCGGTGTCTGCGTTGCTCGCCGCCGCCGCCGCCGATCGGCCGGAATACACCTTTGCCTTGAGCGGTGACGGCAGTTTCACCATGAATCCGCAGATCCTGATCGATGGAGTTCAACACGGCGTGAAGGGCTGTGTCGTGATTCTGGATAACCGTGCGATGGCCGCAATTACCGGTCTGCAATACGCCCAATACGGCCGTGAGCATGCGACGCGGGATACGGTGGTGGTTGACTATGCGGCGCTGGCCGCCAGCGTACGGGGCGTCAACGCCCTGACGGGCGGATTCAGTCCTCAGGAGCTTCTGCGGGCCTTACAACAGGCGTACGACTACCCGGGTCTGAGCGTCATTCATCTCCCGGTCTACCAGGGGCCGCACGAGATGGGCGGCCTGGGGGCGTTCGGAAGCTGGAACGTCGGTAACTGGTGTGAGCAGGTACAGGAGGAGCATCATCGGCTGGGGCTCTGAGCCCCGGGAATACGCTCTGGAGACGCGTGGTGGATGTCAGATACGCAGCCATCGGACTGATCGGAACGACTATCGAATCCCGCGGCGACCGGCAATCTCCGCGAATGCCGGCCCCGAGGGTCAACGATAGAGACACAGTGAGGAGGAAGTGGGTATGAGGAGAATTGCAGTTTTCTTGTTCTGTGTGATCCTTCTGGCGGCGGTGACGGGAGGAGAGGCGACAGTCTGGGCCCAGCAGAGACCGGTAGTCGGTTTTTCGGTCTCAACCCAGGTGAACCCTTTTTACGTGGCCATGGCCAACGGTGTGCGGGAAGAGGCTGCTCGACAGGGCATGCAGGCCGTCGTCCTGAACGCCGAAGACAGGCTGGACAAACAGATCTCGGACGTGGAAGACCTGATCCAGCGCGGAGTGAACGTCCTGCTCATCAACGCCACGCATGATGGAGCGGGTGCGGTTGCCGAGAAAGCCGCCAACGCCGGTATCAAGGTCATCACACTGCAGCGTGGCGTGCCCAGCCCGGCAGTCACCGCGCATATCGGAACCGACAACGTCGTGATCGGCAGAATGGGTGCGCAGTGGGTCGTGGACAGACTGGGCGGCAGAGGAAACGTGGTGGTTCTGGAAGGGGTGCCCGGCGCTGCTTCATCGGAAGATCGCAAGGTGGGGTCGGCCGAAGTCTTTGCGCGCTATCCCGGCATACGCATCGTTGCCCAACAGACCGGCCATTATGACAGAGCCCGGGCAATGAGCGTCATGGAAAACATCCTTCAAGCGCAGCGTAACATCGATGCGGTCTACTGCTTCAACGACGAGATGGCGATGGGAGCACTGGCTGCCATCAGGGCTTCGCGCAGATCGGGCATTATTATCACCGGTATGGATGCCAACCGCGACGCCGTGGAAGCTGTCCGGCGCGGCGACCTCACGATGACAATTGCCCTTCCACCGCATGACATCGGCCGGATGGGAGTGCTGTACGCCAAGTGGCTCACCACCGGAGAGATGTCGGTGCCGGTGCAGTCGGTAATGCCGGTACAGTTCATCACCCGATGATTGAATCGGATCGAGGGCCGGGGGCACTGCCCCGGCCCGAGCCCGGGGACGGCAACAGAGTGTCGACGGCAGGCTCCGATACCGCAGCCGTCGCCGGTGCAATCCTCGAGATGCGGGGCATCAGCAAGGACTTCCCGGGGGTTCGCGCGCTCGACGACGTGGATCTGGTGCTGTACCCGGGTGAAGTTCACGGCCTGGTGGGCGAAAACGGTGCCGGCAAGTCGACGCTGCTGAAGGTTCTCAGCGGAGCCCTGCCGGCCGATTCGGGGCAGATCGTGTTGAACGGCAGCCAGGTAGCGATCGGCAGTCCGAGTGACAGCCAGCAACTGGGCATTACCGTCATCTATCAGGAGTTCAGCCTGATTCCCCATCTGAGCATCGCTCGCAACATCTTTCTGGGGCACGAGGCTCAGGTTGGTTCACGGTATGTACTTCGACGGAGCCGGATGAAGGCCGAAGCCAACCGACTCCTGGGACAACTGGGGAGCAACCTGGACCCCGAACGCCTGGTCGTCGAGCTAACGGTCGCGGAAAAGCAGCTGGTGGAGATTGCCCGGGCACTGTCGCTGGAGTCTCGCATCGTCCTGATGGATGAACCCAGTGCACCGCTTTCCGGCCAGGAGATCGAGAATCTGTTCCGTACTATCGCTGCACTCAAAGCGCGGGGTGTCGCCATCGTCTACGTTTCGCACCGCCTCGAGGAGCTGTTTCAGATCACCGATAGGCTCTCGATACTGCGCGACGGACAGCTGGTGGCCGCGCAACCAACCAATACACTCGAGCTGAACGAAGTTATCCGTCTGATGGTCGGGCGGCCGATTACTGAGCACTATCCCAAGCAGAGCGCCCCTGCCGGCAAACTGATCCTGGAGGTTCGCAACGCAGGAGGTTCTGAGTCGGTAACGCTCAAGGTACACGAGGGCGAGGTTGTGGGGCTTGCCGGCCTTGTAGGCGCCGGCCGTACCGAGCTTGTACGGACCTTCTTCGGCGCCGGTAATCAGGGACCGGAACAGGTGTTCTATGACGGCCGTCCGATCCAACCTGCCGATCCGGCGCAGGCAATTCGTCTGGGAATCGGAATGGTCCCCGAAGACCGCAAGGAACAGGGCCTGATTCTTGAAATGGCGGTCTATGAGAATATCACGCTGCCGTTGCTGCGTCAGTTGTTTACCGGCTTTCGAATGGATAGACGCCGGCAGATGCAGATTGCGCGTGACCAGATAGACGGGCTTCGTATCCAGGTTGCCGCACTCGAACAGCAGACGCATCAGCTGAGCGGCGGCAATCAACAGAAGGTTGTTCTGTCCAAGTGGCTGGCCAGACAGTGCCGGCTTCTTGTTCTTGATGAGCCTACCCGTGGTATCGATGTCGGGGCAAAATACGAGATGTACAAGATCATGAACACGCTGGCACGGGAGGGCAAGGGTGTACTCATGATCTCTTCGGATTTGCCCGAGTTGATTGCCATGAGCGACCGCATCTACGTCATGAGTCAGGGCCGCCTGTTGGCGGAGCTTCCCGGAGGCAGTACACGACAGGAGACCATTATCGAATGCATAACGGAGGACACCGCTCATGGAGTTGGTTGAAAAGAAACCGGTACTGGCGCTGCGCAAAGCGTTCTGGAAGAATTACGGGAGCCTGTTCGGTCTGGTGGGTATCTGTCTGATCCTTACGCTGCTTTCGGATCGGTTCATGACTGTCCCTAACCTTGTCAACATTGCGCGCCAGGTCTCGATCAATGCGATTATCGCAGTCGGGATGACTCTGGTGATCATCACCGGAGGGATCGACCTGTCGGTAGGCTCCCTGGTGGCACTCAGTGGCTGTGTCGCCATCATGGCGATGGAGCTTCCGGGGGCCGACTTCACGGGAATCGTGCTCGGACTCGCCGTGGCTGCGGGTGCGGGGCTCTTCAGCGGGGTGCTGGTTGCCTATGGAATGATACCTCCGTTCATTACAACTCTGGCCATGCTCACCATCGCGCGGGGCACGGCGCTGGTCATTACGGCGGGGCAACCGCTGGTTCGGTTTGACAGTCCGTATCGGGTTCTGGGAGAAAGCAATCTGGGCCCGGTCCCGGTTCCCATTCTCATTATGGGGATGGTGCTGCTGCTGGCCCACTTCATCTTGAAGCATACCCCGCTGGGTTCCTGTATCTATGCCACGGGCGGCAACGAAGAGGCTGCACGCCTGTCCGGAATCCGCGTCTCGCGAATAAAGACCCTGGTGTACGCTCTGAGCGGGTTCTGCGCCGGTATCTCCGGGTTAGTGCTGGCCGCCCGGCTCGGTTCGGCGCAACCGAATACCGGAACCGGCTTCGAACTGGATGCCATTGCCGCCGTGGTTCTGGGTGGCACCAGCCTGATGGGTGGCAGAGGCAGTATTGGCGGTACGCTGATCGGCGCCCTGATCATCGGCGTGCTCAACAACGGATTCAATCTCCTGAATGTGAGCCCCTACTACCAGCTGATCGCCAAGGGCTCAGTCATTATTCTGGCGGTGCTGCTCGACCAGTTCCTGCGGCGATAGACGGAAAGGCCGCGCCACACGTCGAACCAGCCGTGACACACGGGCGCTGAGCAAGACGAGTGGCGCCGCCGGGTCAAATCCATTTCTTGCGCCGGAATAACCGCAGCATGATCAGTGCAATCAACGCCATCATGCCCAGCGTCACCGGACAGGCCCAGCGCCACTCCAGCTCCGGCATGTACACGAAGTTCATGCCGTAGATGCCGGCCACAAACGTCAGCGGGATGAAGGTCGTCGAGATAATTGTCAGCACTTTCATGATGCCGTTCATGCGGTTGCTGATACTCGAGAGAAAGATCTCCATAGTGCCGGCCGCAATCTCCTGAAAGGTTTCGAGGATCTCGATCACGTGGATCACGTGATCATAGAGGTCACGCAGAAAGACGCGTATCGTCTTCAATTACCGCCGCGCCTTCGCACGACAGCCGGTAAATCATTTCGCGCATCGGCCACAGTGAGCGCCGCAGATGCAGCAGGTCTCGCTTGAGTGCCTGGATGGCGCGCGCAACGTTCGGTTGCGGGTCCGCAATCGCAGCCTCCTCCAGCGGCTCTATCCGCGCCTCGATCTGTTCCAGCAGCAGGTAGTATTGATCTACGATTGCATCCAGCAGGCAGTAGGCAAGGTAGTCGGGGCCTCGGCGCCGCACACTGCCCTTCGCGCTGCACAGCCGGGCACGCAGGGCTTCGAAAACGTCACCCGACCGTTCCTGAAACGATATCACCAGCCGATCCCGCACCACTACGCTGACCTGTTCAACCTCGATTTGGCCGTTCCGCTCGGGCTGACTAAGCATCTTGACAACCGCAAACAGATAACCGTCGTACTCTTCGGCCTTCGGACGCTGATCGGTATTGACGATATCCTCCTGGACCAGCGGGTGTATACCGAAGGTCCGACATATCTGGGTGACGGCAACCACATTGTGCACACCGCTCACGTCTATCCAGGTCACCGCCGATTGCAGCGGGAGCGTCGCACACTGGTCCGTGCTCTTTAGCTCACGTTCAACGCACGTGTCTGCATCGTACTCGAACACCGAGATCCGTACCCCGTCATCTCCGCGCTCACCAATATGAATCGGCGTTCCCGGCGCCACTCCGGCCTTGTGCCTGCGCGTCGATAGCACTCTTCTGACCACGGTTACACTCCCTGGAACGGCTGGATGACTCGATCGTAACTGATACTGAGTGTTCCCAAAACTGTGCATTTTGCCGGCATCCGCAAGCAGCAGAGCAGTT
>RECP01000004.1 GCA_007693945.1 Spirochaetaceae bacterium
GCACTTGCGGCACTGTGCTGGGGGCTATCAGGCGGGATCGGCGGCATTCTCACGGCCCGGGGCTGGGACCCGGTTGTAGTGTCGTTCTACCGGGGCGCGATCGGGCTGTTGTTCGTTCTCGTCTGGCTGGCGTTGCGCCCGCGAGGCAGCGGATTGGCAAGTCGCCGGTTGTGGTTCTGGTCTGCGATTGCCGGTGTGGGCGTTGCCGGCAACTTCGTATTCTATTTCGTAAGCATCGCGGAGGGCAGTGTCGCGGTTGCAGCGACCCTGATGTACTGCGCACCGGTGTTTGTCTATCTCGTGTCCTTCACACTCAAGCTCGAAAGACCAACTGTGCTCAAGTGGGCCGCGATGGCGACGGTAATGCTTGGCGTCGTGCTGCTTACCGGTGTTTACGAGATTGGAGCGGGTGACGTCACGCCGCTCGCCGCCGGCGCCGGACTGCTTTCCGGCCTGTCCTATGCGGTATTCATTTTCGGCTTCAAGTATGCGGCACCGCACGGCAGCCCACAGGCGATTCTCGTAATAGCGTTCGCGGTACTCGCCGCCATACTTATCTGGCTGGGCGATGCCGACCAGACCGCGGCAGTGCTGAGCACACCGAGTTGGCCACTGTTCGTGGTGTTGGGCACGTTTGGCGCCGGATTGTCGTTCATTCTCTATATCGTCGGCCTGAACCACACCGCACCGGCTGTAGCGTCTATTGTGGCGATGGTCGAGCCGGTCACGGCAACGCTATTCGGCGTCGTGGTTTTGAATGAAAACCTGGCCGCACTACAGATCTTCGGCATGGGACTGATTCTGGTCACAGTTACCGCGCTGAGCGTATACTCGAGCGCTCGTTGAGCATCTGTCGACCAAACTACTCTCTGCGGCTGCCTGTCAAGGACTAAGATGACACTTAACAAAGCAAATCAGGCGGACGCGTTTGGGTTTTGTTGCTCACATTCAGTGACTTAGCCGCGCCGCTTGTTTAATAGTGGAAAACGTATCCCTGCGGAGTACCGCCCGGGGAGAGGGTTGCCGAACTTATGAGGGATGGACCGATCGGAGTGCTTGCCTACGACGGTACCAAGGCTGTGGGGTGTACTCGTGTACCGCCGGGACTCCGCGGCAGGGGTATCTCCCACTCGCTGCTTGCCGGGGCGGTGAAGTTTGCCCGGTCTCGGGGAGCCCCGGCGATAGAGGGGTACCCCGTGGACAACGGCAGCGAGAAGGTGGATCTCGCCATGGCCTACGTGGGTACGCGCAGAATGTTTGAGAAGGCGGAATTTCACAAGGCCGCTGACACGTCCTCGGCAATCAACGCCTTCCCCCGTGTCCTTATGAAGCTTGATCTGCGGTGAACGATCAACAGCGCCTCCCCGGCCAATCCGATCGCCAGCGCAAGCACGAATCCCACCGCGAGTGAGACCCTCTTGTGGGAAGGCGTGTAATGCCAGAACGCGGTCCAGAAGCTGCGTGCGGAACGGCGGAAATCAAACCGCGCCGGCAGCGCCAGAGTCTGTTCGCCGCCAGTCGCGAAGAATGCCTCCGCCACGGTAGGAAAGTACCAGGGCTTGCCGAAGGCAACCCAATCGTAGTGATAGGGAAACAGCTCATTCACCCTGAGATCGATTTCCGCAGGTTCGTTCAGATCGGCGAAAAGGTGGGCGTGCTGCCGCGCGTATTCTGCGTCTACCGGAGGCCGGAAGACACGATGGATACTCGTTACAAGGTCAGCCGGTTCGGGGTAGAGCGCGAAGAGCACCCAACCGAGAAAGAATTGTCTGCCCCTCGTCGCTGAAGAACCAGTGGAAACTGGAAACAGAGAAGTTTACCGACGAGCGGGCTCTGGTGATTTCCGGATCCCGCGCACGCACTCGCTGGTCATGACCGCAACACCGCTGGAGAATAGGCTGGAGGACCTATACGCTATCGTGCAGTTTTCCGAACCGGCTGCGGCGTTTGCTGCGTTCAGCTCAGTTCGGTCTTGAGTTGCCGCAGAAACCGGTCAAAGCGCTGATGATAGTTGTGAAAAGCTTCTGCGATACCTTCTGCCTCACGATTCGCTATGGCAACCTTTTCCGGTTTCAGGGGTGTTTTGTAGAGATTGCGAAAGAGGTGCCGAAAGCGCATCAGTTCGTCAACGCGGCGACTGAAATCGATGTCGAACAGTGCCGGGCGTACGCCCTCTATCTCCAGAGTCATCCGGTCTATCAGCTCCCGATACCACGCGCTCGGTTCAATGTTGTTCTCAAAGAACCGTGCAATGCGGACAAAGTACGACTCCATAGCACTGTAAAGATTATGCAGTGTGTATCCAAGCGCGGCGTACTCAAACTCGTTTTCCGAGCCGCCCGGCGAGGCGAGTCCAATGCGGTCGGTCATTTCGCGATTCTTCGTGTAGTTCAGGCGGATGTAGCTCATATCCTGCTTGAGCTCAGCTCGCAGTTGTTCAATCGTGTCGGCAGTTCTCATACAGCGTCACTCCAACGCTTTGCACGTGATCAATAAACTCCTGGTTCTGCAATGGAAGCTCAACGAGCGAAATCTGAAACTCACTCGGAGGCAGTTCACGCCAGAGCGCACTCCAGTTTCCGCCAATAATTGCAAGGTCGATATCGGAATTCTCGTGATACGACCTCCATGTCTCAAAGGTAGAGCCAAAGCCGATTACGCGCTCTAACGAGCTGTCTGTGGACCCAAGATGTGCTGCAATCTCTGCCGCTAATCTGCGTGCACGCTCGCGGCGCGCACCAAGTCGGCGTTCACGATCATGTTGCTTCTGTGCAAGGCGCCGCGCCGCTGCCTCAACCAGGGTGCGGTCCACCTGTGTGCTTGAATCCATTTCCAACCCTCAAAACACAGTATACTACATGGCGAGAGGCTCCGCATATCAACCATTATGATGGCCGAACGGGCCGTGATCAGCCGTACAACACTGAACAAGGTGGAGAAAAAGCACAACGGCGCATGTTTAATCTACCGAAGGACATTCGTCCCATTTCATATATCAGGGCCCATACTGCTGAGATAGTGAAGCAG
>RECP01000067.1 GCA_007693945.1 Spirochaetaceae bacterium
TGCACCTGAGAGAACGGAAGAAGGAGTGTTGTTTCTCCCGGCCTACCGCCGGGCGCCACGCCCTCCCGGGAGGAGAAGGGCGCGACGCCCGCCCCGCCGTTTTGGCGTTCAGCGGATGCTGCCTCAAGCGGCACGCATAGACATAGATGCATAAACCGTGCCAGGTAGAGGTCTATCATGGCCGCACAGGCACGATCAGGCGCAGTAATTGGCTGAAATCGGGCGCTTATGGAGCACTTTTGGGGTCAGTCACGATTCTGAGAGCGCCATGCGCGTATCTCAATGGGCAATTTTTGCCCACCACCGGATTGCGGGATCTTTTTTCCATGTTTGGGCGCGCCGCACTGCGCCCGTAAGTGCGCTCGAAGCGTCTCCCACGGCCCCACGGCCCGAGGACTTGACAGCAGTGCCGTAACGACCGTACGCTTTGCCCGAAGAGGAGTATCGGTATGCCCGAGATGGGCTTCCTGCGGTTCACGGTTCCATTTCTGTTGCTGATCATGCTGCCATTACCCGCCGTACCTCACGATCACGAGCAATTGCAGACTCCGTTCAGCGCCGCCGAGATCGAGCGTTTCATCGAAGATTGGCCCGATTTTGTGACCTGGGCCGGAATGGGGGAGGCTGCGGTGGAGCGTGGGCTGGCTGGGCGCGGTTGGCACACCGGGCGTTTCTACTACGTTGCCAACCAGGTCAGCGCCGGACTGGTTCAGCTCGAAGAGGCCGAGCGTCTGTCGCAGGCCGCAGAGGAACTGGAGCAGCAGCGCGCGGCAATTCGGCAGAGTCCGCATCTAACCGACGAACAGAAGGAACAGATGATCACGCGTCTCGGCCGCCAACCTGCCGCGAGTACTCCGGCTCCGGCCGGCGAGGCCGGACATGCGGTTGACTCTGCCGAGCTGCTGCTCATTCACGCCTGGCGAGACGAGCTGAAACGCGTTCTGAGGATCGACTACTAGCTGCGATCGAGAGTTGACAGGTAGCCTTCAAGCGGCATAAAATCACGGGTAAAATCAAATAGTTACTGTGGTTACTATCTCGAGCGGGGTAGGAGGTCGCGACCGGGGCGCGCCGGTAGGCCGGTGTTTGGTCGGGTGCAGTGCGTCATTGGGCCGGGCCGCTGAACGCTGGAACATGCGCATGGCTGGGGTTCCGCTCGCTGAAGGGGATGCTGCCACGGAGCGGGAGTTTCCGATGCCCGTACGAACGTTCAAGAAAGGTGTCCACCCTCATGACCACAAAGAACGAACTGCTTCCTCGGCCGTAGAGGATACGCCGGTTCCTGCGCTGTTGCGCATACCGGTGTCGCAGCATCTCGGCAAGCCCGCGCTTCCGGTCAAGGGCCGCGGAGATGAAGTGGTGCCGGGAGAGTTGATCTGCGACGCCGACGGCTTCGTGTCGGCCCGTGTACACTCTCCGGTCTACGGCAAGGTCAAGCGGATCGTGCAGCAGCCGCTCCCGGCCGGGCGCATGTCGGACTACATCGAGATCGAGGTCAATGTCGAAGAGACGCAAGCGCACGAATGGCAACGGCGCGACGTCGATCTGGACGCTCTCGACCGCAAGGCGGTCGTTGACGGAATCCGCGACGCCGGTGTGGTGGGCATGGGAGGAGCCACCTTTCCCACGCACGTCAAGTTCTCGCCTCCGCCGACGGCCGAGATCGACACGCTGGTCATCAACGGTGTCGAGTGCGAGCCCTACTTGACCTGCGACCATCGCCTGATGCTTGAGCGGACTACCGAACTGGTCGAGGCGATCCGCATTCTGCACCGCGGCTTTTCTTTCAAGCGTATTCTGTTTGGTATCGAAAGTAACAAGCCGGATGCCATCGAGGCGGTCAGCACGGCGGCTGCGGGTGTCTCGGACACTCCGATAGAGATCGTGCCGCTGAAGGTCAAGTACCCGCAGGGTGCCGAGAAGATGCTGATTTACGCCGCCAACGGACGCACGGTGCCGGCCGGGAAGCTGCCCCTGGAGATCGGTGTTGTGGTGGCCAACGTCTTCACGCTGGTGGCAATTGAAGACTGGTTCTTCTGGGGCAAGCCGCTGGTAGATCGTGTCATCACGGTGTCGGGTGACGGCATCAAGGAGGCCAGGAACCTGCGGGCGCCGATCGGGACGCCGTTCAGCGACCTGGTGGACGGCTGCGGCGGTATCGTCGGCGATGTCACCAAGGTGATCGCCGGTGGGCCGATGATGGGTGTGGCGCTGCCGACTCTCGACTATTCGGTTACGAAAGGGTCTTCGGGGCTGCTCTTCCTGACCAATGCGGAGGTCGTGGACGAGTCTCCGTGTATTCGCTGCGGCCGCTGCGTGGACGTCTGTCCAATGAACCTGATGCCTCTGAAGCTGGCTGCCTACGCCAGGGCCGGGAAGTTCCTCGAAGCCAGAGCGCTGCATCTGAACGACTGCTTCGAGTGCGGCTCGTGTGCCTACGCCTGCCCGGCTCGAATCAAGCTGGTCGCCTGGATACGGTATGCCAAGAACTACGTGCGCGTTCACAAACTGTAAAGGAGTTCGGGCCGTATGAGTGCTCCAACCGAAGGTTTCATCCTTACCTCTTCTCCTCACGACAGCGCCGCGGATACCACCCAGCGCATCATGTTTGCCGTGGTGCTTACGCTGTTGCCCGCAGTGGTGATGTCGGTGTTCTACTTCGGGTTGCGGGTGCTCGGTCTTTACCTGCTGGCAATCGTTACCTGTCTGCTGACCGAATCGCTGACGCGTCGGGCGCGTGGCCGAAGTCCGTGGTCAATTGCCGACGGCAGTGCGGTGGTGACTGCCGTACTGCTGGTCATGGTGCTGCCGCCCCGTATCTCTCCGATTGCGTTGATGGTCGGCTGCGTGGTGGCCGTTTTCCTCGGTAAGGAGGTGTTCGGCGGTATCGGTTGCAACGTATTCAATCCGGCACTCGTCGGACGCGCCTTTCTTTCGGCTGCCTACCCGGTGCAGATCACCACATGGACGGTGCCAAACCGGGTCTTTGGTTTCCTGCCGCAGGGTATCGATGCGCGGACGCAGGCGACACCGCTCGCGGCGGCACGCTTCGAAGGTATCTATGAAGCGCTGCCCAACCTGGTGTTCGGCCAGATCGGTGGCAGTATCGGTGAGACCGGGTCAGTCTTCATCGTAGTCGGCGGGCTGGCGATGTTGGCACTGAAGCTGATCCGCTGGGAAATGGTGGTCTCCCTGCTGGGAACCGTCTTCGTACTGACAGGAGTCTTCTATCTGGCCGATCCGATCAACTACGTCAGCCCGGTTTTCCATCTTTTCGCCGGCGGGCTGATGCTCGGAGCCTTCTACATGGCTACCGATATGGTGACCACGCCCTACACCCGGATCGGCAATGTCATCTTTGGCCTGGGGGCGGGGATTCTTGTTGTGGTCATCCGGCTGTTCGGCGGCTATCCCGAAGGCGTGATGTTTGCGATTCTGCTGATGAATGCGGTTACCCCGATTATCAATCGCTACAGTGACTATCGGGTCTTCGGTGCCGAAAGAGCCGGCGGCCGGAGTCGTTCGGCCGATGGGGCCACGGAGCGGAAAGGTACGCAATGAAACGCATGATAATCGTCTTGACACTGGCGACGCTGTTCTCGGGACTGGTGCTGGCGGCCACGTTCGTGTCGCTTTCGCCGCTGATTGAACTCAACCGCGAGCGCGCCTTGCAGGCATCGCTGGCCGCGCTGTTTGCCGATGTCGAGGATCCGACGTTCGAGCAGCTTGACGTCGATGTCATCGATATCTATCGCGGTGTGGATTCCGAAGACCAGCTGATCGGATATGCTGTACGCATCACGGCTGCGGGCTACAACGGGCCGATCAACATGCTGATCGGTCTGACCCCCGAACTGACGCAGATCGAAGGGCTGCAGGTGGTCGAGAATCTGGAAACTCCCGGTCTCGGCGGCCGTATTACCGAGAACCAGTTCCGCGGCCAGTTTCGCGGGCTCAACCCGACGCGCGCAATCCGAACCGTCCGCAACGTCGAGCCCGATCCCGAAGCAAACGAAGTCCAGGCAATTTCCGGTGCTACGATATCCACCAACGCCGTGGTCGAGGCGATAAACCGGCGCGCGCAGGAAGCAATTGACGCAATCCGCGCGGCCGAAGGCCGTTAAGGAGCAACTATGGCGGCAAGGTCAATAAGCTACGAGTTCACCAAGGGACTTCTCAGGAACAACCCGGTATTCGTACAGGTGCTGGGAATGTGTCCGGTTCTGGCGGTCAGCACGTCGGTGGTCAACGGCCTCGGTATGGGGTTGGCGACTTCGTTCGTACTGGTGTCTGCGGCGTTGATTGCCAGTGTCATCAAGCCGATTGTGCCTTCCGAGGTGCGCATCCCGGTCTATGCGGTAGTGATCGCGACTTTCGTTACCATCGCCGATCTGGTTCTGAGGGCCTTCTTTCCGCCGCTGTCGGCGTCGCTCGGGCCCTACGTTCCGCTGATCGTCGTCAACTGCGTGATCATGGGGCGCATCGAGGCGTTCGCGACCCGCAACCGTCCGATTGCGGCGGTCAGTGACGCGCTTGGAATGGGAGCCGGTTTTACAGCTGCCCTGATGGTGCTGGGCGCGGTACGTGAAGTGCTCGGCAGCGGTGCATTCTTCGGTATCGAGCTGTTCGGCGAGGGTTTCACGCCGCTACTGGTGATGATTCTGCCGGCGGGAGCATTCTTGACGCTGGGGGTGCTGATGGCGGTCTTCAACGCAGCAAAAGAGGGCAGTCACATGGTGTTGATCAAGGCCGAGAGCAAGGCGGAGGCGTAACGTGAGTATTGTTGTTCTGATTCTCTCCGCTGCAATTGTCAACAACTTCGTCCTTACCTACTTTGTGGGGATTTGTCCCTTTATCGGCGTCTCGAAGAAGATCGATTCGGCGCTCTCGATGGGGATTGCGGTCACCTTTGTCATGACTATCACGGCGATCGTGACCTGGATTATTAACCGTTTCATCCTGATCCAGTTCGGTCTGCCGTTTCTGGAGTACGTCTCCTATATCGTGGTGATCGCGTCGCTGGTGCAGTTTGTGGAGATGTTCATCAAGAAGACCTCACCGGCGCTCTACAGGACGCTCGGGATCTTTCTGCCCCTGATAACCACCAACTGTGCGATTCTGTTTGTGGCCCTGTTGCACACCATGCGGGGTTACGGCTTTATCGAGTCGGTAGTCTTCGGTATCGGTGCCGGCGTGGGCTTCACGCTGGCAATCGTGATCATGGCCGGCATACGCGAACAGCTCGAGACCGCAGACATTCCCCGGCCGTTTCAGGGGGCGGCAATAACGCTGATCGTAGCCGGGATTCTGGCACTGGCCTTTATGGGGTTTTCGGGCCTCCTGTCGGCGTAACGGAGGGCATGATGATACTTATCGCGGCAGCAATGATGGGTCTGATAGGGCTTGTCTTCGCGCTGTTTCTGGTTACGGCCAACGCCCGGTTTGCGGTCGAAGTTGATCCGCGCATAGCCGAGCTGGAGGAGAGACTGCCCGGTGTCAACTGCGGTGGCTGTGGCTACGCGTCATGTGCCGCGTACGCCGAGGCGGTGGCGCGGAACGGTGAGAAGATCGATTTATGCGTGGTCGGTGGCGACGATACCACCCGCGACGTGGCACACGTGATGGGGGTCAAAGTCTCCGACGAGCAGAAAGACAAACTGGTTGCGGTGGTCTTCTGTCAGGGAGACTCCGAGGCGTCGGCATTCCCCGGCGTCTACAAAGGCATCCCTGATTGCGCCGCGGCGATCTACTCGCAGGACGTCGCCAAGCGCTGCAAGTACGGTTGCGTGGGTCTGGGCAGCTGCGTCGAATCCTGCCCGTTTGATGCCATTCACATGAGCGCCACCGGTATACCATACGTCGATGCCGAGAAGTGTACCGCCTGTGGCAACTGTGTAATCGCCTGTCCGCGCGACCTCATCGAACTGCATCCCCTGAAGCACGACGCCTTTGTCTACTGTAAGTCGCTTGATCCCGGACCGATAGCACGAAAGGTGTGCAAGAAGGCCTGCATTGCCTGCAATATCTGTGTCAAGGCGGCGGCGGCTGACGACAATCCGGATGCTGTCAGCGTGCGGGATAACCTGGCACGTGTGAACACGCGGAACTACAGTGCCAAACCGGAGTACGGCGCCAAATGCCCGACGCAATGCTATAACTCCAACCGTAATCTGGTGAACAAGGAGGCGGCCATGACGCGGATTGCCGCACAGCGTCGAGCCAGGGCCGCGGCGGTAGAGGCATGATTGAGGAATACGGCATCGTTGAGCGGGTGAGCGATGACGGTACCACCGTGCGAATCACGACACCGGCTGCCTGCGATCGCTGTACCATCCGCGAGTCGTGCTACGCGGCGGGCAAGAGCGTGACCGTCCCCGACGTCTTCGTGCTGCAACAGGCTCAACCGGTTCGGCTGTGCATCAGCAACGCGTCGATTCTGAGCGTCACGCTGGTAACCTACGGTATCCCGTTTGCAGCACTGATTGCCGGGCTGTTTGGGGCATACTTCGCACTATTCTCCGGCTACGGAGAGGACGCGCGCGTTCTGCTCTCCTTTGCCGCCGGCGTCATTGCGCTGGTGATGTCGGGCTTTGTTGTGGCGCGACTGGACCGGTACGTGACGCGGCGATTCCGTTACACGCTCGAGCCCGTAGCTGAACTACCACGCTTCCAGGCCGGCCACCCGGCAGGCTCGGCGCGTGAGCGGGCGGTACATGATCGACCTCGTCACTCTGGATAGACTCTACAGCCTCAAAGATCAGCGGCGGGTCGGATGGCTGATCCGCGGTATCGGAGAACCGGAATCGGTCTCCGACCACAGTTGGGGTACCGCGCTGCTATGCCTTCTGTACGCCAGCCAGGCCGGAGTTGATCGCGATCACGCTGTTGCCATGGCGCTGGTCCACGACATCGCTGAAGCGGTGACCGGAGACGTAGCCGCGCGCGTTGACGAGCGAGACCGCAGCGTCTCGCTGCAGCAGAAACAGGCCAACGAACGCGCGGCCATCGAGCAGTTGTTTCCGGCCGTATCCGAGTCTACAGTTCCCGCGGTGGTCCGTGCACTGTGGGACGAGTACGAGGATTCGACAACGCCTGCAGCTCTGTTTGTGCGCGACATGAACCTTATCGACATGTGCCTGCAGGCACTCCGCTACCAGCGCGGCCGACGCTATGATCCCCGGGCCGGCTATCCGAGCACCGGCGGGTTCCGGCGGCTCGACGAGTTCTTTGCCACTGCCGAGTCTCGCATCAGCACCGCGGTCGGTCAGGAACTCTATCAGCAGATCCATCTCGAGTATGTGAAGCACTGCTGAAACGGAGGCTGATCCGGCCACGACCGGCGTTGCCGCCGTGAGCCCTTCGTTTTGCTCAGAACCAGTAACCCAGCAGACGCCAGTGGTAAAGCGCGACAAACAGAATCGGTACGGAGCCGAGCAGCAGCCGATCCATGATACCCTCGGGAACCGATATGGCAAAACCGGTTGCAACGCTGCGTGCACCAAGTGCCAGCACCCACAGAATCGCTGCCAGCGCGATTATCGGTAAACTGAAGACGACGTACGCAAAGCCGCCCAGACCCGGAACCCAGGCCGGCAGGCCGGGAGCCATCCCCACGAAGGCAATAGCCGGGATCGCGAGCACTCCAAACGCCGTCATCGTTGCCGCACAGACGGTGATCCCGCCGCTCTGCAGGCGCTGGCGGCGGCCGCTTTCGGGCCGCCGACGACTGAGTATGCCGATGAGACGCATCAGCGTAGTTACGACGCAGAGCACCATCGGCAACAACAGCCCGGCCAGCGCGAAATAGAGCCGCTCCCAGGGCCGAAGCTTCTCGTATGAACCATGATAGCCGGCACCGGTGAACAGATAACGTACCTCGCCGAGCGGCCCACGCACAAACGCTATCCTGATCGACCGATCAACTGCCTCGAACAGCTGTTCGCCAAGTGGTCGAAACTCGGTAGCGCGGTCGATACCCGCAAACGGATCGTCCGATAGCGGCGTAACCAGCAGTGTGCCGGCCTGCGCGGTGGAAACACGCAGCAGCGTGGTGACCTGGACCGGCAGGCGGCTGACGTCGTGACGCGGGCGGTTCGCGAGACTGTAGATCCCGGTGTACGGCTTGAGCGGTTCGACGGTCATGAGCTCCGGATACCCGTCGTAGGGTGCCGGGCAGTCGATCTCTGCGCAGAGTCCCTCGCCAAGCAGCCTTGCGGCATCGGTGCGCGGTGTTTTGCTGTCGCTCCCGGTCACCAGGAAAACGCCGACATCGGCCTGCGGCACCAGGATCATGCGCGACATGACCCCCTCGGAGTCACCATCTCGGACCAGCATGCGCAAGCCGGAATGCTCCTCTTCCAGAAACCCCAGGGTAACGCCGGGCAGGCGCGGATGCACGCGGAACTGCGTTTCCAGCGCTCGCTGGACGGTGTCCCGGCTCAGAACCGTCTGGCTTGCCCGTTGTCCGTCTCGCAACAGCAGCCCCATTAGCCTGGCCGCGTCGGCGACGGTGGTGTGCAACCCGCTTGCGGGAACCAGCTGAGACCATGTTGGCTCCAGGCGGCGCAACTGTGCTCCCTGATAGCGATAGTCGGGAGCCCGCCGTTCGGCAAGCTCGGACGGCAACGGTTGCAAAAAAGTGCTGTCACTCATACCGGCCGGATCGAAGAGCCGTTGTTGCATCGCCTCGGCAAAGGACGTGCTGCTCAGCTCCTCGATAACTCCGCCCAGTACCGCGCTGGCCCAGTTGCCGTAGGTGACCATCAGGCCGGGCCTCTGAAAGGTCAGCGGGGGTGTGTCGCGCAGCAATTGGCGCAGCGGGACCAGCTGATGCGGGTCAAAGGTCTTGATTCCGACGCTGCGCGCTTCAAATCCTTCGGTGTGGCTGAAGAGATGGTTGAACCGGATCGGGGTGCGTTCGTGGGTTGGAACACCGAACGTCCGGACATGATCGCGGACAGGTTCGTTGGGGTCTATGCCGTGTTCAGCCAGCAGTTCGGCCGCCACCAGCGCAACGGGGAGTTTGGCGACCGAGGCCGCCCGCACAATGGACCGACGAGCGTCAAACGCAACCGTCCGGGTTTCGTCGTGGTAACCGTGGGCCTTGAATACTGTCTGATCACCGTGAAACACCGCCAATCCCAGATACGGCAGCCGGTGTTCGTCCAGGATGCGTGCGACGATTACGTCGGCTACCCGCTGAGCCAGCGCCAGACGCGTGCTTGACGGATCATCGGTCTCGGCGCCCAGCGGTGTGGCCGCGTACACTGCAACGAGAAACAGCGCCGTAGCCGTCGCTGCGCGTTTCACACCAACCCTCAGGTATCTCGACCTTCCGCCGACGTAGAGCGGTACGATACGCGTTACGAGGTTCCGGTTGAAGGTTGGCGCCCGGTTCATGACGGCGGCCTCCCAGCCACGTTGTTTGGTGCCGTAACAGGATGCTATTGTAGCGTAGATCGCAGGTTTGGCGAATAGGCGGTCTGGTTGTATAGTGGAGGGAGTATGCCGCAACAAGACGCAAACGTGCCGCCACGGTTCTATCGAATCACGTTCATGATCGGGCTTGGGTTCTTCACCATGGGGCTGATGGACCCGCTGTACGACAACTACGTTCCGGTGTTTCTGAATCAGTATCTTGATTCGCGGGCACTGATCGGCGTGATTATGACCTTTGACAATATACTGGCACTGTCGCTGATTCCGCTCGTGACCGCACTCAGTGACCGTACACGCACGCGTATTGGCCGCAGGATGCCCTACATCCTGCTGACGCTGCCGCTGAGTGCAGTGGTCTTCTTCTGGCTTCCGAGCGCCGGAATGGCGTCTCTGGCGGCGCTGATCGGGGCAATCGTGCTGCTGAACCTTTTCAAGCAGTCAGCGCGTGGACCGGTTGTGGCGCTGATGCCCGACACCATTCCCGGTGAGTACCGCAGCGAGGCCAACGGCGTGATCAACACGATGGGCGGAATTGCCGCTATCGTGGGCACAATCGCACTGGCACCGCTGATGGATCTCAGGCTTGAGTTGCCTTTGCTGGGCGATACGTCGCGACGGCTGCCGTTTATGATCGCCGCGCTGCTGATTATGATCGCCACGCCGGCACTGTTTATCACCGTCAAGGAACGCAACACGCGCGAGGACGCACCAGCGCGTGAACCGGTTCTGCGTTCGTTGAAGCTGGTGTTTACGTCGAAGGACAAGAGCGCGGTGTACGTGTTGCTGGCGTTACTGCTCTGGTTTTCGGCCTACTGGGGGATGCGTCCTTTCATGACCCTTTACACCATTGAGCACCTGGGCCTGAGCGAGGGACTGGCCGGTTTCTCAACCGGTATGGTCGCGGTAGCCTACGCGTTGTCCGCTATCCCCAGTGGTATCGTGGCGCATCGCATCGGCCGCAAACGTACGATTCGATTCTCACTGGCGGCGCTCTCGTTGCTGTCGGCGCTGATGTTCACTCACGAGCTATGGACGCTGTCGTTGGGCTCATCACAGACGTTCGCCGTTGGTACCTTCTGGGCGCTGCTGTTCGGTTTCGGCGTCTTCTGGGCGTCGGTGATCACCAACAGTTTTCCCATGCTGTGGCAGATGGCGGAGTATGATAATATGGGCATCTACACCGGGCTCTACTATACCTTTTCGCAGACGGCTGCGATTGTGGCCCCCCCGACTACCGGAGTGGTGGTAGATCTGTTCGGTTTGCGCGCCATATTCGGTGTTG
This sequence comes from Spirochaetaceae bacterium, assembly GCA_007693945.1. Lineage (GTDB taxonomy): Bacteria > Spirochaetota > Spirochaetia > DSM-27196 > PWMO01 > PWMO01. Next base: position 10,721 of record RECP01000067.1, read on the forward strand.
CGGCGGTGGTCATGGTAGGCGCGTTTGCGGTGATCAGACACGCCAGCGGCGGGGAGCCTCAGGCCACGGAATCCACCCACCCGGCACCGTCCACCGATTCAGGCAAGCAGACGGATACGTGAGAAGATGTAGTCCAGACTGTCGTGCTTGAGCACGACGCGATAGAATGGGTCGGCACCGAGCTGTTCGGCGCCGTACCGTCGATAGCGCAGGTAGCGTTGGCTGCGGTGGCTGTCAAACCAGTAGACCAGTTTCATCTCCCCGGCCTCGATTTCGAGGCAGGTCATACCGTGCTTGCCGAGTACACAGCCGGAATTGAACACGCAGGGTACCAGCAGAGCAGCGTCGTAGAGACTCTCCTCGCGTTCCTGGTGATCGGGATCAGCCAGCAGGCTGCGCAGGTCTTCCTTGAGCCCACGTATGCGCTCTTCAATCTCGACTTGCCTCTGCCCTTGAGCATCCGAGTAATCACGGCACAGCGACTCGATCTCGAACTTTATCGAGTCGCTCTTGTTCATGCTCTCGAACAGTGGCCTATGGGTGTGGCCGACAATCGAGAGGATCTTCCTGGCTGCCGAGAAGCGGTAGACTCGCCTCTCCATTGCGAAGCGTTTACGTGAATCGTGGCTGATGGTGTAGTTGCGGATGCGCAACGGATTTGCGATAAGGCGCAGTGCCAGATCAATCCAGCGAATATGACGCGAGTAGAAGAGCGAAGTCTGGTGCCCGTGGACTACGAAGATCGTGTTGCCTTTGTAGGTGAACCGCAGCGCTTCCTGGATACCAAAGCGCTCGTCATGGCTCTCCATCAGCTCGAGATCGTGGTTGCCCACCAGGCGATGAAGTGTGCCACGCCGCTGGAAGCGGTTGAACAGCTCGTAGGTAGTACTCCAGCGGTGCATGATGCCCGGCAACGAGAAGCGTGCGAGTTCCTCAACGTCGCCGTTCAGGATCAGATCGAAGTCGCCGGGGAGATAGTGGTTTGCCAGGGAAGCGTTGAAAAGCGCCGAATTGTGCAGAAAACCATCGGCTCTGCCACCGTTGCCCATGTGCAAATCGGCAAAAACAACGTAGCGGCGCTCAGGATCCAGCGGCTGTGACTCTGTCTGCTCGAAAACCCGCTGAAGGTTCTCAAAGGCAAACTCTTCTTTCTTGCCCCTCATGTATTTCCAATAATAAGAGAAACGAGTCGTGTCAGCAAGCGCGCGGTTCCCGTGTCGTGGGCGGCGCGAAAAAAAGGCCGCAGAAACGACACAACGTCTGCTTCTGCGGCCGTCTGTGCAGTGAGCTCCCTGTCGGGATGCTCATATTTCTGATCAGCTGACGATGATCGCGTCCACCGGGCAATCGGCGGCAGCCTCCTCGACCGCATCTTCAAACTCCGCGGGCACGTCCGGAGTGATGACTTCGGCTACTTCATCGCCCATCTCGAAGACCTCCGGGACCTGGCCGGTGCATAGCTCGCAAGCAGTACACAGATCAGCATCGATCTTGACTTTCATAGCACGCTCCTCGTTCATGGCTTGAGAACCACGGTATGTGTTGGTATCGCCCTCAGTCTACGTGAAGACCGGAGCGTTGTCAAGAAAAGACAGGACTCCGCAATTCGGATACAATCGGGCAATGCCGGGAGACGGTGGGAGAGACCAGGTGGACGTACCAAACGACAAGAACTACCCGCGGGATTATCCGGTAATCGAAGCATGGAAGCTTGCGGTGCGCTCGATCGTGCTGCTTTTCCTGTTGCTGGGAGTCGCGCTTCTGTTCATACTGCTGGGCGTGCCTCTCGAGCGGTTTGCCAGGCGCGCCGCGGACAGGGCCGGATACATCGGTGTGTTTCTCTTCGTCTGGTTTGTAGACACATTTATCGTCCCCGCCTCGCTCGATCTGCTCTTTCCGGTCACGTTGAACTGGAGCCCGATACCGTTACTCGGCACCATGAGCGTGGCGTCGATTCTCGGCGGCCTTTCGGGCTACGGAATCGGGCGCAATCTGTACCGGCTGCGATACGTGCAGCGTACCGTTGCCGGCTACCGTCACCGCGCCGAGCACATCATCGTCCGCTACGGTCTCTGGGGCGTGGTGTTGGCGGGGGTGTCACCAATTCCGTTCTCAACCGTATCGTGGATCGCCGGTATGATGCGTATGCCGCCGGCGCACTACCTTCTGGGGGCACTCTCGCGCGTGCCTCGAATCGTTGCCTACTGGGCGCTCCTGCGCGCCGGGGTGCTGCTGTTGACGTAGGCAGTGGTGCCGAAATTGTTGTTGAGGTGCCTCCGGCATGCGTGCGGCTACTGCGGTCGGGTGCCGGCGAAGTCGTAGAGCGTCGCTATCTCGCGCGCCCAGAGGTCCGGGTCGATCGTTTCCAGAATCAGCGGCATGTCGTCCAGGCGCGGATCCTGCATCATGAAGCGGAACGCGTCTATCCCGATTGTGCCCTCGCCAAGGCTGTGATGGCGATCCTTTCGGCTGCCGAACTCCACCTTGGCGTCATTCAGATGTACCCCGCTGAGGAAACCTAAGCCGATGGTATGGTCAAACTCCTCCATCATTGCGTTCCAGCCATCCCGCGAACGTATATCGTAGCCGGCGGCAAAGACGTGACAGGTATCAATGCAGACTCCAACCCGCGACTGGTTTTCAACCTGGGCAATGATGTCTGCGATCTGGCCGAAGCGATAGCCGACGTTGGATCCCTGGCCGGCGGTTGTTTCGATGATCAGGCTTGCACCGGCGGCCGGACCGTCAGCGGTTGCGTTCAGGATTGCGTTTATGCCGTGCGCAATTGTTTCGATGCATTCCTGCTCGCTGCTCAGGTTCAGGTGGGCACCCGGGTGAAAATTGAGTCCCGGTAGTCCGAGTTGTCCCGCCCGCAGCAGCTCATCCTCGAGCGCAGCCAGGCTCTTCTGGCGTGTCTCGTCCTTCGGACTGCCAATATTGATCAGATAGCTGTCATGCGGCAGCACAAACCGTGAATCAATGCCGCTTTGCTCGAGATTGCGGCTAAACTGCTTGATGCTCTCTGCTGTCAGCGGTTTGGCTTTCCACTGCCGCTGGTTCTTGGTAAAAAGGGCAAATGCGTGCGCACCGATCTCGTGTGCGTTGAGGGGCGCTTTCTCGACACCGCCGGATGCGCTGACATGGGCACCAATGTACTTCATTGCGACTCTCTCCACTTCTCGCTGATCAACCGTCCTGTGCCGCGCGGCGCGAATGATCCGCAACGCCGGCGGATTGGCGGGTGCAGTGTAGCCTATTGCGCCGGATCTGCGTAGTACATGATCTGACGGGCGTTCTGCCGGACAGTTTCGAGCTGCGTCACCGCCGCGCGGAATTAGCAGTTATCTGCATAGACGTTTATCAGTATATTCTGCGCGGGGGTATGCATGAGAGTTACACTAATCTATTTACGGCGCATGCCGGTGGTTTTGTGCCTGCTGGTGATTCTGCCGCTGTCGCTGTTCGCGCGAGGCTCATCTGACTCCGCCCAGGCCGACCAGCCGGCCCCGGCGGGCAACGCGATCGAGGAAGGCGCTGAATCGGTGCAGCAGCCTTCGGGGATCAACCCGCCGTTGGATGTTGAGTATCTCGATGAGGTAACCGCATTGCGGCAGGGGTATGCAGTCGCGACCTTTGCCGGAGGCTGTTTCTGGTGCATGGAAGGTCCGTATGACGTACTCGAGGGCGTGATTTCGACAACTCCGGGTTACTCGGGGGGCCACGTGATCAACCCGCGCTACGAGGAGGTCGTGTCAGGAACTACCGGTCACACCGAGGTGGTGCAGGTAGTCTTTGATCCGCAGGTGATCAGCTACGAGCAACTGCTGGAAGTGTTCTGGGTCAACATTGATCCGCTCGATGCCGGGGGGCAGTTCTGTGACCGCGGCAGCCAGTACCGCAGCGAGATCTTCTACCACGACGAGCATCAGCGCACTGCCGCACTGGCGAGCAGGCAGATGATCGACGAGGCGGGAATCCTGCCCGCACCGATTGTCACCGAGGTGACCGCCCTGGATGTGTTCTATCCGGCTGAACAGTATCACCATGACTACTACCGTCGAAATCCGATACGATACCGGTTCTATCGGACGGCCTGTGGCCGCGATGCGCGACTGGCTCAGCTGTGGGGAGAAAGGGTCCGCTAAGCGCGGTATCAATGCGCCGCATCAGCCTGGTGTGTGACAGGGAGTAGATCGCCAGCCCGGTCCAGATCAGGCCGAAACTGACGGCGTGAACGGGCGTGAACGGCTCGCCGAACAGCGCAACACCGAGCAGAAACATGAGGGTGGGTGCTATGTACTGGATGAAGCCGACCCGCGCCAACGGTATGCGCTGAGCACCCTTGGCGAAAAGGTAGAGCGGTATCGCACTGACCGCGCCGGCACCGAGCAGCAGCGCGTCGACCGCCGGGCCGGTGCGGCCCAGTGCGCCGCTGCCCCGGATCACTCCGTGTATGATGTAGCCCGCAGCTATCGGAGTCAGAACCAGTGTCTCGATCGCCAGTGCGGTCATCGCATCGATGATCACCGTCTTTTTGACCAGGCCGTAGAACCCGAATGAGCCCATGAGAATCAGGGCGATCCACGGTACCACGCCGTGCCCCAAGGTGATGACAACCACTCCGGCCGCTGCAAACAGCACTGCGACCCGTTGTGATGCGGTCAGACGCTCCCGCAGAAACACTCTTCCCAGCAAGATACTGAACAGCGGATTGATGTAGTAACCCATACTGACTTGCAGCACACGCCCGCTGTTTACGGCCAGAATGTAGGTGAACCAGTTAATCCCGAGCAGCAGTCCGGTAGTCAGCACCGCGCGTCGCAGCGCAGGGACGGCCAGCGTACCGAGGAAACCGCGTTTCCCGAGCGCCAGAAGCACCAGCGACGCGAACACACACGACCACAATGTTCGATGCGCCAGGATCTCATGCGCCGGAATGCTGTCCAGCGGCCGCCAGTAAAGCGGCAGCAGTCCCCAGAGGGTGAACGCCGCGATCGCGTAGAGTGTTCCGTATCGATGTGCTGCGTTACGGGCCATCGTGCGGGTCGCAGTATAGCACGGTCGACACGCATCAACCATAAGGCTACACTCGAACGCGGTCATGAACGACACGCGCGTGTGCAATAGCATTACGGCCCTGATGGCAGGAACGATGGTCCCACGTGAGGGCTTCCTGCGCGTGCTTTCGATCCATCAGCGGGCGGTGAATCTGCAACGTTGTGACGCGCGGACGCTGGTGTCTCTGATCAGCGATGCCCGCGATATGGCGCCGACTGCGCTTCTGCTCAACCGGCTACCGGGCGGATTGGATCGCGGCGCCGTCGCCAGACTGGACAGGTCCTCATTAACCATTGGCGGTGAACGGATCGTCGAATACGGTGGCGCGCGGTGCTGGAACGGATCGTTGCCGCGCGGAAGCGGGTATCGGCTGACGCCCGAACGCGTCGGCGCCCTGCGCCGCCTTGTGACGCTCCACGGCCGTCACGGTGGACTGCTTGGACTGCTGCATCCGCAGGCGTGCAACCCGCTCAGCGACTTTGCGCACCGCAAGCTTGCCGCTACCGTTTCCGCAACCGGGGCCGAGGCGGACCTGTCCACTCTGGTCGGGCTGGGAGTCGGGCTGACACCTTCCGGGGACGACTTCCTGGTCGGTGCAATGCTGGCAGAGGAACTCTGCGACCGCTGCGGCGCGGCGCATCGTCGGCTGGACCGCGGGGCGCTGCAGCGCAGGCTGCCTGCCACCACCGCTGCCGGTGAGACTCTGCTGTGCTCCGCGCTCGAACACCAATTTCCGGCCTACCTGATCCAACTGGCCGATAGAGTGTTCCATTGGTCGGCGGATAATACCTTCCCTGAGCGGCGTTCCATGGCATATCTATTCGATCACGGGCAGACGTCGGGTACCGACAGTGCGGTCGGAGCCGTCTGGTTTCTCTCAAATCTTGCAGCGGATACTTGATTTACCCGCAGTATTGGATACAATAGCGCCATCGAACCGGGGTGTGACTCCGGCGGAACAACTTGCTCTAGAGGGAGATGTTACACATGTCTGATTCGTTGAATGAACCCGTAACCGGCAAAACTGTCGTACTGGGTCTTCAGCACACCTTCGTTATGTTTGGGGCAACGGTGCTGGTACCGCTGCTCACCGGACTGGATGTAGGTGTTACGCTGTTTGCTGCTGGTGTGGGTACCTGGATATTTCACATTGTGACGAAGTGGAAGGTGCCGGTGTTTCTGGGAAGCTCGTTCGCGTTCCTGCCGGCACTGTTTGTTATCGGTGCAAACGAGGGACTGCCCTACGCGCTTGGCGGTATCCTGATCGCCGGGCTCGTGTACGTGCTGGTGGCCATCATCTTCACCTTTGTTTCATCTGACGTGCTGCACCGCTTGTTGCCCGCCTACATAACCGGCCCGGTGATCATACTGATCGGCATAATCCTGGCACCGGTAGCGATCATGAACGCCACCGACGGTTACGTGGGCAACGTTGCAGAACAGATTGGTGTACTCGGCAGCTGGGCAGTTGCGATTTTCACCTTTGGTGCGGCAATCTTCGTCAAGGTTGTGTTCCCCCGTTGGAATCTGAAATTCTTGTCGCTATTGCCGGTTCTATTGGCGATTATTGCCGGTTATATTCTGTCGGTGATCATCGGGATTGTCGATTTCGGCGGAGTAGCCGAGGCCAGGTGGTTTGGCATTCCTTCGTTCAGCCTGCCGCAGTTCTCGGCCAGCGCTATCAGCTTCACCGTTCCAATCGCGATCGTGACTATGGTAGAGCACTTTGGTGACGTTCTGGCTATCGGTAACGTAACCAAGCGCGACTTCATCAAGGATCCGGGCATCAACCGAACCCTGCTCGGAGACGGCCTCGCTACCTCGTTCTCGGCGCTGATCGGTGGCCCCGCCAACACCACCTACAGTGAGAACACCGGGGCCATTGCGCTGACCGAAGTCTACAATCCATGGGTCATGCGTATTGCGGCGCTGTCCGCGATTATACTCTCGCTGATTCCGAAGTTCACCGCGCTCATCGCAACGGTGCCCGCTCCGGTGATTGGTGGTATCTCTATCCTTTTGTTCGGTATGATCAGCTCGATTGGCGTCAAGAATATGGTTGATGCCAAGGTGGACATGGACGATCCCAAGAAGCTGATGATTGTCGCTGCGATGCTGGTTCTGGGACTGGGGACCGCGGCGGCCGAGGTTGATTTGGCATTCGGCATGTTCTCGTTTGGCGGTTTGGGACTGGCTGCGATTGCCGGTATCCTGCTCAACGTGATTCTGAACCCCGAAAGCGTGAAGAAAGGCTGATCCGCATCCTGCAACTCCGTTGCAGGATGCGGCCGGTAGTGATTCTGCTGCAAGAGCCTTCATCGTGGATACGATGAAGGCTCTTCGTGCTTTGGTGTGGCGGGGCACGCGAACAGTTTCCAGAGCTGACAGCCGGCACGGCTTCTTTGACAACCGGGATAGAGGTGGTATAATAGCGGCCTGCACGGGTATTGACGTATGTATCCCACATCGTGGCGATTTCAGGAGTGAAGATCGTGAAGCGAATTATCGTCCGCAAGGACTCCTACTATGATTCGGTCTTTCTTATGCTGATCAATCAGGGGGTGAAGGATGCTGACGGCGTAACCGAGGCGGTAGTCGCGATGGGTACCGACATGAACCGCGATCTGCTCAAGGACATGAGCCTCAGTAATGCGGATGTCGAATCGGCAACCGCCAATGACCTTATCATCGCCCTCGACGGGGCCTCCGAAGAGGCGCTCGACAACGCGGAGAAGACCGTCGATACGCTGTTGAAGAAGAAAAGCAGCGGCAATCAACAGCTGTTTCGGCCCACCAGCCTGTCGGCGGCAATCGAGGTAGTGCCGGGTGCCAATCTGGCACTGTTGTCGATTCCCGGCAGGTACGTCGCCCGTGAGGCGCGCAAAGCGCTCGAGAACGGTCTGCATGTGATGATTTTCTCCGATAACGTTCCGCTCGAGGATGAAATCCGGTTGAAGAAGCTGGCGCGTGACAAGGGACTGCTGTTGATGGGGCCTGACTGCGGTACCGCGATCATCAATGGAAAACCGCTGGCGTTTGCCAATGTCGTCAAGCACGGCACTATCGGTATCGTGGCTGCGTCCGGGTCAGGCCTGCAGGAGCTCACCTGCTGCATCGACAAGGCGGGTGGCGGCGTTTCACAGGCAATCGGCACCGGCGGCCGCGACGTCAGACGGGAAGTCGGCGGTGTAACAATGTTGATGGGCATCGAGGCCCTGGGAGCTGATCCCGGGACCGCGGTAATCAGCATCATCTCCAAGCCACCGGCAGAGTCGGTGGTTGACGCCGCCATCGAAGCGCTCAGGCAGACCGGCAAGCCTGCGGTGGTGCATTTCATCGGCGCGCGACGGCGTGAAGATGAGGGGTGTATCCGCTTCGCACCCAGTCTGGAGGATGCCGCACATATCGCGGTGGAGCTCACGGGAGACGCCGCGCATAGCGCTGCCGACTTCTCGCTGCCCGAGTCCGATATCGACACGATCGTCCAGGCTGAGAGTGAAGCGATCGGTCGGCGGCAGAGGTACCTGCGGGGACTGTTTGCCGGCGGCACCCTGGCAGAGGAAGCGCTGTTTGTTCTGCAACCGACTCTCGGCACCATCTATTCCAACGTCCATCCCGATCAGAACTGTCGTCTGGAAGACCCGACGGTTTCGCGCGAGCACACCATCATCGACCTCGGTGACGACACGTTCACCGAAGGACGACCGCATCCGATGATCGACGTTTCGATTCGCACCGGGCAGCTGGAGAAGGAACTTCAGAACGGCGAGATGGCACTGCTGTTGCTTGACTTTGTGCTGGGCTACGGTGCACACGGTGATCCGGCCGGAGCGATGGCGGACGCCATACGGGCGGCCAGGAGCGCGGCACACGACGCAGGCGGGTATCTGCCGGTGATAGCGTCGGTAACCGGTACCGACCGGGACCCGCAGAACCTGACGTTGCAGAGACAGAAGCTTGAGGATGCCGGCTGCGTGGTAATGCCGTCCAACGCTCAGGCGGCACGCCTGGCGGCCAGGATCATGGAGAAGGTGGGATAGCCTATGGGTATCAACAGAATCAACGAACTGTTCGCCGCCGAGCTCAAGGTAGTCAATCTGGGGCTGGAAGAGTTTGCCACTTCGGTGCAGCGGGAGGGCGCCGATGCGGTCCAGGTGGACTGGAAGCCACCGGCCGGAGGCGATCAACGCATCGTGTCGCTGCTCGATCGTGTCGAGAGTAATCCCGAACTGCAGCGTGATCGGGCCAACGATGAAGCCGTGGAGCGGTTGATGAAGGGCAAGCCGACTCTGGTAGATATAGGAATAGCCTCCGACGTGGTCCCCGGAATGCACCGCACACTGGTGCTGCACTCCGGCCCCCCGGTCAGCTGGGAGCGGATGGCCGGCCCGGTGCGCGGTGCGGTCATCGGTGGGCTGATCTACGAAGGACTGGCCGGCGACGCCGCGGAGGCCGAGGAACTGGCCGCCTCCGGCGATATCGAATACGCTCCGTGCCACCATCACGACGCGGTCGGACCGATGGCGGGCATTATGACTGCTGGCATGCCGGTCTGGATTGTGAAGAACGAGACGTTCGGCAATGCTGCCTACTGCACGCTGAACGAGGGGTTGGGCAAGGTGTTGCGGTACGGGGCCAACTCCCGGGAAGTGATCGAGCGGCTGAAGTGGATGGAAACCGTGCTGGCTCCCATTCTCAAGGCCGGACTGCAGCTGCACGGTCCGATCGACATGAAGAACCTGATTGCGCAAGTGCTGCAGATGGGCGACGAAGGGCACAACCGGAACCGTGCCGGGACCTCGCTCTTGATCCGTGAGCTGGCTCCGTACCTGGTAATGCTCGATCGTGACAGGAGCGAAGTGAGTGAAGTGCTCAAGTTCATGCACACCAACGACCATTTCTTTCTCAACCTGACCATGCCGTCGTGTAAGGCGGCAATCGATGCGGCACGCGATATCGAGGGCAGTTCCATGATCGTAGCCATGGCGCGTAACGGAACCGAGTTTGGTATTCGCGTCTCGGGCCTCGGTGACCTCTGGTTCACGGGGCCGGCATCAAAGGTCGACGGGCTCTATCTGCCCGGTTTCTCCGAGCAGGACGCCGCGCGGGATGTCGGTGACTCGGTCATTACGGAGACCGGCGGCATCGGCGGGTTTGCGATGGCGGCGGCGCCTGCGATCGTCAAGTTTGTTGGTGGAACGCCGCAGGACGCGCTCAACTTTACCCGGCGTATGTACGATATCACCCTGCGCGAGAACGATACGTACCAGATTCCGGCGCTCGACTTTCGCGGCACACCGACCGGCATCGATCTGTTCAAAATCATCGAGACCGGAGTTCTGCCGGCCATCAATACCGGAATCGCACACAAAGATCCGGGTGTCGGGATGGTCGGAGCCGGGTTGGTGAAGCCTCCGGTTTCGTGCTTCCACGACGCATTCCAGGCCTACGCAGAACGGTACGGCGTGCAACCATAGCAACCCGTCAATCCATATCACTTTGAGGAGGAGACATATATGAAAGCAATCGATTTGAGTATTCCCTTGGGTATTGGTACCCCGCCCTGGCCGACCTATGAGCCGCTTCAGGTGAAGTACTTCAAGCGCCTTGCTCCCAACGGAGCCAACGGCCAGCTTGTTACCCACTCCAACCACGTTGGAACGCACCTCGACGGGGAGATACACTTCCACACCCCCGGTCGCGATATGGCGAGTTTGCCGATGGACTATCTGATGCACGAAGGGGCCATCGTCGACCTGTCGGACGCCGCCGGCGACTACGACATCTATACCTCACAGATGGTCGAGGAGCGGGTCGAGGTCAAAGAGGGTGACATTCTGATCATCAATACCGGGTACCACCGATACGGATGGGATCAGCCGAACGCCGATGAGATCCGCTACATGGTCAAGCACCCCGGGCCGGACCGCGAGTTTGCCGAGTGGGCCAAGAAGAAGAAGCTGCGCTGGATCGGAGTTGACTGCGGCAGCGCCGATCATCCCATGAACACCAAAATTCGTGACTGGATGCCTCGCCAGGCGCAGGAGTGCGACGCGTATTTCCAGCAGAAGTACGGCAAGAAGCTGGCAGAGATCTTCACCGACGACAAGTACCAGCTGATGCATCTCGAGATGTTCAATCACAGCATCGTTCACGCCGAGTGTGTTGGTGGTGACGTCGACCTGCTGCTCAATCAGCGGGCCGTGATCGGTTGCTTCCCATGGCGGTTCGTTGACGGTGAGGCAAGCATCGCGCGCATCGTGGCGTTCGTTGAAGACGACCGGTACGAGCAGCTGATGCAGAAGAAGGCCAAATGCACGCTGACCAGACACGGCGACGTATCGATTGCCGATAACCCGTGGCTGGCCGAAGAAGCACGCAGGAAGTAGCGTGGAGCTGCAGCGATGAGTAAGCCTCTTGCCGGGGTCCGGGTGCTGGACCTCACCCGAGTACTGGCCGGTCCCTTCTGTACCATGATCCTTCAGGACCTCGGCGCCGAGGTCCTGAAGGTCGAGATCCCGGGAAAGGGAGACGACTCGCGCAGTTTTGGTCCGTTCAAGAACGAGCGCAGTCTCTACTTCATCAGTATCAACCGCGGCAAGCGCAGTGTCTCGCTCAATCTCAAGACCGAGAAGGGGCGCGAGATCCTCAAGAGACTGCTCTCTACGCACGATGTGCTGGTCGAGAATTTCCGCCCCGGGGTGATGGAGAAGCTGGCTTTGGGCTACGACGAACTCAAAGCCGAGTTCCCGCGGCTGATCTATGCCGCCTCGTCGGGATACGGACACACCGGACCGGATTCGACCCGGCCGGCGTACGATATACTTGCGCAGGCTGCCGGTGGCCTGATGAGCATCACCGGCTGGCCCGATGGGCCGCCGACGAGAGTCGGCTGCTCGATTGGTGATCTTTCGGCATCGCTCTACACCGCCATCGGTATCCTGGCGGCGCTCTATCAGCGCACCCTGACCGGTAAAGGCCAAAAGATAGATGTTGCGATGCTCGACTGCCAGGTTTCGCTGCTGGAGAACGCTCTGGCCCGATACCAGGTGGACGGCAGGAATCCTGAACGCCTCGGCACACGCCACCCTACCATCGCCCCGTTCCAGGCCTACGCCACCCGGGACAACTACATGGTCGTGGCTATCGGAAATGATGCACTCTGGAAGACGCTGTGCAATGTCATTCGACGCCCTGATCTCATCGATGACGAGCGCTTCCGCACCAACGGTGACCGTACCCGCAACATCGATCAGATGAACGCTATCCTCGAGGAGGAGTTCCGCGGACGAACGACCGCCGAATGGGAGCGCATTCTTGCTGATGCCGGATTGCCTCACAGTCAGATCAACGGCATAGACGCGGTACTGAGACATCCCCAGGTACTGGCCAGGAACATGATTGTCGACGTGAGCGACAAGGTGATCGGTACCGTCAAGATCGCCGGAAACCCGATCAAGATGTCTTCGATCGACGAGGAAGTCTCGCGTCCACCGATGGCGACGGTCGGACAGCACAACGGCGAGGTCTACGGTGACCTGCTGGGCTACGGTGAGGACGAGATCGAGGCGTTGCGCGAGGAAGGTGTCATTTGAGTCTTGTGGCTGCGGTTGGAGTCTCCGAGGCCCTGCAGCGGGTGCGTGAAAGCGCCGATGCTCTGCACGGCGAGATTGAACGCGTACTGACGCGCATAGCCGAGGTGGAGCCGACGGTGCGGGCGTTCATCGACGAGCCTGAACGCCGGCAGCGTCTGGTGAGCGAAGCAGCGGCCCTGAAGGCTGAGCATTCGGGCAAGCCCCCCCTTCCGCCTCTGTACGGGCTACTGGTAGGCGTGAAGGATCTGTTCCGGGTCAACGGCTTCGAGACTCGCGCCGGATCAAGGCTGCCTGCGGAGTTGTTTGTCGGCCAGCAGGCCGGTGCGGTAACGCGGCTGCTGGATGCCGGAGCGTTGGTTGTCGGCAAGACCGTCACAACTGAGTTCGCCTATTTCACGCCCGGGCCCACGCGCAACCCGTGGAATCCCGACCACACGCCGGGCGGTTCGAGCAGCGGGTCGGCTGCCGCGGTCGCAGCCGGTCTGTGCCATGCGGCACTCGGTACGCAGACCATCGGCTCCATTATTCGGCCGGCGGCTTTCTGCGGGATCGTTGGGTACAAGCCGAGTTTCGGCAGGATCAGCACCGCTGGAGTCTTTCCGTTCTCCGTCTCGGCTGACCACGTGGGAATCCTTACCGCAGATGTCGCCGGCGCCGTTCGACTGGCGAGCGTCCTGTGTCGCCCGTGGAGCCACAAAGCCGTCAAGAGTGAATCCGGAATCACCAGCCGCGGGCATACCGCTCGGCGCCACCTGATCGGCGTCCCGTCGGAACGTTATCTGGCGCAGGCGGACGCGACAGCCTGTCGATCATTCGAGCGTGCACTTGCGCGACTTGAGGCCAGCGGGTTCGGTGTGGTGCGATCTGAACTGTTGGACGACATCGATCAGGTCAACGCGGCACACAATGATATGATTGCCGCCGAATTTGCGCAGGTACATGCTGCGTTTTTTGACAAGCATCGCAAACGATATAGTGACAAGAGCGTGGAGTTGGTTTTGCGCGGGCGTGACGTGGATTCCGAACGTCTTGCCCGGACCAGGAAGGGCCGGAGCGTGCTGCGTGAACGCGTGACGCAGGAGTCCAGACGTCTCGGTGTTACGCTATGGGCCAGTCCGGCCACTGCCTCGGCGGCGCCGCGCGGCATTGAGACGACCGGCAGCCCGGTGCTGAACCTGCCCTGGACGTACGCCGGTCTACCAACGATAACGCTACCGTGTGGCTTCAGTGACGACCATCTTCCTCTCGGGTTCCAGCTGACCGCGTGTTACGACAACGACGAGCTGTTGTTGCGCCACGCTGCGCAGTTCGAACCACTCGTTAGCCCGGCTGACGGCTGATTGCTTCAGATGGCGCCTGCCTTCCGCAGTTTCCCGATTGCCGCGGCGTCAAACCCCAGTTCAGCCAGGATTTCTTCCGTGTGTTCGCCCAGCAGCGGGGCAGGCCGCTCGGCGTGCGGGGCTGTTCTGCTCATCTTGATCGGGTTCCCCAGGGTGCGCACCCGGCCGGCGCGTGGATGGTCCATGCCGACAACCATACCCCGCGCCGCAAGGTGCGGATGCTCGAGTATCTGTTCGGGGCGATAGATCGGGCCGCACGGTATTCCGGCCTGCTCGAGCGTATCAATCCAGTGTTCAACCGGGTGGCGCGAGAACCGTTCGGTCAGAAGCGCTTCCAGTTCCTGGCGGTGTTTGACTCGATCGGCGTTGGCGGCAAACCGCTGATCGGCCCCGAGCGTCTGCTCGGTGCCCAGTGTTCGCATCAGTGTCTTCCATTGCGCTTCAGTGCCGGCGGCAACAATAAACCAGCCGTCGGCGGCCCGGAAGGGTTGATACGGCGCGATATTGGGGTGCGCGTTACCGTGCTTGGCTGGTGCCTGTCCCGTCGCAAGATAAGCCGACGCGACGTTGGCCAGCCAGGTGGTCTGGCAATCGAGCAGCGACAGGTCCAGTTCCTGACCGAGGCCGCTTCTCTGGCGCTCGAAGAGAGCGGCTACGATGGCCAATGCGGTGTAGATTCCGGTGGTGATGTCTGCCATGGGTGTTGGAAAGCGTGTCGGACCGTGTTGCGGTTCGCCGGTCAACGCCATGGTTCCGCTCATTGCCTGCGCGATCACGTCGTAGCCGGGTTTTTCCGCCTGCGGCCCGGTGAGACCGAAGCCTGAGATCGAAGCCCAGATGATCCGGGGATTGCGCCCTCGCACACGGGCGGCATCGATACCGAGTTTCTGGCGCGTTACACGCCGCGGGACATTGTGCACCAGTACGTCGGCTTTGTCGATCAGGGCATTCATGACGTGGCGCGTCTCTGATTGCTGAAGGTCGAGCGTGATGCTGCGCTTGTTGCGATTGGTGCCGATGAAATAGGCGCTCTCTGTAGCCAGGAACGGCGGGCCCCACCCACGCGACTGGTCACCTGTGCCCGGGCGTTCGATCTTGATCACGTCCGCGCCGAAATCGCCCAGTAGTTGTGAGCAGTACGGCCCGGCGAGCGCCTGAGTCAGATCGATAACGCGAATTCCGTTCAGTAATTCCAGGACTGTCCTCCTTTGCCAACGGAAGTTGGATTATAGGCTGCATTCCAGCCCGTTGTCCATTTAGCCCGCGGTCTTCACCGCCAGCAATTTTCATTTTGGCCGTACGGCGCCGCACGCGCCGACGTTGTCCTTACCCCCAGGCGAGCGGCAGCCGTCGCCATATGGTGCACGGGGGTGCTCTCGAGGCAGGCGCGCAGGAGCTCCATGCCAACCGCCCCCGTACGGCCAGAATGAGCATTGCTTCTTCACCACAAGCGGCGCTTGACAACCGGCAACCTGGCCGCTACAATTAAGTTTCTTACAGACAAAAAGTAATAAGCTGAAGGAAGGTAGTATGCACGCCCCGAAGATCGTTATTCTTGGAGCCGCCAGCGCTGTGTTCGGACAGCGGGCGCTGTCAGCCATCTTCCGCTCCGAACGGCTGCGCGGATGCTCGCTCTTTCTGGTTGACCTTGACGAGCCGGAGCTCGACTGGATGACACGCCTTGCGCAGGTGATGAATAGCGAATGGGGTTCCGGCATCACCATCGGCAGCACGACCGACCGGCGCAGTGCGCTGCCGGACGCGGATTTCGTGATTGCCTCGGTTCAGGTCGGGCCGCGTGAAGAGGTGTGGGAAAAAGATTGGCGCATTCCGCTTGAACACGGAATACGGCAACCGTACGCCGAGAACAGCGGTCCCGGAGGATTGGCGCACACCGCGCGCAACCTTCCTCTGATCATGGACATCGTGCGCGATATGGAAGAACTCTGTCCGGACGCCTGGTTCATGAACTACGTGAACCCTTTGATCCGCCTCAGCCTGGCGGTGCATCGCTACAGCACGATCAAGGTTGTCGGGATGTGCCACCAGTTGCTCTGGGGCTATGCGATGGCGATGGCTATTCTGGCCGAACGTTACGGCGTCGAGGTTCCGCCCGATGTGCGAATCGACACCAACCACGAACACCGTCATTATCGCGAGCCGTTGATGGCCGCGGGGCTGCAGTATCTCGATATCAAGGCTGCCGGGATCAATCATTTCTCATGGGTTTACGACATTCGTGACAGGGCGACCGGTGAGGATCTCTATCCGCTGCTGCGCGAGCGATGGCTCAGTGACGGCAGAGCGCAGCTCGAACCGCTTTCCCGTGAGATGTTCCGCGTTTTTGGCATGATGCCCACACCCAGTGACAGTCACCTGTGCGAGTTCCTGCCCTGGGTGCACGATCCGGTCACCAAACCGTGGGAGAAGTACCGCCTGCACACCCAGAGCTGGAAGGGCAACTATCGCCGGCGTGCGGAACGGCGCGAGGTTACGCGTGCGATTGTCGAGGGCAGCGAGCCGGTCGAAAAACTGCGCAACCTGCGCAGCGAAGGCGTTCCCGAGGTGATCGAGGGCGTACACTTCGATCTCAACACGTACATTCACCAGCTCAACCTGCCCAATCGCGGACTGATTCCCAATGTGCAGCCGGATGCAATTGTGGAGGTGCCCGGCGTGTCGTCGGGGCTGGGGGTTAACGGGCTGTCGATGCCGCCGCTTCCCGAACCGATCGCCGAACTCTGCCGCCGTGAGCTTGCCTACAGCTCAGTCGTGGTTGACGCCTGTTACCACGGTGATCGTGATCTGGCGCTGCAGGCACTGCTGCTTGATCCGACGGTAAACGACATCGACACTGCACGTACGGTGCTGGACCGGCTGCTGGGGGAGTTTGCCGAGTACCTGCCGCAGTTCGGCCGCTGAACGTACGCTATGCCGCACGCTCTTCTGGACAGCATCGAAGACCTTATCGACACCAGGTTGCTCAGCAGCATTGCCGGTTGCAGCGTGACTTCAGTCTTCACACGCGATCTGGTGGCCGACTTCGCCAAGTCCGGCAGCAGCCTTCTGGTTGTAGAAACCAACGAAGGACGTGGTCCGCGTTTCGTGCTCAAACGGGTCAATATCGAGCACGACTGGTTGATGCGAGCCACGGACGACACCCGATGCCGCTCGGTCACGCTGTGGCAGTCCGGCCTCTTTGACCTGCTACCGGAGCGAATTGAGCATGGTGTGCTGGCGTGTGCACACGACGGCAACGGCTACGCCATACTGATGCGCGACGTCGGTGCGTCGCTGCTGGCGAACAGGCGTTTCCGCGAGGAGCAGAATCGACTCTTCCTCGATGTCATGGCGGAGATGCACGCCTGCTTCCTCGACGATCCGCAACTGGACTCAACCGAATTGGGACTCTGCGAGATGCGCCACGTGTACGAGATGTTTTCCCTGCGTACCGGTGCGCGCGAGATTGCCGGAATCGACGAAGTGCCGAAACGCATCGTCGAAGGCTGGGAGATGGTCCGCAGAGTAGTGGCCCCGGATGTGGTGGCGATTGTAGAGACGTTACTGCAGGACTGCACGCCGTTGTGCGACGCGCTGTCTCGCTATCCGCAGACGCTGGTGCACGGGGACTTTCGTCACTCCAACCAGGGCATTATCTCCGATCGGCGTGTTGTGCTTCTGGACTGGCAGCTGGCCACCAAGGCGCCACCCTCCGTTGAGCTGGGGCGATATCTGGGCGCCAACTCCGCACTGCTTCCGGGTACCAAGGAGGAAACGCTGGCGCTCTATCGTCACCGGCTACAGCACTTTCTCGGTTCACGGTTTGACCCGCGCTGGTGGACGCCGCAACTCGATCTCGGATTGCTTGGCGGCTTTGTTCAGGACGGTTGGGCCATCGCGCTCAAGGCCACCAGCTGGCATGTCGGAGCCGCCGCCCGTGACCACTGGGAGATCGATCTTCGGTGGTGGACGGAGCGGGTGCGCGCAGCCGTTGATCTTCTGTGAGACCGCCGTGCAGCTGCCGCGAGTCAACATACGCCCTTCATGAGTCATTCCGCTGATCGGGGCTTGTGTTGCGGGGACACATCCACTATTATTCGGTAGCCCCAGACTCAAGGAGTGTTGTCTATGGAAAAACTGTTCAAGCTGAAGGAGCACAATACTTCAGTGAAGACCGAGCTGCTGGCCGGCCTGACGACGTTTCTCACGATGGCTTACATCCTGATCGTCAATCCGCTGATCCTCTCGGATGCAGGGATGGACTTCGGCGCGGTGTTCACGGCTACGGCGCTGGCCTCGGCAATTGCCACGCTGGTGATGGCCTTTATGGCCAACCTTCCGTTTGCGTTGGCGCCCGGCATGGGACTCAACGCGTTCTTTGCCTATACCGTTGTGATTGGCATGGGTTACTCATGGCAGTTCGCCCTGACGGCGGTCTTCCTGGAAGGTATCCTGTTCATCGTGTTGACGATGCTCAATATCCGCGAAGCAATCGTCAATTCGATACCCATCAACGTCAAGCGCGGTATCGCGGTGGGTATCGGGCTGTTCATCACACTGATAGGATTGAACAATGCGGGTATTGTGGTGCCGTATCAAGCTACCATGGTTACCCTGGGCGACGTGACTTCCGGTGGGGCACTGCTGGCCCTGATCGGTCTGGTGATCACCGGCGGGCTGCTGGCATTCAAGGTGCGCGGAGCGCTGTTGCTGGGTATCGTGATCACGGCGATTGTCGGGTTTCCCATGGGCATCACGCAGCCGCCATCCGGGAGCTGGGCCCCGCCTTCATTGGCCCCGACGTTCGCCCAGTTCGACTTCTCGCAGGTGTTCTCGGCCGATATGGCAATCGTGCTATTCACATTTCTGTTTGTTGACATGTTTGACACCGCTGGAACCCTGATCGGCGTGGCCACGAAGGCCAAGATTCTCAGGCCCGACGGCAGTATTCCCAAGGGCAAAGAGGCGCTGTTTGCCGACGCGGTTGGTACAACCGTGGGCGCGGTTCTGGGAACCTCCACCGTCACCACCTACATCGAAAGCGCATCGGGTGTTGCGGAAGGCGGGCGCACGGGTCTGACGGCGCTGACCACCGCGGCTCTGTTTGTGTTGGCGCTCTTCGTATCTCCGCTGTTCCTTATGATTCCCGGTGCGGCAACTGCTCCGGCCCTGGTTCTGGTAGGGCTGTTCATGATGAGCCCGGTCAAGGATATCGATCTGGAAGAATACACCGAGGCGATCCCCGCATTTCTGGCAATCATCATGATGCCGTTCACTTACTCGATTGCCGACGGCATCATTTTCGGTGTCCTGGGATACGTGGCGCTGAAGCTGGTCAGCGGCCGTGCCAAGGAGATTCCGATATCGACTTACATCGTTGCGGCGATCTTCATTCTGAAGTTCGTTGTCAGTTAGACTTCGCAACGCCTGCTAAAGGTGCCGCCCTCGGACGGGCGGCACTTTCATATTTATACCGAAACCGGGCCGCGATTGCATAGAAGATGTAGACATTTGCCCGGTTTGTGGCGTAGAGTGAAACTCATCCGGACACGCTGAGGAACCGGCACAGACGCCGGGAAGAGGCGTGTTCAACTACGACGCAGGACTCAGGATAAGGAGGAAGCAAAATGAAACGAGTGCGATTCATTGCTCTGGTGGCCGTGGGTATGCTGGTGGCCGTGGCAGCCTTTGGTACCGGCGCGGCCGAGCGTCCGGATGTGATCGGGATCTCGAAGATCGTGGCTCACCCGGCGCTGGATGCGGTGGAACAGGGCATCATGGATGAACTGGCCGATCTGGGTTACGAGCTGGAATACGACCTGCAGAACGCAGCCGGCGATGTATCGACCGCGGCGTCGATAGCCACCAAGTTCCGCAGTGACCGGGTTCGACTAGCGGTTGGTATTGCAACGCCGACGTCGCAGGCGCTGGTGAATGCACTGTCCGACATCCCGGTAGTGTACGCGGCTGTCACCGATCCGGTGGATGCAGGGCTGGTCGACAGCTACGAGCGCGGTGGTCCGAATGTCACCGGGGTTTCCGATATGACGCCGGTCAGGGCACAGATTGAGATGCTGGCCCGTCTGACTGACCTTCGCAGGCTGGGACACGTCTACGCGTCGGGTGAGGCCAACGCGGTCAGGCTGGCCGACATGGCACGTGAGGCGGCCAATGAGCTCGGAATCGAGTTTGTCGAAGCTACCGTAACCAACTCCGCCGAGGTGCGTCAGGCAACCCAGTCGATAATCGGCCGTGTCGACGGAATATACGTCAGCACGGACAACACCGTCGTCTCGGCGCTGAGCTCACTGGTGGACGTTGCCATGACGGCCGGCATCCCCGTTTTGACCGCCGACCCGAGCTCAGCCGAGGAGTTTGACGTTTTGGCGGCGTGGGGGTTTGATTACTATCAGATGGGTCGCGTTGCCGGCCGGCTGATTGCGCGGATCCTCGAGGGAACGCCAACCTCCGAGATCGGGACCGTGTTTATGACCGATCCTTCGGATATCGATCTATTGATCAATCTTGATGTCGCGCAGCGGCTGGGGATCAGCTTCCCGGACGATATTCTCCAGACGGCCAGCAAGATCGTCGAGAACGGGGTAATTCGGACACAGTGATCGAAGGTATCCTTGTAGAGGGGCTTGTTTACAGTCTGATGGTCCTGGGGGTGTTCATCACCTTCAGGATCCTCAATTTTCCCGATCTCACCGTTGACGGCTCCTTTCCCCTGGGAGCCGCCATCATGGCGGTCATGATCACGCAAGGCTCGAGTCTGTGGCTTGGACTTGCCATCAGTTTCCTCGGGGGCCTGCTCGCGGGCATTGTGACCGCGTTGATCCACAACAAGCTCAAGGTGCCCAACCTTCTGGCCGGGATACTGACCATGACCATGCTCTGGTCGATCAATATTCGTGTGCTCGGCAATCGTGCCAATCTGCCGTTACTGCGCCAGACAACCGTGCTTACCCACGTACGCAACATGGCGGCCGGTGTCATGAGCAACGCGGTTGCCCTGTTGATCTTCTTTCTGGCGGTTACGCTGATTGCCAAGTTGCTGGTCGACGTCTTCTTTCGCACTGACCTGGGGCTGACAATGGGTGCGATGGGAAACAATGAACAGATGGTAATCGCCACAGGCGCCAATCCGGAGACGCTCAAGCTGATCGGCGTCGGACTCTCCAACGCGCTGGTGGCCTTGTCGGGTGCCTTTGTGGCGCAATACCAGGGTTTTGCCGATGTCAACCTCGGTCAGGGGATCATTATCGCGGGATTGGCGTCGGTGATGATCGGGGAGTTCCTGGTGCGTTCTAATCGGATCTGGGTTCTCACCAGTCGCGCCGTGGTGGGTTCGATTCTTTACCGCGGAATCATGTATCTCGGACGGTACTACGGGTACTTTATCAACCTGACTCCCAATGACCTCAAACTGATCACCGGGCTTCTGATTATTGTCTGTCTGGTAGTCACGCAGATACGCACCGACAAACCCAAGGCGCTGGTGACCGTGCCCGGCGCTGCCGGAGACAAGTTGCCGCAATCGGGGTCCGGCGAAACGATACCCGCAGCCGGGCCGCCATCCGCCACGGCGACGGCAACCGAGAGCGGTTCCGTGGGAAGAGCGCCATGATCCGCCTGGAATCGGTCAGCAAAGTGTTCAACCCCGGAACGGTAAACGAGAACACTGCACTGCGCAACGTTTCGCTGAGTGTGCGCGAAGGTGACTTCATCACGATCATCGGTAGTAACGGGGCCGGCAAGAGCACCCTGCTCAACCTGGTTTCCGGAACGTTTACGCCATCCGCGGGTAAGGTGTTTGTCAATCAAGCCGATGTGACGCGCCACCCCGAGTACAAGCGAGCTCGCTACATCGGGCGCATCTTTCAGAATCCGTTGCTCGGTACGGCATCCAACATGAGTCTGGAAGACAACATGACGATCACCTACAGAAAGGGCTTCAAGGGTCCACGAATCAGTCTTAACCACGCCATGCGTGCTTTCTTCAAGGAGCGCCTTGAACAGCTTGACATGGGGCTCGAGGATAGGTTGAAGGACAACGTCGGACTGCTCTCCGGCGGGCAGCGACAGGCACTTACTCTGCTGATGATGGTGCTCTCCCAACCGGAGCTCATTCTGCTGGATGAACACACCGCAGCGCTGGATCCAAAGAACGCTCAGATAGTGCTGGATCTCACGATGCGCTTTGTGGGTCAGTACAAGCTCACCACCATGATGGTTACTCACAACATGCTGCACGCCATCCACTACGGCAATCGCCTGCTCATGATGGACAAGGGAGAAATCATCCTGGATGTCGAGGGGGAGGAGAAGACCACCTTGACGGTTGACAAACTGGTGCAGAAGTTTCACGAAATCCGCCGCAGGACTTTCGAGAGTGACGAGGTGCTGCTCTCAGAGACTGAGTGAAACTCCCGCCTGACCTCACGCGCCAGGAATAGCTGCCGCCTATTGAAGAACTGCTCGCTTGCGGGTATATTAGGCTCTCGATTTCTCAGAAACCCTCGTTCGTACGGAACGGTCTTTCATCCCCTAAACGATCAACGGAAAGAGACACGAGAGATCAGATACAAGGAAACAATATGGAGCAACGTGTAGAGAGAATGCGCAATATCGGTATCAGCGCACATATCGATTCCGGAAAGACAACTCTAACCGAACGTATACTGTTCTACTGTCAGAGGATTCACGCCATTCACGAGGTTCGTGGCAAGGATGGCGTTGGTGCTACGATGGATTCCATGGAGCTGGAGCGCGAGCGCGGCATCACCATTCAATCGGCTTCCACCAACGTGACCTGGAAGGATCATGTAATCAACATCATCGACACGCCCGGTCACGTCGATTTCACCATCGAAGTTGAACGTGCACTGCGAGTGCTCGACGGCGCTATTCTGGTGCTCGATTCCGTTGGTGGTGTTCAGTCACAAACGTTGACAGTCGACCGGCAGCTCAGCCGGTATAGCGTGCCTTTTCTGGCGTTTGTCAACAAGTGTGATAGAACCGGTGCCAACCCGGTGCGCGTACGAGACCAGATAGAAGAGAAACTCGGCCACAATGCGGTGCTTATGCAGCTGCCGATTGGCCTCGAGGACAGATTTGTCGGCGTGGTGGACCTGGTCTCGATGAGGGCTCACTACTATGAAGGTGAGTTTGGAGAGATCGTGCGCGACGACGAGATTCCATCCGAGCTTGTGGATCAGGCGCAAAGCTGGCGTGAACGGCTGCTGGACGCCGCCACCATGTTCTCCGATGAACTGGCCGAATCGTACCTGGAGGGTCACGTAGATCAGAGGACGCTGATCGATGCGGTCCGCAGCGGCACGCTGGCACGGCAGCTGATCCCGGTCTATATGGGCAGCGCGTACAAGAACAAGGGCGTACAGGGACTGCTCGACGGCGTACTGCGTTATCTGCCGGATCCTTCACAGATGCGCTACACCGCGCTTGATCTCGACAATAACGAAGAGCCCGTGGAGCTGAAATCGGACCCGACTTTGCCTGCTGTTGCCCTGGCGTTTAAGCTTGAAGAGGGACAGTACGGCCAGCTCACCTACATGCGCATCTACCAGGGTGCGATCAGGAAGGGTATGGATTTGTATAACACACGGGCGCGCAAGAAGATCAAAGTCGGTCGTTTGATCCGGATGCACGCCGACAGTACTGCGGACATCAATGACGCACGTGCCGGAGATATTGTGGCTATTTTTGGTGTTGAGTGCGCATCGGGAGATACGTTTGTAGCCCCGGATCTGAATTACTCGATGATCTCGATGTACGTTCCTAACCCGGTAATCTCGCTGGCGTTGAAAGCGCGCGACAAAGCGTCTGAAGACAACATAGGCAAGGCGTTGAACCGTTTCACCAAAGAGGATCCCACCTTCCGCAGCTTCGTTGATGCCGAGTCCAATGAGACTATTATTCAGGGGATGGGCGAGCTTCATCTCGAAGTGTACATCGAACGGATGCGGCGTGAGTATCGTGCCGAGGTTGACACGGGAATGCCGCAGGTTGCCTATCGGGAGGCTATAAGCGTCCGGGCAGATTTTGATTACACTCACAAGAAACAGACCGGCGGTTCAGGGCAGTTTGCGCGCGTTGCCGGCTTTATTGAACCGCTTGAAGACGGCGAATACGAGTTTGTGGACAATATCAAGGGTGGTGTAATCCCCAACGATTACATACCGTCATGCGACAAAGGATTCCGAACCGCCATGCAGAAGGGGAGCGTGATCGGGTTTCCGATCGTCGGAGTGCGCGTTACCATCAATGATGGCGCGACTCACCCGGTAGACTCGTCGGACATGGCGTTCCAGGCGGCCGCACTCGGCGCATTCCGCAAGACCTATCCGCGGACCAGGCCGATCATACTGGAACCGATCATGAAAGTCTCAGTCGAGGGCCCGACCGAGTATCAGGGCAATGTTTTCGGCAGTCTGAACCAGCGTCGTGGTATCATATTGGCGTCTTCGGAAGACGGCAATACGTCGACAGTAGAGGCCGAAGTGCCGTTGTCCGAGATGTTCGGGTACTCCACCGTTCTGCGGTCACTGACCCAGGGCAAAGCGGAGTTCTCGATGGAGTTCCTGAAGTATGGACGTGTACCGCAGAGCATCGCTGAGGAACTCATCAAGAGGTATCAGGAAAGCAGAAACAAGGAGAACAAGTAGCCATGCTGAAAGAGGAGCTGGTACGCCGCAGCCCGCTGCGCATACTCGAGCAATCGATTCAGGGAGGGCTGGGAGCAGGCAATATCGGTGTCATCGCCTCGCGCAAGGGCGTCGGCAAGACCGCCTGTCTTGTCCATATTGCCACCGATACCCTGTTGCAGGGAAAGCACGTTATTCACGTGAGTTTCGCGTCGCGTACCGATCATATCATCAGCTGGTACGAAGACATCTACCGCGAAATAGCGCGTAAGCGTGAGTTGGAGAACGAGATGCAGGTGCACGACGAACTCGTGAAGCACCGGGTTGTCATGAATTTTTCTCAGCACGGAGTCGAGGCGGAACAGTTGCTTCAAAGTCTGCGCGCGATGATCGTTCACGGCGGGTTCTCGGCCGACATTATCATGATAGACGGCTACGACTTTCGTTCGGGTCGGCCCGAAAGCCTGGCCGCTATCAAGGCGTTTGCGCAGGAGCTGGGGATCGTGGTCTGGTTCAGCGCTACCGTGCACCGCGAGGAGCCTCAGGTTGACGAACACGGAGTTCCGCAGGTGCTGAGCCGCTACGCCGAGCATATCAGTGTATTGATCACGCTTGCACCGGTTGAGGATCGTGTGCAACTCAAGCTGGTGAAGGAGCACGAGCGTTACGTGCAGGAGGAACTGTCCCTGATACTCGATGCGCGTACGCTCCTGATTGCCGAGTCCGAGTAGACCGTCCGTACGGCGGTCGTGCGTTTTCAGCTGCTCAACGAGCGCGCGTCACGCCGGTTCGCGGGCAGCCGTGTGTCACCGGGCAGCGACTGCACCATGGAGACTGCGGAGTACAGATCTGCTGCCCGAACAACACCAGCACTTCATTGACCGCGACCCACCATTCGCCGGGTAGAACTTTCTGCAACTCGAACTCGCTCTGCTGCGGTGTGCGTGTCGCTATCCACCCCAGCCGGTTGGCAATCCGGTGCACATGGGTGTCGACGCAGATTGCGGCGATACCGTATCCGAGTCCCAGTACGAGATTGGCGGTCTTGCGCCCTACACCCGGCAGCGCCGTGAGCTGCTCGAGCGAGGCGGGTACCGTGCCACCGTGTTGTTGCTGCACGATACCAGCAACCTGTCGAATACTGTGGGCCTTGGTGCGGTAGAAGCCCGCCGGATAGATTGCTGCCGCTATCTGTTCCTCGCTCAAGCGTGCCATGGTCTCCGGCGTCTGAGCCAGCTCGAAGAGCCGTTCGGCCGCTGCCAGCGTCACTTCATCGCGGGTGCGCAGGGATATCATCGTGGATACCAGAATCCGGAAAGGATCGCGTGAAGTGACCGCGACCATGGAAACGGAAGGCAGCGGAGACTGGCCCAGAGAGCTGCGAATAGCAGCCAAAACAGTTGCGGGATCAGTCTTCGAGGTCTTCGTCTTCGAGGTCATCATCAGGCGGGGCCGCAGCCGCCTTTTCCGCCGAGGCTTTGGCGCTGCGGCGCGCTTCAGTTTCGAGCCGCTCGAAGACCATCGTTTCCACATCCGTTTTGGATTTCTTCAGCGAGAACGAGACCTCGTCCACCAGTAGCCTGAGCGCATTGTCAAACAGCTTACGCTCGAGTATCGGCAGCTCCTTGATCTTGCTGCGATGATACAGCGTGCGCACGACGGTGGCTATATCGAAAACGCTACCCTGCTTGAGCAGGTCAAGGTTCATCTGGTACCGCATCTTCCAGTCCGCCGGGATCGCTTCGTACTCTTCAGATATCAGTTTCAGCGCACCTTCGGCGTCTTTTCTGGGCACAATCGCGCGAATCCCGAGCTCCTCGGCCTTATCAACCGGAACCATAACGGTCATGTCGGTAACTTCAAGATAGATAACGTAATAGAGCAGCTTCTTCTCTTTGAACTCGCGCCGCTCGATCGAAAGGATCTGACCTACGCCCTGCAGCGGATATACCACCTGTTGCTTTTCCTTGAACGTGGTGGTCTTCTTGGTTTGTTTCATCCGCACGAATATAACAGATGGTACCTTTTTGGTCAAAGGGCCTCAGGAAATGCTCCCGCCCGCTCGTCTACCGCATCGCGGCCGTACGGGGATCAGCGCCGGTAACGCACCACGCCGGGTGCCGGCGTGATCCCCAGCAGTCGCAGGTGTTTGAACGGATGGATGTCGAGCGGATTGGGGAACCACCCGTCGACTATCGAAAGATCGATCAGGTTGACCGCCGGTGAATGGCTGATCGGCAGCACCACCGCTGTCTCCAGCAGCATGCGTTCAGCGCGGCTCAATTTCTCGAAGCGCTCGCTACCCCGCAGTGCAGCGCCGTTGCGCACTATCCGATCATAGTCGGCGTTCGCAAACCCGGACTCGTTCAGATTGCTACGGGAGGTCCACATCTGCAGAAAGGTGAGCGGATCGGCAAAATCCCCTATCCAGCTGACGGTCGCAACAGTGTAGTGACGGTCCTGCGACAACGAGTCGAAGTAGTCCGGATATTCGATCTCCTCCACGCGGGAGACCAGCCCGAGATACTCCTGCCAGCTCTCGCGCATCAGATTGGCAACCCGGTGGCTCTCGATTCCGCCGGGGATTCTCAGTACCGGCTGTGGCAGTCCCCGGCCTTCGGGATAACCGGCCTGATCAAGCAGCTCGAATGCTTCATCGAGATCCTGTTCCGCAATACCGGTCACCTCAGGGTATCCGGGGATCAGCGGCACTAATGTTGCAGTGGGGGCGAAGTGCAGTTCCGGGTCGCGTATTTGATCCCACGGCAGGAGCAGCGCCAGGGATCGTCTGATGCGGGGGTCGTCCCACGGCTCCCGATCGGCAACAAAGAAATAGTACGATGTGGCAAACATCGGATTGACGACAATGCTACGCGGCTGCGCCACCTGGTCAAGAGACATTCCGCCGGCGACCCAGTGAACGGCCCCGTCGTTGAATGCCCGTGTTGTCTGTTCGTAGTCGTCGCTGAATACAAACCGCAGGCGCGGCACGCGCACGTTGCGGCGGTCCCAATAGCGCTCGTTACGCGTCAGGACCATCTCATGCGCGTTGTGATCGATGATGCGGAACGGACCGTTTCCGATAATCTCGTCTCCCTGCTCCCAGTTTCCTTCCGCGAGCATCCGGGGGTGCACGGGTACGAAGCTGTGGTGTGCCAGTATATCGAGAAAATGCGGTGCCGGGCGTTCCAGCTCGACTTCGAGCAGGCTATCGTCCACCGCCCGCACACCGACACTGCGTGGATCGGGGTTCTCGCCGCTGCGGTACTGCTCGGCGCCCAGAATAACGTCGAACATGAATGAATACGCCGACTCGGATTGCGGGTCAAGCAGCGCCAGCCAGGTGTCGCGGAAATGCGCGGCCTTCACGCGGTCGCCGTTCCAGTAGCGGGCGTTCTCCCGCAGATGAAACCTGTAGACGGTC
This sequence comes from Spirochaetaceae bacterium, assembly GCA_007693945.1. Taxonomy (GTDB): domain Bacteria; phylum Spirochaetota; class Spirochaetia; order DSM-27196; family PWMO01; genus PWMO01. Next base: position 38,805 of record RECP01000067.1, read on the forward strand.
CCTTGCGGGTTGATATCCCAGCTTCGAGCCACACCAGGCACCGCGCGCACCGTAAGCGGATGATAGCCGACCAGACCCTCGTAGACGGCGGTGTAGATCTGCGCTTCGGTGGAGGTGAACGTCTCAATGGGATTGAACCGGATCCTTGACGGCAGGAAGCTGACAACAAACTCGGTCTCGCCCGCGCCGGCCCAGGTCAGCGAGCAGACCAGTACAACAACGGCAAGCACGCTCTTCTTGATACGCTGCATCACCACGTCAGTATAACAGCAGTTTCTGTCTCTGAGAATGCCCGTGTCCTGCCGCAGCTTCCTTCATGGCGCGCGCCGCAGGAAGGCGCCCAGTCGCGCCAGGCCCTCCTGCAGCGCTTGCGGCCGTTTGAGAAAACTCAGTACCACAAAGCCGTCCTCGGGCAGGCCGTAGAGGTAGCCCGGATGCAGGTGGACTCCGGTACGGCGCAGCAGATGCAGCGCGAACTGTTCGTCATCCTGCGGCGGCAACAAACGCGCGACCGCGTGAACCCCGGCGGTCGGGCGCTGGAGCTGCAAGCGGGGCATATCGGCGATTGCATCAAGCAGAATCCGGCGACGTTCCGTCAGGTCACGGCGCAACTCGCTGCGGAAGGAGTCTCCGCAGCCAAAGAGGATCGGCAGCAACTGCTGCGAGAGCCAGGAACAGCTCAGATACATGTCATTGGCGAGCTCGAGTCTACCGATTGCCCGGCGGACTTTGCGCGGAGGGCCGGTCACCGAGATCCAGCTCAGTTTGAGATCGGGAGAAGCGAAGAGCTTGGAAACACCGTTGATGGTGAACACTACTACCCCGGCCTCGGCAGCGCGTGCCATCGGTCTCGGCAGCGATTCGATATCGTAGAGCAGGTCACTGAAGACTTCATCGCAGATCAACGCCAGGTTGTATTGAGCGCAGAACGCGAGCACGATGTCGATTTCGGCTTCGGTCGCCACCTGCCCGGTCGGATTGTTGGGAGATATGAGCACCAGGAAGCGCGTCTGCGGCTTGAATGCCTGCGCCAGCGCACCGGCATCGATGCGGAAGCGTTCCATGATAAGCGTTTGATAGAAGCTTGGTACCAGGCGCATATACGTAGCAACGTGCTCGAACAGAGGGTAACCCGGCAGCGGCAGCGCGACACCGTCACCGCTATCCGCAAGCGCCTGAAAGAGCAGACTGTAACACTCCGACGCCGACGCGGTGATGATTACGTTTTCCGGATCGACCGGTACGCCGCAGACGCTGTAGAATTCGGCTATGCTGCGACGCGCAGCAGGTAAACCCTTGGACTGCGGCTGATAGCGTCGTTGCCGCAGCCGGCGGGACGCCTCTTCGATCAGGGGTTCGGCGGGAAAGCAGAGGCCGTTACGGTGGAAGTTGGTGTCGATCAGGTCGATGAGGCGTCCGGCGTTTTCCGCGGCTCTGCGCTCCAGCTCGAGGGGGGTGACGTTTGATTCCATGGCAGCCTACCGATTGTAGCACTGCTGCGGCACCTTGCCCAATCGCCTTCGCACCGCTACTCTTGCTTCATGAAACGTCTGCAACTGCTATGTCTGATTGTTACCGTTGCGCTTATTGCTCCGGCGTTGCCTGCCGCAGCCGACATCTACTCATGGGAAACCGACATTGAGGCCGCCCTGGTCCGGGCCGAGCGTGAAGACCGCGTAGTGTTTGCGTACTTCGCCGGGTCGGACTGGTGTGGATGGTGCGCACGCCTCCAGGCGGAGGTACTCGATACTCAGCTCTTCAGAGATTTTGCGCGTCGCTATGTGGTGCCGCTGTTGATAGATTTCCCGCGCGAACTGCCTCAAACCGGGGAGCAGCAGCTGGCCAATCGTGTGCTGGCGCGGCAATTCGGGGTTACCGGCTTTCCGACTATCGTGATCCTGGATTCGCGTGGGGGCGAGATCCACCGAACCGGTTACGCTGCCGGAGGAGCCGGCAACTACGTGAGTTTGCTTATGCCGTACGTTCGGCACTGATGGTTGTTCCCGTGAAGCGCTATCCGCCGGGCTACGGGGTCGTAGAGCCGGTCGCCGATTATCGGCCGTGGGACGTCGATACGGCTTTCAGGGACATATATCACGCCGTAACGGCACACACCAAGGTGGACATATATCGCTGTTACGCGCTGTGGCGCTACGCGGCGCAGACTGCTGCCCTGCAGGGCGACCTGCTCGAGGTCGGGGTCTGGCGTGGAGGCAGTGCCGCGGTGCTGGCTGCGGCGTTGCGCCATTTCGGTGTGACCGACAAGACGATCTACCTTGCCGACACCTTTTGTGGCGTGGTCAAGGCCGGGCCGCGGGATGACTACTACAAAGGTGGAGAACACGCCGACGCGTCGGCTGACACTGTTCACGAGCTGTTCGCCCGCCTGGAGATTGACCACTACCGACTGCTCTGCGGCGTGTTCCCTGATCAGACGGCGCACCAGATTCCCGCCGGCACCACGTTCAGTTTCTGCCACGTTGACGTCGACGTGTACCAGTCCGCGCGCGACGCCTGCGATTGGGTCTGGCCGCGGTTGACGCCCGGCGGAATGGTAGTCTATGACGATTATGGCTTCTACGGCTGCGAAGGCGTCACAGCGGCGGGCAATGAGGAGTTCGCCAGGCCGGACCGGATTGTGACTCATAATCTGAACGGCCAGTGCGTGCTGGTCAGAATCTCGCCTTGAAACTTCGCTGGAAGCTCGCTACACTCGGCCATTGTGCAGAGTGGACGGGACTGGGGAAAGCAGGCAAACCGCATCGTGCTCATCGTGCTGTTGACGGCGTTTCTGGGCTGCAGCGCCGGTGACTCGGGCCTTATCGAGCACGAGCGGCGAACACTCTACAGCCTTCTGTTCCGTTGGAGAGCAGAGCGTCACGACAGGGGCCGGCCCGACGAGTTCCCCAATGTTCTGAATCTGCTGGAAAGTGACACGCCGATGCTGACGCTCTACCGCGAAGACCTGACCAGCGAGGCTGTCACGCAGTTCTTTGTGGAAGTGACCGGATCGCCGGAAACGGCGTTACCGATTCTGTATCACGCGGACCGCAATGACCTTCCACTTTCATTGGCGTTTGCGTTGACGTGGGTGGAGAGTCGCTACTCGCCGGTTGCCGTCAACCGCAACGCAACGAGTGTCGATCGTGGCTTATGGCAGCTGAACTCGCTGACATTCCGCCATCTCTCCGAAGAGGACTTCTTTGACCCCGATGTGAGTTCGCGCCATGGCGCCGACTATCTGCGCCGTTCGATGCGGCTTGCCGGCGGTGACCAGCGAACCGCGCTGGCGATCTACAACGCCGGCCTGGCGCGGGTTCGCAGAAACCAAATCCCGCCCACCACGCAGCGCTATGTGCGGCGTGTCAGTGAGTTTCAAGAAGATCTCGAGGCCCGGTTCAGACGCTTCATGATGGACCGGTTTCCTGTTGCGTCGATCTAGATCGTCGCGGCAGTCTGGAACAGAGAGCAGACCAGCATGGTAATAGTACTTGAACGATCGATTCGCGAGGACCACAAAAACCGGATCCGCGACTTTCTCGAAACGCACGGTTTCCGTGTGCGTGAGATTGTTGGTGAAGAAGAGACCATTTTCGGTGCGGTCGGGCAACTCTCGATTGATTTGCGTGAAGTCGAGGTGCTTCCGGGGGTCGCGCGTGTCATCCCGATATCCAAGCCGTACAAGCTAGCGTCGCGCGAGCTCCAGAAAGACGACAGCGTGGTACGCGTGGGACCGGTGCGCGTCGGCGGCAGACGAATCGCCGTTATCGCCGGTCCCTGCTCGGTGGAAGGCCGGGACGAGATCCTTGAAGCCGCCCGCCTGGTGCGGAAATCAGGGGCCGTGATGCTGCGCGGGGGCGCGTACAAACCGCGAACATCACCATACGCCTTCCAGGGTCTGGCGGTTGAAGGCTTGCGCTATCTCAAAGAAGCCGGTGAGGCGACCGGCATGCCGGTTGTTTCCGAGATCGTCTCTCCCGAGCTGATTGACGTTATGTCCGAGTATGTCGATGTGCTGCAGATAGGTGCACGAAACATGCAGAACTTTGAGCTACTAAAGGCAATCGGAAGTCGCAACGTTCCGGTAATGCTGAAGCGCGGCTTGTGTGCAACCATTGAAGAATGGCTGATGGCGGCCGAGTATCTGCTTGCGCACGGGGCGGAGCACGTCATGCTGTGCGAGCGAGGTATCCGCACTTTCGAAACCTATACCCGGAACACGCTCGATATCTCGGCGATACCGGTTGTCAAGAAACTGAGTCATCTTCCGGTGATTGTTGACCCGAGCCATGCCACCGGCATTCGAGCCAAGGTGCCGCCCGTGGCATTGGCGGCGGTTGCGGCCGGGGCTGACGGACTGATGGTAGAGGTCCATCCCTCACCGGATGAAGCGCTATCGGACGGACCGCAGAGTCTGCATCCCGAGCAGTTCGAGCGCCTGATGCGCGACATCGAGGCGCTGGCGCCCGTGGTGGAGAAGGAAGTGCTGCGCCTTCCCGAACGGCACGAGCGGGTACCGGCGTTCACGGGGGTTGAGGAGCCGTCCGGGGACCGCGATACGCTGATTGCGTTTCAGGGCGAGCGCGGTGCGTTCAGCGAGTTGGCGCTGCTGCGATACTTCCACGCCGAGACCGTGATTCCGTCGCCACAGCCTGATTTCCGCACTGTCTTTGCGGCGGTACTCCAGAACCGGTGCCGCTACGGCATCATTCCGCTGGAGAACTCGCTGGCAGGGTCAATTCACGAGAACTTCGATCTGCTGCTGCAGTTTCCCGATGTCAGCATCGTGGGTGAGGTCAAGATTCGCATTATTCACAGCCTGATCGGCACCCCCGAAGCGGTGCTCGGTGACATCAAGCACGTCTACAGTCATCCGCAGGGACTGGCGCAGTGCGCCCGGTTTCTCGACGAACATCCCGACTGGGAGCGTGTTCCGTTCTACGATACAGCGGGTTCGGTGGCCCACGTGGCACGGCTGGGTGACCGGACGGTTGCGGCCATTGCCAACGCGGAGGCCGCCGCTGTCTACAAGATGCAGGTTCTCAAAGACGGGCTCGAGACCAACCCGCAGAACTACACCCGGTTTGCCGTTGTGGCGCGTACTGAAGATGCACACGTGGATCGTCCAAGCAAGGCGTCGATTGTTTTCTCAACTCCCGATACTCCGGGAGCGCTGCTCTCGTGCATGGCGATACTGTCGAACCGGAATCTCAACCTCAAGAAACTCGAATCGCGACCGATTCTCGGGAAGCCATGGCAATACATGTTCTACCTCGATATCGAACTCCCGGAGAACCCGCAACCGTTCGAGCAGGCAATGCAGGAGCTGGCCGTTGCTGCCCAGGAACTGCGACTGCTTGGAAAGTACCGCGCCGGGTAAGAAAGGAGTTGCTGGACTCGGGTTCATCGCTCACGGGTGATCCCCGAACAAATGGCGGTACCAATTGCCGCCGGGATTGAAGCGTCGCGACATCTGCTGCAGTTGTAGTTCTGCATGAAGGCTTCTTCACTGTACAAGCTGGCGGCGGCTACAGCAGCGCTCACTCTGTGCGGCTGCGAACTGACGCGCACCGCGGCCGAAGTGACTCTGAAGCTGCCGTCTCTTCCGGCCTGGATAACTGCTCTGTCTGCCGAAGCCGCCTATGAAATAGAGTGGCTGGATGAGGCCGGCGCGCTGCAGCGACGGAATGTGGCCCCCGGAAACCGCGGCAGCTCAGTGCGGCTGCCCAAGCTGTCCAATACGGCGGTAGTAGCATATCCGATCATCCCGGCGACCGACGGTTCAAAGCGGTACCGGCTTCTACCCGGAGGCGCGCTCTTTCCTCATCATCGCTCAGGAAGCGGCAGGCTGAATCTGTCATGGGACGCCGGCGCGGTTGCGCACGCGATGCTGCGCATAGCGGTTGTTACCGGACATCCTGAGCACTACAACGCTGTACGCTTGCACCGTGAGCTGCTCGCTCGAACTGAAGGCGATCCGTGGAGCGTTGATCTGGACGCACTGATCGATCAGCTGCTGGCCGGCGGGTTTCGCGCGACATCAATTCGACCGGCAGAGCGGTTTGCACTCGAAGTCCCGGCGCCGACGGGCATCTGGTACCCGGAAAACCTGTTGCGTGCGCCGTTGGAAACCGTGCTCACGCAGCAGCACGCGCAGCTGCGGCTGGAGCTTGAGCCCGGTTTGCACCGTCTGTTTCACTCCTCGGGACGGTGGGTTCTGAATCTGATGGTAGACAGCGCTGGAACTGCGCGCTGGACGCTGATCCAGCACGGTTGACCGTCCGGCGCGCTGTTGCAGTCTACCGCGCGACGATATTCACCAGTTTGTTTGGCACCGTGATGATCTTGACAACCTGCTTGCCGTCGGTCAGCTCAGCAATCCGCTTGAGGCCGAGCGCGCGCCGTTTGAGCTCGGATTTCGGCGTATCGGTTGGAAGCTCAAGCCTGGCCCGTACTCTGCCGTTGACCTGGACAACAACGGTCACCTGTTCGTCGCGGGTGAGCTGCTCGTTCCATTGCGGCCACCGCTGCAGTGACACCGGCGGGCGGTTGCCGGCGCGTTCCCACAGCTCCTCGGCCAGGTGCGGAGCGTAGGGTGCAAGCAACAACAGGAACGGCTCCCAGGCGGAGCGATGCAGTACCGCTACTTTGTAGAGGTCATTGACGTAGATCATCATTTGCGCAATTGCGGTGTTGAACTCAAGTCGAGAGGTGTCGTGCGTCACCTTGCGAATGGTCTTGTGCAGCTGACGCCGGATGTGCTCCGGGGCGTCGCCATCCAGCAGTTCGCGCTCCGCGAGCCGCCAGACGCGGTCAAGGAAGCGGTGAACCCCGCTTATGCTTCCAGTAGTCCACGCTTTCTCGGCCTCCAGCGGGCCGAGGAACATCTCGAACATGCGGAGCGTGTCAGCGCCGTAGGTGTCTACCACGTCATCGGGATTGACCACGTTTCCGCGAGATTTCGACATGCGCAGACCGTCTTCACCCAGAATCATGCCCTGGTTTATCAAGCGCATAAACGGCTCATCACTGTTCACCACGCCGATATCGTAGAGAACTTTGTGCCAGAAACGGGCATACAGCAGATGCAGCACCGCGTGCTCGGCGCCTCCAACGTAGAGGTCGACCGGCATCCAGTAATCGATCTTGTCGCGCGCCGCCAGTTCCTGCTGATTGCGGGGATCGAGGTACCTCAGATAGTACCAGCACGAGCCGGCCCACTGCGGCATGGTGTTGGTTTCGCGGTGTCCCGAGCCGCCGGATCCGTCAGGGCAGCCTGTCGACACCCACTCTTCGACCTTTGCCAGCGGTGACTCTCCGGTTCCGCTCGGCTTATAACTCTCGACTTCGGGTAGCCGTAACGGCAATTGATCGTACGGCAGCGGAACGATGCGGTCGCCACAGTGCACCAGTGGGATCGGCTCTCCCCAGTAGCGCTGGCGTGAGAAGATCCAGTCGCGCAACTTGTAGTTCACTGCCCTGCGCCCCAGCTGGTTCTCCTCGAGCCACGCGGTAATACGTTGCTTAAAGACCTCGGTTTCCAGACCATCGAACTGGCCTGAATTGACCGCCGTCCCGTCACCGACAAACGCTTCGGCCAACGCCCCGTCATCGGTACGCGCAACGTAAAGATCAGCAGGCGGTTCGACCACCTGTACGATCGGCAGGTTGAACGTCTCCGCGAACTCCCAGTCGCGCGTGTCATGCGCGGGCACCGCCATAATCGCGCCGGTGCCGTAAGAGAGCAGTATGTAGTCTGATATCCAGATCGGAATATGCTGCTCATTGACCGGGTTGATTGCAAATGCTCCGGTGAAGACCCCGGTCTTGTCCTTGGCCAGATCGGTTCGCTCGAGATCGGTTTTCAGCCGTGCCTGTTCAACGTAAACGGCTACCGTGTCGCGCTGCGCGACGGCGGTTATCTGCGACACCAACGGGTGTTCGGGCGCCAGTACCATGTAGGTCGCGCCAAAGAGCGTGTCCGGCCGCGTGGTAAACACCTCAATCCGGCCGCTTCCATCAGCCAGCGCAAAGCGAACGTTGGCGCCCTCACTGCGGCCGATCCAGTTACGCTGCATTGCTTTGATAGATTCGGGCCAGTCGAGCTTCTCCAGATCATTGAGCAGGCGGTCGGCGTATTCAGTGATGCGCAGGATCCACTGGCGCAGCGGGCGCCGTTCCACGGGGTGGCTACCGCGTTCGGAACGCGGACCATCCGGGGTGGTGAGAACCTCTTCATTTGCAAGCACTGTACCCAGCGCCTCGCAGTACCAGACCGGAATCTCGGCACTGTAGGCCAGTCCGCGTTCATAGAGTTTCAGAAAAATCCACTGAGTCCATCTGTAATATTCCGGTTCATGGGTCGAGACTTCGCGGTCCCAGTCGTAGGAGAATCCCAGTGACTTGATCTGTTCGCGAAATCGCCTGATGTTGGCTTCGGTTGTCGTGCGAGGGTGGGTACCGGTCTGGATGGCGTAGTTCTCCGCCGGCAGGCCGAAGCTGTCGAAACCCATGGGGTGCAGAACCGCAAAGCCCTGCATACGCAAATAACGGCTGTAGATATCGGTGGCAGTGTAGCCTTCCGGATGACCCACGTGGAGGCCGGCTGCCGATGGATAGGGAAACATATCGAGAATATAGGCGCGTTTCTCAGGTGGAATCGAGGGATCTTCGGTTACCCGGAAAGTCCCTTCACGATCCCAGAACCGCTGCCACTTCTTCTCGATCTCCTTGAACGGGTACTTGCTCATAGCGGGCATGATATCGAAGCCACATCAAAGGGTCAACGAGACCGGAACTGCGGCACCAGCCTATTCCATGAACCCGCGGATCTCGATTGTCCCCGAGTCCATCATCCGATGGAGCTTGCGCGCCACCCAGTTCCTGATTGGAACACGGGTGGCGGGAAAAATGAGCAGGAAACCGAGTACGTCGGTCATAATGCCGGGGGTGATCAGAAGGAGACCGGCGGCGAACAGCAGCAGAGCGTCCAGCAGCGGGGTTGCCGGGAATCGACCCGCCCCGATTTCCCGCTGAATCCTCATCCATACCTGGAACCCCTGCATTCTGGCCAGGTAGGCACCGACGAAGCCGGTTACCAGCACCAGCAGGACGGTAGGCAAAGCGCCAATCCAGCCGCCGATACGAATCAGCAGATAGAGCTCAACGAGTGGAGTGACAGTGAACAGCAGCAAAAGCTTGCCCATCACGGAAGCAGCGTAGCACAGGCGTAGATTTGTGAAAAGGGTATTAACTGGTGCCGAAACTGTTGCTGTGTTGATCAAACAGTGCAAACCGGGTTACCCACAGCCCGAAAACGTCCGACAACTCTAACAACAGTTTCGGCACCAGTAATCAGACGCAAAAACCCCCTCAGGAAAGGAGGTATAAAACCTGAGGGGGTACCGCCAAAAAAGATGCTTGCCACTGACGTGGCTTGTTTCATAAGGCGAGTAACACTCGCCTTATTTGATCATAAAACAACACAACTGGTCGCAGGTTACACATGAAAAGCAAAAGACTACCCAGATGTCTTGTTCGACTCAGCTGCAGTGTAATCGTTTGCACGAACAAAATCAAGCAGTTATGACAAAAAAATATCGATTACGGCGTCCTGTCCGGCGTCAGACGGCGGAACCCGGTTTTCCGTTCGCGCTGCGCGTATGGCCGCTACTGTTGCGGCTCGTCTTCCGACTGTTGTTCCGGCCGGTAGCGAACACTGACGATACGGCGCTTGGCAATTGATTCTACCGTAAATGCTCCCTCAACCGTTTCAATGACGTCACCCTGAGCCGGAATGTGGCCGATCCGGCTGATGAGATAACCGCCGAGCGTCTTGATGCTGCGTGAAAGCGGGAATTCGGTATCCAGAAGATCATTGATGATGTAGATAGGCGCATTGCCCATAATGCGGAACGTGCCATCCGGCAGTCTGGTGACCGGTTCATGATGCTTGACTTCGTGCTCGTCATAGATTTCGCCCAGAATCTCCTCGATCACATCCTCAACGGTCACAATTCCGGCTACTCCGCCGAACTCATCCAGAACAACCGCGATATTGAGTCCTTGCTTGCGAAACTGTGTCAGCATCTCCTCTATCTTGCGCGTTTCGGGAACGAAGATTGGTTCAATCATGATGTCGAGCAGGCGGGTTTCCAGGTTTCCTTGGGTAGCCTGGAGAAGGATGTCACGCAGGATCGCTATGCCGACGATTCGCTCAGGGTCACCGTCGTAGACCGGGATTCGAGTGTACCCCTGTTTGCTGATCAGCTGCAGCGCTTGTCCGATGGTTGTCTCGCGGTCTAAGCTGAATACGTTGGTGCGATGGGTCATAATGGCCTGAACGGTCACGTCTCCAAAACGGAACACTCGCCTCACCATGCTGGACTTCGAGTTTTCCAGTATACCGACATGTTCGGCGTGTTTGACCAGGTATAGAATGCCTTCACGGGTAATTCCAGGGCTGGAAGCTGCACCGGTCAGGCGGGTAATGAGTGCCGCAATCGACGATATCGCCCAGACCACTGGACGCAGCAAGAGTTCCAGCAGCGTGATAAGCCGTACCGTGTGAACAGTCCACCACTCGTTGTGGACAATCGCCAGCTGCTTGGGCGCGACTTCACCGAAAACCAGCACCAACAGGGTAAGAATGCCGGTTGTGGCAGCCAGGGCGGCGCTGCCGAAGAGGCGGATGGTCAACGCACTTGCCATCACCGAAGCGCCGATGTTGACGATATTATTGCCTATCAGCACAGTCGTAAGCAAGCGCTCCGGAGCGGCGGTGGCGCGAAACACCAGTTCACCGCGCCGGCCCCATTTCTGGCGGATGTAGTGAATCCGGGTATCCGACAGTGACGTAAACGCTGTTTCAGTGCCGGAGAAGAAACCGGATAGCGCGAGCAGCACCAGAATTCCGACAATCTCTACAATCATCGCCAAACTCGGGGGCAGAGTTGCTGGTCAGGTAGCGAGGTGGGTTGGTTCATAGACTCCGCGCAGCATCATACTGCATCGAAGCGGGCCACGCAAGCATCGCCGTCCTGGCCCCAGCGATGCTCATTTTGGCCGTACGGGGTCGGTTGGCATGGAGCTCCTGCGCGCCTGCCTCGA
>RECP01000002.1 GCA_007693945.1 Spirochaetaceae bacterium
CCTCCCTTGATCCGTGGCAAAGAGCCAATAGTAATCCCGTGCGCCCAACAGGGGCAATACCCGCTTGTGCAGCCGCACGTGTCATGGCATTATCTGTGCACTATGAGCTACCAGAAGATACAAGTGCCCGAGGGCCAAAGGATTCAACTGAAAGACGGGAAGCTGGTGGTGCCTGAACGGCCCATCGTTGCCTTCATTGAGGGCGACGGAACCGGTCCCGACATCTGGGCCGCGTCGCAGCGCGTTTTTGACGCCGCGGTGGACAAAGCCTACGGCGGCACGCGCGGTGTGGCGTGGATGGAGGTCTACGCCGGTGATAAGGCCAACGAGGTCTACGGCCAGGAGGTCTGGCTGCCGCAGGAGACCCAGGACGTCCTGCGCGAGTTTCTGGTGGGCATCAAGGGTCCGCTGACCACTCCGGTGGGCGGAGGCATCCGGTCGATCAACGTTGCCATCCGGCAGCGGCTGGACCTCTACGCCTGCGTGCGCCCGGTGCGTTACTTCAGCGGCGTGCCGTCGCCGGTCAAGCGGCCCGAGCAGGTCGATATGATCGTCTTCCGCGAGAATACCGAAGATATCTACGCCGGTATCGAGTATCGCGAGGGTTCCGAGGAGGCCAGGCGTTTCCTGGCGCTGCTCGAGCAGCAGTTCCCCGAATCCTACCGCCAGATCCGTTTTCCCGCCAGCGCCGGGATCGGCATAAAGCCGGTCAGCCGCGAGGGAACCGAGCGCCTGGTACGCGCCGCTATCCGTTACGCCATCGAGAATGAGAAGCCGAGCGTCACCCTGGTGCACAAGGGCAACATCATGAAGTTCACCGAAGGCGCCTTCCGCGACTGGGGCTACGCACTGGCCAGGCGCGAGTTCGGCGCCGTGGAGCTTGACGGCGGGCCGTGGCTGCAGATTGCCAACCCCAACAGCGGCGCCCCGATAGTGGTCAAGGATGTGATAGCCGACGCCATGCTGCAGCAGATTCTGACGCGCCCGGACGAGTACAGCGTGCTGGCAACCCTCAACCTGAACGGCGACTACATCTCGGACGCGCTGGCGGCGCAGGTCGGCGGCATCGGTATTGCTCCGGGGGCCAACATCAACTACGACAGCGGCCACGCCGTCTTCGAGGCCACCCACGGCACGGCACCGCGCTACGCCGGGCAGGACAAGGTCAACCCCTCATCGGTGATCCTCTCCGGCGAGATGATGTTTCGCCATATCGGCTGGCACGAAGCCGCCGACTGCATCATGCAGGCCATGGATACCACTATCGGTCAAAGACGGGTGACCTACGACTTCCACCGCCTGATGGACGGCGCCGCGCTGCTCAAGACCAGCGAGTTCGGTGACGCGCTGATTGAGAACATGCGCTGAACGGCCGCCCGCGGACCGTCGGGCCCCGCGGGTGCAGCCGGTACGTCAATACTCGTCGAGGGTGTCGTTTATTTCCTGGAGGTCGAACGCTTCAGGGTCAAAGCTCTCTCCAAGCCATTCGAGGCGTTCGGCCTCGTCACTGTCGAGCTCGGCCTCCGGACGTTGCAGCAGCTCGAGCAGGTCGGCATATCCCCACGGCCCGCCGCAGTCCTCCGGCGGGCAGGCCCGCCGTCCTGCAAGGCAGCGAACGCTGTAGCGCTCATCCTCATCGGCGTCAACGGCCGGTACGATCTGCTCTACCATGATGGTGTGGCGCCAGTTGTCACCAAAATCGTAGGTGTAGCTGAGTTTCTGTTTCTGGCGCAGCATCAAGGCGTCGAGGGTCACAACGGTCTCATCTTCCGCCCCGTCCAGGTCATCGACCTGTTCGGGGTCCATGAAGTTTACTCCGTTAATCCGGAATGCGTGCAGATGGTAGTCCTCCCACTCCATGACGTCCTGAATGATCATGTGCAGTTCGTAGAGGGTGTAATTGCCCGGAACACGCACGCGGCGCCAGATCGGCGGACGGATATCCTGCAACGTGACCTTGAGCACGAAGATCGACTCCGGTTCCGCGTCGGGCGAATTGTTGTCGGACTGCTTCTGGCTGTCGGACCCGATATGGGCCTCGACTTCTTCGATCAGATTCCGCATGGCGGCGGCAACGTGATCGAGGGTCTCCATCATGGCGTCAATCTGGGCCTTCCCGGCGCTGTCATCGCGTTCCAGCGCTTCCAGCGAGGCGTTGAGCATGCCGCTGAGCTGCCCGAGCTGCTGCATCTGCTGCCGCGGCAACTGCCTGGGTTGCAACCCGCGCTGGTCGAGCGAGCGGATCCAGTCGGTCTGGCGCTGGATCAGCGAAAGAAGCTGGTCGCGCAACGCTGCCACCCGTTCATCACCGCCGCGATCGTACCCGGCTTCGATCTGGTCCCACAGCCGCCGTACCGCGGCACGGAAGTCCGCCGCCTGGCGCGCGTTGGCCTGGATAGGGCCCGGCGCACGGAAGCAGTCTTCCAGTGCATCGTCAAGTCCCTGCCCGCTGTGCAGCGCGCGCTTCATGTAGGCAATCAGTTCTCCACTGTCCACCATTGACCCGAGGTCTTCGAGAATGGCATCCACGATCCCGCGCGGATTACCGGCCGACTCTGCCATACCTGCTATGGTACACCTCCCCGGCTGTCCCGACAAGCTGTGTTGTCAATTCCCGGGAATTCGCGTTTTAACCGCACGGAGTCGGTCGGCATAGCATGGCTGCGGAGACACTGCAGACGGACAACCCGGCGGCACGCGTGGCGCCGAACGCTCAAAACGCAAATCGCCGGCCAATTCCGCACCGGCCGGCCGGATACGCGCAGGCGACGATTGTTACGACAACCGAGCGCCGGCTGCGCGGTCGGTGATGTCGTATAGCGCCTCGCGTTGATGGGTGGCGAAGGTGATGGTCCGTTGCATGCCATAAGTGTAGCCGGTGAGGCGCGGCGGGTAAAGCGATGCCGAGCCTTCCGTGAGGCCGCTACAACCCGGGATCGACCGCCACCGCGTTGACCGCCGCGGTGTGAGCCTCAAACGGCCAGCTG
>RECP01000108.1 GCA_007693945.1 Spirochaetaceae bacterium
GCCCCTGTTGGGCGCACGGGATTACTATTGGCTCTTTGCCACGGATCAAGGGAGGCTTCCGTGCTGAAGCACTACAGAAAACAATTGAAGCGCAAAGCCGAACGGGCGTGGGGATTCTTCGTCATTCAGACTCTGGTAGTTCTCACTACCCTCAAGTGGGTCATGCTGGCAACCGTTGCCGGCGTTATAGCCGGGGTGCCCACCGGAATCTTTCTGCTGTTGCTGGACGCCGGAACCGGGGTGGTCTACGCCTGGCGCTACTACTTCTTTCTGATTCCGTTGGGGCTGGTTTTAAGCTCATGGATTGTCGAGCGCTTTGCCAGGGATGCGCGCGGCCACGGCACCGAGAAGGTGATCGAAGCGCTGCACAACCAGGCGGGGTACATGAACCCCCTGATCATTCCGGTCAAGATGGTGGCTACTCTGGTGACGCTGATCCTGGGAGGCTCGGCGGGCAAGGAAGGCCCCAGCGCCCAGATCGGCGCCGGTGTGGCGTCGGCCTTCGCGTCGCTTGTACGACTCAACCGCCTGGACAAACAGCGCTTCGTGCTGTGCGGCATCAGCGCCGGCTTTGCCGGCGTCTTCGGCACGCCGATAGCCGGAGCCCTGTTTGCCACCGAGGTCCTCTCAATCGGGCGCCTCTCCTATAACCGTTTTCTGCCGGCGCTGATGGCCTCCTATATTGCCTACTTTGTCACCCGCTTGATGGGAGTAGTGCACCTCAGCTACTCGGTGGAATTCATAGTCTCGAGCGAGCTGAGTATGCTGTGGAAGATGGTAATATTTGGCCTGGTGATCGGCACGTTGGCGATACTCTTCATATCGATGCTCTTTGCCGTGGAGCACCTGTTCCGCAAGATTCGCATCTACGAACCGCTGAAGGGACTAATCGGTGGCGCCATCCTGATTGCGGTTGTGATCCTGACCGGCACGACCAACTATGTCGGGATCGGCACGCGCATCATTGACGCAGCGCTTGATGGACAGGCGTTCCGCGGGATCGCACCGTTTTTCAAGATGATCACTACGTCGGTGACGCTGGCCTCGGGCGGCAGCGGCGGTATCCTGACGCCGATCTTCTTCATAGGCGCCACCGCGGGAAACTACTGGGCCCAGATCACTGGCACCAACGTGGCGCTCTTCTCGGCCATCGGCATGGTGGCCTTCCTGGCGGCGTGCACCAACACTCCGCTGGCGGCGGTCATGATGGCTATGGAGCTGTTCGGCATCAGAACCGGCAGCTACGGTGCGGTGGCCTGCGCGGTGGCCTTCCTGATTGTCGGCCACATGAGCGTCTATCCCAGCCAGGTAATCCATCAGCAGAAGACTCTGTTCATCGATCTGGAGATGCACGGCATCTCCAAGGTCTTCACGCCGGCCGGTACGCGCAGACTGTTTGCGTCGTTCTTCAGCGGCTACCGCACCGACCGTGACGACGTCTTCGAGGTCAGCGGCGACGCCGTTGGCGGAGAGAGGGCGGAGCAAACCTCCGCCGATACGGATCAGAAAGACGTTGAGTGATGGCGCCGCGCTGACGTGAGCCCGGCGGCAGATGCACTCACCGTGCAATCCCGGTCCGGCGCGCGTCAACAAGCTGCTGCAGCGCCGTCTGCACAACGCGCGGTAGCAGCGGCGTCACCAGCACCAGACTGAAACACGATCGAGGCGCCGAAAAGTACTCATCCACGGAGCAGACCAGTACGGTGTCGCGCGTCGAGGCGAATGTGGACGCCAGAAGCGTATCACGGGCGTTCGGTTCAAGCGCCGCCAGTCCCGCCTGATCGATCACGATCAACCCGTCGTCCAACGGCAGCCGGTCAATTGTACCGTCCCACGCGAGGTGGTACACGCCTATCCCCTGGTCCTGGAGAGCGGCCTGGACGACTTCTCGCGAGGCAATTGAGGAGATGACGATCAGGGCACTCTGACTATGCATGTTGTCCCACCGGCTTGCTACTCATAGTAGCAGTTAAACGTATCCTTTATGCAACCAGTAGTTGGTAGATTTTCTGCTGCTATGAAAGTACAAAATCGAACATGCCCCGGTCCGCCTACTCAAGCGCGATTGCGACGTCCATCGGCCAGCGAATCATGCAGGCACGCGACCGGCGCGGGCTGTCGCAGAGCCAGCTGGCAGAGCAGCTCGACCTATCCTACCAGCAGGTCCAGAAGTACGAGAAGGGAACCTCGGGCATCACAGTCGGACGGCTGGTGCAGATTGCCGCAGTTCTCGACGTGGATATCGAAGAGCTGCTGCGCGACGTGCTGCAGGTAGCCGAACAGACGGCGCGCTATCGGCCACCGGGGCAGCACGAAATCATTGTGGACACCGACGAGCTGCGACTGGTCAAGGCGTACCGCCGATTACCGTCGGCGCCGTGGCGCACCCATCTGATGGATTACGTTCGCCTGCTGGGCGAGGGACAGGCACTGAGTTCTGCGCAGGGTGCTATTGAACCTGACTCCCCCGCCGGTCCGCAAAGCGGATCCCGTCCCGGCAGCAGTCACTGAGCCGGTCGACAAGGCGCGCAAGCGTACGGCCGATCGGCGCCTCGATCTTGAGCGCCGCCAGCCGGTCGGCGCGCGTATAGCCCTGGTTCAACAGTGCAACCGGTTTACCCTCACGGGCTGCCCTGTCAGCAAATCGGTAGCCTGAATAGACACTCAGTGACGACCCAACCACCAGCACGGTGCGCGACCGCTCCAACAGATCCCAGGCACGCTGGACCACTTCGCACGGCACGTTCTCTCCAAACAATACCACCTGCGGTTTGAGCGCCCCGCCGCAGCGCTCGCACCGCGGAGGCCGGAAGCTGTCGACCAGCGGTTGCGGCAGCACCGCGTCACCGTCGGGCGTGATGCGCGCCGCTTCGACGTTCCAGTCCGGATTGTCGAGCAGCATGGTCTGCTGCAGAGTGTCGCGATCACTCAGGGCGCCGCAGCCCAGACAGACCACGCGGTAGAGCGTGCCGTGCAGCTCTACCACCGTGCGGCTGCCTGCGGCCTGGTGCAGTCCGTCCACGTTCTGCGTGATCACGCCGCTCAGCAAACCGGCCCGCTCCAGCTCGGCCACCGCGCGGTGGCCGGCGTTGGGCTCAGCGCGGCGCACGTGCGGCCAGCCCACCGCGCTGCGCGCCCAGTAGCGCCGCCTGGCCGCGGCACTGGAGACAAACTCGCGGTACTGGATGGGATCACTCGCGCGCCGGCGCCCGGTAGGCCCGCGGTAGTCGGGGATGCCGGACTCGGTGCTGATGCCGGCGCCGGAGAGCAACAGGACGCTGCCGGGTTTGACAAGACTGACCAGTACATCGAACAGATCGGCGGCTGCGTTCACGGCACAATCGTACGCGCCGCCGGTCGCCGGGTCAACGCCCCTTTGACTACTCCACGCGTATGGGCTACCGTAACGTATTGCCGTCTACAAGGAGCGTCGTATGGTACGCAAGTACAACTTTTCGGCCGGACCATCCACCCTGCCGCTGAGCGTACTGCAGGAGCTGCAGCGCACTCTGGTTGAGCACAATGGTGCCGGGCTGTCACTGATTGAGGCCAGCCATCGCAGCAAGGAGTACGAGGCGGTCCACAATAGCGCCATCAGTCTGTTTCGCGAGCTGCTGGCGGTCCCCCGGACGCACGAGATCCTGCTGCTGGGAGGCGGCGCCACGCTGCAGTTTGCCATGGTGCCGCTCAACTTCCTGCTGTCCGGATCAAGCTGTGACCTGGCGCACTCGGGCGCCTGGGCCAGGAAGGCGCTGGAGGACGCCCGCAAAGTCGGTAGCGTGCGGCTGGCCTTTGACGGCAGCGCTTCCAGCTTCATGACGCTGCCGACCCGGCAGGAGCTCTCGCTTGATCCCGATGCCGCCTACTTCCACCTCACAAGCAATGAAACAATCGGCGGCGTGCAGTGGAAAGAGTTTCCCGACACCGGCGCGGTGCCGATTGTGGCCGACATGTCCAGCGACATCATGAGCCGCCCCATCAGCTTCGATCGCTTCGGCCTGATCTATGCCGGAGCGCAGAAGAACCTGGGCCCGGCAGGAGTCACGGTGGTGATCATCCGCAAGGATATGCTCGATCGCTGCCCCGATACACTGCCCGCCTACCTGAGCTATAAGGTGCACGCCGAAAGCAATTCGCTCTACAACACTCCGCCGGTCTTCTCGATCAACGCCATGCGCCTGGTGCTGCAGTGGGTCAAGGAAGAAGGCGGCCTGGCCGAGTGTGACCGGCGGGCGCACAGCAAGTCAGCTACACTCTACGATGCCATCGAGGGCAGCGACGGGTTCTACCGCAACCCGGTTGATCCGCGCTGTCGCTCGACGATGAACGTGGTGTTCCGCTTGCCGACCGAGGAACTGGAGAAACGGTTTGTCAGCGAGGCCACGGCCGCCGGGCTGGACGGTCTGAAAGGTCACCGCAGCGTGGGCGGCTGTCGCGCGTCGATCTACAACGCTATGCCGACCGAAGGCGTCGCGGCCCTGGCTGAGTTTATGTCCGATTTCGCGAGCAAACACCGCCAATGATAACAATAGACAAATCACTTAAAATTGGGGCTTGACTGCCGCACGTTTAAGACGTAGACTTAAGGTGTAGGGAGGGTTTCAGGTACCCGATTAACAACCTATCGATGTCAGGAGGTGCCGATGCTAAATCCACCGGACAAAGCAGGCCGGTCCGACCGGCACAACGAAACATC
Source organism: Spirochaetaceae bacterium (assembly GCA_007693945.1). Taxonomy (GTDB): domain Bacteria; phylum Spirochaetota; class Spirochaetia; order DSM-27196; family PWMO01; genus PWMO01. The sequence goes on from RECP01000108.1 coordinate 4,697, forward strand.
CAGTCAACGGAGCGCAACGGCTCCGTCACATTAACGCGATACTTGGATTGCGGCGTAATAATCCGCACCAGATCGAATGGCCGATCGTACAGGATCGGCCTTTTTTGTGCAGTTACATGCGTACCGGCTGGTGGGTGGATTCGATGACATCGCGCCACAGACTGCTGTCCGGGTTAATGCGATTGCGCGACCCGACGGCCATCTGGATCGGCACGTGCACAAACGTGTTGTTCACCAGCCCCATCAGAACCTTGGTCTTGCCGGCCATGGCCGCGTGCACCGCGTTGTGGCCAAGCCGCGAGCAGTAGACCGAGTCGGTCGGCTCGGCCGGCGCACTGCGCACAATGTAGCTTGGATCGATATACTTCAGGTTGATCTCCCTGTTTCTGGCGTCAAAATAGGAACTGATCTCGTTCTTCAGGTAGAGGCCGATGTCGGCGTAACGCCGGTTGCCCGACGCGTCGGTGGCGTCGGACTGCGTCAGCAGGTGCTGTCCGGCGCCCTCCGCCACCACGATCACCGCGTGATTGCGCCGCTCCAGGCGCCGTTCGAGGTGCACCAGCAGGCCGTTGTCGCCCTTGAGTTGAAACTCGACCTCGGGGATCAGTACAAAGTTGACCTCGTGACTCGCCAGCGCGGTGTGCGACGCTATGAAGCCCGAGTCACGCCCCATCACCTTGACCAGCCCGATACCGTTGACCGATGAGTGCGCCTCGGCATGCGCGCCAAAGACTACTTCAGTAGCCTTGGCAACCGCGGTCTCGAACCCAAACGACTTCTCGGTGAAGCTCAAGTCGTTGTCGATGGTCTTGGGGATTCCCACCACGGCAATCTTGAGCCGGCGCCGCTCAATCTCCTCGGCAATTGCCAGCGCTCCCTTCTGCGTGCCGTCACCCCCGATGGTGAACAGGATATTCAGGTTCATACGTTCGATGGTATCAACCAAATCCTCGGTGCGATGTCCGCCGCCACGCGAGCTGCCCAGAATCGTGCCCCCGATACGGTGGATGTCATCAACGACATCCGGATTGAGCGGCACGGTCGGTACGCCGTGCTCGGGCAACAGGCCCCGGTAGCCAAACTGAATTCCCGAGATGCGGTGGACCCCGTAACGGTACCAGAGGCAGCGCGTGATGGCGCGGATCACGTCATTCAGCCCGGGACAGAGCCCACCGCAGGTCACGATACCCGCGTGCACGTGTCCGGGCGCGAAGTAGATCCTGCGGCGCGGGCCGGCGACTTCTATCAGCTCGTTCCCGGCAAAGCTGCGCTGACCGCCGTCGGCAGGCATCGACACGTCGTAGATGATGCGCTGCTGATCGCCGACAAAGTTGGCAATCTGATCACCCTCGATATTCGAATAGTCTATCGGCGACTCAACCTTGGCCGGTCCCAGAGTGGGCACCGAGAAATCGTACTCTACGCTCATGTGTCAAGGATAGCTGATTCGCAGTGCCTCTGCAACGCGGAGGCCGGCCGGGCCGAAATTCTCATTACTACCCGTCTGATGGCGGGTGGCATGTTGCGCGGTGGCGCCCGCCTCGAGGGCCACTCTGCGGCGCGTTGACTCGGACGCGCAATCTGCTTACACTGCCGCCTGTTATGCACGTGTTGGTCATCGGCGGCGCCGGCTACATCGGCAGCCATGTGGTCTATGCCCTGCTCAAGGAAGACCACGCGGTCACGGTACTCGACAATCTGCGCAGCGGGTTGCGTGAAAACCTCTTCGCGGAGGCGGCCTTCGTCCACGGCGACATCAACGACGCGCTGCTGCTCGACGAACTGTTGTCCGGCGGCCCGGCGGCGCGCAAGGCCGGCAACGGCTCACCCTACCAGGCGGTGGTGCACCTGGCGGCGCTCAAAGCCGCCGGCGAATCAATGCTCGAGCCGGAACACTACGCGCGCTGCAATATCGGCGGCACGATCAACATTCTCGCGGCTATGGCGCGCAACGGCGTGGGAAACATCGTGTTTTCCTCCTCGGCGGCGGTTTACGGTGAACCGCAGTACCTGCCGATAGACGAACTGCATCCAACTCAACCGACCAACTTCTACGGTTTCACCAAACTGGAAATCGAGCGCCTGCTGGAGTGGTTCGAGAGTCTGCGCGGTATCCGCTACGCGGCACTCCGCTACTTCAACGCTGCCGGGCATGAACCTTCCGGCGCTATCACCGGCGTGGAGAGCAATCCGGCCAACCTGCTGCCGATCATTATGGAGGTTGCCGCCGACACGCGTGCGCGCATAGAGGTGTACGGAAACGATTACGACACCGCGGACGGCACCGGACTGCGCGACTATGTCCACGTGACGGACCTGGCCGACGCCCACGTGCGCGCGCTGCGTCACATCAGCACCGGGCGCACCAGTCTGACGGTCAATCTGGGCAGTCAGAACGGCATTACGGTCAATCAGATGCTGGAGGCCGCACGGCGCATCACCGGGCGTGCAATCCCTTCGGTCATCGCACCGCGCCGGCCGGGTGATCCGGCCCGGCTGATTGCCGGATCAGCACGGGCGCGTGAGTTGCTGGGGTGGGCGCCGCGCTACAGCGACGTCGATACGCTTATCAGCAGCAGCTGGGCGGCCTATAACCGCTGAGCGGCGGTCGCGCGGACCGCGGCCTCTACCGGCTGGACTCAGGCGCGATCGACTCGGGGCGACCGTTCATACGAGGGGCAGCGGCGGCCGGTACTGCGCAGCACCACCAGGCTCGGCAGTTCGCGGCTCTTGATTTCAAAAATGCGGCAGCCACGCGGATAGCGTTTGTCCCAGGTGACAAAGAAGTGGCGGCAGGTCAGGCAGTCGGGTGCGCGCGTCATCGCAACTTGTCAGGCTACCACAGCACTCCTTGCGGCAACGGCACGCGCAGCATGAGCCGAAACAGCAGCACAAAGGCGGTCACCAGCAACGCGCCGGCAAACACAGTCTTCCAGACCGCGGCGGCACGCTGGTCGGGCGCTCGCAAAACGAACACCAGCACCGCAAACGCCAGCACACTGGTAATCCAGAATCCCAGCGGCTCGAGCAGCAGCGTCCACGCCACAATCACCAGCAGTGACAGGATCACGCCGCGTACATCAGGCTTCTCACCATCGGCGCGCTGTGACCGATAGGCCTTGGCGGCACGCCGCGCGCGAACGGTGAAGCTCTCCGCCAGCAGCACCAACGACAGCACCACCAGAGCCAGAGCCACCACCTGCGGAAAGAGCCGGCTCAGTGCGCCGTAGCGCTGCGCCTCGGTCCAGGCAAATACGCCGACGGCAGCCAGAACAAGCGCGACAACCCGATCCCTACGCATCGCTCTTCTCCTCGACAATCGGGTGGGTATGCGCGGCGGCCGCCTCCGGCAGGCGGCGCTGACGTATGCGCGCCAGCATCGGCCACGCCGCCGACAGCAGCGTGAGCGCGATCAGTACTATCGAGATCGGCCGCGTGAAAAAGATCGCCAACGGCGTACCGGAGGCGCGCCCGATCAATATCGACTGCACCAGTCCCTGCTCGCACATCATCCCCAGGATCAGTCCCAGCACAATGGGCCCCGGCTGGAAGCCGACCCGACGCCCAACGTAACCAACCAGGCCCAGTGCCAGCATGACGTAGACGTCGGCGATGTTGTTCTGGATCGAAAACGCTCCAATTACCGACAGAAAGAACACCAGCGGAGCCAGCAGCGTGATCGGCAGGCCGGTGACCACCTTGCTGGCGGCTTTACCGAGCATGATACCGAGCGGCAGCAGCACGATGTTGGCGATCACCAGCGAAAACATGAAGGTGTAGGTCACCGGTGCGTGCACGCTGAACAGCTCGGCACCCGGACGCATGCCTTTGAGCAGCAGCGCTCCGAGCAGTACCGCCGCCGGCGGCGCACCGGGAATGCCGAGGGTCAGCAGCGGTACCAGCGACCCTGCCACTCCGGCGTTGTTGGACGCCTCGGACGCCGTGATCCCGTCGATCGACCCCTCACCGAACTTCTCCGGCGTACGTGAGGCCCGTACCGCCTCGTTGTAGGAGACCAAACCGGCGATATTAGCGCCCGCTCCCGGCACGATGCCGATAACCGTGCCTATCAGCGACGATCGCAGCAGCAGCCACGGCTTGCGGATCATCAGCCGCCACACCCGGCGCAGCATGTGGCGCTGCGAACGGTATGGAATGGCGGTCTCGCGATGATAGCGCGTGCCAATCATGTCCAGAATCTCCGGCAGGCAGAAGAGGCCGATCAACGCCGGGATCAGCGTGATGCCGTTCTGCAGCGCCACGGTTCTGAACGCGTAGCGCACGGTGCCTTCAATGGGCGAAATCCCGATTGTGCCGATCAACAGCCCTATCGCCCCGCCGATCAGACCCTTGACGGTCGACTTGGGCGAGATGGTGGCAATAATGGTGAGACCGAACACCGTCAGCCAGAAGAACTCCGGCGGCCCAAAGCGCAGCGACGCGCGTGCCAGCGGCGGAGAGAGAAACACCAGGAAAAACACGCCGACCAGTCCGCCGACCGACGAGGCTATCGTGGCCACCACGATTGCGCGGTAGGCGTGACCCTTGCGCGCCAGCGCAAAACCGTCGAAGGTCGTGGCAATCGCCGCCGGCGTACCCGGCGTGTTGATCAGAATGGCGGCGTAGCTGCCGCCGTAGATTGCGCCGCAGTAGATGCCGCCCAGCAGTACCAGCGCGTGGACGACACTCATGCCGAACGTAAACGGCACCAGCAGTGCGATTGCCATTGTAGCCGTCAGACCGGGCAACGCGCCCACGACGATCCCCGCCGTGACCCCGATTGAGATCAGAAAGAGGTTCAGCGGATGCAGAACGGTAACCAGGGCCTGGAGTACGACGGGCATCGATACGGTCCTTCAGCGCTACAGCTCGCCCAGCACGGTCAGGGCCGTAATGATCTCCTCCTTCTTGCGCTCGATGTAGGCCGAAAACTCATCAGCACCCTTCTGGTGTATTTCAAAGCCGAGCGCCTGCATCTCCGCCACAAAGGTCCGGTCACGACTGACCGCGTCAAAGGCTGCCTCCAGCGTGCGTACGATCTCCTCAGGCGTGTCGCGCGCCACCGTCACCCCGCGGTCGATGCCGGCGGTGAAGTCGTAGCCCCGTTCAATGAAAGTTGGAACGTCAGGGAGTGCGTGAAAGCGTTCAGTTGTGCCGATCGCCAGAATCTTCATGGCATTCCGGTGCTGCACCAGGTCATCCGAGTTTGCCAGAATGGCCTGCGTATGCCCGCCCAGAAAATTGGTGACCGAGGGAGCCGCTCCGGTTGCCGGAATGTAGGTGAACTCGGTGTCACTGAGGTATTGCAGTTGCAGGATCGCCAGGTGATGGCCGGAGTGCGTTCCCGAACCGCTGACCGTAATCTGGCCGGGATTGGCGCGGGCGTGCGCTATCAGCTCGTCAAGCGTATTGAAGCGGCTGTTGGCGGCCACTGCCAGACCGATAGGGGTGGTCTGGAACATGTAGACCGGCCGCAGGTCATCGGTATCGTACCCGGCGTTCTCGCGTACCAGCGGCTGGATGATGATATGCGGGATATTGTTGCCGGAAAAAGTGTAGCCGTCGGCGCTGCCGCGGGCCAGCGCGGACCACGCCAGAGCTCCGCCGGCACCCGGCTGGTGGCGAATCACGACGTCCACGCCAAGGGCGCGCTCAAGCCCCTCGCGCTGATACTGGGCCGTGATATCGGACTGCCCGCCGGCGTCAAAGGGAATAACGTAGTTGACCGCCCGCGAGGGATACGCCTGGGGCTCACCGGTACCGGCGGCAACCGCCTCGGCTGCGCTTATCAGCGCAAAAAGCACTGCCAGCGCCGCGCAGAGCCCCGTGGTAATTTGCCCGTTTCTGCCATTCTTGCTCATAGTTCTCTCCTGCTCTCTCAATCGCTATCTTTGGAGAATCTGGGGATTGACGATGTATTGCGGACGACGTCCGCTCAGAACTCTGGTCAGTTCCTGCATTCCGAGCTGCTGGTTCTTCAGGTGACTCTCCTCGGTATACCACGCCATGTGCGGGGTCACGAGGACACGCGGCTCATGCAGCAGCGGGTGGTCGGCCGCCGGAGGCTCGTTCTCCAACACGTCGAGTGCGGCCCCGGCAATGCGCTCAGCCTGCAGCGCGGCGAGCAGATCGGCTTCATCGATGATCGCTCCACGGGCGGTGTTGATGAGAAAAGCTTCCGGCTTCATCAGCGCCAGCGTGCGCGCGTTGATCATGTGAACGGTCTCGCCGGTCAGCGGCGCGTGAATTGAGACGTAGTCGCATTGCGGCAGCAGATCCTCCAGGTCGAGAACCCTGACCGCGCCGACCATCTCGAACACGTCGTCATCAACGTAGGGATCGTAGGCCGCGATGCGCACCCCCGTGGCAGCCAGCTTGCGCGCAAACGCGCGACCGATCCTGCCCAGCCCGATGATGCCGACCGTTCGGCCCCCGAACGCGTTGATCGGTTTGGCGTAGTTGACGTACCAGTTGCCTTGCTTTGTCTCGGGTAGCACCAGATGAAGCTTGCGCCCCACCGCGTGCAGCAAGGTCAGCGCATGCGTGGCTACTTCATCGATGCAGTAGGTCGGGCAGTTACTGACCGGGATGCCGAGCTCGGTTGCGGCGGCCACGTCGACGCAATCGTAACCCACCGACAGCGTCATGATCAGCTCCGGACGTTTCATTCCCTGCAGCAGTTCACGATCGATGCGCCGGTCGATTACCACCATGGCCGCGGCGTCCGCGGCCGACCGCCGCAGCTCGGTGTCATCGGCCCCTTCGGCGAACTCACACTCAGCGCCGATCTCGCGCAGACGGTCGGCAAAGTACTCTCGATCGGGGAACTTGCGGAACAGCCGATCACCGGCGAACACAACGCGTTTCATGTACAGTACCTCAAAAGCTGCCCCACACTACCCGAAACCGGATCGGAGAATCAAACCGCGGTGCTACTCGCCAGGGGCCGCTGAACGTGTTACAATATCAGGTACGCGGGGTTTGAAAAAGGGGTGTGTGTATGCAGACTCACTACTATCTCTCGGTCTTTCCGCTGGAGGCGCTGATCGCGTCGCAACTTGACCCGATGCACTTCGGCCAGTACATGTCCACCGGAAAGAAGAACGGTTCCTACGAGCGAATCATGTTCATCGAGATCCAGGGCGGGTTTGGTACGGCGTTTGACTGGGCCTACGCCCGCGGGCGCTGCGTGACACATGACGACGGATCGCCCAAGAACTCGGTCTGGATGTCGGTCTATCGCGCCCTCGAGCACGTTGAGCTGGACGCGCTGCAATCGCTCTTCCTGACAACCGCCGACGGCCGCACCCTCGAAATCCAACCGTCAGCCGCGCAGCCGGCCTCCAACGCGCGAGGGTACTACGTATACCAGGAGATCTGCCCTATTACACCGCTGGTCGTGAGCAATCTCGATCCGGTCCAGTTCAGCACTTACATGACCAATCCAGCCAACAAGGTCTTCGTTCCAAAACTGGTGTTTGCCGATCTGAAGACGCTCGACCTCGAGCGGACGACCGACACCACCGACTCCGGACCGGTGTACGACAAGAATCTCGGCCATCTCAAGGACTGCATCATGGCCGTCAAGCACGGGGCGGACAAGCCCAACAAGAACGTCGAGCGCTCGGTTCAGTCGTTTGCCTACAACATCATTGACCGCGGCATCTACGTCGGAGACGGTTCAAGAGTCATCGAGTATCGCATGCCGTCAAGAGAGCAGATTCGGCAGAACTACTACGACTGGGGTCGCTCCGCGATGGTGCTGTAGCGGCAGTGAGCGATACGGCATTACTGGTCGCAATCGACCACAGCGGCAACTCCGGCAACTCGGCCAAACCCCTGCTGAAGGAGCTGGCGCAGCTGGTACACGCGGTCGGCCTGCGCGCCGCAGGATCGATGGTGGTGCGCCTGCGCCGGCCGTCGCCGCGCCTGCTGGTCGGCTCCGGCAAGGCTTCCGAAATCCTGACCGAGGCACAGCGGCTGCAGGCGCACTGCATCGTCTTTGACGATGAGCTCTCACCGTCGCAACAGCGCAACTGGGAACGGCTCAGCGGTCTGGCGGTGATTGATCGACACCAGGTAATCCTCGACATCTTCCAGAGACGTGCCGCCACGCGCGAGGCGGCGCTGCAGGTCGAGCTGGCGCAGCTGCAGTACCATCTGCCGCGGCTGACGCGCGCCTGGACGCACCTCTCGCGCCAGCACGGCGGAACCCGCGGAACACGGGGCGAGGGGGAGAAGCAGCTCGAGAACGACCGCCGCGCGGTGTTGCGGCGCATCACCCGCGTGCGCCACGAGCTGCAGGAGCTTGGCGGGCAACGCTCCACGATGAGCCGCCGGCGCCATGAGGTACCGGTGCCGTCGGGTGCGTTGGTCGGCTACACCAACGCGGGCAAATCCTCGTTGCTTCGTACCCTGACCGGAGCCGACGTCCTGGTCGCCGACAAGCTGTTTGCCACCCTCGATCCTACCACGCGCCGGCTCGAGCTGCCCGGAGGGCTGGCGGTGGTGCTGACCGATACGGTGGGCTTCGTGCGCAAGCTGCCGCACGACCTGGTAAACGCCTTTCACTCGACGCTCGAGGAGGCCATCGAGGCCGATTTCCTGATTCACGTACTGGACGCCGCGGACCCGCAGATGCTTCAGCACTACCAGACCACGCGCTCGGTGCTGGAGCAGATCGGGGCCGGCGGACGCCCGGTGATCCTGGCGTTCAACAAGATCGACCTGCTGGCCGACCGCGAGACTCTGCGTTTTGTGCATCACCGCTGTGCCGCGGAACACGTCGCGGCGAGCGTCGAGGTGTCGGCGCATTCCGGCCAGGGTCTGGCGGAACTGGTCGGCGCCATCGAGGGCATACTGGCATCATCGATGCCGCAGGCGCGCTACCGTCTGCCCGGCAACCGTCACGATCTGGCGGCGCTGATCCATCGCACGGGCACTATTCTGCGGCAGGAATATCAGGACGACAGCTTCACGGTCACCGCGCGCGTCCCCAGTCGCACCCGCGCGATCCTTGAACCCTATCTGATCGAGGGCTGAAGCGCGGGTGCCCGGGGACCGCCGGCGCACGCTACAGTGTGCGGCGGTACATGCGGTGGATCTTGTAGACCTCGGCGCCAAGCGTCTGCAGGTCGCGTACCATCAGTGTGGTAGACTCGGCAACCTGAGTCAGTTCAGCGCGCAGCGGATCACGCAGACGGGCGGTCTTCTCCAGCTCGTAGTACAGCAGCGCGTTTCCGCCGAGGCGCTGGTACTCCGGCAGAATCCCCGCGCCGTTGATCACAATCGAGCGCGTGCGTTTCAGCTCGCGCAGCACGTCCAGCAGGGAGCGCGGCGTCAGTTGCCCCGCGGCGCGCTGCATGGCCGCCGAGATATCGGGAAACGCCAGCAGATAGCCGACGTAGCGATCATCGTAGGTCAGGATCTTGATCAGTCGCGGGTCGGCAAGCAGCAGCAGATCCTTGACCAGCTGCCGCAGCTCAGCGTCCGATAGCGGGTAGTCTTCCGGATGGTCGCCGAGGGTAGTGTTGTAGAGTGACGCCACGTTGGCTGCAATACGCTTGATCTGGCGCTTGCCGGAGAACCGCATCACAGCGAAGCGTCCGCGCGCAAGCACTTTCTCCGCTACCGTCCGCACCCGCTGCGGCAAGACAAACGCGACCGGATCCACGCGCCACGACAGCAGATCAACATCCTTGGCAAAGCCGAGCCGCTGCATGTGCTCCGGATAATAGGCGAAGTTGTAGGGCATCATTGTCATGGCCGCTCGCTGGTCGAACCCGCTGATCAGAACACCACTGCCGGTGGTACCGCCAAACAGCAGCGGCCCTGAAAGGTGCGTCAGCCCTCGTGTGCGCGCCCACTCAACTGCCGCGTCAAACAGCGCCGTGCTGACCTCCTGGTCATCCGGATAGTCGGCAAAGTAGAAGTGCGCAGTAGACACCCGATGCTGCTCGATGTAACGCGGATTGCGCACGACGCAGATCCTGCCTACCGTGCGGCCGTCACGCCGCGCCAGCAGAAACTCGCCCTGCGCATGCTCAAAGAACGGATGACGACGGCGCAGTATCGTGCGCATGTCGGCGTGAAACCACGGCACCCAGTTGCGATTCTCGCCGTAGAGCTGATGGGGATACGTAATGAACTCGCGCTCGGCGGCACGATCGCCGGGTTGCACGGGCACTACAAGGACGCGGTCTGACATGGCTCCAAGTATAGGCGAATTGAGCGCCGTTATTCAACGTGGCGTCAATCCCCGCGGCAATTGCCATTCTGGCCGTGCGGGGTCGGTTGGCATGGAGCTCCTGCGCGCCTGTCTCCAAAGCACCCCCGCTCACTTGTCCTCGCAGAGGCTGCGGAGACGTTCGCGGGGTCGCTCTCGGGCGCGGCGCAGCGGAATTCGTCTGCCAACCGACCCCGTTCAACCGCGCTGCAGCAGCCAGAGGCGGATCTCTTCACGCAGCGGACGCGGTTGCGGCTGCGCCGACGCCTCGCGGTAGAGCCACGGTTCGACCACTTCGGCGCGAATCTCGTTCCAGTAGCGCGGCACACGCGGCGGGAACACCAGCCGGTCCTCACGCGGAATGCGGCCCAGCAGTGCCGGATAGTAACGCGGAAAGACGCGCTCGTTGACAGCCGGGATCGACGAGAACCCGCCGGCTATGCCGAACTCCTGCAGCCGCTTGGAACGCACGCTCTCCAGGATCTGCTCGTGGGTCTGCGGCTGAAACAACCACTGCATCACGTCCTGCGCGCCGCGGCGGTTGGGGGCGTTGTGCGGCAGACCGACGTAGACGATGTTCTCGAGCACCGGAATACCATGATCACCGCGTATCCAGCGGTAGTCGATGCGCTGACGCTGGCTGTCGGTGTACCGGAACAGCTCGCTGGCGCGCATGTAGGCAAAGCGAATGCGATCGCGCACCAGCAGCTGATACTTGGGATCATACAGATAACGGTTGGTGAAGGCGTTCTCGCGAGTCACACCGAGGTTGTCACTGGTGACCCAGTCGCGCACGTAATCGATCGATCGGCGCAGTTGCTGCTCGTCCCAGGCCGCGTTGCGGCTGTTCTCCTGAAACCCGGCGCCGTGGATGGTAGCCAGCACGTAGAGAAACTCGGTGTTCCAACGCGGTGAGAGCCCCATGCGCGTGAAACGCTCGTCGCTGCCGGTGTTGAATCCGGCAGCTCCCGCGCGGATGTCGTCGATGTGCAACGAGAACTCGGCGAGGTCTTCGTTCTCTCCGGCGCGCCGGAAGATGACCGCCGGCAGATCGAACGAGAGCGGCAGCAGACGCTGCCGGCCATCGATTCTGCCCGATTGCAGCAGGTCGCCGTAGAAGACGGTGTTGACCACCGGGCTGCGATCTACCAGACCCCCGAGCGGCGCGAACAGCCGACCGATTGCCTCGTTGGCAATCGCGTCCGAGATTATGATGTCGGGGGCCACGGCAGCCTCCTCGAGTGCCGAGGCCGGGTCCGGAACGTAGCGCATCTCAATCTTGAACTCGCGCTGCTGCGCATTGTAGAGCTCGACTATGGCGGCAACGTCAACCCGGTGAGCCCACAGCACTACCGTGGGCGCTGCGTGGCGGCTGCACCCGGACAGCAGCAGTGCGCAGAACAGGACCGCAAGCGCAGTAATCGAGGGTAGCGGCGGACAGTGAGGTCGGTTCATACAACTGCGAATCTTAGGGGCTGGCTGTGTTCATTGTCAACACGCCTTGTGATATACTGGGGCACAGAGCAGCATATGCAGGTCAAAGAAGAAGACATATTCGCAATGATCGAAGCGATCGGGAATCACTTCCGCGCCAATCTCAATAATCGCTACCTGCGCCAGGCGGTGATGACACTGACGCTTGACCGCCCTACGTGGAACCTGATCGAGCAGCTGACGGAGAAGTCGGAGTACTATCGCCTGCAGGGCTATCACTTAGATGAGCTCTACGACCGCATCCTGGCGATGGCGCGCTTTGTCTACCACGCACGCCGGGAACTGCAGCCTCACCTGCGCGCCCTGCTGGCGCGGCAGAACAGCCCGGCCGGGATGACCATCAGCGGCAATGACAGGGTACTGCGGGAGATGTCGGTCAACAATTTTGCGTCCAATCTCAACATCCTGGCGGACCTTGTGGACAAGTTCTATCACAAAGTGGTCGACATTGACCGCGAACGGCACCACGGTCGCCAGCCGGCGTACAGCCGTATCAAGGAGCTGCACGAGCTGGGCCGCTACCTGGTGCCCAAATAGCCGCCGGCCGGGTTACTCTGGAGCCGCGGCGCTCCGGTACTGCGGCGATACCCCGCCCGGCAATATCAACTCATGTCCAGTTTGTCGGCGGCCTCAAAGATCGTTGCCATGAACTCATCCAGATGCTCAAGATCCACCGCCGAGTACGCCAGCCGCAGGTAATCATCCCCCACCGCTATGGTTCCGACCTTCTGGCCCAATAACAGCGTTCGCAGCTGCTCGGCGCTGATGCTGTTGCACTTGAACGTCATGAAGTAGCCCGAGTTGAACGGCAGCTCCGCCAGCGACGTGCCGGTCGTGCGTTCCGCGAGTATCTGCTTGATCTTGCGGTAGCGTGCCTCCAGAATCGCGCGGAACTCGCGCTTCTCCGCCTCGTAACCGGGGCTTTGCAGCGCCTTGAGCAGGATGTGCTGGCCGAGGTTGGTGGAGCTGGAAATCACCGAGCGCAGCGAGCCGGCGAGCTTCTTCTCCAGCGCGGCGTACTGCTCGGGCAACACGCCTCTGGCTCCAAAAGTCACAAAGCCGATGCGGAACCCCCACACGAAGTCTTCCTTGGTGGCGCCGTCCACCTTGACCGCCAGCAGGTTTTCGTGGGCGCCGGCCAGTACGGAGAATAGCGATTCTTCATAGATTCCGGTCTCATAGAACAGTCCAAAGTAGGCGTCGTCGGTTACGACCACCGTCTGGTTTCCGGCTTCCGCGTAGCGCGTAACCAGCTCCGCCAGCGCGCGCGCTTCATCGAGTGTCGGTGAGTAGCCGGTGGGATTATTCGGAAAGTTGAGCAGGATCACTGCCTTACCCGGGTGGCGCGCCAGCGTCTGCTCCAGCGCGCCGAGGTTCAGGTTGAACCGATCGTCAAAAAAGCGGAACGTAACGATACGAGCCCCGTAGCGTTCTTCAAACATCAGGCGGTAGTTGCCCCAGAACATGTCCGGCATGATGATTACATCCCCGGCGTTTACAAAGAGATCGGCTGCCTGTGCCACTCCCGCAGTCAGACCGGGCGTGACAACCGGCATCGAAACCGGCGTATCGCCCAGTCCGGGATTCTTGCCATGAATCTGCTGCAACCACGCACTGCGCAGCGGGGCCACACCCCCCGTGGGGGCGTACGCAACACTCTCCCGGCCGCTGAGATCGTTGAGATAGTGGGCAATCGACGGCAACGCCATCGGCTGGCCGTCTTTGAACGCCATACCCGCGGTAGCGTTGAACGTGGTGCAGTTCTGGTTTGCCTCGGCGGTCTGGGCAACTATTCCTTTGGGAAAATAGATCCTGCGGCCGAAATCCGACAGCGCCCGGTAACAGATCGTCGGCTCGAGTATGCGGTTCAGTTCCTGTGCAAGTGCGTGCATGGCCACACTATATCCGCTCTCCGGCGGCACGGCAAGCAGCTTCGTTGACAGCAGACGTCGTTTCTTCGTAAGGTAGCGCCATGGCGAGGAGAGCGGCGGTTGACCGGATCGATGCGGACGGAAAATCCTCTGCGCAGCACGGGCGGTCGCCGGGCCTGTTGGAAAGACTGCTTTTGTTGCTGGCCGGCAGCGGCGATTCCGAACGCCAGAAGAAGCGGCTGCTCAAGCAGCTGGGAAGATCGCTTACAAAATCACGCCAGCGATACTACAAACCCGCTGGCCGGCAGGTGCAGCCCGCGATGGGCTCGCTCTTCTTCGGCATCTACCAGGTAGTCGGCCCGGCGCAGCATCTGCTGCAGCACGCCGATGAGTCGGCCGGCCTGCGCGACATCGTGGTCGAGTCGCTTCTGACCGAAGATCAGAAACAGCTCAAGGAGCAATTCAGCGAACAGCAGATCCGCGTCATGGCGGAGACTATGGAACCCAGACAGCTGGCTTCGGGGCTCAAGCACATCATGGTGCAGTTCTTCTCCTCGTTTGACAACGCCACGGTCCGCAGGATCAACAACGCCTACCACCGGCTGCGAACCTTCGTCGATCTGGCTCGATTTGACTACTACTTCCTTCTCAAGAAGTTTGACTCTTCGATGCCGGAGCTGAACTTCAGCATAAAGCCCAGGTTCGAACCCCTCATCGGAGACCGCGTCTCGGAGGATCTCAAGGACTTCATCGGAGTTGCCTACGCGGTTGACACCGGAGGCAATTGGGACGCCGTCTTTGACATGCTGAACTCCTACCGCGGTCTCGACATGGTTGCCCGCCCGGCGTGGCAAAAGCTGCTGACTACGCTTGACAGCCTGCGCACGAGCAACGTGCTTGTGGCGATAGTGCAGCACATCGATAATGACCCGTATTACAAACCGGTAGTGGCCGCAAGCCGCGAGCAGATCGTAGAATCGTATCTCAGCCGCGCCAGAACCACAGCCGAGGCGGCGCTGCAGAAGATCTCCAACGAACGGCGCACGCGCCGTGTTGAGCAACTGTGTCGGGCAGTCTTCGGTGTTAGCGCGGTGTCGCGCACCAGGCATTATACCGACCAGGCCAACAGCGTGTACTCCAAGCGAGAGCTGGCCGGCTTTGTGTACACCGACGCCGTCAATTACCTTACGGCATTCCTGCTCGACTACTTCAAGCGTGACGTCCGGGAACTGGTGGGCGACATCCTGCTGGTGCGCGGACAATGGTCCGCCAACACCGCCTCGCAGCAGCTCTCCGAAGCGTTTCACCGGACGCTTGCTATCTCGGAGCAGATCGTAGCCTTTGACGATGCACTGGCGGACGAAGGGGAGATGGGCGCCAGGCTGAAGAAGGCAATGGGCAGGATCGTAGACCGCAACAAGGCCAGCGCCGATCAGCTGCGGCGGCTGCTCGGCGAGGTCAACGACCGTGCCGGGACGATGATCAACGACGCCGGCCGGAATCTGGTTGTGCTGGCCAGATACCTGAAGGCCGCCATCGAGGACCGCGATCGTGATGAACACGAAGTGATCCTGAACTGGAAGCAACTGCAGTCAATGTCGGCGCAGCCGCTGAAGCAGCGGCTGGTAGAGGTCTACAGAAAGGTTCACTACTTCGTTCAGCTCATGCAGATATGCGCGAAAACGTGAACATTCTCGGCGGCAGAGCGCCCTCGAGCGCCAGCAGCCGCCGCTTGCAGTCAGTCCCACGACCGTCGCCAAACGTCCGCAGCGCGTAGTTGCCCAGCTTCCCCGACGCCGGTACCACGCGATGACACGGAACCAGCAGTGGAATGGGGTTGCAGGCCACCGCGTTGCCGACTGCACGCGCCGCACCGCGGCGCCCGATCTTGCGCGCGATCTCACCGTAGGTGACCGTAGTGCCGTACTCGATCTTCTGCAGGCGACTCCATACCGCGTGCTGAAACGCTGTCCCGTCAAGCCGCAGCCGCAGCGAAAACTCGCGCAGCTCACCGCGGAAGTAACGATCGAGCTGATACTCCAGCTCGCCGCACGCGTACTTGTTCTCCTCGACGTCGTATTCCGGTCCCCAGACCGACATGCCGCCCAGTCCAATGCTCAGCACCCGTCCGCTCTTGTCCACCGCAAGGCTCAGCCGGCCGATGGGGGAATCGTAGGCATGCGCGTACACATGCTGTCGTGTCTCCATGATCGTTCCCCTCGCCGGTCAGAATAGCACGATTGCCGCAGGTCTGAACAGTTGCGCCGCGAGCAAAAACAATTCTGGCAGCACTTCATTTGGCATTTGACACATCGAGCCCGGCAGTTTAGTATATGGCCCATAAGATAAACCCATTCTTGGAGGTTGTATTTCATGGCAACAGTCGAACTCAAGTCCATCTCAAAGGTCTACGATGGCAACGTGCTGGCGGTCAAGGACGCCAACATCACCATTCAGGACAAAGAGTTTGTCGTATTGGTCGGTCCGTCCGGCTGCGGCAAAACCACAACGCTGCGGATGATCGCCGGCCTGGAGGATATCACCAGCGGAGAGTTGTCGATTGACGGCAAGATCGTCAACGATATCCCGCCCAAGGATCGCGACATCGCGATGGTGTTCCAGAACTATGCGCTCTATCCGCACATGACCGTGTATGACAACATGGCGTTCGGTCTCAAGATCCGCAAGTTCCGCAAGGAAGAGATCAAGGCCCGCGTTGATGAAGCCGCCAAGATCCTGGATATCGGCCAGCTGCTCGACCGCAAACCCAAGGCGCTCTCCGGCGGCCAGCGCCAGCGTGTGGCGGTAGGTCGCGCGATCGTGCGCAAGCCCAAGGTATTCCTCTTCGATGAGCCCCTGTCAAACCTGGACGCCAAGCTGCGGGTGCAGATGCGCGCTGAGATCTCGAGCCTGCACAATCGGCTGCAGGCCACGATGGTCTACGTTACTCATGACCAGGTTGAAGCCATGACCATGGGCGACAAGATTGTTGTCATGAAAGACGGCATCATCCAGCAGATCGGCGGCCCGTTGACGCTCTACAACTACCCGGTCAACCGCTTTGTGGCCGGCTTCATCGGCTCGCCGGCCATGAACTTCATTATCGTCAGAATTGTCGAGGAGGGAGGCAAGGTCTACGCCCAGGAAGCCAATTTCAAGCTCGAGATCAGCGGCAAGCAGGCGGACGTTGTCCGTGACTACACCGGCAAGGAGCTGGTTCTCGGTATCCGCCCGGAGGACCTCAACTACGAGCCCAACGCCAAAGACGGTGAGTGTCTGAAGGCTGCCGTTGAAGTCGTGGAGCCGCTGGGCGCCGAAACTCTCCTCTTCTCCAACACCGGTTCACACCAGTTCATCGCACGCGTGAATCCCGAGATCCACCCGGAAATCGGTGAAGAGGTACGCTTCGTGATGAAGATGAACAAGCTGATCTTCTTCGATCCGGAGACCGAGCAGGCGCTTTCAGTGGAGGCGGGCGCCAAAGAGTAGGTAGTCGCTGTAGCAGCTCTCAGAAGCCGGGTTCACGCCCGGCTTCTTTTTTTGCTCTGTTGCCACACGCTGCCGCTCTGCGCGGCCGGTTCAGTTGTGCAGAGAGACAATCAAAACCACGCAGACCTTATCCTGGCTGCTGCACGTGACGCGCCGCGGCGCGCCGTGCATGCAGCCCGATCACGTAGCGCGCCGTATGCATCTGGTCTTCCACAATGCGGGCGTCGTCCGCCAGCCGCTCGAAAAACTCGGATACGGTCAGGCGTTCAGCTACGGCGGTATCCAGCGGTCCCGCCCCGGCAGCCGCAAATCGGGACAGCTGCTGCAGCTGGTACCAGCTGGTCTCGATGCGCCTGAGCGAATCGCGGACAGCCTCAACGTAGGACGCCAGTTCATCGAGCTCGGCTGCGGCGGCTTCGGTGACCCGCTGCGGGTCACGCCCCTGGCGGTCAGCCTCCATCCAACGGTCCAGCACGTGACGCATACCCATCAGACTCAGGTAGGTATCCTGGAAGTGCGGCAGTTGCTCCAGGTAGAGCCCGGCGTAGAGACGATAGGCCGCAGCCGCGTCAAATCGCAGGTTTGCTTCTATCTGGTCACGCCACACGCTGCGGAAACGATCAGACCGCCCGACGGTCAGCGGCACGCTGCGAAAGGTCCCATCAGGGCGATGCTCAACCGCGCGCTCAACGTCGGCAAACAGGCTGCGGCCACGCGGATCGCTGACGCGGGCGGTGCCGCGCGCAACGGTCACCAGCACGGCGCCGTCCGCGGCGATAGTCACATCGTACTCGGCACCCGCGCCGGTCACACGCGTTGCGGCCGTCACGACCTCCAGTCGTGCACGCGGATCAGGGTCGCGCATGCGCACCGAAACCGCCCCGGATAGCAGCCGCACAGCGTGGCGCTGTCCGTCGGGGACGTCCGCGAGCAGTTCCAGATACAGCGCACTGTGCGGCTGCATGCGCACCATCGCCCGCACACCGATGGCATCGTCGGTCTCGATCTCCAGCAGCTCGTCGGCGGTAGTCTCCAGGAAATCAAACGGCTGCAGGGCCGTCCCGGGACCAATTGCAGGCCAGAAGCGGCGCGCGGCGCGCACCGCAATCGGGTCACCGCTGAGGTAGATCACGTGTCCGACCGTCTGCGCATGCAGCCCGGCGCACGGGCCGGCGGTTATCAGCACTGCCAGTACAATCAGGGCCGACATCTGTTTCACGGCAACTCCTCCCCTCGTTGTGGTGCGGCGGCAAACAGCGTACGCAGGCCGTCGATCTGCTGCGGCAGCGACCCGAAGACCCTGTACCAGACGGCGTCACTCTCCATACACAGATATATCGGCGGTATCGGCCGCAAATATTCGCGCAGGGCTTGCACAACGCTGCGGTAGAGCGCTACGCGCTCGCGCTGAATGTAGCGGAACTTGCCGTCAGCGCAGCAGACGAACTCGTCGTGGATATAGGGCCTGCTGATATGCGCCTTGAGCGCCGGCGTGTAGCGCACCGTTCCCAGACTGATCCAGGCCACCCGCTCGGCCGGAACCGCGGCCGCCAGCTGTGCGGCCACGCGGGCGTAGGCCGCAGCTGCATCACGGTTCCCGTCTTGACCGGACCTGCCGTTGGCGGCGCTGCCAAACAGCGGGTCAAAGTGGAACGCTACCAGGAAGCCGGCCCGCGCCGCGCGTTGCGCGGCCTGTAACCGCGCCGCCAGAGGTGCCGAAGCTCCCTCTTCAGCCGCAAATCGCGGCGCGTTGACGGAGAACCCGATGACCGCGTTCCCCTTCGGTTCGATATCAAGCAGCTGATCGACGAAGTCGGTCTTGGTCTTGGCTTCGAAGTAGACGTTGTCAAGGTCGGCCAGCTCGCTGATGTAGCGCCGCGTGATCTCGAACAGCGGGTCGTAGAGCAGCGAGTCTCCGGTCTCGCCGCTGCCTACGCGCAGCGGGAGGTGGCGGTGGGCCAGGGCCTGTGCCCTGATGGCCGCAATTGCCGGCGACGGGTCGGCGTAGACAGTCACCGGCGCGCGCTGCAGATAGCTCTGCATAATGCAGTAACTGCAGCCGAGCGGGCAGCCGGCGTAGAGGTCAACGGTGTGGTAGTTGCAGCAGCGATGAACCCGCGTCCCGGGACAGGCGGACAGCGTAGCCCCGCGGAACGCCGTCACGCAAAGCGTATGCAGATTACGGTCAGCGGCCGGGACCTCTTCCAGAGAGTCGACCGCCCGCGCAGCCAGGTGCGGCAGGCGGCCCAGCGCGCGCTGAACGGCTTCCAGCCCCACAGCGTCGCTGGTGACATACAGCCGCTTGATACGAGCCTTATAGAAGCTCGAAGAGTTCATCACCGTGTTCCTGCATCCGCTTGAGCGCATCGATTGCGTGTCCAATGTCATCAGGCGAACGGACCTTGATTTGCAGCTCAAAGCCGTCGCCTTCAAAGTCACGCGGAGCCTTCAGCGCCAACGGTACTCCGCCGCTCAGGCGCTGTTGCAGCTCGCCGAAGCGCCGTTCCATCGCCGTCAGGCGCGGATACCGCAGCCGCCGCAATGCTTCAACCGGGTTGCTGCTGCGCATGATATCGTGTGCCAGCTCCACCGCAGCCGGTTCGTGCAGACCGTCGCGCCCGCACAGTTCGCTGAGCCAGCCGAGCAGCAGCCGGCGGTTGCTGAACGAGACAACGCGTTCGGCGCCCGTCACCGCGTCCAGTACCGCAGCCGGCAGAGCTCCGCATACTTCAGCGGTGCGCACGTCGACCGCGCCCTCGTCCACCGCGCGTCGCCAGCGGGGAGCCAGACGCAGATAGCGAGCGATACCGTCGGCAAAACCGCCGTCGCCGGTCACCAGCTGTGACAGCTGATCGTCAATCGGCACGCGGTTGCGCACGGCATGGCGATGGATCGCTTCGCGCTCAACCCAACTGTACGCGCCAATGCGGCCTTCCATGCGCAGCGCCAGCAGCAGCGAGGCGCGCGGTGAGACTGGATCTATCCGATGGACCGGCAGCCTGCCGACACCAATCGCGGCGGCGCGCCGCACGATTGGCGCGCCCCAGATCAGCTGCGCTGCGGTTGCCTGGTTGTCCGTAAATGAAGCGTGTTCCGCGGGTGCGGGGTCAACGGTCAAACAGGCAAGCGGCAGCACCGGTACCAGGGCGCGTTCAATGAGACTGTCGTGCGGCACACGCTCCGGGGCAAAGAGGTCAAGCGGCCCGACGCGGGTCAGCAGCTCGTCGACCCTTTCCATCTGCATCTCCTCACAATACCAGACATCCGCACGGCACTCCAACCGTCTCAGCTTGACATTGCAAACCTGTGCGGCATACGATGGCGTACCATGTTCAGCGTCAAGGGTTACCCCGATGAAACAGCAAAGTAACACCGGTATTGCCGTGATCGGCTGCGGTACGGTGGGCGGCGCGGTGTGTGAGATTCTGCTGCGCGACCGGAAGCTGCTTGAGGCCAAGACCGGGTCTCGATTGCACCTCAAGTACATCGTAGACCGCGTATTCACCGCCGCCCAGAACCTGCAGCTTGACGACACGCTCTTTGAAACCAGTCTTGACCGAGCGCTTGAAGATGACGAGGTCACGGTTTTTGTCGAGCTGGTTGGCGGTATCACCACGGCGCGTGAAATCACCGAGCAGGCGCTGCGTGCCGGCAAACACGTGGTGACCGCCAACAAGGCGCTTCTGGCGCACCACGGTGCCGAACTGCTGGCGGTTGCGCGTCAAAACGGTGTCTGTCTGGCTTTTGAAGCCGCGGTCGGTGGAGGCATACCGGTGCTGCGGGCGCTCTACGACGGACTCGCGGCCAATTCCATAGACGCTATCTACGGCATCGTCAACGGGACCTGTAACTACATCCTGACCGAGATGATCGACAAGGAAGAGAGTTACGAAGAAGCACTCTGGGCTGCCCAGTCCAAGGGGCTCGCGGAGACCGACCCCACGCTGGACGTCAGCGGGGCGGACTCGGCGCACAAGGTAGCGATCATGGGTGCGATGGCGTTCGGCATACAGGTGGACTTTGACCAGATCCCGGTCGAGGGAATCGACAGCCTGCAGCGCGAAGACGTGATGTACGCCGACACGCTCGGCTACGTGGTCAAGCTGCTGGCAATTGCCACGCGCGTCGGAGAGGGCATCTCGTTGCGAGTGCGCCCGGTGTTCATTTCGCGGGATCACGCGCTGGCGTGGGTCTCGGGACCGTTCAACGCCGTAAGCATCTACGGCCATACAACCGGCCACACCATGTACTACGGCCGCGGCGCCGGCGGCACACCGACCGCCTCGGCGGTGGTATCCGATATTCTGGCGGTGGCTTCGGGAACCTATCAGGTGTTCTTCGACCGCTTTGCGTTCTGGCCCGACCGGAACCCGCCCACCGAGCTGGTGCCGGTCGCGGAAACCTACAGCCGCTTCTACATCCGCACGATGGTCGATGACACGCCGGGAGCGCTTGCCAGCATCGCCAGTATCCTTGGCACCCACGGTATCAGCATCGCCAGCATCCTGCAGGATGAGCTTCCCGAGAACAACGGAGCCGAGGAACAGCCGCACTTCGTGCCGGTGGTGATAACAGTGCACCCCGCACGGGAGGCCAATGTTCTGTCGGCAATCGCTGAAATTGACGACCTCGACGCCACCGGTGAGAAGAGCTCGGTGATCAGTATCGTGGACGATCATCCCGAAGGCGTCTTCTGAGCAACAGAGCATGAACGTAATCAGATACACCGTGAACCCGCGGCTTCCGCGATCACTGCAGCCCCTCAGCGAGCTGGCCCACAATCTGTGGGTCAGCTGGAACTACGACGCGGTCGCACTGTTCACGCGCCTGGACTACGACACCTGGATTGAGTCGCGTCAGAACCCGGTGCAGACGCTGGCGATGGTCTCCCAGGGGCGACTCAAGCAGCTGGCCTCCGACGACTCCTACCGCGCCGCGCTGGAATCGGTCTACGAAAACTTCAAGAAGTACCGCGACGGCGAGACCTGGTACAAAGGATCCAGCAAGGACGCCGTGGCGTACTTTTCGATGGAATACGGTCTGGACGTAAGCCTGCCGATCTACTCCGGCGGTCTGGGTATGCTGTCGGGGGATCACATGAAGACCGCCTCCGATCTGGGCCTCCCACTGGTAGGGGTCGGGCTGCTCTACCGTCAGGGCTACTTCCAGCAGTATCTCAACGCCGACGGCTTTCAGCAGGAATCCTACCCGGAAAACGACTGGTACAATATGCCGGTACGCCGCTGCCGCGACAAGAAGGGTCAGGACGTCAAGATCACGGTCCGCATCGGAGCCTCGCAGGTCATCGCGCGGATCTGGCAGGTGAAGGTCGGGCGGATCGCGCTCTATCTGCTTGACACCAACATAGAGGACAACTCCGAGGAACAGCGCACCATCACCGCCTCACTCTACGGCGGAACCAGGGACACTCGCATTCGTCAGGAAATCCTGCTCGGCATCGGGGGTATCCGGGCACTGCGCGCCCTGGGCATCAACCCCGCGGTCACCCACATGAACGAGGGGCACTCGGCGTTCCTGGGAATCGAGCGCATCCGTGAACTGGTGGAGCACGAGCGGCTGACGGTTCACCAGGCCATCGAGGCGCTCAAGCCAACCAACATCTTCACAACCCACACGCCGGTTCCGGCCGGCAACGAGCGTTTTGCGGTTGATCTGATTAACACCTACGCCGACAGCCTGATTGCCGGCACCGGTCTGACCCGCGAGCAGTTCATGGCCCTGGGGCGCGAAAACCCGTCCGATCATCTGGAGCACTTCTGCATGACGGTGCTGGCGCTCAAGCTGTCGGCCTACAACAACGGCGTCAGCCGGCTGCACGGCCAGATCTCGCGCCGGATGTGGAATGCCATCTGGCCCGGGCTGCCGCAGCACGAAGTGCCGATCTCCTCCGTTACCAACGGCGTCCACGTGCGCACCCACGTGGCGCAGGACATCATTGACCTGCTGGACCGCTACTTCGGCCCGCGATTCGCTCATGAGCCGACCAACCTCGAGATGTGGAACCGCATGGACCGCATCACCGATGAGGAGTTGTGGCGCGCTCACGAACGCTGCAAGTCACGGCTGGTCGTCTTCGCGCGCGAGAGACTGCAGGCCCAGCTCGAGCACCGTGGTGTCATTGGCAATCACCTCTCGCAGGCCAGGGAGGCGCTGTCACCGACCACGCTGACGATCAGCTTTGCGCGCCGGTTTGCCACCTACAAGCGCGGTGCGCTTCTGTTCCGCGATTCCGAGCGCCTTATGAAGCTGTTTCTGGACCCCGAGCGGCCAATCCAGCTGATCTTCGCCGGCAAGGCACACCCCCACGATCTGCCCGGCAAGAACCTGATCAAGGAGATCGTGCACTTCGCTAACCAGCCGGAGGTGCGCAGCAAGATCGTCTTTCTGGAGAACTACGATATCTCCATTGCCCGCTACCTGGTCTCGGGAAGCGATCTGTGGCTCAACACGCCGCGACGCCCGCTGGAGGCCAGCGGCACCAGCGGCATGAAAGCGGCCATCAACGGCGTGCTCAACTGTTCGGTGCTCGACGGCTGGTGGGCCGAGGCCTACACGCCGGAGATCGGCTGGGCAATCGGCAACGGCGAGGAGTATGAAGACGCCGAGATGCAGGACGAAATCGAGAGCAAAGCGCTCTACGATCTGCTCGAGCGCGAGATCGTTCCGACCTTCTACACCCGCGGCCAGGACGGTCTGCCGCGTGACTGGATTGCGCTGATGAAGGCTTCGATGCGGGAGATCGGCCAGCGCTTCTCCAGCTACCGCATGCTGGTGGAATACGCCGAGAACTTCTACTTCCCGGCACTCGAAAACTATGCCCGCATTGCGGATGATCACTACGCGCGCGCCAGGCAAGTCTCGGCCTTTCTGGAGCACGTACAGCACAACTGGGGCAGCGTGCACGTCCGCGAGGTCGCGCGCCCCGATACCGCCGGTCTGCACGTCGGCGATACCATGACCGTCGATGCCACCGTGAAGCTCGGTGCCCTGAAGCCCGAGGACGTTGAGGTCGAACTCTACTACGGCAAGATGAGCTCGCGCACCGAGATCATCAATCCTCAGCGTAGTCCTATGGAAGCGATCGACCACCTGGACGGCGTCTGGAATTACCGGGGGCGGATCTCGTGCGACACCGCCGGCCGACAGGGCTACACCGTACGCGTTATTCCGCGCCACACGCACCTGGTGCACCCCTTCCAGCCCGGGCTGATTGCCTGGGCCTGATGATCGGTGTCGGCCTTGCCGTCCCCGCGGGACGTCTGCCGGCGGCGGCGTTCCGCGACGCGGGCGTCGGCTACACTCCCGACAGCGGGCCCAGCAGCGGATCCAGCGCCACAAACGCCAGAATGACCAACAGCGCCGGGAAGAAGTTCCCGGTGCGGATCTTCTTGAGACCCAGCAGATTGATGCCGATCATGATCACCAGCGCGCCGCCCACCGCGGTGATCTCGGAAAGCACCAGGGCAGTTACCAGCGGGCGCAGAGCGACTGCGGCCAGCGTCAGACCGCCCTGGTAGACCAGAATGGTGAGCGCCGAGAACGCAACCCCGATACCCATCGCTCCGGCAAGCAGGATCGACATAAAACCGTCCATCACGCTCTTGGTGAGGATCAGCTCGTAGTTGCCTTCGGCGCCGGCGCGGAAAGCGCCGACGATTGTCAATGCGCCGACACAATAGAGCACGCTGGCGGTCAGGAAACCGTAGGCAAACTGACCGTCGGAGCGCCGTGCCGCAAAGCGCCGTTTCAGAAACTCACCCAGCCGCAGAATGGCGTCTTCCACCCCGAGCAGCTCACCGATGACCCCGCCAATTACCAGCGACAACGCCAGGTAGAGAATGCGGGTGCCCTCGAGGGTCATCGAGATACCGATGATCAGCGACACGATGCCGATGCCGACGTAGACCGCCTCCTTGAGGTTGTCGCCGATGCCGCGTCGCAGCAGCAGCCCGATCACCGAGCCGCATATCACGGCCAGAGCGTTGACTATGGTTGCAATCATTGCGGCATTCTACTGCAAGCGGTCACTGTTGTCGATCTGTTCCGCCTGTGGTATTGTGCAGCTGTATGAGCCCATCGATCAGATTCTGCACCGTTATCACCGTGCTGTTACTGGTACTGGCCGGTTGCCGGACCGGTCCGGTTGAGATTCCCCAGGATCTCACCCAGGCCGAGATCTTTCAACGCGGTCAGGAAGCCCTCGACGCCGGCCGCTATGAGGTCGCGCTGCAGTACTACGAGACCTTTCTGCAACGCTTTCCCGACGATTTTGCCAATATCGCCGAGGCGCGCTACGAGATTGCCTTCATTCACTACAAGATGGGGGACTGGGACAGCGCGCGCGAGCTGTTTCTTCGGCTGATTGACAAATATGAGACTGAAGCGGCGGCGGCCTACCCTGCCTGGCCGCGGGTGCTGGCGCTGCGAGTGCTGGAAGTGATGGATCAGGGCGGCTGGCCGCCGCCCCGCGAACGATAACCCGCTGCCTCTTAGCCCTACTCGACGGTCACGCTCTTGGCGAGGTTGCGCGGCTGGTCCACGTCGCGCCCGAGTTGCAGCGCGCAGTAGTAGGCGAACAGCTGCAGCGGAATCATCATCGCAAAGGGATAGACAAGCTCGCCGGCCTTCGGCACGTAGAACACGTCGTCGGCAATTGCCGCCACATCGCGGTCACCCTCCACCGCCAGCGCGATTACCGGCCCTTTGCGCGCCTTGACCTCTTTCATGTTCGAAATCACTTTCTCGCGCAGGCCGTCATCGGGAACAATGAACAGGCTGGGAGTCGACTCGTTAATCAGCGCGATAGGACCGTGCTTGATCTCGGCAGCGCTGTAGCCTTCGGCGTGTATGTAGGATATCTCCTTGAGCTTCAGCGCCCCCTCCAGCGCCACCGGGTAGTTGATGCCGCGCCCGAGGAACAGGAAATCCTCGGCCCGGCAGTACTTTGCCGCCAGCGCCTCGACCTCGGCGTGGCGGTCCAGAACCGAGCGGGTCAGGGCCGGGATCGAATCCAGCGCCTCGATGAAGTTCAGGCCCTGCTCGTAGGACATATCGCGCATGCGGGCGATCAGCAGCGTGAACAGATAGAGCGCAGTGAGCTGACTGGTAAACGCCTTGGTGGAAGCCACCGCAATCTCCGGGCCGGAGTGGATATAGACGCCTCCGTCGGACTCACGCGGAATGGTCGCTCCGACCACGTTGCAGATTCCCAGCACGCGCGCGCCTTTGCGCTGCAGTTCGCGCATGGCGTAGAGCGTATCAGCGGTCTCGCCCGACTGCGAGATGACAAAATAGATGGTGTTGCGTTCCACAATCGGATTACGGTAGCGCAGCTCGGACGCCAGTTCAGCGTTGCATGGTATACGGGCCAGGCTCTCCATCAGGTAGGAGACAACCATGCCGGCGTGGTACGAGGTTCCGGCCGCCACCAGTTTGACACGCTCGATCTCGAGCAATTCACGGTTGGACATATTGAGGCCGCCGAGGTGCGCGGTGGCGTGCTCGTGATCGACGCGCCCCTGCATCGCGCGCTTGATCGACTCCGGCTGCTCAAAGATCTCCTTCTCCATGAAATGCCGGAACTCGTCCTTCTCGATTTCCTCCAGTTCCCAGCTGATGGTATCGACGCGCTTGTCTATCTGCCGGTCACCCAGATCGGTAGTGCGGTAGCTCGTGGGAGTGACGCGTACGACTTCGCCGTCCTCAATGTAGACCACCTGCTTGGTGTGGGCGATCAGGGCGGTCACATCGCTGCCGAGCAGCATCTCCTTGTCGCCGATACCGAGCACCAGCGGTGAGCCGTTGCGGGCCCCGATCAGCAGGTCCGGCTCTTCCTGATGCATGGCCACGATGCCGTAGGTGCCCTTCAGGATGCGGCAGGTCTGTTTGACCGCCTGCTCGAGGTCGCCTTCGTAGAGCGTACTGAGCAGGTAGGCGATCACCTCGGAATCGGTCTCGGTGCGAAAGGCGTGACCGTCCTGCTCGAGCTTCTCGCGCAGCGCGCTGTAGTTTTCGATGATGCCGTTGTGAACGATGGCAATCCTGCCCGACCGGTCGATATGCGGGTGCGCGTTGGTGTCATTGACCTCGCCGTGGGTTGCCCAGCGCGTGTGCCCGATGCCGTACCAACCCGGAAAATCCGCCGGAACCGCGGCATCCAGGACCTGCAGCTTCCCCTTGCGCTTGACAACGTTGAGCTCACCATTGTTTCCAACGCAGATTCCGGCCGAATCGTAGCCGCGGTATTCCAGCCGTTTGAGACCCTCGATCAGGATAGGCGCCGCCGGTTTGGGGCCGCAATAGCCGATAATGCCGCACATCAGGCGCCGCCCCCGGCCTTTTCGGCCACCTCGGTCAGGCGGTTCTCGTTGCGCAGCCGCAGCGCGTTGCTCTTGACCGAGAGAATGCCGTCCTCGGCCAGCGCGCGCACGGCGCTTTCGACAGTGTCAAGCGGGATCTGCAGCGACATCGAAATCTCCTTTACCGAGCGGTCGAAGGCCAGGGCCCGTTCATTCTCGGGTTTCTCCATGAAGCGGTTGTAGAGGTTCAGCGCAATTACGCTCTGCTCGTTCTTGCGCACCAGGCTCTGGATCTGGGAATTGGCGTTTTCCAGGCGGCGGCACAGCTTGTCGATCACGTTCATGGCGATTCTGGCGTTCTTCTCGATCATGCTCTGGAATCCGGCGCGGTCAAACGCCAGCAGATGGGCAGGTTCGATGGTTGTCGCGGTAGCGGTGCGCTTGATGCGCGAGACAATCGCCATCTCGCCGAAGAAATCACCTTTGGTCAGCTCGGCCAGCACGTGTTCCTTGCCGTCAATCGTGCGCGAGATCCGTACCGCACCATCCTGGATGATGTACATCTTGTCTCCATCCTCGCCCTCACGGAAGATCTGCTTACCGGCAGCGATTGTTTGGCCGTACTTCTCGAACAAGACGTTTCCAGACATGCGTCCTCCCCCTCCCCGTGATGGCAGAAGTATAGTCCAAGCGCGGTTGGCGGTAAAGAGGCCCTTTGCGGCCTGAACGATGCAATTACGGCCTCTGCGGCCCAAATTACGCCGCAGGGACACGATTTGCGGCCTGGATTTCAATCAGCAGGACGCCGGAGGCTGTATGAGGTCAAAGGAGGTACCCAATGACAGTCATAAAACACGCACAACCGGCGCGCGCCGGAGACGGACGCCGCCGCCGGAGTGCTCGCCGGGTTCGGCGGGCGGCCCTCGGGCCGGCGCTGCTGGTGCCGGTTACGGTCCTGCTGCTCTCCGGCTGCACGCCGTTGCAGGATTTTGCCGAAGCAACAGCAGCCGATATCACCCCGCCGCGCTTTGTGGCACTCTCGGTAACTGACGCCACGACCCTGCGGGTCACGCTGGACAAGCCGGCCCTTCCGGTGGCCAACGGACTGGCAATTGCGCCGCCGCTGGGAGAGATCAGTGCGCACGGCGAGGGGCTCGACCTGGTGCTGCAGACCGAACACCCCGCCGATCCGGGAGCAGCCTACCTGCTGGAGGGCACCGTCGAGGACCAGGCGGGCAACAGTCTGCGGTTCCTGCTGCGGTTCTTCGGCCATAACCCCCACCTGCCGCAGCTGTTGATCAACGAGCTCAATCCGCGCGGCAGCGGCAACAACCCCGAGACCGTCGAGCTGATTGCGCTCTCAGAGGGTAACCTGGCCGGAATCACGCTCTACAACGGCAGCGCCGCGGACTGGGACAGCAAGCTGATTCTGCCGTCGCTTGCGGTATCGGCCGGTCAATTCGTGCTGGTTCATTTCCGCCCCCACGCCCCGGCGCACGCCGAGGCGGCCAACTTCTGGGTTCCCGACGGCAGCGGACTGCCGACCAACAACGGCGTCGTCTCGCTGTACGCCTTTCCCGGCGGGGATATTCTGGACGCGGTGATCTACACCAACCGCACCTCGCAGTCCGACGAGCGTTACCGCGGCTTCGGCAGCACGCGTATGCTGCGCCGCGTGGACGAGGTCGTTGCAGGCGGAGCGTGGCTCATCGAAGGCAGCCAGGCGCGCCCGGAGGACGCGGTTGACATAACGCACTCCACGGCTACGCGCTCGCTAAACCGATCGAGCAGCTCGGCGGACAGCAACAGCCGTTCCGACTGGCACATCGTGCCGACCCGCGGGTCGACGTTCGGCTCGGTCAACAGCGACGAGGTGCACCAGCCGTAGCACGCGGCCGCAGGGGACTGCCGCAGGGGGCTGCTGTGAGGGTGGGCTACAGGTGGGGTTTGATGAGCTGCTCGATCTTCGGCCGGGGGGCAGCGCCGACCTGCTGCCCGACCTGCTCGCCACCCTTGAACAGCAGCAGCGTGGGGATACTGACGATGCTGTAGCGCGCCGCAAGCTCGGCCTGGTCATCGACGTTGACCTTGCCGACCTTCAGCTTGCCCGCGTAGGCACCGGCCAGCTCCTGCAGTACGGGAGCAACCATCTTGCACGGCATGCACCACTCGGCCCAGAAGTCCACGATTACCGGCACATCGGAACTCAGTACTTCACGGTCAAAATTGGCGGCCGTCAGTTCAACTTCCATGCGCTCACGCTCCTTGTTGGCTCATTGGTAGCCAAACGGTAGCATTCCGGCCGCCGCTGGTCAATGGCGCGCGGTCGGGCACGCCTGATGTGAGAACACGGCTCAGCTGCCGACCAGCTCGCGGGCTACCGCGTGAACCGCCTCGTAGAGTGTGTCGGTGTGCCGCGCGGCCTCCGCGGGCCGGCGGCTCAGCACGTCTTCCACGACGCGCACAAAAGCCGATCCGACGACGACCGTCTCCACGTGCCCCGCGAGGGCCTGGACCTGTTCGGCCGACTGCACGCCGAATCCGGCCATCAGCTCGGCACCGATCGGGCGCAGGCGGTCCAGGAAGGCCAGGCTGTCGCTATCGATGACCGTACGCCGGCCGGTTATACCGCTGCGCAGCGCGGCGTAGATGTAGGCCGGGCGGACGGCCGCCACGGCATCGATGCGCGCCTGACGCGCGGTAACCACCAGCACCGGAACCGCGCTGATAGCGTACCGCTGAGCGGCCTCGTAGAGCCCCTCGTCACTGCCGGGCGGAAGATCGGGCACAATCAGCCCGGTCACTCCGTGATCGGCGGCGCGCCGCACAAACTCGGCCACGCCGCGGCGGTAGACCAACCCGGCGTAGCTCATCAGGAAGATCGGAACATCGCGGTGCGCGCGCAGCCGCTCGAGGTACTCGAAACCGTCTGCCACGCGGAATCCGGCATCCAGCGCGTCGGCGCACGCCTTCTGGATCGCCGGTCCGTCGGCGGTGGGGTCGGAATAGGGAAACTGTACCTCCAGATAGCCTACGCCGGCGTCGAGCAGAGCGCGGGCAATCGTAAACGAGCGCTCGCGGTCGGGGAACCAGGGGATCATGTGCGCCATCACGGCGGGGCGAACGGCGGTGCCGTGGGCGCGGTCCTGCCCTGCGCGGGGTCTGTCTGCTGCATTCACAGTCTGTCTCCTTCGCTCAACAGAAACTCGCGCCACGCGCGGCGGTCGAGTTCTCCGGCCATGATGAAGAGATCCTTGTCACCGCGCCCGGACATGTTGACCACCACCGCCTGGTGCGGCGGCAGCTCGGCGGCCAGCTGCAGAGCGGCTGCGCCGCCGTGAGCCGACTCCAGCGCGAAGACCACCCCTTCGTTGCGCGCGAAGCGCCCAACCGCGTCGAGCGCCTGCTGATCGCGCGCACGGCGGAACTCCACCCGGCCGGATGCTCCCAGCGACGCCAGCTGCGGCCCGATTCCCGGGTAGTCGAGTCCGGCCGAGATCGAGTGCGTGGGCTGCACCTGGCCGTCCTCGTCCAGCAGAAAGAGGCTCTTGTAGCCCTGGACGATGCCGGGAGTTCCCAATCCGCCCATGCGCGCGGCGTGCCGCCCCGGCTGGTCGCCGGTGCCTCCGGCTTCAACTCCCACCAGACGCGGTTCGGGCTGATCGAGGTAGGGAGCAAAGAAGCCGATTGCGTTCGAGCCGCCGCCGACGCACGCTACCAGCGCCGCCACCTCCAATCCGGCCGCCTCCACCTGCTGCCGCGTCTCGCGCCCCACAACCGACTGAAACTCGCGTACCATATCCGGGTAGGGCGAAGGCCCCAGCGCCGACCCGATCACGTAATGCGTCTCGGGGAAGCTGTGCGCCCAGTCGCGCAGCGCTTCGTTGACCGCGTCCTTGAGCGTCCGCGACCCCGAAGTAACCGGAACCACCTCGGCACCGTACATCTGCATCCAGAAGACGTTGGGTTTTTGACGCCGTATATCGATCTCTCCCATGTAGACGCGGCATTCCAGCCCTAGCTTGGCGCACACCGCGGCAGTGGCCACACCGTGCTGTCCGGCCCCCGTCTCGGCGATAATCCGTGTCTTGCCCATCCGCCGCGCCAGCAGCGCCTGCCCCACCGCGTTGTTGATCTTGTGGGCGCCGGTATGAGCCAGACCCTCCATCTTGATGTAGAGCTGGGCGCCGCCGATCTCGCGCGTGGTGTTTTCGGCGTACAACAGCGGCGTCGGCCGCCCGACAAACTGGTCGGCGATGGTGTCGAACTCGCGCTGGAATCCGGGGTCTTCCATCGCTTCGGCAAACTCCTCTTCCAGCAGGTCAAGCGGCGTACGTAGCACTTCGGCCACGTAGCGACCGCCGAACTGGCCGAAGTAGTTGTGGTAGACGCTATGGGTAGCCTGCATCCTGGGTCTCCTTGTCGATCTGTCTGAAAAATGCGCGCAGCCTGGCGTGATCCTTGCGGCCCGGTTCGCTCTCCAGCCGGCTTGAAGCGTCAATCAGCTCGGGCCGCCACTCGCGGATGATCTCGGCCACGTTGTCGACGCCGATACCGCCGGCCAGCCACAGCGGCAGCCGGGCGGCGGCGGCCGTCACCAGCCCGGGGGCAATACGCTTACCGGTTCCTCCGCGCGCAACCGGATCAAAGGCGTCGATCAGTACCCGCGGTGACCGATAGCGCTCGATCAGCGCGGCATCTTCGCCGTTCTGAAGCCGCAGCGCCTTGTAGTAGGCCCGCGGGCCGCCTGCCGGCACGGTCGCCAGCCCGGCACACTGCGCGGGCGACTCGTCACCGTGAAACTGCAGCGCATCGATATGCCCGCCGGCCAGCTGCGCGGCAACCTCACCGGGCAGCCCCACCCGGTCGCCGGCCGTACCGGCCGCGTCCGCAGCGCACACCACCACCGCGACCTTGAGCACATCAAGATCGGCCAGGCGCGCCGGCAGGTCATCGGGTGCGCGCCGGGGCGAGGGCGCGTAGACAAAGCCCAGGATGTCGGCCCCGGCGCGCACCGCTGCCTCGGCATCTTCACGGTTGGTGATACCGCAGATCTTGACCAGCGGCCGCGCGGGCCGGTTGCCGTCCGCCCGACCATTGCCGGCCGTCGCCGAGGGGCACGGCTGCGGGCGGCGCCGGTGCACGGCGATACGCTGCCAGAAGTCGCCGGCCGGCGGCCCGTTGGCGGCGGTCGGCGCCGTCGATGTGGCGCCCTCAGCCGCGGCGTTGCGGCCTTCCCGCGCCCGGCCGGCCCGCAGCCCGGCAACCAGCTGCGGCGCCAGTTGCGGGTCCCGCATCGCGGCCTCACCAACCAGCACCCCGCTGAAGCCGTGAGCGGCCGCGAAACACGCGTCCTCGTAACCCAGAATACCGGACTCAAAGATGACGCTGCACGGCCAGTCGATGCCGGCCCGCAGCTGCAGGGGCACCAGGCGGTCGATACTGAAGGTGCGCAAGTCGCGGCTGTTGATGCCGACCAGCGGCGGTTTCAGGCGCGCCGCGCGCGCCAGCTCATCGCGGCTGTGGACCTCCACCAGCGCCGCCATCCCCAGCTGTGCGGCCGCCGCGCACAGACGCGCCAGCCCCTCGGTGTCCAGCAGCGCCGCAATCAGCAACACCGCGTCCGCTCCGGCGCGATACGCCACCTGTACGTCCTCGACGGTCTGCAGGAAGTCCTTGCGCAGCACCGCCAGGTCGGGGGCGGCCTGTTTGACGGCCATCAGATCGGCCAGTGAGCCGCCGAAATGGTCGTGTTCGGTCAGCACTGAAACCGAGCGCACCCCGGCGGCGCGGTACGCCAGCGCGGCGGCAACCGGATCGGCGTCCGCGCGTATCGCGCCGCGCGACGGCGAGCGCCGCTTGATCTCGCAGATCACCGCCGGCGGCTGCGCAAACGCAACCAGCTCCACCCGGCGCCGCGCCGGCACCTCGACACCCAGCGTCGGCCCCTCGACGGCGATGCGCCGGCTGCGCCGCTCACAGATCTGCTGCAGTATGTCGGCGCGGCTCACGACGCACTCCGTTTGTCGGCAGCCTGGCCTTCGGCCGGCGGCGCGGCGGGACCGGTCTGGGCGGGGGCGGCGGGCTCAGAGCCCCGGCCGGCGGCGATGATGGCGTCGACTTTGGCTGCCACGGCACCGGAGCTCAAGGCCTCGCGCGCCAGCGCGAGGCCCGCGGCGATGCTGTCCGCCACCCCGTACACCTCGAGCGCGGCGGCGGCGTTCAGCAGCACCGAGTCGCGGATGGCCGGCCGGCCGCCGCCGGACAGCAGCTCGCGCGCCAGGGCGGCATTAGCGTCGGCGTCACCGCCGCTGAGATCCTGCAGGGTGTGCCCGCTGATGCCCAGCGAGACCGGGTCCAGCTCCTGCTCGTCGGTGATGCCGCGGCTGTCGAAACGCACCACCGCCGAAGGGGCCGATACCGAGAGCTCGTCGATTCCGTCAAGACCGTGAACTACCATGCCGCGTTGCGTGCCCAGCGCTACGGCGGCTTCGGCCACCGGGCGGCAGAATGCGCGGTCGTAGACTCCGATAATCTGATACTGGGCGCCGGCCGGGTTGACCAGCGGGCCCAGCAGGTTGAAGATTGTCTTGATGCCCAGCTCGCGGCGCGGGACGGCTGCGTGCTTCATGGCACCGTGGTAGAGCGGCGCAAACAGGAATGCAAAACCGTGTTCGGCAATCAGCTGCTCGGCCTCTTCGCGCGAGAGATCAATCGGGATGCCCAGCTCGCGGTAGAAGTCGGCGCTGCCGCTGCGCGAGCTGACCGCGCGGTTGCCGTGCTTGGCCACCGTGGCGCCACAGGCAGCCGCCACCAGTGCCGCCATCGAGGAGATATTGAAAGTCCCCAGCCCGTCACCGCCGGTACCGCAGGTGTCCAGCACCGCACGGTCGGTGGTTACCGGTACCCGCTTGCGCTGCAGGACGGAGGCGCAACCGGCAATCTCTTCGGCGCTGATGCCGCGCGCGTTGATCGCCACCAGGAAACCGGCAATCTGGGCGGCGGTCAGGTTGCCCTCGGTGACCTCCTCCATGAAGTTGGCCGCTTCCTGGCGTCCCATTGCCTCACCGCCCAGGACGCGGGTCAGCACCGTGCGGGCCACAAAGGGCTCGCGCAGATAGTGCAGGAAATTGGCCAGCAGCTTCTTGCCGGATTGACTGGCAATCGACTCGGGGTGAAACTGCACGCCCTCCAGCAGATAGTCGCGGTGCCGCACACCCATGATCTCTCCGTCGCTGCTGCGGGCGGTGATTTCCAGTTCGGCGGGCAGCGTCTGCTCGTCGATCACCAGCGAGTGGTAGCGCGTAAACTCAGCCGGAGAATCAATAGAGCGGAACAGCCCGCGCCCGTCAAGATCAATTGGTTCGACCTTGCCGTGCACGATATTCCTGGCCTGCACGATTGACGCGCCGTAGGCATATCCGATTGCCTGATGGCCCAGGCAGACTCCCAGAATCGGGATCTTGCCGGCAAAGCGCCGGATCAGTCCCACCGAGATCCCGGCCTCTTCGGGCCGTCCGGGACCGGGCGAGATCACGATGCGGCCGGGTTGCATGGCGGCAACCTGGTCGAGCGTAACCGCGTCGTTGCGGATCACCTCAATCGGTTCGGTGGTGATCTCGGACATGTACTGGTACAGGTTGTGGGTAAACGAATCGTAGTTGTCGAGCAACAGGATCATATCACACCTCCACTCCCACCGCGTGCGCCAGCGCACGCAGCTTCTCTCCGGTTTCTTCGTACTCGCGTTCGGGGGTCGAATCGTAGACCACTCCGGCGCCGGCCTGCAGCACCAGGCTGTCGGCCTGCTTCAGCGCGCTGCGGATCGTGATGCAGGTATCAAGGTTGCCGCCGGGCTCCATGTAGCCCACCAGCCCGGCGTAGAAGCGCCGCGGCTCGCGCTCCAGAGCATCGATGACTTCGATGGCGCGGATCTTGGGCGCCCCCGATACGGTTCCGGCGGGAAAGGTGGCTCGCACGGCATCCGCGCCGCTGCGGCCGGCCGCCAGCTGCCCGCGAACCTCGGAGACAATGTGCATCACGTGCGAGAAGCGCTCGACGCTCATGTATCGGTGGACCACAACGCTGCCGGCCTCGCAGACGCGCCCCAGATCGTTGCGCGCCAGATCCACCAGCATCAGATGCTCGGCGCGCTCCTTGGGGTCGGCCAGCAGTTCGGCCTCCAACCGCTGATCATCGCCGCGATCGGCGCCGCGACGCCGTGTTCCGGCAATCGGGCGCATGCGCACCTCGTTGTCCTTG
Organism: Spirochaetaceae bacterium; assembly: GCA_007693945.1. GTDB lineage: Bacteria > Spirochaetota > Spirochaetia > DSM-27196 > PWMO01 > PWMO01. Next base: position 40,357 of record RECP01000108.1, read on the forward strand.
ACCTTGACGTGCACCTCCGGTGATGAGCCGAAGATCTGGTAGCCGCTGAAATCGACGTAGAACAGGTAGGGCGAGGGATTGGCGGTGCGCAGTCTGCGGTAGGCCTCCAGCGCCGGCATTGCGGTGCGGATGCGCAGACGGCGCGACAGCACCCCCTGCAGCAGATTGCCGGCGATGATCTGTTGCTTGACCGATTGCACCCCGGACAGAAAAGGCTCGCGGTCAACGTGCTGGTCAATTATGGCGGCCGGGTAGTCGGCGTTCTCGTCCTGCAGGTAGTTGAAGTTCAAATCGGTGATGCGCCGTTCAACCTCGGCTACCGCGCGCTGCAGGTCGACCTCGTGCTCGTTGTAGTTGAGCCCGATCACGTAGAGCAGGTCGGTGTAGTGGTCGAATATCAGGAAGACGTGGCCGAAGATGAAAGCCGCGTCGGGCAGCTGCAGCGGATCGGGCTTGACGCTGAAGCGAATGGAGTCACAGTGCGCGGCGAACTCGTAGGAGAGATAGCCGATTCCACCCGACGGGAACGGAAAATCCTGATGCGGCGGCGTGTGCTGCTCGGCAAAGTAGCGCAGCACATCCAGAATGTCGCGCCCCGCGCTTCTGATGCGGTAGCGTTTCCCGTCGGCCTGCATCAGTACCTGGTCGCCGCGCTGCTCGATACGGAACGCTTCGTCCACCATCAGGATGGAATAGCGCTCGCGGCCCTTCTGATACGACGAGGACTCCAGGATCGCGGCCGCCTGCAGCTTCTTGGCCAGCGCGTACGGGGTGTAGCGCTCCCCCGGGAGGATCTTGATGATTCCGTCACTACGTTGCGCCATACTGCGGCTCTCCTCGCTGCCGGCACCACCGGCGGTCGGCCAACGGTGCGCCCTGCCGGGCGCACCACAAAAAAAGCCGCGCTGGAAGGCGCGGCTCTTTTTCACAAAACAGCAGCCCCCGTAAAACTACAGGGTCTGCGACACGACGAACCCGTCAGACCCTGAGGATTCGCCACCATGCAGAAGCGGTTTGTGCTGTATCTTTATGCAGCTTTCTCACCATTGCCGTAAATATTACCGGTTTTTGCGGCACTACGTCAATACAAAGCGCACACAAATCGAACACATTCGGCCTGACGCTAAAACGGTATTTCGGCCGGTTCCGGCACCCGGCCCTCTTCGAGCTCGGCGTCCGTCTCCTGTTCCACGGACGGTTCCTGCTCGGTTTCCGCCGCCTCGGGCTTGCTGAAGACCGGACGGAACTCGACGTGCTCACCCACAATCTTGATGCGCGAGTGGTTCTTGCCCTCGCCGTCGGTCCAGCGGTCCTGCTTGAGCCGTCCCACCACGCGCACGCCGCGCCCCTTCCTGAGTGTTTCGCCGCAGCGCTCAGCCAGCTTCGACCACACCTCGACGTCAAAGAACGAGACCTCCTTCTGCAGCTCCTCATCGTTGCGGTAGAAGCGATTGGATGCCACCGAGAAGTTGCAGACCGGTGTACCCTTGGGCGTCTGCGCCAGCAGCGGATCACGGGTGAGATTCCCTTCAACGAGAATCGAGTTCAAACTGTTCATGTCTTCCTCCTTGGAAGTTCTGGAATACCCTCTATAACGGCCCTGATTGAGCTGCTGATTGAAATCGTTGCCTGATCGGCTTGGAAAGTTTGGACGAACTGTGGTAGCGTGGAGGTACTATGGTACGACGTATTGCACTATTGCTTCTGCTGTTGCTGGCTCCGCTGCTGGCCGCTCAGGCCCGCGAGTCGTGGCTGATTGCGCAGTACGCGGATGATCTGAACGAGGCGCAGCGCGAGCTCGACCGGCGTCTGGCGGACAACCATGTTCCGGTGGGGCTCGAAGTCGCCGAGGGCAGCGGCATATCGATTCTGTATATCGACCGACCCTTTGCGCAGCGCATCGGACTCACGCCGGACGCCGCGCGCCTGGTACGTCTGGCCGCCGACGATATGCAGGCCGTCGAAGACCGGATGAACGCCCTGATGTCCGACGGCTGGTTCCCGTCGGACCTGTCGCGCAGCCCTGAGGCTTTCTACCTGCTGTTTGTCAGGCTGCCGTGGCAGGTTGAGCAGTGGCGGTTTGCCTACGGCATGTTTTCGGCCGAACGTTTGCAGGCCGCCGTCGAACTGTTCCAGGAGGACAACATGGTGCTGTGCGGCATCTCGCTGTACGAGGGCGTGCAGATGTGGTACCTGTTTGCCGAAAGCGCGGACTGGCGGCCCGAGCGGCACTACTTTACCAGCTACGCCAACGACAACCCGGCGATTATCGAGGGTTTCAACCACGATATGGGCGAGGGCTGGATTCCGGTCGGCTTTACCGTGGGCACAACCGCGGTTACAGTTCACTACGTGCAGTGAGATCAACAATCAAGGCGGTGCTGATGCGGTGCTCGGCGCGCAGATTGCGCCCGGCAACCGGCGCCTGGTAGCCCACCACCAGCTCGGTGTGACGCTGCAGCCGCGGCAGCACCACCGAGGCCTGCACGCCGAGGTCAAGCTGCCACTCCTGGGTGTTGATGACCGCAATCCGGCCGTCAAAGATCGGCGCGGGCCGGTAGCGGAAGCTGAGCGGCAGAGACAGCCGCCACAGAGTACCGGCCTCGGTCGGCACCTGCAGCCGCGGCGCGGCGCAGAAACCCAGCTGATAGCGGTACCAGATGGTGTCAACCGCTTCGGTCTCCTCCAGAAGCTCCCAGATGCGGTTCTCCTCAAACTCGCGCAGCCCGGCGCTCCGGTAATCGGCCGGCAGGAAGACCAGCAAGTCGTGCGCGGCCCACAGAGACACCCCCGGCGGGCCGGGATGCCACTCGGCCTCCAGCAGGTACCCGAATCCCCAGGCGCGTACACCGCTGTTCTCCGCCGTGTAGGACAACCCCTGGTTGCGGCGCTCGAGCTCACGCTCGTAATCCGGCCACTGAAACGGTATCGAAACCACCAGCGCCGCTCCACTGTCCACCGGCCAGGCCGCGGTCCCGCGCAGCAGGCCGTCGCTGCCGGTCAGCTTGACCCACGCCCCGGCGTGCAGCGGATAAAACCCGGTGGCCCTGCGCTGCTCGTCGGCTGAAAAGGCCGACGCCAGCACACCGCCGGGCAGCCACGAGACAAAAGCCGCCGCGTGCGCGCTGAAGCTGTACAGCGCTTCGATGCCGCCGGTGAGCGCCCCGGAGTCACCGCCCAGCCCGTCGGTCAGGCGCGTGCGACCGTCCTCCGGCGAGAAGTATGAGCGCCCCCCGTGCCCGGACAGCTGCGCCGCAATCCGCAGCGCTCCGCGCGGCGGAAGCTCGGTGCCCGGTATCAGCAGATCCGGCCCGATGGTCTGAGCGCCCGCGCCGGCCGCCCACGCCAGCAGCAGCAGTCCGCCCAGCAGCGGCTTCAGCGCGCGTGCCACGCGCTTGCTCCGCGCAGTTCGCCCAGCACGGACTGCAGCAGCTCGACCGACCCCAGCCGGGAGAGATTGCCCACCGCCGCCACGGTGTAGTCGGCTCCGGGGGCGTGCATTACAACCGCGCCGAACCCGGGCGTGGTGCCGGTATGCCCGATCAGCAGCGTGCCGTCGGAATCCAGTCGCCGCAGACCCAGCCCGTACCCGGTCTGGGCGGCAACATCGGGATCGGGAGCGTCGATGAATTGCGTCATCTGGTCGAGCATGCGGCCGTTGATCAGTCTTCCATCGAACAGCGCGTCAGCGAAGCGCACGAGGTCTTCCGCGGTCGACACCATGGCCCCCGCGGCGTAGCCGTAGGTCAGCCAGCTGCGGTTGCGCGGCCTGACGGCCTGGACGCCCAACGGCAGAATATCGCGCTCGTAACCAATCACCAGCCGCCCGGCGTCGGGTCCCTCTTCGTAGGGCAGAAACCAGGTGTCGCGCAGCTCGGCGCGCTCGATGATCCGCTCCCGGTAGAGCTCGGCAAGGCTGCGCCCGCTGACCGATTCGGCAATCATGCCCAGCGCCACGTAGTTGGTGTTGGAATACGCGTAGCGGCTGCCGGGCTCGAACAGCAGCTCCTGCCGCCGCACGCGCGCCACCAGCTGCTCGGGGCGCCACTGCCGCCGCGGCCGCAGGGCGCTGGCGAGATTGGGCAGCGTGCGCTCGGTGTAGTCGGGAATGCCGCTGGAATGGTTGAGCAACTGCCGCACCGTGACGCCCTGTGCCCGCGGCAGGTCAACCCAGCCCTCAACCGGATCATCGAGCGACAGCCTGCCGTCCTGCACCAGCGACAGCACAACCACGGCGGTGAAGGTCTTGGTCACGCTGCCGACGCGATAGATGTCGTCCACGCGCACAAACTCTGCGCGCCGGCTGTCCCGGTGCCCGTAGGCCCCGGCGTAAGCAAAGTCGCCGAAGCGCAGCGCCACCTGGACTCCCGGCACCTCGCTGTGCTGCACATATGCCACCGCGGCACGTTCGACGGCCCGCGCGACCTCCCACTGCGCCTGACCGCGCACCTCGGCCAAGGGTTCCAGCTCAGCGCCGGCGTAGGGCACGAGCGTTGCGCCACAGGAAGCGGTGAGAATCGCAACGATGACAACCAGCAGACCTCTCGAGACGCGCATGGTTCAGGCAGTCTGAGTGTAGCATATTGTTTCACGAATTTCCGGTACTCGGCAGACAGAAGATACGCGGGCCTCCCGGCGCGCAGCGGCAGGAGAAGTCTCCATAGCCATCCTGGTTGAAATCTGCAAGCAACGCGAGCAGACCTCAAGGAATAACACAAGCGCAGAATGACCGGACGGCACCGAAGTACCGCCCGATAACCTCAAGCGGCGCGCCCCGAAGGCGAAGGGCGACCGGTCTACCAGAACTTGAGGTAGTTCTTGATCTGGATGATCAGCGCGTTGGTGGCGTTGGTGTTCCTGCCGGCCACCGGATAGCTATAAGTAACTTCGAGAGCGGTCGGAACCTTCAGACCCGTGAAAAAGAACTCAACGGTAGGACCTACAGATAACAGCATTGATGGGCCGGCATCCGGGTAGATCCTGCCATCCTCCCAGACGTAGTCACCTGGGTCAAGAGGATCGGGTCCCGGATCAAAGCCGGTGTATCCTTTGATCCGACTCAACCGCTTTCCATCAAGTGTGAGTTCCGGACTGTAGTTGAACGTGACCGGAAGGCTTGGGGTAATGCGAAGCCCGGCCGCTGCGTCGTGGACATAGTATGGCTCTATCTCCAGCGTCAGATCATAGCCGTAACCAAACTTATCATCGGGTAGCTTGTCATATCCAAACGGGTTGGCATCGCCTATACCACGAATGAAGTTGTGCGTTGCAACGCCTCCGTAGGTTGCCAGCGTGGGCGCGTCGCCGTCTACCGGGTAGCGAATGAACTCACTGTACAGATTCACGAAGAACCTTTCGGAGAAGATGTAATCAAAGTAGAACCTGGCGCCTACGCCTAGAACATTTCTGGCGACGTTGGCTCCAATGAAGTCCTTTCCGTCACCTCGACTCTCGGCCTCGCTCTCCCAGTCCGCACTCGCAAAAGGAATCTTGAAACCAGCTGCCAATGCCAGCCGCATATCTCTGCGCGTCACGGGGTTACTGGGAGTCGGGCCGATCAGCTGAAACTTGCTCCCTGCGAAGAGATCGAACCAGCGGTTTACGGTAACGTCTCCGTCATCGTCAGTGTCGATATCGGACCACGCAACCAGGCCTGGTGTCCACTGCATGGCGGCGGTGATCCAGTCAGTAAAAGCGTACTCAACTGCAAATCCAAGCGAAAAAACGCTCAAGTCTGCTTCGACGCTCTCACGATCCACGCCGAAATCATCCTCGAACACGTTTCGCGCAAACGAGTATACCGGTATAATCCTGGTTCTCCACACCCCCTGCGGCAATACAAGCGCGTCGTCGGCAAACACCGGCACGGCACACGCCAGCACCAGTACTACAAAGAGCAACCGTTTCATGAAGTCCTCCTGAGTTAAGTCGGTCGATGGCTGAGTGTATGTACGAGGCTAATTATCGGTCGACAACCGAGACGTTGTCAAGAGAATCATGAAGCCCGGCAGACATGATTTCACGCGCCTCAAGAGAGAATTTGCGGCCAAACTCAATCAGATACCGGTTTCGGCGCGTCTATAGAGGGTATGCCCACACCCTCAGACAGACATTACAAGCTGCTCTTCAGTCACCCGCTGTTTGTGAGACGGCTGCTGGAAGGCTTTGTTGACGAACCGTTTGTGAAGCAGCTTGACTACCGTACGCTGACCCGGGTCAACGCCCGCTTCGTCACTCCGCAGTTTGCCGAGCGCGAAAGCGACGTCATCTGGCGCATCAGTTTCCGCAGTCGCCCCATTTACATCTTCCTGCTGATTGAGTTCCAGTCCAGCGTTGACCGCTGGATGCCGCTGCGCTTCCTGCGCTACGTCGCCGAGTTCTACCAGAGTCTCAACAGCCCGGCACCGTCGGGCCTGTTGCCCGCGGTGTTTCCCGTACTCATCTATAACGGCAACGGCCCGTGGACGGCACGCACGTCGATCCAGGAACTGATTGAACCGGTGATTCCGCCGCAGTACATACCGGCGCTGCACTACTATCCGGTAATCGAGAATACCTACTCTCGCGAGACGTTGTTGCGTCTTCGCTCGGCGCTCTCTGCGGTGTTCTATGTCGAGAACCTCGAACGTCACCAACTACTTGCACGACTGGACGAGATTGTTGCTATAATACAACAAGAGCATCCGCAGTTGCGGGCGCTGTTCTGGAACTGGCTCAGCAGCGTTGCGCGAGCGCGCGAGGAAAGCGCAGACACCCTCGCGGCAATTCAGGATGCGCGGGAGGTAAAGACCATGTTCGCCGCCAGCGTGGAAGCCTACGAGAAAAAGCTCAAAGCCGAAAGCCTGCAGCAAGGACTCGAGCAGGGGCTCGAGAAGGGGCTCGAGAAGGGAATCGAACAAGGACGTCAGCAGGGCATCGAACAAGGCGAGCAGGCGCGCGCCCGCCAGGTCGCTCGGCGGCTGCTGGATCGAGGCTTCTCGGTGGCGGAGACCGCCGATCTTGCCGGCCTTTCTGAGGACGAGGTTCGCAAGCTGGTGCAGGAGTGAGAGGCGCGCGGAGCTTGGGCGTTTGCGGCCTCAGCCGGAGTTCCGCAACTGATCCAGAAATCGTGTGACCTCGGTGCGGACAACCGGGCGAGTCTGGTTAAACTTCTTTTCGAGGAACTGGAGCTTGTCCCAATCATAGTCGAACTCAAGATAGTAACGCTTGAAATGACGAAAGCGCATGAGTTCTCGAAGAGCATCCCGGGTCTGATCGGAAATCAGCTGAGGTCGCACGCCCTCGATATGCAGGGTCATCTTGTCAAGCAGGTCGGCGTGCCAGCGCGCAGTGTCGAGGTTGTTCTCGAACGCCTGAGAAACGCGCAGGAACAGCGTCTCCACGGCGGTGTAGTAGTTGACAAGTATCTCGGCCAGTACGATCCGGTCTTCGCGTGAGGGGTTTGTTCGGTTCACTGTTTGCGCGCTGAACTCGTCGTAGTAAGCTTCGATAGTGTCGGCTACCGTGAGCGACGCCTCCACCTCGGCTATCAGAAGAGAACCGTCACTGGGGACACTCATACACCACTACTCCCTTTCTCAGAATCAGCGCACGGTACGCCGGATCGATTTGCTCCAACTGAACGATGTCCAGCGGAAAAGTTGTCAGTTTCTCGGCATCGCCAACAAGACGGAAGAACAGCTCCGGGTCGGTGATCCCTTCGACCGCAATATCGATATCGGAAAACTCGCGGAAGAGTTCAGGATGCAGCACGGAACCCCACTGGATGATTCGGCGCGGTCGGTAGCGTTGCCCAATCAGTTCTACAACGTCTCTCGCCTGAGCCGCCGCACGCTGATGCAGCTCCTGGTGCGTACGCTCGCGTTGCATCCGTCTGCGCTGAAGAAACCTCCGCATGGTAACCGGCCAGTCTTCCATCGGTATAGATTACCACGGCAGGCGGCGAGATTCAAACACAGTTTGTGCGCTGACACTCCCGTAACCGGAGTTGCGTTCGAGGTGCTGGCTCTCTGTGTTCAGCGCGTTGATGACTACATTTTGGCCCTCCGTTGTTCGCGCCCGGAGGCAACTTCGCGCCATTTGCCGCAGAATTCTTCGCCAAACTCAAACAGATTCCCGTTTCGTCACTCCGCAGTTTGCCGAGCGCGAAAGCGACGTGATCTGGCGCATCAGTTTCCGCAGTCGCCCCATTTACATCTTCCTGCTCATCGAGTTCGAGTCCAGCGTCGACCGCTGGATGCCGCTGCGGTTCCTGCGCTACGTCGCCGAGTTCTACCAGAGCCTCAACAGCTCCGCAGCGTCGGGCCTGTTGCCCGCGGTGTTCCCCGTACTCATCTATAACGGCAACGCCCCGTGGACCGCACGCACTTCAATCCAGGAACTCATTGAACCGGTGCTTGCGGCTCAATACATTCCGGCGCTGCACTACTATCCGGTGATCGAGAATACCTGTTCTCGCAAATCCTTGCTGCGGATCCGCTCCGCGCTATCCGCTGTTTTCTATGTCGAGAACCTGGAACGCGAGCAGCTACTTGCACGACTGGACGATACTGTTGCTATAATACGAGCAGAGCATCCGCGGTTGCGGACGCTGTTCTGGAACTGGCTGACCAGCGTTGCGCGCTCGCGCGAGGAAAGCGCAGCGACTCTGACCGCAATTCAGGATGCGCGGGAGGTGAAGACCATGTTCGCCGCCAGCGTGGAAGCCTACAAGCGGAAACTCAAAGCCGAAAGCCTGCAGCAGGGAATAGAGAGGGGCATCGAACAAGGAATCGAGAAGGGTCGTCAGCAGGGAATTGAGCAGGGCTCGCGAGAGGCTGCCCGCCAGGTCGCTCGGCGGC
>RECP01000084.1 GCA_007693945.1 Spirochaetaceae bacterium
ACGGCGGCATGACTCGCCGGATGATCTACGTCTGAGTCCGACGCGGAACCCTTCCCAGAACCGCGCCGGCGGCGTAGAATGCGCGCCATGGAGCGACAAGACAACACCCTGCAACCACTAAGCCGCTTTGCCGCCGCGGACCGCGGCCGTATCACCCACGTGCTGTGTGACATCGACGACACGCTGACAACTGACGGTATCCTGGTGCCCGAGGCGTATAGCGCCATAGCCGCGCTGTGTGACGCCGGCGTTGGCGTTATCCCGATTACCGGCCGGCCCGCCGGCTGGTGCGACCACATTGCGCGTATGTGGCCGGTTGACGCCCTGGTGGGTGAGAACGGGGCGTTCTTCTTCCGCTACGACCGAAACGGTAAGCGTATGCAGCGTCGCTACTGGAAAGACAAACGCGAGCGCGCACACGATCGTGAGCGTCTGGCCGCGGTACGAGACTACATTCTGCAGCAGGTGCCGGGCTGTGCGGTGGCTGCCGACCAGGCGTACCGCGAGGCCGACCTGGCAATCGACTTCTGCGAAGACGTTGCCCCGCTCTCACGCGGGCAGGTGCAGCAGATCCAGCGCCTCTTCGAAGAACGCGGTGCGCACGCCAAGATCAGCTCGATTCACGTCAACGGCTGGTTCGGTGACTACGACAAGTTGTCGATGACCAGGGTGCTGTTCAGAGAGGTGTACGGCCACGAGCTTGAAGCGGTTTCGTCAACGGTTGTCTTCTGCGGTGATTCACCCAACGATGCGCCGATGTTCGGCTACTTTCGGCATTCAGTCGGTGTGGCCAACGTACGGCAGTTCACTGATATTCTGGACGCCGCTCCGGCCTACGTGACCAAGTCAGACGGAGGCCGCGGCTTTGCCGAGCTGGCCGCCGCACTGCTGGCGGTGCGCTGAGCGTTTGGGATGGCGCGAGAAGAGCCCCGGCACGCGCCGGGGCCCGTGTGTGCGGCGTAGCCGGCTCGCGTGAGCGGAATCACGCGTCCGAGCGTTGCTACACGCCGTTACGGTAGCGCTTGAGGATTTCGCCGGTGGTCTGCACCGTTACGGGGGTGTAGCCCTTCAGCGGCAACAGGCGCTCGTGGACGGCGTCCACAATCCACTCTTTCTGCGGGAAGAAGGCGTCTTCCATTTCGTAGGCCGGGGTTATCCAGTTGCGCGAGCCAACCACTACCGGCGGCCCGTCGAGGTAGTCAAACGCGGCCTGGGCGATGTTGGATGCCACGCTGTACAGAAACGATCCGCGTTCGCAGGCGTCCGAGGCCAGCACAACTTTGCCGGTCTTACGCACCGATTCCAGAATTGGATCCAGGTTGAGCGGATTGATGAATCGCGCGTCGATCACCTCGGCTTGCACGCCGTGATTGCCGGCCAGATCATCGGCAGCCTCCAGAGCGCGATAGAGAGTCGCTCCGATGGTTACGATGGTCAGATCCGTGCCTCCGCGGCGCAGCGCGGGTTCGCCCTCGGGCACTTCGTAGTATCCTTCGGGGACGCCCTCGCTTTCAAACAGCTCACCGATATCGTAAAGCCGCTGGCTTTCAAAGAACACGACCGGGTCCGTTCCGCGCAACGCCAGGTTCAGCATGCCCTTGGCGTCGTACGGCGTTGCCGGGAACATGACCTTCAGTCCGGGGATGTGCGAAACCATCGAGGTCCAGTCCTGAGAGTGCTGCGCCCCGTACTTACTGCCGACCGAAACCCGAAGCACCAGCGGCATTTTCAGTACACCGGCGCTCATGCTCTGCCATTTGGCCATCTGGTTGAAGATCTCGTCGCCGGCGCGGCCCATGAAATCGCAGTACATCAACTCAACCACCGCGCGGCCGCCGGAGAGCGCGTAGCCGACACCGGAGCCTACTATTGCACCCTCGGAGATCGACGAGTTGAACAGGCGGTGATACGGCAGTGCTTCGGTAAGGCCGCGGTAGACGGCAAACGCTCCGCCCCAGTCTCGGTTCTCCTCGCCGTAGGCAACCATGGTGGGATCGATGTAGAAGCGGTGCAGCATCGCCTCGAAGAGGCCGTCGCGGTAGGAGTAGATCTTCATCTTGGACAACGGCTTACCGTTCTCGTCCAGCGCGTAGCGTGAGCGCCTTGCAAGCTGCTGCACGCGCGGATTGTCCTCCATTGCGATCAGCGTCTCCGGTTCGCGATCCTCCATCTTCTCCGTTGGCGTGTTGGAGAACATGTAGGCGGCAATCTGTTCACCGGGGAGCCGCGGGGAGATATCCAGCGGCGCCGCCAGTTGAAGCGCCGCCGTGACGTGCTCGATCACCGTGTTCTGCAGCGTTTTCACGTCGGCCGCGCTAAGCACCTTGTTCTTGATCAGATAATCGGTAAAACTGCGGATGCAGTCAGCCTCCTCCCACGCCTTGATCTCTTCCTTGGTGCGGTACGAGGAAGCGTCCGACGGCGAATGGCCGGAGATGCGGTAGGTGATGGTATCCATCAGCACCGGGCCACGGCCGTCGAGCAGGATCTGCTTCTTGCGTTCTACCGCATCGGCCACCGCCAGCGGATTGTAGCCGTCAACGCGCTCGGCGTGCATGGCATCAGGGTTGACGCCGGCTCCCACGCGTGCCAGCACACCGAACCCCATGGTCTCTCCGCGGGTTTGGCCGCCCATGCCGTAGAAGTTGTTGATGAAGTTGAACATGATCGGAGGCGCCCCGCCGATATCTTCCGGCCACAAGGTGCGGTACTGGTCCATGCTCGCCAGCGTCATGGCCTCCCAGGTCGGTCCGCAGCCCATCGATGCGTCGCCGATATTGGCGATCACGATCCCGCTCTTGCGGTTGACGCGCTTGAAGAGTGCGGAGCCCATCGCGATATCGGCCGAGCCGCCGACGATCGCGTTGTTCGGCATGCTGCCGAACGGAGCAAAAAACGCGTGCATCGAGCCGCCCAGGCCGCGGTTGAAGCCGGCCGCACGGCCGAAGATCTCGGCCAGAGTTCCGTAGACCACAAACCGCTCGGCGGTTGCCCGGACTGAATCGAGCTTGTCGCGCTCGACGACCTTCAGCACGTCGCCGTCGAGGTACCCGCTCATCACCGACTCGAGACGGCTGTCGTCGAGCTTGTCGACCGCCGCAAGACACTTGGCCAGAATCTCACCGTGGCTGCGGTGCGACCCGAAGATGTAGTCCTCGATCTCCAGCGGTACGCACTGTCCGACGGTGGTCGACTCCTGACCGATAGAGAGATGTGCCGGTCCTTTGTGATCGTACTCTATGCCGCGGTACGAGCCCTGTGTCTTGATCTCGTTGAGCATGGTCTCAAACTCGCGGATAACAAGCATGTGATAGAGCATGCGGGTCAGGCGCTCTTTACCGTACTTCTTGATCTCAGCTCCAGGATCAGCCTGATACTGGTTGACCGGTATGTCGGGTATCGAGACGGCGCTTTTCTTGCGAACCTCTTGCGGGTCGATCATCAGTGTCTGTGGCATGTGTTACTCCTTGTCTTCTATTCCATATCCCACATCACGTCGCGATATACCTCACTGACGGTTGGGTGGGGAAAAATGACCTCACGGACATCCTTGATTCTCAGTTCATTCTCGATCATCAGGGCGGCGCCGAAGATCAGCTCCGACACGCCTGAACCGAGCATCTGCACGCCCAGAATACGGCCGCTCTGCTCGTCGGCAATTACCCTGGCGGTTCCGTTCTCACCGGGGTGCTCGGCTACGTATCGGCCGCTCACTTTGAGACTGATGCTGCCGGTCTTTACCGTCAAACCTGCCCGGCGCGCTTCGGCTGCGGTCATGCCGCAACCGGCAACCTCGGGTTGCGTGAACACAACCCACGGCACCGCTTCGTAACGCATCCGCTGTGCGCGTCCGTGCCCCTCGCGCTCGAGGATCCGCGACGCAGCCACATCGGCCATGCGGTAGGCGCTGTGCGCCAGCAGGCTGCGGCCGGTGACGTCCCCCACGGCAAATACACCCGGCAGGTTGGTTTCCAGATAGTCGTTTACACGGATGCCGTCGCGGTCGACGTCCAGTCCGTTCTCCTCGAAGCCGAGGCCGCTGACGTTGGGCCGGCGCCCGGTGGATATCAGGATCAGTTCGGACTCTACGCGTTCCTCGCGCCCGTCGCGCTCGCAGATGAGCGCGCCGGCTTCGATGCGCTTGACGCGTTCGCCCAGACGGTAGCTGACTCCGGTAATGCTCTTGCGCAGCAGGGCGGCAAGTTCGGGCTCCATGAACGGGATGATCTCATCCATCATCTCCACAACCGTGACCGGTACGCCAAGCAGTGCAAAGAAGGACGCAAACTCCATGCCGATATAGCCGCCACCGACCACGGTGACCGCTTTCGGCATTGTGCTGATCTCAAGCAGCCCGCTGCTGTCGACAACGCCGTCCGAATCGATGCCCGGGACGGGTGGCCGTGCCGGTGACGAGCCACTGGCAAGGATCAGGTAGCGTCCTTCATAACGCGCGCTACCGACCTGCACCGCGTTGCGCGCCACCAGCCTGCCGCGGCCTTCGACGACTTCCACGCCGCTCTTTTTCAGGGTGGCGGCAATCCCCTTGCGCAGTCCGCTGATGACCTGCGTCTTCCATTTCATCGCTGCGGGCAGATCAAAGCTGGCATGCGCTCGGACGCCGATGCGTGCACTCTGGTTTATATGCGCCACGGTCTTGGCGCTGTTGAGCAGCGTCTTGGTGGGGATGCAGCCGACATTCAGGCAGGTCCCTCCCAGATAGTGCTCTTCGATCAGCACAGTCCGCAGTCCAGCTTCCGCGGTGCGCTCGGCGGCGCGGTAGCCTCCCGGCCCGCCACCCAAAATAACAACGTCGTACATGCTTTTTCTCCCTGGTCCGTCGCGCTACAGCGCCAGTGTCAGATCGATCTCGGCGATCGCGGTGCTCAACGCCTGCAGAAACCGTGCTGCCGGGGCGCCATCGACCGCGCGGTGGTCGATGGTCAGCGACAATGCTATCGAAGGCACGAACTCCACGCCTTTGTCGCCCTCGACCGGTTTCAGCCGGATCGCCGATACGCCAAGGATAGCTACCTGCGGCGGATTGAGCACCGGTGTGAAGTGTTCGATGCCAAGACTTCCGAGGTTGGTGACCGTGAACGTTGCAGCCGCCAGTTCTTCGGGACCGGCGCTTCCCTGCTGGCACGTCCCGGCCAGTCGGCCGACTTCCAGTGACATCTGCAACAGACTCAGCCGGTCGGCAAACCTGACGGTGGGCACCATCAGCCCTCTTGGGGTGTCCACCGCAAAGCCGAGATGCACGTGGCTGAACTGCCGGATCTCGCCGTCGGCCATGTGACTGTTCATGTAGCCGAAGCGCGGCAGCGTTCTCGATACCGCGAAGTGAACCAGATCGTTGATGGTCACGCCGCTCAGGCCGAGCGAGTCATCAGTCTGCTTGAATCGCCGCCGCAGATGCTGCAGCGCGCGGGCATCGGCGCTGCTGTTAAGCGTCAGCTGTGCGGTGGTCTGCAATGAAGCCAGCATTCGCTCGGCAATCACTTTACGCACGCCCTTGATCGGCCGGGTCTCATACGGGCCGGGATAGTCGTCGGTCGCCGATGCGGCGGGCTCCCCTGCGGCCGTGCGCTGCTGCCGCAGGTCGCTGGTGCGCACGCGTCCTCCGATGCCGCTGCCTTCCCGCGGCAGCGACATTGCAGGTTCCGCGGCCGCCTCAGCGCGGGCGCCGGCGGTCAGCGGCTCCGCGGAGTCCAGCAGCGCCTGGATATCGCGCTCGATTATCCTGCCGTGGGGTCCGCTTCCGGAGACGTCGCCGTGATCCAGCCCGTGTTTGCGGGCCAATGTCCGTGCGCGCGGCGAGATGAAGCGTGCACCCTGGTCGGCGGCCCGGGTGCGCGGATCGGCCGCGTCTCCGGGTTCGGCGCGGGTCCCGCCGGCCGACGGATCGGGTTCGGCGGTTGCGGACCGGGGGGCGGCCGCCTCGGTGTGTGCGTCCGCCTCTGCACTCCCGGCAGCGTCTTCACCGGCCGGGGGCTGTTCGCCGGCGTCTCCTATGTAGGCTATCGGTGTCAGCACCGGCACGTCGTCGTCGGCCTGATGCACGATGCGCAACAATACACCGGAGGCCGGCGACTCAACCTCAAAGGTTGCTTTGTCGGTTTCGACCTCACAGAGGGTCTCGCCTTTGCGTACCGTGTCACCTTCGCTCTTCTTCCATTCTACGATCAGGCAGCTTTCCACTGATTGGCCCTGACGCGGCATCAATACTTCGGTTGCCATCGGTTTCTCCTTCTGCTCTCGTTCAGCGTCGCTCAGACTCGTTGCACTTCCAGTCCATAACCGGTTAGCTCATCGTATGCCTGCTGCGGCAGCCCGACGTCGCTGATAATGTGGGTAACACCGCTCAGCGGCAGCACGGCGACAAATCCGCGGTGGCCCCACTTCGAGCTGTCCGCCACCATCACCACGCGCTCGGCCTGTTGGGCCATCTTGCGTACGATCTCGGCACCTTCAACCAGATGAGTCGACAGACCGTGCTCGATGGTGAATCCGTCGGTTCCCACGAATGCGGTTCGCACGTGGAAGCGTTCCAGCTCACCCACGGCGATCGGCCCCACGAAGGACTCGGTTTGCGGGCGAAAAGAACCGCCGACCATCGTCAGGCTGAGCTGAGGGTTGGCGCGCGCGTACGGGATGATCAGCGTTGAGTTACTTACGACGCTGATACCGCGTTTGCCCAGAATGTAGCGCGCTACCAACGCCGTGGTGGTGCCCGCTTCGATCATGATCGTGTCGCCTTCATCCACCAGTGCCGCCGCCGCCTGCGCGATACGATGCTTGTCCTCGACTGCTGCGCGTTGGCGCTCAGCCATTGCCGGGTGGAAGGCCGGAACGGCACCGCCCCAGGTGCGTACGATCATACCCTTGTCTGCCAGACTGTTCAGCACCGAACGCACGGTAACCGACGAAATCTGCAGGGTCTTGCTCATCCTGGAGACCGAACAGTTGGGATCCTCGACGATAAGGTCGATAAGCGACTGTTCTCTTTCCGTAAGGCTTTGAATCACTTGCGAAATCCTTTCAATATCCTCGAACAATGTAGCCTATTGTGCAGACTTACGCAAGCGTTATGCAGCTAAAACGAAAAAAGGCGCAGGACCGCCGGTCCTGCACCCGTGATGCACTGATGCAGGCGCGCCCGGGCCACCGCACGTACGTCCCGGTCGCGCGCTGGCGTCAGGAGCGGATCACCCCTTTCTTGAGGATGATGTTGGCGTACAGCGAAGTCTCCCCGGTTGCCACGATTGCATAGCACTTCTTGGCCTGCTCGTAGAACGCAAAGCGTTCGACGTGTTCAAATCCGGGAAACGCCGATTCGTGCGTACGGCACAGTTTCTCGTACTCGGCCCAGATCGGCGGCGTGGGCGTGGCCGGGTCAACAACCTGCATCAGGAACGCCGGTTTCTTCACAAAGTCATCCAGCGGAAAGAGCGCCAGGATTGCGTCCAGGATTTCCGGTACACCGTGTCCGTCCAGACGTACCAGCCGCTGTGCGTAGGCGGCAGCCGGGAAGTTGCCGTCGCCGATACAGAGCTCATCCCCGTGCCCCATTTCCATCAGGATCCTGAGCAGCTCGGGATTCAGAATCGAAGGTATGTTCTTGAGCATCTTCTTCCTCCACGATAGTCGGCGGCCGCGGTTACGACGACTTGTACAGCGGGCCGAAGGTCGAGCAGGCGCGGAAATCCGAGCCCTCCAGGTCCATCCCAAACGCCGTCCATGTGCTCGGTCGGAACACGCTCTGTTCGGCAACGTTGTGCATGTAGACCGGAATCCGCAGCATCGAGGCCAGGGTTATGAGGTCAGCCCCGTAGTGTCCGTAGCCGATTGCAGCGTGGTTGGCGCCCCAGTTGAGCATCACCGTGTAGACGTCACGGAACCGCGAGTTGTCGACCAGTCGTGGAACAAACCAGGTTGTCGGCCAGGTTGGGTCGGTGCGGCCGTCAAGCGTCTTGTGCACGTCCGCCGGCAGCTCGATTGCCCAGCCCTCGGCAATCTGCAGTGCCGGCCCGAGCCCTGCGATCATGTTGAGCCGGCACATGGTGACCGGCATCTCGCCGCGTGTCAGATAGTTGCTCGAATAGCCCCCGCCGCGGAAATACTCGGTGTTGGCCGGGCGCCAGGAGGTGGCATCGAGGCAGGCCGCTGCTTCTTCGGGGGTGATATCCCAGTAGGGCTTCATGGCCGGTTGCCCGCTCAATGTCTGCCGGCCGGTGCCGTCGAGGGTTGCGGGCCCGGAGTTGATCAGATGGATGAAGCCGTTCTCGGAGCGCCCGGAGAGCGCCTTGCCGCTGACCCGCTTGACCGCCTCGGCGCTCCAGTAGGTGCGCACATCAGCAAAGATCTGCGCCGTTCCGGTGAGCAGATGGCCAAACAGCATCGAGATCGCGTTGAGATTGTCGTTTTCGGTGGCCACCATGAAAGGCTGCCGGATCCCGTTCCAGTCGAACGACGAGGTAAGGATTGCCTCCAGAAAATCCCCGTTGGGCATGAAATCGGTCCACTGACGTTGCCCCTGGAAACCGGACGCGATGGCGTTGTGACCGAGCGCCTCCTCATCGTGGCCAAGCTCGGCCAGACGCGGATTGCCGATCATCAGGTCGCGTGCGATCAGCGTCATCTTTACCGATGTTTCCCAGTCCCGATCCTTCTCTTCGCGCGTGCGCTGTTTATCGGGTGCGTTGTTATCCGGTCCTTCCTTGCAGTTGGCGCGTGTCCACTCCAGTGCGCAACGATACTCCTCGGGGTCGTAGATCTCGTTGTCCATGCGCCGGATGAACTCCGACATATCGACGTATTCGTTGCGCATCCCGAGGTATTGCTTGTAGAAACTCTCGGTCACGTAGCATCCGGCGATACCCATCGACACGCTGCCCATCGCCAAATAGCTCTTACCGCGCATGGTGGCCAGCGCGATGCCGGCGCGCGCAAAGCGCAACAGTCTTTCCTGCACGTCGGCCGGGATCGAGGAATCATCGGCATCCTGCACTTCGCGGCCGTAGATACCGAACGCCGGAACGCCTCGCTGCGAGTGGCCCGCCAGCGTGGCCGCCAGATATACGGCGCCGGGGCGCTCGGTGCCGTTGAAGCCCCAGATTGCCTTGGGAATCAGCGGTGTCATATCCATTGTCTCGGACCCGTAGCACCAGCACGGCGTCACGGTTATCGAGACGCCAACGCTCTGGCGTTCGAACTTCTGCGCGCACATAGCCGCCTCGGCCACGCCGCCGATGCAGCTGTCGGCTATGACGCATTCAACCCTGGTCCCGTCGGCATGGCGCAGATTGGCCTCGAGCAGCCGGGCGGTTTCGCGCGCCATGTTCATGGTCTGCTCTTCGAGGCTTTCGCGTACGCCCCTGCGGCGTCCGTCGATCGTCGGCCGTATTCCGATCTTCGGCGTGTTTCCGTGCAGACGCACAACCGGCGAGTTAATCTTCATCGAGCTGATATCAGCCATTGTACTCCTCCCGTTCCGTGGTGTTGGTGATAGGGGCGGAACATGTAAACGATTGCACAACCGTGCCTATTATAAACCGGCCTGCTGGAGCCGTCAAAGACAATTCGATCGATTACGGCTGCGCTTTGCTGTTGCGGTCGTGGAACACCAGCCGGGTAGGCAGGCGCTCGATACGCGGCGGCGGCGCGGTGCCGGAGGCCCGGCTGTCGATCCGCTCCAGCAGCATCTCGGCGGCGCGACGGCCGATCTGCAGTACCGGTTGTGCGATCGTCAGGCTGGGTACACCGGCAACCGCCGAGAGCGCCATGTCGTCAAAGCTGGCGACAAAAATCGTGCGCGGCAGCCGTGCACGGTTCTCCACCAGATACTGTGTCGCGCCGATGTGCATGAAGTAGTTGGAGATGAACACGCTGGCCGGGGGCGGGGTGAGCTCGGCGAGCTCCTTCATCATCGCGTATCCGGAATCAACGTGGTAGTTCCCGAACTTCACGTGGGCCTCGTCGGGGTGGATGCCGAACTCCGACAGGGCACGGAGGAATCCCTCGTAGCGCTCACGAAACGGTGTCAGGCTGACGTCACCCCCGATAAACCCGAAGTTGGTATGGCCTCGTTTCAGCAGGTGGTGGATTGCCTTGTAGGTTCCGGTGGCGTTGTCCACCAGGACCGCGTCCGAGGTGAACCCGTCGGCCAATCGGTCGACCAGCACGGTCGGCAATCCAACCTGCTCCAGAAAGCGCAAGTGCTCACCGCTTCCGGTCGACGGGGCGATGATCACACCATCGACGCACTTCTCGATCAGCAGCTCGAGTCTCTCGACTTCCTCATCGGGACTCTCGTTGGAATTGCAGATGATCAGGTTGTAGCCACGCTCCCGCAGCGAGTTCTCCACGCCCTGTGCAACGGTCATGAAGAACTCGTTGGCGATCTCCGGCGTCAGGAAACCTACGGTACACGTACGATTGGATTTCAGGCTGCGGGCAATCGAGTTTACCTTGTAGTTCAGCTTTTCGATCACGCCCAGCACTCGATCGCGGGTTGCGGCCGAGATGCGGGGGTCGCTGTTGATCACTCGCGAAACGGTTGCCGTGGAGACATCCGCCAGCTTGGCTACATCCTTGATAGTTACCGCCATCGGTCTACAGCTTCACCCGAAAAACCCGCAAAAGCAAGCAAAATCGCCGCTGCAGACAGACAGACAACCCGGTTCGCCCGTGGGCTCACACGGTTAAAACGCGATTCGAGGCGGCCGCGCAACGGCCTTCGGAGTGTTGCTCTGCCGCTACCGGCGATCGACCACCGTAGCGTTGGACCAGTTGCCGTCGCCGGGGCATGCGCCGCGATCGGCAAAGACCCACGCCCGCGCCGCGGCGCGCACCAGTACTGCGGGACAGGTTTCGGCAGTTACGGAATTGTCCGCAAACGCTCGGGCGGCGGTGCGCTTGGATTCACCGAGGAACAGCAGGATCACCGATCCGCAGGCGCGGATCATTGCCGGCGACAGGCTGATTCTGCGGGGCGGCGGCTTCGGGGAATCACTGATCTGCACGAACCCGCGCGATGCAGAGGTCAATACGGGTGAGCCGGGGAAGAGCGACGCGACGTGACCGTCTTCTCCGGCGCCGAGGACCGCCACATCGATGTGTGTGGTGCCTTCGGGTGTACTCGGCAGGTCGAGTGAACGACTGAACTCCCCCACGCCCCAGTCGGCCAGCTCGGGGCGATAGTGAAACGGGTGCCCGTTGTGCGGTTGTATTGCGCCGCTTCGCATCAGCGGCTGTAACAGCTCACGCCGGATGATCTTCCAGTTACGCTCGCCGTGATCGTCGGGCAGGCATCGTTCATCGGCCGGAAGCACCACCGTGTCCGGCCAGGGGACATTCAGCCATACCAGCAGGCGCAGCACACCGGCAATTGAGCGACCACCGGGGAGCGCCAGTGAGACGCGACGGCTGCGCCTGCGTGCGGAATGCAGGCTGGCCGCGATGCGTTCCGCAGCTGCTCGCTCAACCGCCGATTGTGACCCGGTGTACAACCTGACCACGGCTACGCTCCGCACGCGATGGTGTAGCGGGCCCCGTCGCGTCCGTCATGCGTGAAGCTGCCGCCGAGATGCTTCACGACAATGCCGATCACGCGCGTTGCCATCTCCCGGGTTTCCGCGCTGCGCGTCGCGTCGGCGTCACCCGCGCGGCTGTCGTCGAAGATGTCGCTGCCACCGTGGCGGATCGTCAGCAGCTGGTGCTGGTCCTCGCTGCTGAAGTCCACGCTCAGGTGCCTGACGCCGAATTCGCCGACCGCGTAGCCGATGATCTCGTTACTGATCATGCCGAGCGCGATTGCACGGTCAAGCGGCAGCACAACGGACACGGGCTCGAAGTCGAGCTCGACAGACAGCGTCAACGGATCGATGCCGTAGCTGCGCGCCAGGCAGGCGCATATGGTGCCCAGATAGTCACGCAGGTTGACTTCCGGCCGGCCGATACCGGTTGCGGCCATCTCGTGCGCAACCGCCACCGTGAGCGCGCGGGTTGAGGACCGGATGGACTCGTGCCGGACCTGCGGTTCAAGGCGCTGGTCCTGCTGCGGCGCGAGCAGACCGGCGATCAGCCGCATGGTCCGGCCGGCATCTTCGTGTACTGCGCTCAGTTCCCGTTCCCGGTGGTCCAGCTGCTGGCGCAGCCAGGCCTCCGACTGCTTGCGCTCGGTGATGTCCTCAAGGAAGAAGATGTGTGAACGGACCCGGCCGTCGATGCCGGTGACCGGGAAGATCTTGATCCACGACCAGTATGATTCGCCGTTGCGGCGCCAGACGATGGTGTCGGTCTCGTAGACTGTAGCGGCGTTGACGGCCTGCTGAATCTCGGCCAGGGTCTCTTCCTGCAGACGCTCGTTCAGCAGCTCGTAGATGTTCCGGCCCAGAACCTCTTCGGGGCGGTAGCCGTTGAGGCGCAGGAAGTACGGGTTGGTGTACTCGACCGTACCGTCGGTCAGGGCGATGCAGACCGCCGACTTGCTCTGCTCTATGGCGATTGACAGTCGGCGCAGCATCTCTTCTGATCGCTTGCGCTGGGTGACGTCGCGTATGATGCCGACCGTGCCGGTGAAGATCCGCTGCTCTGTCCGCCCGTGATAGTGACCGACGGCCGCGATTTCTCCGTAGGCCGTCACCGATCCGACGACGCTGGGCGCGGCTCCCTTGCGCCGAATACGAACCTCGAGGCCGTGGGTGCATCGGTCGCCGCTGCGGCGCTCGTCGAACAGCCCCGGAGCGCTGTCCGGACCGGTGATGTTGCCGCGCATGTTCGGCAACACGTGACGACGGCTTACTCGCGGCGCATCCTCGGGGTGCAGCAGCACACTGAAGTGTTTCCCGATCAGCTCCTGCGGCGTGTAGCCGAGTTGCCGTACCGCGTTGTTGATAAACGTGAACGCTCCGTCTGGATCGATCTTGTAGACGATGTCCGGTATCACGAGCAGCAGGTCTTCGAAGCGCTTCTCGCTCGATCGCAGCATGGCGGACGCGGTTTCGTGCTGGTCACGTTGACGCAGCACCTTGCGGATCATGCAGGGCAGGAGTTGCAGGTAGTGCTGCTCGGCGTCCTTCAACAGAAACTCACAGCCGGTACGGTTGTGCAGGTCACACAGCAGCTCTTCGGTACCAGCGCCCGCTATCACGAGCGTCGCGGTTTCGGGATACCGGTGCATGAGCTCAGCGGCCTGTTCGGCGACGCTGTCTACGTCGAGCAGCAGCAAGTCGGCCTGAGCCGAATCTTCGTGCAGCGCGGTCATCGCTGCGGGCGACCGTTCGACCAGCTCGAACGGGATCGTGTGATTGGACGTCAGCTTGCTCAGCGCGTGGGCAAAGCCGCTGTCTTCGGTTATGCAATGAATCCTCAGAGCCACGCTTCAATTATCGACCGCAACGGCGCGATTATGACCGGCATGTTGTCGCACGCCGCCGATACCATCGATGGACTTCCGGGCGGTGCTCGATCTGATCGGAACGGGCAGCAATTGCCATCAGCTGTGCATGCTGGTATTGTATTGCATAACTCCGATATCAATGACTCGGCGTCTAACGAGCAGCTCCAGGGAGGATTTCATGGCGAGAATCGGGATCATCTACGGCTCTTCCACGGGTAACACGCGCGATGTGGCGCACAAGCTGCAGTCGTTATGGGGCAGCGCTGACGCCGACCTGCTGAACGTGGCTGACATCGGCGCAGACGTCTTTGACCGCTACGACCGCCTGGTTTTTGCGGTTTCAACCTGGGGCGCAGGCGATCTGCAGGACGACTGGGAACTGTTCTTTCCGCAGCTGGATGGCGTCGACTTTGGCGGCAAGCGCGTTGCGGTGATGGCGCTTGGTGATCAGCAGCACTACCCCGACGCGTTTGCGGATTGCGTGCCGCTGCTGGTCGACAAAGTCACCGAGCGCGGCGGAACCGTGGTCGGTCACACCAGAGCTGAAGGCTACACCTATAGCACTACGCGTGCCGAGCGTGGTGGCAGACTGTTAGGTCTGCTGCTGGATGAGGACAACCAGGCGGACCTTACCGACGCGCGCCTGCGCGCCTGGGTCAAGCAACTGCGCCAGCAATTCGGCTGACGTCGAACGAACTCTGATTACTCTATTGACAAAGTTGAATGCTTTTGATAGCTTTGGCACTCACTACAGGCCCTTGTAGCTCAGTCGGTAGAGCACGTCCATGGTAAGGACGGGGTCATCGGT
>RECP01000039.1 GCA_007693945.1 Spirochaetaceae bacterium
AAACTCGCCAGGTCCGTGCTACACTGCACTGCAAGAGCGGCGCACACGCCTGGAAGCAAGACGAAACAGGATCGGTGATATGTATCATCCAAAGATGAACACCTTTGACCGGAAATTCCGCAAGATGTTCGAGGAGCTTACGGCCCACATCGAAAAACGATACGGGTCACTCTATCCGCTGCATCCGGTCCGTCCGCCACACGGCACAACTTCCAGCCGTCAATCGGACGGGCTGTTCAACATCGGCGCCGATTTCACGCCGGGATATGGATCCAGGTACGGGCGCGGTTACGTGATCGATGTTCATATGGCCACGCTCGAGAAGGTTCCCGAAAACGTGCGATGGGAAATTGTGGAAGAGGTGGTGCGCAAGCTCAACGAACTGCTGCCGGTATACTTTCCAAACCGCAACCTGGAGATCTTCTCGGAAGGCACTCACTTCAAGATTTGCGGTGACTTCTCGTTGGGAACCGTCTGAGCAAATTGATCAGAAGTCCGGCCCCACTCCGGCGCGCTCGTTCCGAACGCCACCACCGTTAACCCGACCGCCAGTGCGGATAGCCCAAGCCGCGGCGCCGACTCCGGCGCGCCGCGAACCAGCAACTCCGCTCCCATGTGCGGCTCGCTCATGATTGGGCGCGACGATGCGATGAAAACCATCGCTTCACCTGATTCACGCAGCGCGCGGCGACAACATGCCTGGCGTACAGGAACGCCGACGGCAGGTTGGTGTCCATTACGCGGCCCCAGTCGTCGTACGTCACCGTCTGCACCGACCGATATCGCCACCGGCATCCGTCACCAGGATTGTCTTTATCCGTTACCAGCTGTCATACCTGACTACGTCGCTCAGCGGCTTGCGGTCTCGTTCGGACCGTTCCGCGGCCTGGTGCTTCTCGTTCAATACCTCGATACTGCCGGGGTACCCGATTGCAATTACCGTCAGCAGCCGATACCCGTCCTCAATACCGAAGTCCCCTCGCAGACCGACGGAGTCAAATCCGGCCATGGGGTGAGCATAGAGTCCTTCCGCTTCGGCCTGTGCCAGCATCGCCATTACGCTCATACCGGTGTCAAACTGCGCGTAGTTTCGGTCGTCATCAAGGCGGCAATCGAGATCGTCACGGGTGATGACAAGCACAATGACTGGTGCTCGCCGCGCCCAGTAGTTGCCTTCACTCAGCCGCAAACGCACGCGCGAGAGCGCGTCTTCGCCCCGTGCCACCAGGTAGCGCCATGGCTGCTTGTTTGAGCACGAGGGCGCCAGCGTTGCCGCTGTCATGATTCTCTCGAGGACGTCCGCGCCGATTTCGCGCGTATCCAGCGCGCGCAACGATCTGCGAGACTGCAGCACCGAAACAATCTGGTTTGAAGTGTCTTTTGAAGAGGTGTTCATAATGCTTACAGTATACTGCCGCCGAAGCTCGAATACCAGCATCGCCTCCGAGCCCCGCGCTTCCCATTCTGGCGACGGCTGCCGGTCAGCGTCTATGGCAAACACGCACGTAACGGGTCCTTGAGATCGCGCGACGCTCACCCCTTCAGTACAATAACCGCGGCCGGATCCAGCACCCGAAAGGTAAAGGATTCGGCGAAGTAGAGCTGAACGGTCTTCGTATCGTGGCTCTCATAACCAACCGAGAAATCCTGTCCGAGAATGAGTTCAAAATCGCCACCGCGGGTACTCAGAAGCAGGTTTGCATCAACGCTGCCGGAGAGAATGATTTCGCCACCGATCATTGATCGAATATGATTACGAAGCGGGTATCCGGCTACATAGGTTGAGAGCTGCTGCCAGTGTCCCCGGTCCAGCACCAGCGAATACGGTCCTTCAACGCCGGCGTGAGCAAAAAGCGTTGCCGACCGGGAAACGGCCTGGAGCAATTCTTCAGCCGATCCGCCCAGGGCGACCGGTTCATGCCCGGACGACTGGACCAGACCCGGAATCCCCGCCTCCCGGAAACCGAGATAGACTGCGCGTTCCTCAAAACCGGCCGATTCCCGGGCTGCTGTTTCGAGAGCACCGAAATCCGGGTCCTTTACACCGCGCGTGATGTTGTCCATCTCCCATATGTCAACGGTGAACGGTGCGCGCGTCTCAACCAATGGCTGCACATCGTGAAGACCGTACCTGACCGGTGCTGCCTCCTGCCCTTCCGGAACGGTCAGTCGACCGGTCGGTGCCGCCGGGTAGGCCCAACCGTGGGGACCGGATATATCTACGAGCCGTCGGGCCGAGAGGAAGCTCCGGAAATAGCGTCGTGCCTGTTCGTTTATCTCGTTCCAGGCATCCTCGGAGAGAGGAGCCATCGATTGTCGCAAGATGTCCATACCAGTTCTCCTTTGTTTACGGTTTCCGGATTCCGAGATCGCCGCCGGTACTACCGCTGGAACGGAAAACACCCTGACTATTCCCGGTCGCGTGCTCTTCGAGCTCGGTGATGTTTCCCTCGGTAAACAAGTACGTTCGCAGCGCCTCGTCCCAACCGGGCATGTTCCGTCGCAACCACTCCAGACTCATGCACGCATGCTCCATCTCTTCGTCGCGATTATGCGCCAGAATCTGCTTCAACTGCTCATCTGTTGCTCCGTCGATTCGCTGCTGATACCAGTCGACCGCTTCGAGCTCCTCTTTCAGACTGTTTATCGCTCGAATGTAGTTACGAGTTGATTGGGCCAACACGTCAACCGGCTCGTGAAACTCCGTCATACTGCGCTCCTTCCACGTTGAGATGTCCCGCACCATGGATGCGGCGATCAGGGTTATAGTACACCAATCAATCGGTGAAGACAAATCGACATCATATAGATCGGCGGCGGGCGAGAACCGGCGCGACACTGCTTCCGGAATACGCTCAAGACTCCGTTGCAGGAATAGTGACGCAGCTATCGGGTCCCGGCCGGGTTAATCCACTTTTCTGAACTGCGTTCTCTCTTCAACCGCGAGCGCGGCCCACCGCAGCGCGAACCGTGCGAACAATCGCGTGTGTCAGCGCCTTGCGGCCGCTGATGAACCACGAGGTACGGCTCACCAGGCTCAGCAGCACAATCAGGAACAGCGCAAACGAAATAGGCCGTGTGAAGAACGGCAAGAGATTGCCCCGCGAAATGACCAGCGCGCGGCGCAGATTCGTGTCCAGGATCTCCCCGAGAATAATGCCGAGCACCATTGGCGCAACCGGGTAGTCCATCTCGCGCATCGCGTAGCCGAGCAGGCCGAAGAACACCATCACGCCGATGTCGAAGATACGCGAGTTGATGGCAAACGCGCCGATTACGCACAGAGTGAACACGATCGGCATGAGCTTGCTGCGGGGCACAAGCAGAACCTTCACGATCTGCTTCACCGCGGAAAGCCCCAGCACGAACATCGCGACAGTGCCGAGCATTACCATCGCAACTACGCTCGAGACAAAAGCAGGGTTCTCGATCATAATCAACGGCCCGGGCCGTACACCGTGAATGAACATTGCGGCCAGCAGGACGGCCGCAGGTGCCGATCCCGGAATCGCGAGCGACAGAACCGGGATCATCGCCCCGGCGACGGCAGCGTTGTTGCCGGTCTCGGAGGCGATCAGGCCCTCCAGGCTTCCCTTGCCGAACTCCTCGGGCTTCTTACTCGAGCGCATCGCGAGGTCGTAATTCACCCAGGCGGCAATATCCTCGCCGACACCGGGAATAGCGCCGACAAAGGTTCCCACAATCCCGGAGCGAATTATGGTGCGCTTGAATCCCCAGATGGTCTTGAGTCGAGGGATCACCCGGTCTATCTTGGTCTGGATTATCTCTACCCGCGTGTGCTTCATCATCGAGATGATCTCGGAGAACCCGAACGCACCCACCATTGCCGGTATGAGATCTATCCCTCCGGAAAGCGGTCGGTAGCCGAACGAGAAGCGCACATGGGCGTGAATGCCTTCCATTCCGATCATCGCCACGAAGAGCCCCAGGAAGCCCGATATCCAGCCTTTGAGCGGGTCTTTGGGGGCGGTCAAATTGCCGCTGATTACCACACCGAAGATCGCGAGCCAGAAGAACTCGAAGCTCTGGAACCGTAACGCAAAGCGCCCGATTATCGGGGTGAACGTTGCCAGCAACAGCATTCCTATCATCGAGCCGAGGAAGCTCCCGGTCGTGCCGATGCCGATAGCCTCGCCCGCACGTCCCGCTCTGGCGAGGGGATGGCCATCCACCGCCGTCGCGGCGTTCGCAGGGGTGCCGGGAATGTTCAACAGAATCGCCGTTCTGCCGCCGCCATAGATCGCGCCGATATACATGCACATCAGGATCAGTACCGCATTGGTTGCCGGCAGATGAAAGGTGAGCGTCGTCATCAGCGCTACGCCCATCGTCGCGGTCAACCCCGGCAGCATCCCGACGATCATTCCCAGCTGCGTCGCCCAAAGGACGTCGAACAAGGTTCGCAGCGTGAGAAAAGCCGTGAGCTCCTGAACGAAGAGCTGTATCCCTTGTGTCAGCATACGAACCCCTTAAGGCAAAGCCACAAGAAACAGGTACTGAAACACAGCCGACACGATGCCCGCCACCAACGCGGCTTCCAGCGTGGCGGTCCAGACCGTCCGCCTCATGCTCCGCCGTTCTTCCTGTCCGAACGCCAGCTCGAAGAACAGCACGAACATCAATACAAACAGGAACGTTGCAAGCGTGTAGTGTACCCGCCCGACTAACCCCCACGCATACAGCAGGCAGATACCGACCGTAGCGCCGATACGCCGCACAGCGGGGCCCGTCACGAATGCTTTAGTCGTGCTTGCGGAAAGTCTGAGTCGATAGCCTCCCCGTACGACAGCGCGGGTCACCAGGGCAAGGCTGCATACGCCGATGATGACGCCCAGCAGGCCCGGCACCACTGCGGGCGCCGAGAGCGGGTTGATGCCCCGGTGCTCGAGTCTCGGCATGGCAATCGAGAAGTACAGCACCGCGGCACTGAACGCGAGTAGCACCAGACCGGTAAAGAAGTCCGCACGCGGCATTCCGTGATCTTGCTTGAGCTTGTCACCCATCGTCACTCCTCAGTTCAGTGCCGCACGCGGCGCTATACAGGCGCAGCCCGTGTTAGACACCGGGCTGCGCGATTGAGCGTCTCTTCAGTTCGAGATCCGTATCGCGTGCGCTACGGGCGCGGGATCCCGGCCTCATCGGGCCGCATCACCGTGTCACCCATCTCGTACGCGAGCCACGCATCCAGTTGCACCATCGGGAACGCCGCGGCGCGAGCTTCGTCGCCCCACTTGGGAGCAAAGACACTTGCCGATTCCCGACCAAGCCGCTCCAGGCGTTGATTGCCCACAATGGACTCATCCCAGATACGACCGAGCGTTTTGATTACGTTCTGGGGTACGTCGGCAGGAACGAAGATTCCGAAGTAGATCGGGGCGGCTTCGAACTCCGGGATCCAGTTGGTGATCGGCGGAATCTCCTCGTCGACGCCCTCCAGTCTCAGCGGCGCGTCTGACAACACTGCAAGCGGCCGCAGCTTACCCGCGCGGATCATATCCACCTGTTCACTTGCCAGCTGAGTGGTTACCGGAACCTCGCCCGCCACTGTAGCGGTGACCGCGGGAGCGCCACCACCGTAGGTCACTTCGGTGTATTCGATCCTCCGATACCGGTTGATTAACTGGATCGCTGTGTGGCCTGCCGAGCCCACCCCGGCGGTGCCCACGTCAATTTCTCCCGGTCGATCCAGAAACGCTTGTGCCAGCTCGCCGAAGTCCTGGTATGGCTCGTTGGCGTTGACCGACACGACGTTAACCTGGGCCAGGCTCAAGAACAGCACCCAATCATCCAGATCAGTCTCAAGCAGATCCCGAACCCGGTAGGTGGCAAGATCTTTGACCGCCCCCGATACCCAGGTGTAACCGTCACGCCGCGCATTCAGAACCTCGGCGGTTCCGACCGATCCTGTTGCTCCGGGCGTGTTTACGACGACCACACTCTGTCCGAGCTCTTCCTCCAGCACTGCCGCCAGGGGCCGCACCGTCTGGTCGGTGGATCCGCCGGCTCCCCATGGGACCACAACCGTGATGGGCCGGGTGGGCCTCCATACATCCGGATCCTCTTCAGGGGTGCCTCTGGCAAATGTCATCGCCACGGCGACCCCCGCCAGCAGAGTGATCATTACGATCAGCTTCTTCATGTTAACCTTCCTCCTTCGACCGGGGCATTCCCCGATCGTGTATAGCCATAGCCGTGTCTACGGCAGATGAGACTCGAACCCGGCCTGGTTCAACAAGCGCCCGGTTCGTTTGGCATACCCAACAGAACAGTCCCAACGGCGCCGCGCGGCCGTCGTCCATACCGTTCATGGTTATGAATCGTAGACTCTGTTCGGAACCTTGTCAACTCTATAGTCAAAGTTGCAGGAGTTCGCCCGGCTTCGCTGCTGCAGACAGACAGCCCAGGGCGCTACACGGTCAAAATGCGAACTGCAGTCAAAGTTGGGCGTAGTATTTCGGCATGAGCATCTTTGCGCTCACTCAAGACGGCGGGTCCGGGCGTGGGGAGCCAATGCCGTCGGCGATGGCGCTCCGCAAACGCGGCACGGATGAACTTGAGTAGGGCACGTATCTCGTCGTGTTTTCCCCACATCACCGTGGTGGGGCCTTGACCCGGCGCTTCGCCTCGCGGTTTTCCATCGTGCAGGCGCTAAATGATGCTCTTGATCAGCTCCTGTTTGGCGGCGTCGTTCTGTAGAAACTCACTCATGGCTCCTCCCTGGAGCCGTCGTCGGACAATGCGGATGATTAGATCAACCATCGGGCCCACGCGCTGAAGGATTCCGTCCAGGGTTGCCGCAACAACTCCGCCGGTATCAAGCGCGACGATCCGGCCCGTGTGGACGATGATCCCGTCCGACCGAGCCGAATACCGCACGTCGAGCGCCGTGGCAAGCTCCCGGACTGCCGCCCGCAATCAGGAACACGGCACGGGAGGAAACGCGCACGTCTTCACTCCACAATCGTGATCTTCCCGCGCATGTACGGGTGGATCGAGCAGATGTACTCGTACTCGCCGGGCTCGTTGAAGGTGGTGGTGAAGGTCTCGGCGTGATCGAGCAGTTCGGACTGGAATCGCTCGGTGCCGTTTGCGCGCACAACCACCACATCGTGTTTGCCGGTTCGCTCTCCGTCGAGCATGTCGAACACGTCTTCGTTGATCCACGTTACGGTGGTTCCCACGGGGACTTCGGCCCGCTTTGGATAGTAGCTGTTTCCCACCATCTGGATCAGCGCGCGGTCACCTTCTCTAAAGCGTACCGGGACGTCCAGCGTCTCACTGCCCAGGCCGAAGGGACTCACGAAGCGGCGTGGATCCTCGATCGGCGCAGTGTCGCGGCCTTCGCTGCGGATCTCTCCAACCCGGGGAGCGTCTTCGCGCGAGTCCAGCACCCCGACCGCGCCCTTGATCGCCTGCGTGCCGAAGGCGTGGCTCACCAGCAGGAAAGGGCCCTCATCGGGGACGATCCAGTCGATAACCCACGAATCGGTGGGTCCGGTGACTACCGACTGCGTTCCGTGCATCAAGTTGTTGGGGTTTCCGCCGTAATAGATGTGATCCCAGATACCCCCGACGGCGTGAAAGGTGGATGTGAGGTTGGGACCGACATTCAGGAAGTAGAACCGCACAAAGTCTCCCGGACGAGCGGGGATCGGTTCCCGGACGTAGCGGAACGTTTCGCCGTTGAACATCACATAGAGAGCCTTGCCGTCAAAGAAGTCGCGTCCTCCGGCATAGACTTCATGCTGAATCAGGTAGACTTTGAGGTCCGGCTCCCGCCCGAGGTCTTTCTCCATCTGGTAGCGCTCTGTGGGCTCCACAACCATCATGCCGAACTGGCCGCCCATGGTGTGCACCATGATTCCGTGCCCCCCGGGAGCACAGTGGTACATGTACACACCGGGGAAATCCGCGGTGAACGTCAGGGTGCGCGTCTCACCGGGAGCGATGTTTCCCACGAAGTTCGACGTCTGAGCATTCGCGGCGTGGATCGACAATCCGTGGGTAACTGAGTCTTCGTTGATCACGGTAATCTCGACGGTGTCGCCCTCGTTGACCACCATCTGGGGTCCCGGCATGGTGCCGTTGAAGGTAAACCCTTCAAACGTTACCTGGTCGCCGATATTCAGCGTGTCGGAGCGCGCGATCAGTTCGAACCGGTGCACCTCACCTCCCCCTGAACCGCCCCTCCGTACAGCCGGTCCGCGATCGCAGCCGGCAAGCGCAATCAGCATGATCACGGCCGCGACGCCGAACAGACACCATACATATCGCCCAGGCGTCCGACTCGGCCGTGCGTTACGTCCATTCGTCCGCATACGCTGGACGCATTTCTCGTTCACGTTCGCTCTCTGCATGTCTATCCTCCTCGTTACGGCCGAACCACGTGGTTGGCCATGATCTGATCGACCGACGGCAACGCGTCGCGTACGGCCTGGGGAAGTCCGTCCGCGGGGCGCGCCGCGAACGCGTTGGGGTCTCCGACAACGATCCTTCCGACGTGTCCCATCGCCTCGTGCGGGATGCAGAAGTAGTCGTAGACTCCCTCGACCGTCAGCGTGACCTCGAAGGATTCGTTGCGACGGGCAAGCAGACCCGAGTCCCACGCCTGAGCGCCGTCCGGAATCCGGTTTTCACGGCCGTTATCCGGGTGATAGGCGGTTGAGGAATGCATGCCCGAGCGGTTCACAAACCTGATGGTGGTTCCCGGTTCCACGTGAAGACCGATCGGGTCGTTGTAGTTCTTCCCCGCACTGGCGTACATTCCGATGATGATTACGCCGTTGTCGGTTTCCAGCGCAGGCGCGTCGCCGTGTGATTCCGTTGAAGCCTGGGCGGCAGGTTGCTCCGTCGCCTGCGGCGCGGCGGACGCCGGTTCAGAGGCTCCACATCCAGCAAAGAGGGTGACCAGTGCGCCGATCACCAGGGCGGTGGCTGTTGCCAGGGCTTTCGTTTTCATGACACAAGCCTACTGCAGTTTTCTGATACAGGAATTGATCCAGATCAATTTCTGAGTGAAAAACTTGGGTTATTCACGAGGCATGAACAGTCAAACTACAAACAGAATGGTTCGAACGCTGGTCGTTGCGATTGCCGGCGCAGATGCTGGGTCGGGCGGGATTTGTGATGATGTTCTACCAGTTTGTCATGGCAGCACGTTTGGGCGTGATCGAGCGGGCGTTTGCCCGGGCCGTAATCTACCGCCGGCATCGAACCCTGGGCAAGATCGGGTTCCTCTTGATGCTGCTTCACGCGATCGCCATGCTGGCGTTTGACCTGATCATGGCCGGCGAGCTGATTCTCGACACTGGGAAGACCGCCGGTCTCGTTGCGCTCGTCCTGCTGACCATTCCCGTGGTGGTTGCGATATTCTGGAAGCCGCTCAGGCTGTCGAGCAAACAGTGGACACGAATTCATCGCATCGCATGGGTCGCCTTTCCCCTCGCCTTCTACCACGCGGTAACGCTCGGCACAACCATCAACACGTCGCAGGCCGTCATGGCGCTCTTCTACGCAATGGCGCTGGGGTACTCCCTGCTTGCTGGTTCGACGGATCGCTCAGGCGGTCGCCGGCCTCAGGACCCGCACCGCGCGGCAAGCAGGCGCGGGTTGAGGATCCGGATCCGGCGACCGTGGGCTTCCACCAGGCTGGCCTTCTCCAGCCGGCGCAGGGATCTGACGGTCGCTTCCACGGTCAAACCCGCAAGTTCCGCCAATTCCAGACGGGGAGCCACGAGATCAATCGGCTCAAGGCAATCACCGCTGCGGCGGCATAACTCCATGATGGCGGCCATCAACCGCTCTTCAGCGGGATGGTAGGCCATCGAGGTGGCGAGGGTTTCCGCGTGGCCCAGCTCGTCAGCCAGCTTGTGTATGATCTGCGTGCGAACGTTGGAGTCGGTCTCGATAAGCGTCATAACAACGCGCGCCGAAAGATAGGCGGTGACAATCGGCTCCATTGCCACGCCGTAACCGGAGAGCGCCTCACCGGCGAGGAGCGATCGGTGGCCAACCAGTTCCCCCCGAAGCGCGATCCGGATGGTGAGCTGCTTGCCCTCTTCGGTCTCTTTGAACACCTTGACGCTCCCCGAGCAGATCGCCCACACACCGTGGGCCTCGTCTCCGGCGTGGAAAAGGTACTCGCCTTTCTCCCAGGCGCGGACGACCCGGTGCCCGGCTATCAGCCGGTGCGCCCGTTCCGAGACGGCACAACCGAAAAAACACCCGGCGCAGACGTTGTGTGGCCTCCCGTTGGGCTCCGGTGTACCAGTCTCCGGTGTACCGGTCTGCCTGACTGATAACAGAAGACCTGGTCGACGGCGCGGTTGGCCGGTACGCCTCGAACGCTCGACAATCGAGGTTGTCATCTCTCCATCCTCCCCGGGAACCCGTTGTCTTGTACCTCAGCCACTGTTGATTCACGCAGCAGCGCAAGGTAGGCATCGCGAACGGGCGCCCACCGGCGGTGAATCGTGCACCCTCCGTGTGCGCCGCATACCGGATTCTGCAGAAAACAGCCGTTCCACCGGCTGACGCGATCGATCGGCTCGACCACGTCCAACAGTGAAATACTCCCGGCCGGTCGGGCCAGTCGGAACCCACCACCCGCACCTTTGCGCGAATCGACGATCCCGTGGGAAACGAGAGATTGCAGCAGTTTGCCGAGGTAGTTGGACGGCGCACCGATCCGCTGAGCGATGGAGGCCGCACCGGCGTATTGATCCTTGTTGAGCCCCGAAAGCTCTCCCAACGCCCGTACCGCATGCAATGCCGACGCCGACAACATCTCTACTGCTCCTCTTCCTGCCCATCTAAGATACTCGCATGTTATTATATGTTATTAGCAACTGACTGTCAAGAACAACTGTCTGGTCAACAGCAATTTTGGCCATGCGGAGATTGAAGCAAGCCACCACCGGCTCCCTGGACTACTCCAGCCGCCCTACCGCTTCCGCGAGCGTACGTCGCTTGTGCTGCAGAACCTCCATCAAGGTGCGCGTGCCGTCGCGGCCGGGGAAGTTGATCAGCGAAACGAAGACCGCGTCGGGCACGGTCTCGCGCAGGGGGCCGGCCGACTCGTTGTGCCATACGTCAACCACCAGAGCCGGACGGCTTTGTGTGAGCTCGCTGATCTGACGCGCCGACAGCGGCCCCGGCCCGAACACACCGACCGGCTCGATTCCGAGTTCGCGCACAATGGCCTGCTGGAAGGCGTGCACCACCACCGGCACGTCGTACGCCCGGCTACGGGCGATCTCGGCGCGCCAGTCGTCCAGAAACGCGATGATCTCGGCAACGTTGGCGCGGGCGGTCGCGACCGTACCGGCGTGGTGCGCGATCGCCATCACCGACTCGGTGATGGTCTCGCGGGCGTGGTCGGTGCGGATCTGCACCATCTGCGGTGAGTCACCGCCGATCGCCTCGCGCAGCCGGCCCATCATCGCCTCGTATCCGCCGAAGACCAGCAGATCGGCGTTCTGAGCACGAACCACGTCGGTGGCGCGAAGCTCGTACTCGGGCGGGTGGCGCAT
This sequence comes from Spirochaetaceae bacterium, assembly GCA_007693945.1. Lineage (GTDB taxonomy): Bacteria > Spirochaetota > Spirochaetia > DSM-27196 > PWMO01 > PWMO01. The sequence continues at coordinate 11,553 of RECP01000039.1, forward strand.
CTCGTAAGGGGCCAGGATGTGCACGTCGCGCACGCCGGCCGCCAGGACGAACGCTGCCGTCCAGGGCGTGGTGGCAACCACGCGGGGGCTTTCCTGAGCCGTGACGCCGGAAGCTACACCTATGATCAGCATCAGCACCAATCGTGCCGTAACCGTTCGTCTCATCATGTGTCTCATCGTTATTCTCCTTTGTCTGATGGCTATTTGCATCTGGTGTCTATTCACTCGACGTTTGGGGTTTGCCGATTGACCGCCGTGCAGCCCGGAATCGGAACCGCGTCAGCAGGCGGACCACCGCAAAGAGCAGCGCGCCGAAGATGGTAACTCCGGAGCTGACGGGCAGATCAACCAGAATCGCGAAGACAAATCCGCCGAGTGCCACCACCGTTCCCAGCACTGATGCCCAGACGAAGGTTCCGCGCAGGCTACGCGCGCACGACACTGCCATGAGGGCGGGTAGAATCAGGATGGCGTCCAGCAGCAGGGCGCCGATCAACCGCATCACAAAACTGATCGTCAGCCCGACCAGCAGAACGATGGTGGTGTAGACCAGTGATTCGCGCACGCCGACCGAAATGGCCACGTCGCGGTCAAAGAGCACCGCTGCGATCACCGGAAACCGCAGCACCACAAAGCCCACAACCACCGCACCAAACGCGGCGGTCAGCCGCGCGTCCAGAGGCGTCATGGCGTAGATATTTCCCCACAGGATCTGCAGCGAGTCGTTGGTCGACACATTGAACCGGTAGATGATGGCGAAGGCCAACCCGATGGTGAGCACCATGAAGAAGGTGGTGACGAACCCGACGTCGCGCACCGCGCTTCCCCGGATGCGGGCAATGGCCGCCACCAGCGCAGAGTTGGCCGCCATTCCCACCAGCAGCGGATTGATCCCCGCGGCAAGGGCAATGGCGCTTCCCAGCAGCGACGCGTGCATCAGGGCAAACCGCAGCGTGATCAGATTGAGCCGAAGCACAAATACCCCCACCAGCGGGAAGACCATCCCGGAGAGCATGAGTACCAGAAATCCGCGCAGCACCGGCGCGTAGCGCAGTACCGAAAAAGCTTCCATCCACGAAAAGGCTTCCGTCACCGCGACGCCTCCACTGCATGCAGGGCACCGTCGGCGATTGCCACGTGGCGCCACCCGGTGCGGTCCATGGCGTCAAACTCGTGCGTCACCATGACCACCGTGATCTCCTGCTCATCCGCGAGACGCTCCACCAGTGCGACCAGCTTGCGTTTCCCCTCCGCGTCGAGGCTCGCGGTTGGCTCGTCGAGCAGCAGCACCCGTGCACCCTGAGCGAGGCAGCGGGCGATTGCCACCCGCTGCTTCTCTCCACCGGAGAGGGTTCCGTACATCCGATCGGCAAGGGCGTCACAGCGGGTGGTCTCCATGGCGTGCTGCACCCGCCGCCGTTTTTCCCGGCGCGACACGCCGACCGCGGCCACGCCGATCGCAACTACCTCGCGCGCCGATATCGGAAACGAAACCGGCACCGACTCCTGGTTGACGTACCCGATGCGTGTGGCACGGTCGCTCTCTCGCATTATGTGAACGGTGCCTCCAGAAGGCGGTACCGTGCCCAGGATCGTCTTGAGCAGGGAGGTCTTGCCGGCGCCGTTTGCACCGGTAATCAACACCTTCTCGCCCCGCCCTACCATCAGATTGACGTCGCGCAGGACCGTCTGCTCGCCGCGCACTACGCTCACGCCCTGGACCGCCAGTGCGCGGCACGCGGGATCCGACGCCACCTGCGCCGCAAGGGCACGCGCGCGGATCACCCGGTAAGCAGCGTCCGGGTCGTGCTCTTCTGCCAGGAGATCTTCGGTACGGCAGTCGATGCGATCCACCACGGTGGTTGCGCGCCACGCCACACCGTGGGCGTCAAACACGGGAATCGCGCGCCGGCTGAGCAGATCGGTACGAACCGTGCGAATACAGAGGCGCACGATCAGCAGGGCCGCCGCCCGGCCCACTATCTTGTCGTACAGTTCGCAGTCAGCGGCGCTCTCGCCACGCTCGGCGATGAAGCGCGTCAGATCGAGCAGCGGGTGGAGCCAGAGGCCATCGCTGGTGAACAGGTCGTCTCCGTTGCGAGAGAGCCGCAGCACCACCGCCGCACCGGCGGCGCCTGATCCGGTAGGGGACCGCTCCTTACCCACCGCGTTCCCTCCGCCTGCTGCCGGACGCTCGCAGCGAGCGTTCGCGCCCGGGAGCGTATGCACCGTAAACCGCATGATCGAGCAGCGCGATTCCGGGACTGACCACTGTCCGCAGCGCTTTGGACCGTTTGGCGTAGCAACGCTGCCGCGCAAGCGTATCCTGGAGATCCACCAGCTCCTGTTCCATCGAAGCGCCAAATCGGTATAGCTGCATAAGCGACCCTCCGTTACTCGCGCGATTGTGCAATTGAGTGTAACACGAATATGCAATGTCGTGCCACCATTACCGCTCGCACCTTGACCAGCTGGCCCCTTTGGTCAGCACGCCTCGCGGGGAGATTGCGGGCGATGCTTCGTTTGCAGCTCTTCTCGTGCTTGAGCAGGTTCAGCGTGATGTGACGCCGGATGGCGGAGTTCTCCACCGAGCTGTCCCGTCGCCTGCCACGCCTGGTTCGGCCGATGATCATGAGAAGTGCTGTGAGTACTT
>RECP01000003.1 GCA_007693945.1 Spirochaetaceae bacterium
CTGCCAACCGACCCCGTGCACCATATGGCGACGGCTGCCGCTCGCTTGGGGGTAAGGACAACATCGGCGCGTTCGGCGCCGTACGGCCAAAATGAGAATTGCTCGGCGAACGTGAGGGCACAGGCCAATTCTTTGTGGTTTGTTCACCGAAGCGGGATGAAGATATCGGCCTCGACGGCGCGGCAACCCATTACGGAGTCGTCTGACGGTGAGGGTTCGCGGTTCGCGATGAAGTGTTCAAACGGAGGGCGTGAAGGGTCAACCCGGCTACGGTGCGCGCCTGGCCACTCGTAGATGAGATAGTGGTAGTCTTCCGTCATGCTCTCAATCGGTCCACACCATCGTGCTCTGGCATACTTGCCGGCACCAATGGTAACCGTTTCGAAGCGGTACGGATCAAACGTACGGCCCGAAACCGACAGACACGCGTCGTAGCGAATCACCGGCTCATCGGTGATCAGCGGGTCGTCCCAGCAAACGCCGAAGCAGGAAACGTCCTTATCGCTCAGCACGACTCCCGCGGCTCGCGCGAGTCGATGCCACGGTGAATCGAGATGGGCCGGGGGAACGAGATGCTGGTATCCTCCCCGGATCCGAGTCGAGACGCAGCACGCGCCGGGGAACCGGACGACCTCCAGCGACTGAATCCGGACGGACGCGCCACGGAAGGGAGTGCTGGATGAGGCCCGGTAGGTGCGCGGCGCAACGCCGAATGCTGAGTGGAACCGGCGGGTGAACGCCTCGTGCGTTGTGAACCCGAGGCTTGAAGCAGTGCGACCAATGCTTTCGCTTCCAAGTCGGAACTCGTAGGCCGCCTGCTCGAGGCGAAGGCGGCGAACGTACGCCATCAGGGTCTCGCCGCAAAAATGCTCAAAGAGGCGATGAAAGTGGTACGGAGAATAGTGGGCAACCGCGGCAACCTCATTCAATGTCAGCGGCTCAGCCAGATGGGTCTCGACGTACTGCAGAGCGCGTCGCAGTGCGCTCGCCCTCGGATCGGTCTCGATGCTCTACCCCCGCCAATTCACGCAGTTGCCGTTTGGCGGCATCATCAAGCAGCCTCCAGTCGTGACCGCGCAGCGCCGCCTCCAGCGAGTACAGATTGTAACACAACGGTGGTCGGTGTGGCCCATACTCGGCCGCAATGCGCGTGTACGCTTCCACTGCACCCAGGCGCCGCAGACTCTCCGCGTCGGTGATCCCCACGGAGCGCAACCGGTTGGCAAGCACAGCACCGATGTTGGGTAATGACTCCAGTTGCATGCGATTCGCTCCTGTCCAAAGACTTCGTCCCAAAGATACCGCGACGAGCGGAACCATAACTTGACCGTTTTTGCGCATCTGATACGCGGTGGTGATGTGTGCCTGTTCGAACACCTCTCGGATAGCATCCTTTGCACCCGATGCCCGCGATCTCGACAGCCGGCCTGCCAGGTGTGTGCACGCGGTCACTTCGAGTAACCATCACCGCCGCAGCTTCATCGCGTAGCCGGTGGGCAGGGGGCTTGCACCCCCCTGCGCCTCTTCTGCTATAGAAGCCGGACAAACTGCAAAATCGCTAAAAGGCCCGAGCTGCGCGCACCCTGTGGCCGTTGTCCTTGAGGTCGTCAGAAGGTAGAGCGAAGAAGAAGTGCTGATTCAACGCGTAGTGAGCGGTGGACTCGGAGGAACTCCAATAGTGGGCCGACATAAAACCGCCAATGCCCTGTAGATGCAAGTTCTGGTACATGAGATCAAGCTCATACAATGACGGCAGAAACCAGTCACTGTACCCGCCATAGGAGAGATCGGCGCACAGCTTCGCTGCGTAATCACCCTCGCCTAACTTGCCTACAATTGCCTGTGTGTTAGCCGCTCCGGTTCCGATAGCTGTTGCCGTACCGCCGACGAGCGTGCCGTATCCGCCCCAAACCTTCAATACCCATTCGGTCGATGCAGGGGCGGCCTCCAGGTAGCGCCACCCGTCGCTGTAGTCATTGCTGTCGTGGAACACGATCCCCCCGGCAGGGCCGATGTCGCCTATCTGGTAGGCCGGTATCCACGCTGCATACAGTGTCACATCTGTATCGTTTGTGAACGCAGCTCCTTCTGCGTAGTCGGTACCCGAACCATCTGCTGCGGTATTCCACCCGGCGAAGGCATCACCCATGCGAGCCAGGTTTCCAGTGTTGCTCGCGAGGATCAGGTCTACCCCATGGGTCTTGGTCTGCGCCGCCGGCGGCGAGCCGCTGGTAGCGTTGTTCGCGTGGTAGTTCACCGTGTAGGTGTTGGCAGCCCACTTCGCATACAGCGTCAGATCTGCGTTCAACCAATAGACTGCGCCTTGCGGGTAGTTAACCCCACTGCCATCGGCCTCGGTGTTCCATCCGGCGAAGCTATACCCGGCGCGCGCAAGCTCACCGCTATTTGTCGCAATTGTCAGGTGCACATTATGCGTCTTGGTCTGTGCCTCCGGTGCCGTGCCGCTGGTGGCGTTGTTCGCGTGGTAGCTCACCGTGTAGGTGTCGGCAGTCCACTTTGCATACAGCGTAAGGTACGAATCGACCGTGTAACTCGCGCCCTCTGCATAGCCGGTTCCGCTACCGTCAGCGGCGGTGTTCCATCCCGCGAAGCTGTAGCCGGTGCGAGCCAGGTTTCCGGCGTTGGTCGCAAGGATCAGGTCTACCCCATGGGTCTTGGTCTGTACCTCCGGCGCCGTGCCGCTGGTGGCGTTGTTCGCGTCGTAGTTCACCGTGTAGGTGTCGGCAGCCCACTTCGCATACAGCGTCAGGTGCGAATCGACCGTGTAACTCGCGCCCTCTGCATAGCCGGTTCCGCTACCGTCGGCGGCGGTGTTCCATCCCGCGAAGCTGTAGCCGGTGCGAGCCAGGTTTCCGGCGTTGGTCGC
>RECP01000036.1 GCA_007693945.1 Spirochaetaceae bacterium
CCGGCGAGATCGATATGCATGCTGAAACCGGTTGACGACTTCATCATCGTTTCCGGACAAATCGACCTCTCATTATACCACGAGTGAAATCCCGTCGCGCCGCGAATCCTGCACCGTGTAATCCGCGCACCCGCGGCACGGACCGGCCTTGCACAGCCAAACGGCTACCATTATCATACGGTCTCGCGCCGGCGCGTTGATACTCAAAGTGAGCAAGAGCGTTTACGAGGGCAAGAGCCGCCTGATGGACTACGTGCGCGACATGTCTGATGCGACCGAGAGCAGGCACGTGCAGCGGTGGTTTTTCCCGCCCAGCTTCTTCGCGGGCTGCTGGTTTAACTTCCTCCTTCGAGCCCCGCTTACCTCATCGGCTCCAGCACCAGACGCCGCCGCGACTGGTCGCGGATCTCCTCATGCGTCCACGCGTGACTGCGGTAGCTCCCTTCGGCCCACGGACGCAGCATATCGGCGTAGTGCCGCGACGCGGGATGGCCGCTCTGCCCGGGGCCGTGAACGTAGAGTGCCGATGACCAGTCCGCGGTGTCGGCAACCATCCGCAGCGAGGCGATATGGTGCACCGCAAACGGATCATTGACCCTGAAGTCGGAGCGGCGCAGCACGTCCATCCCTCCGGGAACCGTCACCGGTCCGCGGTTGAAGATTCGCTCGACGAACCTGATTCCCGATCGCCCGAGCGTCGCGTTCTGGAAGGTCGCGGTGTGGACTCTGCCCCACGTCCAGCGGTCGGTTCGCTTCCCCAGCTGTTCGGTCAGCTGCTCGTAGGCCGAGGCGAGCGCCCGCGCCAGGATGTCGTCGCGCGTCTCGCGCAGATCCGGCGTCCGCGCGTCGTCCCACCATTCGTTTTCGGGGTCACCGATCAGCAGCCAGAGCGAGTTCTGCATGCGGTAGCCGTAGGTCGTGTTCCACGGGCCGTTCCAGACGTGGGGCGGCAGCTGGTCGGCGAAGGTCTTCCGGCACAGCTCGACGTAGAACTGCGCGAACACCGTTGCTCCGACACTGTCGGTCTCCATCATCAGGTCCCACTCCGAAATCATCTGCCTGGCGGCCAGTGCCCCGGCAATCCGCTCCTCGATGGCCTCCTGCAGCTCGGCGCGCTTCTCGACGGTCTCTGCCGGCGCCGATACAAGCTCGGTCTCAACGGCGATAGCGCCGCGGATGGTTGCCTCGTCGACGGCTATGACGTACGGCAGGATGCGGGCGCCAAACTGGTTGCGCGTGTCGAGCTGCATCGCGATATGATGCTCGGGCGTAACCGGTCCGTCTGCGATGGCGGCGGTCAACAACTCCTCGGCGCGTGATGCGCGAAAACCGGGGTTATAGAGGTGTTCGGAGAACGGCAGCGAACCGTGCGGGCTGACCGGGTTGTTGGCCGAGATGATGTAGCCGCGCTGGGGATTGAGCAGCCACGGAAGCTCGTCGTAATCGATGTATCCCTGCCACTGGTAATCGTCGTCCCATCCCGGCGCCGGAAGCGTACCGGCCCCCCGGCCGCGGAGCGGAAGCTTGCCGGGATGCACGTAGCCGATGTTGCCGTGGACGTCGGCGTAGAGGTAGTTGTGGCTTGGTGTATCGAAGTGCGACAGGGCCTCCCGGAACTCGTCAAAGTTGCGCGCCCGGTTATACAGCAGTACCGCGTAGAGCGGGAATCCAGGCTCGAGTGCGGTCCAGCGCAGCGAAAGTTCGGTCATAATCAGGTCCGTAGGGAAGACTTCGACCGGTCTCACGTCGTAGCTGGCGTACGGCACCGCACCTCCATGATCGGTCACAATCGGGCCGTTGCGTGTCGAGCGCACGCGCAGGAAGTACGGATCCGATCCCTTGATGCGGATCACTTCATGGCGGATCTCCATCGGCACCCAGCGGTTACCCACCAGGTACTCGTCGCGGTTGTAGGGATTGACCTGCTCCACGTAGAGATCCTGAACGTCGGGCTCCGCGGTCGACATGCCCCAGATGATATGGTCGTTATGTCCGATTATGATTCCCGGCACACCGGCAAAGGAGTAGCCGTGACAGTTCCACGCGTCCGGTCCGGTTACGTGCAGCGTGACCTTGTACCAGATCGACGGCATCTGGATGCCCAGGTGGACATCGTTGGCGAGGTGGGGCAGACCGCTCTCGGTGTGGTCTCCCGATACCACCCACTGGTTGGAGCCGGTTTCCATGCTGCCGCCGAAGGCCAGATCGGCCAGCAGCTGCCGGCCTTCAATCACCGGGCCGCCGAGCTCCAGGCCGGCAACGGCTGCCAGCCATAGCGGGTTATCGAAGAGCGTCAGGTCGTCCTGCGGCCCGTGAACTGCCGTGCGACGCGCGGGGCCGGGGGGCAGATCGCGTTCCTGGATCACCGTCGGCATCTCGCCGTAGCGAAACGGAGCAAAAAAGTCGAGTGCCATATCAACACCGACGGCGCGCACCACGTCCAGGCGCAGAAGTTCCTGAGCGAAATCTCCCGCCATGTCCTGGCTCATAACCATCGGCCACGTCAGACTGTCCAGCGGCGTCCACGGCTCGATCTCGGGCTTGACGCCCTGCAGACCCAGGAACGCGAACTCGGCGGCCAGCTTGCGCGGCTTGCGCTCGGCTATGTAGGCGTTGACTCCCGCGGCATACGAGTCCAGCGCGGTCCTCTGTAATGCGGGCGCGGCGTCGTACTGCTGCTGCGCCAGATGGCGGAACCCCATGGTGCGCAGGTAGATGTCGGTTGCCAGCACCTGCTCCCCGAAGAGCTCGCTCAGCCTGCCCGCGCCGACCCGGCGCCAGAACTCCATCTGGTAGAAGCGTTCCTGGGCGTGAACGTAGCCCTGGCCGAAGAAGACGTCGGCGTCGTTGGTGGCGAT
>RECP01000033.1 GCA_007693945.1 Spirochaetaceae bacterium
TGCGGAGGGACCGCCTTGCCTTGAACTCCGCCACGACCGTTCAGGAATTGCCGTGCGCGAGCGGCAAGCAGAGCCGGTGCGTCCAGTCCTCCACCGCCCCGGTCTCCATCCGCGTCCGGGCGAGCGTCCGCAATTCCTTTCCCAACGGCTCCAGGTCGGTAAGTGCACTGAGGAAGGCCGTATCCAGTGGTGTCCCGTAGAAACCGAGAATCACCCGCGACAGGCTCCACTGCGGCAGCGGCCGTTCGGTGAGCTCCATGCGATCTCCGGCGGCAATCGGGCCCGGAGTGATTACGCGGTAGAACCAGCCGGTTGCGGCCCGTTCCTGCATGAGGCGCGGGATCCGCTGTTCGGCGACGTTGTGCGCCAGCTTCCAGCACGGCTGGCGCGGCTGGCTCACCTCCACCACCACCTGCCGTCCGATGCGGAACCGGTCCCCGATGCAGACGGTTTGCTCGGTCGGCCCGGCTGCTGAGACATTCTCACCGAAGCACCCGCGGCCTACATGTGACCACGGGAACTCCTGCTTCCACATGGTGTAGTGGTGCGCGGCGTAGTGCAGAAGTGCCTTGTCGGCTCCCCCGTGCCCGTGATACACGTGTTCGTCGCCCGCCAGGCCGAGAGGCCCGAGGGTCACCGGTCCGTTCATCTCGCGCTTGCGAACGGCGCTCAGCTCGCCGTTCGGCCCGAACGGCTGCGGTTTTCCCGTCAGCACGGCATCGATCGTACAGGAAGTCATGGCGCATTCTATGCGCACAGTCGCCTCCAGCGCAATAGGAGTGCCTCAGGATTCAGATTCAAGATGCGCGCAATCGATCCGGACATATAAGGCGCGCTCGCAGGGGTTGCCGTGGTTGCTTCGGTTTACCGGCCGCAACAAAAAGCTTGACAGCTGGCCGTGACGTGGTACGATCATCGCAGAGGATATAACCGTCATAACGGTTATATCGAGCCGATCACGCGCTGTGCGCCGCAGCAGCCGCAGCAGCACAAACAGACTCATGATCGTTATGACCAGCGCCGAGAAGGCGTACCAGCGGATTCAGAAGGCGATTCTCGAAGGTGAGCTGCCGACGGGCGAGTTTCTGTCGCAGCGCATGCTGGCAGAACTTGCGGGAACCTCGATTATCTCGGTGCGTGAGGCGCTCAAACGGCTTGAGTACGAGCACTTTCTGGAGGCCGTGCCACGCTGGGGCGTTCGAATTCCGCGCGACACGCGCGAATCGATCAGCGACCGTTACGCGCTTCGCGAGGCCATTGAAGTGATGGTTGCCTACCTCCTGTCGCGCAACATCGATTCCCGCAACGCTGAGGAGCTTCGCCTGCGTGCGGATGAGTGTGACGCCATCGCGGTTGACGGGGTGGATGCGGTTCCCCGCTTTGCCGACCGGCATAGAGAGCTGCATCTGTTCATGGCCGAGTGTACCGGTAACCGGCTGCTGAAGAGCGAGCTCGAGCGCCTCGGCCTGCGCAGTCTGTTGTACCAGAGCGCCCGCACAACCTGGGTGCAACGCGTGGACAGCTGGCAGCGATGGCATCGCTCGCTTGTTGATGAGATCCTTTCCGGAGACAGCGTGCGCGCCCAGGAGGCAATGCACCGCCATATTCAGCACGGCCTGCATCATGATCTGCAGATGTTTGAACAGGGGCTTTTCGATGCGTGACTTCGGACGGACGAAGCCGCGGGGAGCAGAAACCCATGACCGGTAGAGAACGCGTCTCCGCGGCACTGGCGTTCCGCGAGCCCGACCGGGTGCCGCTGGACATCGGCGGGACTACCGTTACCGGGATCGCGCTGGACGCGCTGCGCCGCCTGCTTGATTTTCGCAGGCTCGATAGCGCGATAAGCGTTCCCGATCACATTCAGCAGATCGGACTCCCATCCGCGGCTGCGCTCGGCGCCCTGGGTGTCGACACGCTGCGCATCGGTCCACCGCGCCTGCGCGATTTTGACACGCTGAGCCGCGCCTCCGGTGAGCTGCGCCGGATCACCGATCCGTGGGGCGTCACCTGGCAGCGCAAGAAGGCAGAGCATTACTACAGCCAGGTCTCGACTCCTCTGCAGACCCACGATGAACTGGCTACCGCGTTGCGGGGCTACCGGCCGCCCGCGGCGCCCGATCGAACCGTGTTTGAATCGGTGGTTGCCACAGTGCCGACCGGCGACTCGCTCTTCCCGGTGCTTGACCGCGATACGGCCGGTATTTTTGAGATGTCGTGTCGTCTTCGCGGCCTGGAAACGTTTTGCACCGACCTGCTGCTGGACCCGGTGGCAAGCGAGCGTCTGGCGGATGTCATCTTCGACTACAAGTGGGCGTACTGGGAGCAGTTGCTGGACGTCTTCGGACGGGAACAGCTGGTGGTGGCGGAGGCTGATGACTTCGGCAGCGACAGTTCGCTGCTGATCTCTCCTGAACTGGTTCGCACCATCTATCTGCCGCGTTGGCGCAAGCTGTTTGATCTTATAAAGAACAAGAATCCTGACGCAAAGATATTCTTCCACTCCTGTGGAGCTATACGGCCGATCATCGCCGATCTGATCGCTTGCGGCGTGGACATCCTCAATCCGGTTCAGTATACGGCCAGCGGTATGCAGCTGGAGAACTTGAAGCGTGATTTCGGCACGGATCTTGTGTTCTGGGGCGGTGGAATTGATACCAAACGGATCCTGCCCTTCGGCACACCAGGTGAGGTTCGCGATGAGGTCCGGCGGGTGATTGACATCATGGCGCCCGGCGGCGGATTTGTGTTTGCGGCGGTTCACAACATTCAGGCCGACGTGCCGGTCGCCAACCTCGAGGCGCTGCTGCTGGCATTGGAGGAGTACGGTGTCTACTAA
>RECP01000135.1 GCA_007693945.1 Spirochaetaceae bacterium
CCCCGTGCACCATATGGCGACGGCTGCCGCTCGCTTGGGGGTAAGGACAACGTCGGCGCGTGCGGCGCCGTACGGCCAGAATGAGAATTGCTGAGAAACTGGTACCCAGGGCGAAGCGAAAGCCGAGAACGGGGTCTGAGTACATGTCGTCCTCCAGACCCTCTGCCCAATTATCCCAATCATGAAGCCAGGACAGCCCGACTACGTACATAAAGAGGTACCAGCCCAGGCCGACTTCCACGTAGGGCACGAACCTCTCGTTCAAGGGGTGTGAATAGCGGCCGGAAAAAACAAGGTAGCCCTGGCCCCAGTCTAAGACTGAGACCGCTCCACCAGCGGCGGTGCCATCGCCAACACCATCCCCACCTTCTTCATCCACCTTCGTCTGTTTGACATTGTCGCCTCCTGTAGAATCGACCGTAAGTCAAACCGGCCCGGTGGATTGCTGCCCGGCAATCGCGGGTCATGCGACATCCAATGCTGCCGCCTGCATCGACTTCGCCTTGCGTCGAAGTTCGGGATTCTTCGTCCTCCTCCCGTCGATCGGTTGGTTCTGGTGGAGCATGCGCCGAAAGATCTCGCTCAAGCTGCGGGCCGCGGCGATGATCGTTCTCCCCAAGGCCTTCTGCGGTTGCATCCGACAGTGGTACTCCATGCTCCGGTACGTACCGATACGCCGGTTGTTTCACATCGTGCCAGGGACGACTTGCACCAGCGCTGTGCGTAGCTCGTTCAGTTCACGGCGCCGGCGTGGAGTTCTTCCGTTGGTTCGTAATTGAAGTTGCGGTGCACCAGAGAAAGGGAAGGCAGCGGCATGCCATACGTACCTCCCGACTATACGTATAGGGTCGATTTTGAAATGCCGCTTTCGCGAAAGGACGCATTTTCTAGCCCAAAGGACGCAGCTGCGCGCGCTGTTCGCAACGGTGCCCGCCGTCTGGTCGGGCATCAGTACCAGTCGAACCCGAGGTACACCATGGTGAACCGCGACTCGTCAGGACCCTTGTCGTAGCCGTAGTAGTACTGCCGGGAATGATCCACGTTCAGCGTCAGGTTGATACGCCGGCCCAGCCAGAAGGCGTAGCCGATTCCCGCCAGCCCACCGTAACCGTCGTACTCGTACTCGTGCTTTGCGCTGCCGTCGTAGCCCATGAACTCATCGGTGATCGGGCCCATGACCTCGACGATCGAAAAGCTCGAGAGCCCTCCACCCAGCCGTATGAACAAACCCTTCTGCTGCGGGAAGAGCGTCAGCATGCCGAAGAGGTTGGTGATCTCCGTGGCGATCTCCTGACCGTCACTGATTCCCTCCTGGCCGATAAACGTCAAGTCGACACCTAACAGCACCCTGGAACTGAGGGTGCGCCCGACCCTGAAGTTCACCCCTATCGGGGGCTCGCCGCGTTTGCCGCCGCCCTTGAAGGAGACGCCGTCGGTGTCGGCGCGCTTGTACAAGTCGTCCCAGGTTATCTCTGCGCCGTCGGTCACCCAGGTGGCGTCGAAGAACGCCCCCACTCCGAAGCCGAAATACCAGGGGCTCCGGACTCGCTCCTGCTCCTGCGCACCCGCACCTGCTGCCAGAATCAAGGCGAGCACCGCGCATGCCATCGTCCTCCGCGCACTCATACCCACCTCCTTCGCCGGATCCGGGCGGCAGCGGCCGAGGCGCAATGCCGGCCGGGCCGACGCTGGTCGCTCACCCGCAACCGCACAATAAGTATGGAGTCAATTTCGCAATGCCGCTTTCGTGAAAGGACGTATTTTCTAGGCCAAAGGACGTAACTGCGGCGGAAGGGCCCGAGCCGCAGTACGATAGTCGGACGGTTTCAGCGCGCGTGCCAGGCGCGGAGAAAACCCGAACTCGGCCTTGAATGCCGTGGCAAACGCTCCGGGACAGTTGTAGCCGACAGTGTGCGCCGCCTCGGTGACGTTGCAGACGCCCTCCTGCATCAGCTCCAGCGCCATCTGCATCCGCTGAGACCGCACCAGACCGAAGACGGTTGTGCCGAAGAGTCTTCTGAACCCCGCCTTGAGCTTGGTGCGGTTCATCCCCACCAACCGGGCAAGCTCCGAGATTGTCGGTGGCTCGGTACAGTAACTGAGCAGGATGTGGCGAGCCTCTTCGAGCACGGCGACGTCGCGACTCGTCAGTGTCTTGAGCTCTACTTCACTCTCTTTGGCTTCCACCTGAGCCAGGCGCATTGCGATTATCTCGATGACCTTCGCTTCGAGGTAGAGCCGCGCAAGTCCACCGCGCAGGCCGCAGGTCAGCATCTGGCGCAACGCCAGCCCAATGGCGGCCGTGGTAGAGCCGGAGAGGAAGAACGGTTCACCGGTCGGCTTGCTGAAACCGCCCTTAAGAATCGCGGGAAGCTGCTGCCGCAGGTCGGCGAAACAGGAGTCAACCACCGCAGGGTCCGCAAGCAGGCACATCTCGTGTGTCACTGTCCCGGGGCGCACGGTCTGCACTCCGATTACCGATGGCCCGAGGATATACGAGTCGCTGCGCGAAAGCGCAATCGGCCGGCGCATACCCGCTATGCCTGCCTCACCCGGATCACGCGAGAGGTGAAAGGGGAGAACAAAGCGATTGTGCGTCGGCCCGGTGCGCAGACGGAACTCGTGAGCGGCATCCTCACAATAGAAGCTGAAGTAGCCTACACCGTGACCGAGCGCGACGGACTCAACGGCGCCGCGGCTGACCTCCGCCGGAAGCGGCTGGACGACCCTCAGGCTCTCGAGCCCAGCGGGCGGCAGGTCGACCCTGTGACCCAACTCACGGCCGGCGAGATCGATATGCATGCTGAAACCGGTTGACGACTTCATCATCGTTT
>RECP01000120.1 GCA_007693945.1 Spirochaetaceae bacterium
ATCTATCAGGAGATCGCCGCCGCAGCGCCGCAACTGCGTCCGCACCTGATGGACGTCGCCACCTACCGCCGCTATCTGGACTACGGCAGGCCGCTCAGCCGGACCGAGACGGCAGTGCTGAACCGCGTGACGCGGCCCGAGCTGGCTGACCTGGTTGCCGAAATGCGCCTGCGGCGCATCGCGGTCGAGCAGGAAGTGGTGGACGGGTGAGCGATGGCTTCACAACTCGACTTGACGAGCCGCCACAGCCGTAATACAATCTGTATTACGGAGCTGACATGACGTCAATCAGGTTACCAGCAGATATCGAACAGAAACTGGACGCTCTGGCGAAGACCAGACACAAGACCAGATCCGAACTGATAAGGGATGCCCTCGAAGCCTATCTCGAGCAGGAGACCTCGGAGAAGGACTCGTACGAGCTCGGCATAACGTATTTTGGAAAGAGTGGCAGCGGAGAGAGGTCACGTTCGGTGACGTACCGCAACCGGATCAGAGAAAAGCTCCGTGCCGCAAAGCATCCTGGTTGACACCGGACCGTTGATCGCACTCTTTGACAGGGACGACGCCTTCCACGCGGCGGTGATTGAGTTCATCAGCGCCAATCGGTACCGGTTCATATCGACCACAGCGGTGCTGACGGAAGTCAGCCACATGCTGGATTTCAATACCACGGTACAAATCGATTTTCTCGAGTGGGTAATGAACGGGGGTGTCATGCTGCATCCAATTCATCAGTCCGATATCGCCCGCATCGTCGAACTGACAAAAACCTGCCATGACAGACCGATGGATTTCGCCGACGCAACGTTGCTGATCGCGGCCGAACGGACAGGACTCAGGCAAATCATCAGCATCGACTCCGATTTCGATATCTACCGTCTGTCCGGGAACAGCGCGGTTGAGAACGTATTCAGGCCGCGTTTTCGCTGACAGAAGGGCAAACCAGTTTGCGCGCGATACCGGCTCGGCCGCCTTCAGGTCCGAGACCCAACAATCTTCAACCAGGCCGACATCTATTCCTGCGTCTGCCACTGCAAAAGACTGCGGAACAGTAGCGAGACCGAGTACCGGGTAGAGTCATCAATTGCGCCCGGGGTAACAGGCTGCCCGTAGGTCAGCAGCCCAAACAGCGCGCAGTAGCGGTAGAGGAACATCGTCTGGAAAGCGTCTCTCAACAGGGTACGCGCGGCAGCGTTTCCGCCTGCTGCTGCGCTGAACGCGGGAAACGCTTTCTCATAGCGGCGGTACAGCTCTCCGACCGTACCAACGGGATTGCGGTGCAGCAGATAGAGCAGAAACAGCGCCGAGTGTTGAATGAGCGCCAGGTGGGGCTGTTGCAAGCGCTCATCGAGCCACGCTTGCCAGTCGTACCGGTCGGTCAGATAACGGAAGGCATTGCGATAGAAAGACTCCCACGCATCGCCGGCGTACAGCTCTACACCGTTGGTAGTCAGCCAACTCCTGTTGCGGGTTTCATCGGTGTATTCCAGTTCCAGCAGCAGATGGTGTACCGTTGCCAGCATCGGCAGGGACCGTTCGTTGGGAACCGGGTCAGCGACGCCAAGCGGAGCAATGAACCGCTCATGATAGGCGCGGCAGAGCCGGCGTTGGTAGTTTCCGTTGGCGGTCAGATCCAACTCGCCGCCTTTCTCTGCATGCTGCCGCAGAATGAACTGTGCCACAATGACAACCTCGCTTGACAGAGCGTCTCGCTCGGGGAGCTTCCCGACCAGTCGTACCAGGGTGCGGTTGTCCTCAATTCCACCCGAGAGTATCTGATGCATCCGGGCGGAAGACAAACCTTCGAAATCGGCCCGGGCAGCGTTGTTCTCGTCGGCGGTGAACTGCTCGACGAACTGCTGCGCCTGCTGTGCGTTGGAGAATTGCCGGCCGGACAACGCTTCGGTCACCGCACGCTGTCTTCTCGTCGCAGCGTTGGGCTGTCCGCGGAACTCCATGAAGGTCCGGATGGGAGCTCCCCGGGGCTGTGACTCACAGTACTGCTGATACTCGGCCAGCGCGGCATCCATCTCTGCGGCGTCCTCGAATCCCATTTGCGACAACATAATCTGCCTGACCTGTTGCGGGTCGAGTGATTCGGTCGGCGAACGAAACGAATCATCTGCCGCGGTCTGCCTGACATGGCCCACAGTGTGGCTGTTGTTGTAACAGCAGTGCTTGTACTTCCTCCCGCTGCCGCAGGGGCACGGGGCGTTACGACCGATTTTCATTGTCTTATCCCATTGCTCGTGCCGAAATCATGCCTTCCCGGTTTGTCCTGCCCGGTCTCGCGCTGGAGATCGACTCTATGCTCGGGTTTCATCGTTGATGATCCGCAGATAGCAGGCGGAAAACTCGCGGAAGTCCGAGAGCCGATCGAGCAGCTGTGTCAGTCTCTGGATGTCGATCTCGTCATAGTCATGGACCAACAGATTCCGCAGGCCGACCATCCCTACCAGGGATTGGGCCAGGGCCTCATCGATCAGCCGATTGCGGGCGAGTATCTCTACGCACTCGCGATACGAGGTGGGCGAGCCGAGGTTGCGCCTGGACACCAGCTCACAGGCAAGGTCGATAACGATCTGAATCGATTCAAGCAATCCGTAGCGCAAGGCCCACTCTGACTGCCGCCCGATTGCGGGCTGCGTCCGCATTTCCTCCAGGGTCACGATGTTCTCTTCAAGCCGACGAATACGTTCAGACATAGTTACGCCGTCCCATGTTGCCGCTCAAAACGCGTCTGTGCAACGCTTCGCGGGTCATCCGGCGCAGAT
>RECP01000126.1 GCA_007693945.1 Spirochaetaceae bacterium
TCGAGGCAGGCGCGCAGGAGCTCCATGCCAACCGACCCCGTACGGCCAAAATGAGAACTGCTGGCCATTGTTGACACCACGGTTGCAAAGACATAGACTTACGCACGAACGTCCTGATGGCGGCCAATGTCTGGATTTTTGAGTGAAGACGCATTCGAGAAATTCCGCGACCTGATTTACAGTGAGAGCGGTATTCACTTCTCGAGTTCCAACCGTACGATTCTTGAAAGCAGAGTGCGAGAGCGGCTCCATAGAGCAAAGCTGCCGGACCCTATGACCTATTACAGGTCAATAAGCGCTGATTCCGACGAGCTGAAGTCTTTGCTCGACTCGGTGTCCACCAATCTTACGCGCTTTTTCAGAAACACCGCTCATTTTGAGGCCTTCGAGTACTCCGTGATTCCGTCTCTGATAAGAGCCAAACGTGGACGCGGCGAGCACACGGTGCGCATCTGGAGCGCCGGTTGCTCAACGGGCGAAGAGCCGTACACCATTGCGATGGTCGGCCGCCAGTTACTGCCGCCAACCCTGGACCTGGAGGTTGTGGCGACCGACATCAGCCTGAGATCCCTGATGGTCGGCAAAGAGGGATTCTACGGTCAGAGCCAGGTCAGCGGTGTCCCGGTCCACTACCTGAACCGCTACTTCACCCGAACCGTGAACGGCTATCGTGTCATTGATGATGTCAGAAAGATGGTACAATTTGGATACCACAATCTGAAACACGACAGTGGTATGCGCAACCTGGACGTGGTGTTCTGCCGTAACGTCTTGACGTACTTTGACGAAGCGGCTCAGAAGGCCACCATAGACCGATTCTGGGAAGCAATGGCACCGCACTCTTTTCTGTTTATCGGCCATTCGGAATCGCTGTTCGGCATGCAGACCCGCTTTGAATTCCTGAAGACCGATTGGGCGTGCATCTACCGCAAGAACGCACCTGGAGCGGAGTCGTGAGTGACGAACTGATCTCAGGCAGCCCCCGCAGGCTGTTGGCGCTCGACCGCATGGGCGAGACGATCGGTCACCCGCTGAATTGGAAATGGAGTGAAGCAGATGCAATTGAACGTACAGCGCTTGGGTCGCGTCGGCTATCAGCAGGCGCTCGACTTGCAGCTCAAGCTGGTGGAGCAGCGGCGAAGCGAGCAGATCCCGGACACCCTGCTGCTGCTCGAACATCCGCCGGTCATCACAATGGGCAGGAGCGCGCTGGATAGCGATATTCTGGCACCAGCGGATGAACTCGAGCGTGCGGGTGCCACGCTGCACCGCATCAGCCGCGGCGGAGAAACCACGTACCACGGTCCGGGACAGCTGGTGGGGTATATCATCGCCAACCTTTACGAGCATCAGCGCCGACTGAAACGGTTCATCGGGAATCTCGAGCAAGTCTTTATCGACCTGCTCGCCGAACGCTACTCGGTCAGTGCCGGACGCGACGAGCACCACCGTGGTGTCTGGGTGAGAGACGAAAAAATCGCCGCGATCGGTATTGCGGTCAACCGCGGTATTACGATGCACGGCTTTGCCTTCAACGTTCATACCGACCTGTCACATTTTGGCTGGATCGTTGCGTGCGGAATCACCGACCGCGGACAGACCTCCCTGGAGCGCCTCACCGGGCGAACGGTATCGTTGAGTGAGGCCGGCAGCGCGGTGGTAGAGGCATTTGGGCGCGTCTTTGGCTATGACTCGGTGCTGGATTCTGCGACCGACAGCTTCCGCAAGACCGTCGGCATGTCGAATTGAGACCGCGGACGCTCGCGCCGATAGCGCAACGCGGCGATCAGCAGCACAAGCATGAGTCCGGCCGCCACGGCACCGGACTGCGGCACAACCGGCGCAGCAACGCGTACCGCAAAGAATGCACCCAGAAACAGGAGTGGAAATGCACCGAACAGTGCGATCGCGGTACCGAGTACACGGGGCGTTGAGATCTCGTATTCGACCTGATCGGCGGGGCGCAGTTCGATGCCGCGTTGATTGCGTGCCGTGAAGACGTATGCCCGCGGGCTGCAGGCCAGCGCCGGACACGCTCCGCAGAGCCGCGTCGGGGAAGAGAGTTCTACGGTCTGTCCGTCAACGCTGATCACTGTCGCGCTGTACTTCACTCAACTGCTCCGCGCACTGCTCGTTGACCGTTTCGATACTCACGGCGCGCCCTTCGGGATCGATCTCGATCACTGCACCCTGCAGCGCCGGTGAGGTCCAGGCATCCTGTGAGCGTTCCGGCATCTGCGTCAGGAACTGACGTATCTCGACCCCGGGATCAAGACCGGCAACGCTGTCGATACTCCCGGTACGCCCGGCATCGCAGATTGTCGCCGTGCCGTCGGGGGTCACCCGGGCATCGGAGGTCATAACGCGCTGACCGGTACCGATCAGGGCAGACACCATTCCGTCAGCCAGGTGAAACATGCTGTATTTCTCGGCGGTGGTCACGGCGTGGAAATCAACGATCACCGTGCTGGTTTCTTTTTTGAGTCGTTCCACGATCTCGGGCAGAAACGTGAACGGATTACTCAGATGAACACGCTCGAATCCGGACTGCCCGAGCATACTGACCACGCCTACCTTGCGTTCCTTGACGTTGAAGTAACGCCAGCCGCGTCCGGGGTTACCGGGTGGAAAATTTGCGGGGCGGAGAATGTAATAGGCGTTATCGATATGCTCGACCATATCTTTCTTGAAATAGACCTGATCACCGCCGGTGATCACGTCGACACCGAGTTTGCGCAGATAGATCGAGTGGTTCTTACCGATACCGAAGCCGCCGGTCGCACCGTCACCGTTGGCCACGACAAGATCTATCGACTCACGCTTGCGGATCTCGCTCAGAAGGGACTTGATACAGAATATGCCGGCTCGGCCGACGATCTCTCCCACGAAGAGTACGCGCAGATTCACGGTGCATCCTTATAATGGGGTTACAGGCTTCCGCATCCTAACAGAAAAGCAGCTCTTTGCGAAAGCCGCCCAAACGGCTATACTGTGTTTGTGGGCGCCACACGGGCTCACAGCGCCGGTTCACCGGAACGGCGCAGCGGTCGCCTCGCATGAGGGGCCGGAAGATACCGGAGGCCAAACGCTCCGGACAGCACGCCATCAGGAGGGCTGTTATGAGAAACCGCGACTTCATCGACATCGGCAGCATCATGGAAGAGATTTTCTCGGCTGCCGAAGACTTCAGCAGCGCGTTCACTGAACGCGTTGGTTACCAACCCGGCGTCAAGGGCTTCAACTGGGACGCGCAGCGTGACTTCTACCCGCGACACTCTTACCCGCCGGCCAACATCTACATCACCGAAGACAGGACGATTGTATTCGAGTTTGCACTCGCCGGGTTCGGTGAAGCGGGCATCGAGCTCGAGGTGCAGGGAGACTATCTGGTGCTGTCGGCTACGGCTCCTGACAGCGAGACCCCGCCCGAGGGCGCTCACTACTTCAAGCGTCGACTGAAGCTCAAGAGCTTCAAGGAACAGAAATACTACGTACCGGAGGACAAGTTCGACCGCGACAAAGTCAGTGCACTCTTCAGAAACGGGATTCTGCGGGTGACTATTCCACCGCGCGAATCCTCCCGGTCGGAACCGGGCAAGAAGATCCCGATCACCAGCGAAGAGGCGTGACGTGGCCGATGCGGCTGCATTCTGGATCACAGGTCCAACCGAGGGCAGCCTGCGCGAAGAGCGGCTGCCGCCGTGCGGGCACGATGATCTGCTGGTGCAGACGCTGCGCAGCGCTATCAGCAAGGGAACCGAGCTGTTGGTGTACACCAACCGGGTGCCCAGCGGTCAATACCAACTGATGGCGTGCCCGCACATGGACGGAGCGTTTCCCTTCCCCGTCAAGTACGGCTACTGCAACGTCGGCCGCGTTGAACGGGGACCGCGATCGCTGGCCGGCCGAAGGGTGTTCTCGCTGTTCCCGCATCAGAGCCGCTTTGTGCTCCCGGCGGCCGATGCGGTGCCGATACCCGACGATGTGCCGACCGAACGGGCTGTGATGGCGGCATCAATGGAGACCGCGATCAACGCAACCTGGGACAGCGGAGTGAAGGTCGGGGATCGAGTAGCCGTGGTCGGGTTGGGAGTTATCGGCGGGCTGGTTGCCTACCTGGTCAATGCGATTCCCGGCACCGAGGTGACGGCCTTTGACGTCAATCCCGACCGTCGCTCGCTGGCCGGTAGACTCGGACTTGGTTTTGCGCACCAACCGCCGGCCGGCGCGCTGCAACCCGCTGAATCCGGCGAGGTTGCGGCATACGACCTGGTGTTCCACGCCAGCGCCAGCGGCGCCGGGCTGCAGACAGCACTTGCCCTGTGCGGAGTCGAAACACGGATCATCGAACTCAGCTGGTACGGAGACAGAGAGATTTCGCTCGGCCTGGGGGGAGTCTTTCACTCCCGGCGGTTGCAGCTGGTATCGTCGCAGGTCGGACGCATTCCCGCCGCACAGCAGAGCCGCTGGACGCACCACCGGCGCCTGGCGCTGGCACTGGCTCTGCTGTGTGATCCGC
Organism: Spirochaetaceae bacterium; assembly: GCA_007693945.1. GTDB lineage: Bacteria > Spirochaetota > Spirochaetia > DSM-27196 > PWMO01 > PWMO01. The sequence goes on from RECP01000126.1 coordinate 4,520, forward strand.
TGCTCGACTGCTTCCTCAGCGGTCAGAGCCCGTTCGCGCAACTGCCCGAAACAATGGCCCGGCTGGTCGCTGATCCGGACCGGACTCTGTGTCATGCAATTGTCTATTGAAGGAGGGAGTCCATGTACGGCGTACAGGTACGCGATCACATCATGATCGCTCACAGCTTGCGGGGGGCGGTGTTCGGCCCGGCGCAACGGCTGCACGGTGCCACTTACGTGGTCGACGTTGAGCTGCGGTGCACCGAACTCGATGAAAACAACGTGGTCGTCGACATCGGCTGGTTGCAGGATCAACTGGCACAGGCCCTGCAGCCGCTGCGGTACCGCAATCTGGACGAGCTGCCGCAGTTCGCGAAGACCAACACCACAACCGAGTACGTCGCGCGCCACATCTTTGACGCGCTGGCGCAGCGCATAGCCCAAACGTTCCGGGGAACCATGCGAGTAACCCTGCACGAATCACACGTGGCGTCTGCATCGTATGAAGGAACCGTCTGACCGCTGGTGGATGGTGATCCCCGGCCCGCTCGAGCGCACCACCGGCGGAACGATCTACGACCGGCGCATTGTTGAGGGCGCACGAACCGCCGGTGACGAGGTGACGGTCGTATCGCTGCCCGGCGCATTTCCCGCCGGACTTTCGAAGGTGGACCGCGCGGTCTGCGGCCGCCGGCTGGCCGCGTTGCCCGACGGCGCGCCGGTCTGCGTTGACGGACTGGTGTTGCCTGCTCTGCAGCTTGAGCTTATCGACCTGGCGCGACGCTGTCGGCTGGTCACGCTGATCCATCACCCGACATCCGAGGAACCCGGTTTGAGCGAAGCCATGCGCGCCGAGCTGTGGCAGGCGGAGTCGGCGGTCATGCGCAGCGCCAGGCGTGTTGTCTGTACCAGTGCGTTTACCGCGCGTGTGCTTGGCGTGCGGGGCGTGGATGTATCGCGCCTGGCGGTCGTCACCCCGGGCGTGGACCCCGTAGCCGGTGACGGGAGGCGCGAAGCACGAAAAGAAGCCGAGCCGGATGAAACCGGCGGAAGCCGCGATGCGGCCGCCGCCACTGCAGGTACGAGCGTCGGCGGCTGCGATTCCGTGCGCCTGCTGTGCGTTGCCAACCTCATCGAACGCAAAGGCCTCGCGTATCTGATCCAGGCGCTTGACGGCCTGCGCGATCTCGACTGGCAGCTGACCGTGGTCGGCTCGGACGAGCTCGAGCCTCAGACCGCCCGCGCGCTGTACCACAGCGCGCGGCAGCGAGGTCTGGATCAGCGCGTGATCTTCAGCGGCCCGAGAAGCTCCGCCGCACTGCGGCAGCTCTACGGCCAGAGCGACCTGTTCGTGCTGCCGTCACTCTACGAGGGTTACGGCATGGTGTTGACTGAAGCCGCCGCGCACGCCCTGCCGATCATCACGACCAACGGGGGCGCGATACCGGACACCGTCGCGGACCTGGGTGCCGTAGTGGTGCCGGCCGCGGACGCCGATGCGCTTGCGGCCGCGCTGCGCCGCTTCCTGCGGGACGAGGAGCATCGCCGCAACCTGGGGACGCGCGCCCGTGCCGCGGTGAGTCGCCTGCAGAGCTGGAAAACCGCCGCTGCCGGTTTCGCGCGACTGATGCACAACGCGGCTGCGGACGCGCCCGAGCGCGGATCGGGCGCCGTAGCAGAGATCGACAGCCAGACCACGGAAAGTTTTGATGCCGGTTGGCTCGCGCTGCGCGAATCTGCCGATCACGCGGCCCGTGATGCGGCGCTCTGCACCTACCTGGCGCGCACCCTGCGGCGGACAATCACGCCTCCGCGGCGCCCCCTGCGGGTACTCGACCTTGCCAGCGGAACCGGCTCCAACCTGCGTTTCCTGGCGCCGCGTCTTCCGCTGCCGCAGCGATGGATACTGTGCGATATTGATGCCGGCCTGCTCGACCGCGGGGCAAAACAGTGCCGGGATTGGATTGCGCGGCGTGACCTTGGCGGGCTGATCGAGATTGCCGCACAGGTTGTCGATCTGTCTGCCGGTATCCCGTTCCCGCCGGGCGCCGAGCCGCCGGATCTGGTGACCGCGTCGGCACTGCTCGACCTGGTATCGCGGCCGTGGCTCAAACGCCTGATCGAACAGTTGCGGTCAATCGATCCGTTCCCGGCACTGCTGGCGGCTACCGTTTACCACGGAGTCTGCCGATTCGAGCCGGCCGACGCAGCTGACGACGCGATCATCAACGCATTTGAGAAGGACATGCGCCGCGACAAAGGATTCGGCCCGGCGCTCGGCGGCCGGGCGGTTGACGAGGCTTGCCGGCTGCTCGCCGGGGCCGGCTTCAGCGTACGCAGCCACGATTCGACGTGGCATTTATGCGCATCATTGCGCCGTGCCGCAGGTGAAAGCGAGTGCGGCGCGTTGCTCGAGCGGCAGCTGGCGTTCTTCGCCGCAGCCGCGGAGCGGCAGGGCGTAGACGCTTCAAACTGGCTGGAACGCCGGCACGCACAGCTGCGCGGCGGAACGCTGGATGCGCGTATCGGCCACAGTGACATACTTGCGCTTGCAGCCCGGCAACGCAATCTGATACCGTAATGAGATCTATGCCGCACGTCTGCAGCCGCCTGTCGCTCCTGCTGATCCTCGTTAACCTCGTCGTTGTCCCGCTTCCGGCCTACGAAACTCACGGCGTCCGTCAAACCGACGGCAGAGACGATACGCCGGCTCCTGAACGTGCGGTCGAGTACTACTACCAGGGCCGGATCGAAGCCGCCGTAGAAGAGTTCCGGCAACTGGTGCAGCGCCAGCCGCAGGATCGCGGCCTGCGAAGCGATCTGGCACTGTTGCTGCTGGAACAGGGGCGGCACGCCGAGGCGATCGAACAGCTGTCTTCCGTGGACGATCCCCTGATTGGAACCGCGCTGGTGTTGGCCGGACGCCCCAGGCAGGCCATCGATGCTCTGGCGGCGATTGAGCAACCGAGCGCAGAACAGCTGTTCTGGCGCGGTGTAGCCGAACAGGATGCCGGAAACCTGCAGCACGCCCGTGAAGCGTTTGCCGGTGCAACCCGTGCTCAGGCCCACCTGCCGTATGCGTACCACTTCCTGGGTCAGTTGGCCCTGGAACAGGAGGACTGGCCGGCCGCGGTCGAGTATTTCGTACGCGCCCTGCGACAGGATGCCAACCTGACCAGCGCCTTTGAACCGCTGGCCCGTGCCCGGATGCAGCAGGGTGAGATCGATTCGGCCTACGCACTGTTGGGCCGCGCCGAAATCGCGCTGCCGTGGGATCTGCGCGTGCAGCGGACACGAACGGAGCTCGAACGACACTATCCGCACCTGCGGGAGGAACGCGAAGCCGAAGTCGCCGCGCGCCGGGTCATCGTCAGCGCACCGCGCGTTACCGCGCTGCCCGAGCGAGCCGAGGACGCCCCGGGCGTACGGATCGGCCTGGCCGAGGACGTCGACAGCCTGTACCTCAAGACCGGCGGCGCATGGCAGCTCAAGACCGCATACAGCCCCGATCCGCAGGCCGACGGAGAGCGCGATGACGTTCTGCTTGTCGAGCGATTGCACCCGGCCGGCGTACGCGTCAGTTGTGATGACGGCTTTGAGCTTTACCGCGGCGTTGGCCCGCTCGAATTGAGCTACGCCGACACCGAAGCCACCACGGTACTGTTTGACCTGGCATACGGGCACGGGCAGTTCTCCGCCGGCCGCGAGGACCGCAGCTATCGCGGCGCACTTCGCGTTCTGAGCTGGCCTGATCGCGGATTCACGGTAGTCAACGAGGTCAATCTGGAGGCCTACCTGTTGTCGGTGGTGCCCTCGGAGATGCCGGCGCACTGGCCGTCTGAGGCCCTGGCGGCGCAGGCGATAGCCGCGCGCTCCTACACGCTGGCGCCACGCGCGCGCTTTCACGCACGCGGTTTCGATCTGCTTGGTTCAGTGCTCTCGGCGTTCTACCGCGGCGTGGGCGGCGAGCATCCGCGATCAACCGAGGCGGTACATGCCACTATCGGGCAGGTGCTGATGGAGGGCGAAACGCCGCTCAACGCGGTCTATTCGGCCAACAGTGCCGGTTACACCGAGAGTAGCGCCAGTGTCTGGGGCTTTGCCTCGGCGTTGGTAGGCGTTTCCGACAAACTGCTTCCGCGACGGGACGAGGCCGCGTCTCCCGCCGAACTGGAAGCGTGGCTGCATCAGCGTCCCGCAAGCCACAGTAACCACGAGCGGTACTCGTCCTACAGCGCCTATCGCTGGTCCCGCTGGGTCAGCCAGGAAGAGCTCACATCACGTCTGGGCCAGTCGGAACTCGGCCGTATTACGGCTCTGATCACACGTGGACGGGGAACCAGTGGCCGCGTGGAGCGCGTTGAGGTAGTCGGTACCGAGGGCACTACGGTCGTGGAACGCGACGCCATCCGCTCGCGCCTTGGCGGTCTGCGCAGCAACCTCTTCTCGGTCTACCCAAAACTGGGACCGGATGGCCTGCCGAGCTACTTCGTGGTAACCGGCGCCGGCTGGGGCCACGGCGTCGGTATGGACCAGAGCGGTGCCGCGGGCATGGCCGCGGCCGGGTACACCGCAGCCGAGATTCTCGGGCACTACTACCCGAAGGCCGAACTGCGCCGGCTCTATTAGCAACGCGGGTCACCCCGGGGTAGTTGGCGGAGCCCCGGTTTTGGATAATCGAGGTCACCGTACTGCGCTATGCGGAAGAAAAGCCAATCAGAGGAGCGAGGAGGAGAGAGGCATGAAGAAGCTCATCAACAAACCCGAGGATGTCGTGCGAGAATCACTGCTGGGGATGGCGGCCGCGCACGAAGGCCTAATGAAGGTTCATTTCGATCCGCATTTTGTTGTCCGGGCCGACGCACCGCTACAAGGCAAGGTCGGAATCATCTCCGGCGGCGGTAGCGGCCATGAACCGATGCACGCGGGCTTCGTGGGCAGGGGAATGCTCGACGCCGCCTGTCCCGGAGACATTTTCACCTCGCCGACCCCCGATCAGATGGAAGCTGCCAGCAAAGCGGTCAACGGCGGCGCGGGCGTGCTGCACATCGTCAAGAATTACACCGGTGACGTCATGAACTTCGACATGGCCGCTGAAATCTGCCAGGCCGAAGGAATCGATGTCGAGGCCGTGATAGTCGATGACGACGTTGCCGTCAAGGACAGTCTTTACACTACCGGGCGGCGGGGAGTGGGTACCACTGTGCTGATGGAGAAGATCTGCGGTGCAGCAGCTGAACGAGGGGACAGCCTGGCAAAGGTCGCGGGCTACGCGAAGGCGTGCCGCGAAGCGGGCCGCTCGATGGGGATGGCGTTGACCTCGTGCACTGTTCCGTCAGTCGGCAGGCCCACGTTCGAGCTCGGCGTCGATGAGATCGAAGTGGGAATCGGTATCCACGGCGAACCGGGGCGTGAGCGGATGAAAATGAAATCCGCGCGCGAGATCGTGGCTGCGATGGCCGAAGCGGTAATTGAGGATCTGCCGTTCCAACGCGGCGATCAGAGCATCGTGATGGTCAACGGTATGGGCGGCAGCCCGCTGATCGAACTCTACATCCTGTTCAACGAACTGGCGGAAATTGCCCGCAACAGGGGTATAACCATCGCCCGTACACTTGTCGGCAACTACATCACCTCACTGGAGATGCAGGGCTTTTCGATTACGATGATGAAGGCCGACGAGGATATGCTCGCACTATGGGACGCCCCGGTGCTGACTGCCGGACTGCGTTGGGGGGCATAGCGCATGCTGACACTCGATCAGGTGCTCGCCTGGCTGAACGCGTTAGACGATGTCTACGCCCGGAACAAGGCCCGACTGACTGATCTCGATTCGGCAATCGGTGACGCGGACCACGGCATCAACCTGGCGCGCGGATTCAGCGCGGTTGCTGCCGCGCTTGCACAACAGCCACCGGAGGATATCGCTGCGGCACTCAAGACCGCCTCGCTGACACTGATAAGGACGGTCGGCGGCGCTGCCGGTCCGCTCTACGGAACGTTCTTTCTCCGGGCGAGTACGGTCAGTGCCGGAAAGACCGCACTGTCCGCCGCCGATGTAGTCGCGGTCATCGAAGCCGGCGTTGGGGGCCTGCTGCAGCGCGGTAAGGCCGAACGGGAAGACAAGACGATGGTGGACGCCTGGCTGCCCGCGCTGGAGGCTATACAGAAAGCGCACGCAGAGGGGGCTTCAATCGCAGAGATGATGCGGCAGGCAACGGCAGCCGCCGAAGCCGGCATGCGAGCAACCATACCGTTGATCGCACGCAAGGGACGCGCCAGCTATCTCGGCGAGCGCAGCATCGGCCACCAGGATCCCGGCGCGACGTCAACGTACTTGATGCTGCAGGCGGCCGCCGACACCTGGAACTGAGGACAACGCGATGGTAGGCCTGGTAGTTGCTTCGCACAGCGCCGAACTCGCGCGCGCGGTTGCGGTACTGGCCGGCGCCGTAAGCGAGCGCGCAATCCCGGTTGCACATGCCGGAGGTGTCGGTCAAGACCGTGCCGAACTCGGTACCGACGCCACCGAGATCCTGGAAGCAATCGAGAGCGTCTTCAGCGATGACGGCGTACTGGTGCTCATGGATCTGGGAAGCGCTCTGCTGAGCGCCGAGACGGCGCTGGAGTTTGCCGATCCCTCACGCCGGGCGCTGATCAGGCTCTGCGCCGCTCCGCTGGTGGAAGGTGCGGTGGCCGCGGCGGTACAGATTGCCGCCGGAGCCACGCTCGACCAGGTTGCCGCGGAAGCCATGGACGCTCTATCGGCCAAGCGCGACCAGCTCGGCGATCGACCCGAGGGTGAAGCTTCACCGACGGCTTCCGCAACGGCGGCTTCACGGCCGTCGGAAGCGTCCGCCTCCGACGATCCGGCGACGCGCAACACCGGATCGCACAGCCGATCGCGCCGTTTCACGGTCAGCGGCGAGCACGGAATACACGCGCGACCGGCAGCCAGGTTCGTGCAGACCGTCGCGCGAGGCACCTCCGATGTACGCATACGCAACATTACCAACGGCAAAGGTCCGGTCAACGGGCGCAGCATGAATCGTATTGCGACCCTTGGCGTACAACGCGGCCACCAGATCGAGGTCGAGGCAACCGGCGCTGATGCCGACGCCGTTCTGGCTGCTATTGCGGCGCTCCTGGATCGGGACCTCGCAGAACCCTCGGATCCAACCGCGCCGGTTTCCCGTCAAACCACGGTCCGGCGGCGCGGACCGATCGGTATCAGCGAGGGCTATGCAATCGGCCCGGTATTCCGACTCGACACGCGCGACATCGCGGTGCCCGAGCAGAGTACCGACAGCCCCGAGGCGGAGTTGACGCGCTGGCAGCTGGCGCGCCGGGAGACGCGCACGAGAATCGAGCGCCGGATTGCGGCGATTCGCGCCCAGGGCGTTGGAGATGAGGCCGCAATCCTGGAGGCGCACCTGTTGATCCTGGACGACCCGGAGATCGAAACCGATGTAGTTCGCGGGATCCGCGCGCACTCCCGCACCGCGGGGTACGCGTGGTGGCAGACCGTGCGCTCGATTGCCAGTCAGTATCGCGACCTCGACGACGAGTACATGCGGCAGCGCGCAACGGACGTTCTGGATGTCGGCCGGCAACTGCTGTTCGTGCTGTACGGGGAGGAAGACGCACCGCTGCCGCGGACTGCAGTGATTGTCGTGGCCGAGGAGCTCACGCCGTCACAGACGGCGGCTCTGCCTTTGGAGCACACTCTGGCACTGCTGACCGCGACGGGCGGTCCAACTTCGCACAGCGCGGTTATGGCACGCGCACTGGGGATACCGGCGGTAGCCGGCTTCCGTGGAATCGACCGTCTCAGCAACGGCGAAGAGATTGCAGTTGACGGCGGCAGTGGCGAAGTAGTAGTTGCGCCTGATGAGAAGGTCCGGCGCCGGTTTGCCGCTCTGCAGCGGCAACGGTTGCAGCGCCAACACGAGGCGGCGGCGTGCGCTGCAGAACCCGCACTGACACGCGACGGGCGGCGTATCGATGTGCTCGCAAATGTGGGCGAACCGGGCGGAGCGCTGCGGCTGGTTGCGCAAGGAGCCGAGGGAGTCGGTGTGCTGCGCACCGAGTTCATGTTCCTGACGCGTGCACAGCAACCGTCCGAGGATGAGCAGACCGCGACTATCAGCCGGGTAGTTACGCTTCTCGAGGGTCGACCGGTCACGGTTCGTACGCTGGATATCGGCGGCGACAAGCAGCTTCCCTACCTCCCGCTTCCGGCAGAGGAGAACCCGTTTCTCGGCGTCCGCGGTATCCGGCTCTGTCTTGAGGAAGAAACGTTGTTCATGCCGCAATTGCGCGCGATCCTGCGTGCGGCATTGAACGGCCCTGTGTCGCTGATGATTCCGATGGTCTCGCGACTGGAGGAGATCGAGCAGGTTCGCGCCTCTCTCGAGCTCGCCCATCACGCCCTTGGCGCCGAAGGCGTTGACCACGCATGGCCGCTGCCGCTGGGGATCATGATCGAAACACCGGCCGCCGCTTTGCTGGCTGACAAGCTGGCCCCCGCGTGCGACTTCTTCAGTATCGGGAGCAACGACCTGACGCAGTACGTGACCGCCGCAGAGCGAGGCAACGACCGGTTGTCGGAAATCGCCGATTCGATGCACCCTGCCGTCCTGCGGGCAATCAGCCGGACCCGGGCGGCGGCCGCGGCGGCCGGGATTCCGTGCAGCGTCTGCGGCGAGATGGCGGGCACCTCCGAAGGTGCGGCAGCCCTTGTCGGCCTGGGCATCGACAAGCTCAGTATGAACGGCGCTGCCATAGGCCCCGTCAAAGCGCTGATTCGCACTCTATGCGCCGCCGACCTCCAGGCGGCCGCGACGCGAGCGCTCGATGCATCCACGGCCGCCGAAGCCCACCGCGCGTTCCGCGGGCTCTGGCCGGGAAGCACTTGACACAGCAGCAGCGGCTGCGATAGAGTTTGAGCTGCAGAGCCCGAGTGGTGAAACTGGTAGACACGCTAGGTTCAGGGTCTAGTGGCCTTACGGCTGTGGAGGTTCAAGTCCTCTCTCGGGCAT
>RECP01000079.1 GCA_007693945.1 Spirochaetaceae bacterium
TCCCCGCCCCGGGGGTGATCCAGGTGCTCGGCGGGCGGCGCTTGCCCCAGGCGTCATAGGCCAGCGTCTCGGTTACATTCCCTGCCTCGTTGGTGATCAGCACCACCGAGCCCAGGTGATCGCGGTGCAGATAACGGGTGGTGTTGGCCGTGGAGGTGCCGTAGCGGCGCACGGTGGCCACCGTTACGCCGTTGGCCTGGATGTAGTGGGTGTGCTCGACGGTAGCGCCTTGCGTGCGCCGCTCGTAGAGCGCCGAGCCGTAGATTACCGTCTCAAGGGCGCCGGCAATCCGCGACTCCTGCTTGAAGACGCTGCGATCCCCGCCAGGGCCGTACCAGTACTCAGAATAGTTATCGGCATTGCGCGTCATGCGCCGGGGCTTGTTGTGGCTCCACCAGGTGACCGTGCCCTGTTGGAGCGGCTCTAGTCGAACCTGAAGAGCACGTTAGTGGACGACAGCCCTCTCTCGGACACCGCGGCAGGTGTTGCATCAAAAGCAACTTTGTCGATCCTCCAGCGGCCCTGCTCGTGCAATCGTGCCGAGCATCGCCCCTTGCAGGTTCCCGGTACTGAAATACCCGCCGACTGCTCCGCCGATCGCTGCTCCGGCCGCCTTGCCCCAAAGTGCGGCTGCCGCACCTCCAGACCGCGGCGCGCGAGAAGGCCAGGCGTGTGGCGCAGGGAGTCAGAATTCTCTTTCCGCTGATATTTCCAAATGCAGCAACAAACCCAAACCCAATGCCGGGAATTCGCCTCAGGTGTGAAATCCCACGCTATCTCGAGACTCAACTCGGTCTAGCCAATCGTCACGGTTCACCGGCAGAGCTCGAAATCAAGTCAGCGTAGCAGCCGGCCACCGCTTCAGCATATGGCAATGCGGCGCCCGTGAAGCTCAGAACGAAATCATCCAAGAAAACAAACTGATCCGTCGACATTCCACTTTGGATTTGAGTCGTCGTTGTTCGTGTCGCTCTCCGCCAGGTGGTGTGCTCGCGCACGAATTCGTGATCGGATACCGGAGCCTCGTGATAGCCCTGCGCCGTGCCGACCGTGATTATCCCTAGCGGCGCACCGTCTAAAGCGGCGGCAAAGTTGTTGAACAAATGAGGGGACGCGGAGCGGTCCACCAAAGCATATCCCCGTGGGATCGGAAGAATACCACCGATGGTTGTGACGGCAGGTCCTTTCCAATTCTGCGCGCAGCGGTAGCCTTCACCGGAAGCCGGTAGTGCACTACGAAGAAGAAGAAAAGCGGCCGACAATACGATGCCGGCCAGGGAAACAGTGATTCCGACTTTGCGCATATCAATTGTCCTATCGTCCGACTCGCGCGGCGCACGCATACAATGGATCGCCTACGCCGGAGAACGACACAGCGTACCGCGATGGCCCAAACAGTCTCCAGGTACTGCGGGTATCGAGTCGTCCGGTAGCCGCTCCCGAGCACGGCACATGTGCCCGCAGCGGTAGTAGGACTCGACCCGAAGCCACGCAGCCACAGTCCCTGATATTCCAAAGACCAGCCGATACGCAGCACCGGTGTATGGGTCAGTCGGGAAAGCTCAGCGCTGTGAGCCCTCGTTCAGCGGAAGCGCACCGAGCCGTCTCGACGATCGACATATACCACGTCGAGAAACAGCATGTGGAAGTGGACAACCCCATCGCGTCTATCCTCACGGTGAACTGCCAGTATCGGATATCAAGTCCGCGTAGCAGCTGGCCACTGCTTCAGCAAACGGCAATGCGGCGCCGGTGAAGCTCAGTACGAATTCGTCCGGAAAGATAAACTCATCGATTGACAGCCCGGTCTCCGGCTCAGTGATGAGCTGTCGCGTCGCCGTACGCCAATTAAACTCCTCAACGACAAACCCACCGCTTACTTGAGACTCCAGGTAACCCTGCGCTCGCCCCGCTTTGATGACCCCGAGTGTTGCACCGCCCATCGCATCGACATAGTTGTTGAACCAATGGGGGGACACAGAGCGATCCACCAAGACATAGCCCTTCGGAATAGGGAGGATCCCGCCACGAGTGATGATTGCTGGCCCGCGCCAATCTTGCGCGCAGCGGTAGCCTTCAGCAGAAGCCGGTAGAGCGCTACGAAGAAGCAGGAAAGCGGCCGCCACTGCGATGCCGACCAGGAGAGCGGTGATTCCGACTCTGCGCATATCAATTAGTCCTAATGTCCGATTCGCGCGGCGCACGCATACAATGGATCGCCTACGCAGGAGAACGACACACCGTACCGCGATGGCCCAAACAGTCTCCAGGCACCGCGGGTCTGGAGGGCGCCGGAGGCAATCTGCGCTGCCGGTCCGGGCAGCGCGCCCAGGAAGGTACCCGCAATCCCTGATGCGGAATAGGCTTCTCCGGCTAGGACCCCACTGGCTCTTTGGCCGGCATACAGTTGAAGTAGCTGCAGATCCGCGGCGAACTGCTGCTGGTAGATCGGCAAGCTGCGGTCTGTAGGCAAAAGCCCGAAGAAATCAGCGAGTTCAGTAGGACTCAAATTGAGCAATCGATTTTTTTCCAGTGCCACAGCTCGATTCAGCTCTTCGAACAACTTTCCCTTCACCGATTCAGAGACGTCCAGGTTCTCAATTGAGTTTATCGTCTCGCGCAGGTTTGCCCGCCGCGATGAAGTCCCGTCATGATTGAACCTGCTGACAAACGCCGCCGTCCAGGCTCCATTGGCGAACTTGCCCCCGC